>NZ_CP147243.1:695582-1391165 GCF_037198285.1 Haladaptatus sp. DJG-WS-42 | reverse complement strand
CGATTAACACCTGTGCCGTCGCCATCACGAAGAGGACGACGTAGATTGCCGCGTAGAGTTTTGTGGATGTCATGATGGTCACCTACAGGATGTAGAACAGCGGGAAGAGGAACAACCAGACAATATCGACAAAGTGCCAGTACAGCCCGAAGTACTCGATAGAGCGGTTGTCCTCAAGGTATGCCCCCCGCGAGGCGCGCGCGAACAGATAGACGATGACGATGAGGCCGACGATGACGTGGGCGGCGTGTAACCCCGTCGTGAGGAAGAACGTCGAGGTGCGGATGTTCGTCGACAGCCAGAGGCCTTCGTGGAACAGTTCGTACCACTCGATTCCCTTGTTGATGAGGAAGCCCACGCCGAGGAGGAACGTCGCGGCGAGCGTCGCCATGAGCAGGCGCTTGTTCTTTCGTTCGGCGGCGACGAGCGCGAGCACAATGCTGAAACTGCTCGTGAGCAGGAGGTAGGTGTTAATCAGCCCCGGCACAGGGTCGTGGGGAACCGGCTCCCACGCGATCCAGCCTGCGGCGACGCGGATGAACACGTACGACCCAATGAACGCGCCAAAGAGCACCACGTCAGAGGCAAGGAAAATCCAGACGCCGAGTTTCATGTTCTCGATGTTCGCAAACGGCCAACGCTCGCCCATCGGTTCTGCCGGGCCGTGGAACTTCTCTAGCCCCATCGAGACGAGCGCGTAGAGACCAAGACCAAAGCCGAACACGCCCACGATGACGTAGAAGCCACCCGCGAAGTCGGGCGCGAGAACGCCTCTGCTGAACCCTGACAGCCCGAGGAACGCAAAGAACGACCCCACACCGACGACGAACGGCCAGCTGCTTGCGTGGCTCGGGTGGTGGTCGTGCCCCTCGACGGCAACTCCGCCGTCGGTGGCTTCGGGCGTGCCGTCGGAGAAGGTGAGCATCCCCGACCCGTAGCTCGGGGTGCCGGGGAAGTTATCAAGCGGCGGCGGCGAGGAGACGGCCCACTCTGCGGTTGTGGCGTACACCCACGGATTGTCCGCTGCTTTTTCGCCCGTCCAGAGGCTCACCGTGAGGTTGTAGAACATCACGAGGAACGACGCCCCGAGGATGAACCCACCAATCGTGGCCAGTTGGTGCCAGCCAATGAGCGCGACGTTGTACTCGAACACCCGACGCGGGGTCTCCCACGCGATGAACATCGGGAAGTAGAGCAGGTTGAACCCGACGAAGTAGAGCGCAAAGTGCACCTTCCCGAGGAACTCGTTGTACATCCGCCCGCTCATTTTCGGGTACCAGTAGTAGAGGCCACCGAACAGCGCGGTGACGCCGCCGACCATCACGTAGTGGAAGTGGGCGACGACCCAGTAGGTGCCCCGGAACTCGTAGTCAAGGACGACTGCGCCGAGGAACACCCCAGTGATGCCGCCGATGATGAACAGCAAGAGTGCTCCAAACGAGAACAAGAAGGGCGTCGTAAAGCGTATTCTGCCCTTTATCATGGTGTAGATGAGCGCGAACACCATCAGGTCGAAGGGCAGCGAGATGCCGATGGTAGTCGCCATGAACAGCGTCTTGATGTTGAGGTTAATCGAGGTGAGGAACATGTGGTGCATCCACACCATGAAGCTCTGAATCGCCACGAGCACCATCGAGGCGATGAACCAGCGTCGCCCGACGAGGCGGCGGCCGGTGAACGTCTGGAACGTTTCTGCCATCACTCCAAGGGCGGGGAAGAAGACGATGTACACCTCGGGGTGGCCGAAGAACCAGAACAGGTGCGCCCAGAGGATGGAGCCGCCGGGATTGTCGGGCAGGAAGTAGGTGGTCCCGAGCAGGCGGTCTGAGAGGAGAATCAACAGCGCGGCGAGCAACGCGGCGAACGCGAACAGCATCATCCAGACGGTGAGCAGGATGGTCCACGAGAACAGCGGCATCCGCCGGAGCGTGAGGCCCTTCGCGCGCATGCGATGCATCGTCGTGAGGAAGTTCACCGACGAAACGGTGACCGAAGCGACGAACAACATGAGCGCGAGAATCGCCGTGCTCGCGCCCACTTCCGGGGTGAACACGGGCACGTTGAGCGGCGCGTACATCGTCCACCCGCCCGAGAACGTCCCCTCTTGGAAGAAGGAAACACCGAGCAAGAGGCCAGAAGACAGATAGAGCCAGTAGGAAAGCGAGTTGAGCCGCGGGAATGCGAGGTCTTTCGCGCCGAGTTGGAGTGGGACGACGTAGTTCGCAAACCCGAACGCGAGCGGCGAGAGGAACCAGAACACCATGATGAGCCCGTGGAGCGAGACGGTCTGGTTGTAGGCCGTCGCAGAGAGAATGCTCTCGCCCGGCATCCAGAGTTGGGCGCGGATGAGCAAGGCGAGGACACCGCCGAAGATGAGGAAGAACAGCGCCGTCACGGTGTAGAGGATGCCGATGTCCTTGTGGTTCGTCGTGACGAGCCAGCGTTTGACCGAGGCCGCAGGCGGCAGCCCGCCTTCGACGGGGACTAACTCGTCTTCTGCACCCGGTGTCGGAAGAGCCTCATCGATATGGTCGCTTCCCTGCTCTCCATCCACTGGTCCTCGGTCGTTGGTTGTCATGCTGCCACCGTTTGATTTGCCGTCGCCGTTTCGTTCGCTGTCGCCGTCGTGTTCGCGTACCACGCCTCGAAGTCAGCGTTCTCCATGACGATGATGTCAGCCGTCATGTAGGAGTGGCCCACCCCGCAGAGTTCGTAACACTGCGCTTGGTACGACCCCGGTTCATCCGCCAGCACCCACGTTGAGGTCTCTTGGCCGGGGATGGTGTCCATTTTCACCCGCAACCCAGGGATGCCAAAGGCGTGAAACACGTCCTCAGAGGTGCCGAGAAGGCGGATGCGCTGGCCCTCTGGAATGCGCAGCTCACCCGACGTTGTGTGCCCGTTCGGGTACTCAAACTTCCAGCCGAACTGGAAGCCGGTGACTTTGACGACAAACTCGTCTTCTTGGGGGACGTCTCCGGCTTCGACGAACAGCAACGTTCCGTAGGTCCAGGTGATAAGCGAGAGCACGATAATCGAGCTCAAGAAAAACGAGACAAACAGTTTTCGCCCGCCACCACCGCCGGTCGGAATCTCGCCGAGACGTGGGCGGTCTTTCGCGTCCGACTCTGCGAGGGCGGGTCGGTCGCGGTACTTGTACGCATTGTACAACATGTAGGTGATAACGACAACCCCGACGAGCGTGCCGAGGATGAGGAATACCACGAAGATTCGTTCAAACACGTTCGCGCGCGTCCCCCCCGGAATGAGCCCCCCAAGCCCAGACGCGAGGAAAATACTCGTGACAAGTGGCACCCAAATCATTATCACAATCTATTATTATATGTATATTCACACATTTAGTGATTTCGGGAATTCGCGGATTTCAGACGGATTAATGCCCGCATTATCCGCACAAGTCACCCAGACATATAAGAAATTGAAACTGTATGTATTCTAGCAAGAGAGGGAACGTTTTTGGCAGTAGTCATGGTAACTAATACCATGGCCGAAAACGATGCGCAATATTTAGGAGAAATGTCAGAGGACGTGGCAGACCCGGACTTTGACCACTTGACCGGTGTCATCACCGATGGCTTCGTCGGCGCGGTTGGCGGGCTGGTTGGGACGGCGGCGATGACGATGGGGTTGCTCGTTGGCGCTTCGCTCAATGTGTTCGACGTGAGTGAGTTCGCTTCGTTTGCGACACTGCTCGGCCTCGATGCGCTCTATCCCGCGAATCCGACGGCCGTTGGCTACGTCATTTTCGTGCTCGGTGGGATGGTGGTTTGGCCGCTGTTGCTCGCCTCGCTCGGGTCGTATCTTCCGGGCGAAAAATTCGCCCTCAAGGGCGTCTCCTTTGGGTTCGTGCTCTGGACTGGCTTTGCGCCCGCGTTCTACCCCGGCTACGCCGGGCTCGCGCTCGTGCTCTACCTCGTGGTGACGCTGTTGGCCCACTTCGCCTACGGTTTCACTCTCGGCGCAGTGTTTGACTACCTCTCGACGCGGCCGAAGACGCTCGTCTAAGATACACATTCTCACGCACGGCAGGCGATTTTGCCTCCAGAATGCGCAACACTTTTGTATGCTTCTCTCTCATGCTTTCAACACATGTCACGGACTGCCGTCGTTGGCTCGCCGCTCTCGGTGAGCACGGCGTCCGTTATCGCCTCCGTGCGACCGCGACCGGGCCTCTAGGCCCTTAATACCAATTCTTCAACGTCCGGTTCGCCTCACTTCCTCAGAACGTACAACTGCTTGTTCTGAGTGTCACATCCGACAACCCATCCCACAGCACACACCCAATGACCACAGAATCCACCAAAATCGCCCTCGCCTTCTCCGGCGGGCTCGACACGACCGTTTGCGTCCCACTGCTCAAAGAAGAATACGGCTACGACGAAGTCGTCGGCATCACCGTCGACGTTGGCCAGCCAGAAGCTGAGTTCGACGAGGCAGAAGAGACCGCCGACGCCCTCGACTTAGAACACTACGTCATCGACGCGAAAGCCGAGTTCGCAAACCTCTGTCTCGACGCCGTCAAAGCGAACGCAGACTATCAGGGCTACCCGCTCGGCACCGCCCTCGCCCGTCCAATCATCGCCGAAGCCATCCTCGCAAAGGCAAAAGAAGTCGGCTGTACCGGCATCGCCCACGGCTGTACGGGCAAGGGCAACGACCAACTGCGCTTCGAGGCCGTCTGGCGCGAATCAGACTTAGAAGTCATCGCCCCCGTGCGCGAACTCGGCCTCACCCGCGAGTGGGAAATCGAGTACGCAGCAGAGAAGAACCTCCCCGTCGAGAGCGGCAACGAGGGCGCGTGGAGTATCGACACGAACCTCTGGAGTCGCTCGGTCGAAGGCGACGACTTAGAAGACCCCGCCTACGTCCCGCCTGAGGACATCTACGAGTGGACGACCGCGCCGACCGGCGAGACCGAACTCGTCGAAATTACGTTCGAAAACGGCTACCCGGTTGCCGTAGACGGCGAGGAGATGGACGCCGTCTCGCTCATTGAGTACCTGAACGAGTTTGCGGGCAAGTTCGGCATCGGCCGCACCGACCTGATGGAAGACCGCATGCTCGGGCTCAAAGTGCGCGAGAACTACGAGCACCCCGCCGCGACGGTGCTCCTGAACGCCCACGAAGGCTTAGAACAGCTCGTCCTCACCAAAGAAGAGCGCTCGTTCAAGACGCAGATCGACAACCAGTGGGCCGAGAAAGCCTACGAGGGCCTCATCAACGCCCCGCTCGTCACGGCGCTCGAAGGGTTCATCAACACGACCCAAGAGCGCGTCACGGGCACGGTCACCGTGAAATTCCAGGGTGGCCAAGCGCGCGTCGTCGCCCGCGAGAGCGAGTACGCGGTGTACTCGGAATCGGCCGCCTCGTTCAACACCGAGACGGTCGACGGCATCACGCAGGCCGACGCGACGGGCGTCGCAAAGTACCACGGCTTCCAGTCGCGTCTGGCGAACTCGATTCTCCAAGGCGCGAAGCAGGAAGCACCAACGCCGATGGCAGACGGCGGCGAGGACCAGTGAAATGGTAGAGGAGTCCGCAGACGGTGACGTGGTTCGCCGGGAACGCTTCAGCGGCGGCCCTGCCCGCGGATTCCTCTCCTCGATGGACGCAGACACTCGCATTTTCACGGCCGACTTAGAGGTCGACCGCGCCCACGTCCTGATGCTCGCAGAACAGGGCATCATCGGCGAGGACGAGGCAGGCCAGATTCTGCAGGCGCTCAACGTCGTCGAAGTGGAGGGCTTTTCGGCACTCCCGGACGGCGAGGACATCCATGCCGCAATCGAGACGGCGGTCATCGGCCAGATTGGCCCTGTCGGCGGCAAGATGCACACCGCCCGCAGTCGCAACGACGAGGTGGCGGCGTGCATCCGCCACCGGTTCCGCGAAGACCTCCTCGACGCCGCAGCGGCGACCCTCGCGCTGCGCGAGATGCTCTGTGAAGTGGCTGAGGAACACGCGGAAACGCTGATGCCCGGCTTCACTCACCTTCAGCCCGCCCAACCAACGACGATTGGCCACTACCTGCTCAGCTACGAGCAGGCACTGAGCCGGGATACGGCGCGGCTCATGGACGCCTACGCACGCGTGAATCAGTCACCTCTCGGCGGGGCGGCCTTTGCGGGCACGCCGTTCGACATCGACCGCGAGCGCACCGCCGAGTTACTGGGATTCGACGGCGTCCTCGAAAACTCGATGGACGCGAGTTCGGCCCGCGACTTCCTCGTAGAAGGCGTAAGCGCGCTCGCAACGCTTGCAACGACGCTGTCTGGGCTCGCAGAGGACATCATCGTGTTCGCGAACAAGGGGTACGTCGAACTGTCTGATGACTACTCCTCGACCTCCTCGATTATGCCCCAGAAGAAAAACCCCGACACGCTCGAACTCGTGCGTTCGACGGCGGGCAACGCGAGCGCGGGGCTGAACGGCCTGCTCACGACGCTGAAGGGGCTGCCCCGCGCGTACAACCGCGACTTACAGAACGCGACGCCCCACGCGTGGGCGGCCGCGGACGCTGTAGTCGAAGCGACGAACGTCGCGGCGGGTGCGGTGGCGACGGCCGACTGGCAGGAAGACTACCTCGCCACGGAGGCGGGAGCTGGCTTCTCGACGGCGACCGGCGTCGCCGACCTGCTTGCGATGTCCGGCGTCCCATTCCGCACGGCCCACGAGGTCGTGGCGACCGCGGCGGAGGAAGGCCAAGACTACGAGACGATTGCGGCGGCCGCAGAGGACCTGCTCGGCGCGCCGCTCTCTGACTACGTTTCACAGGAAGCCGTCGAAGCAGCGCTCGACCCTGCAGCCAGTGTCGAGAGCCGTGACTCGCAGGGTGGCCCCGCCGCAGAGGCGGTGGCGGCCCACCTCGCGGCGGCGACCGAAGCACTCGACTCAGACCAGGAGTGCGTGGCATACCACCGTGAGCAGCTCACGACGACCCGCGCCAAACTCCACGACGAGGTGAATCAGTATGTGTGAACGACCGCCGTCCCTTCGAGGGACGAATAATACATCTGTAATTTGATAATGCGAATTCAGAACACGAGAAAATTGCCAGTTCGGTGCGGTTAGACGGGAGTCTGTTTATTATTTTTCTCTGACAAGTTCGATGGGTTTATAGGGGTGCGTGTCGGAGGAGCAATCACCATGGCAGAATGTGTCGAATGTGGAGCCGACGTGGCGCTTCACGACGACTTAGAAGTTGGCGAAATCGTAGATTGCACAACCTGTGGCGCTGAACTCGAAGTAGTGGACGTCAACCCGCCGGTCCTCGAGAAGGCCCCTGAGCTGGAAGAGGACTGGGGGGAGTAAATTGCAAGTCACGAACTCCCACACCACGACGAGGTGGCTCGCATGAACGTTGGCATCCTCTACTCGCGTATCCGCAAAGACGAGAAACTCCTGCTCGCAGAACTCCGCGAGCGCGGCCACGGGGTCACGAAAATCGACGTCCGCAAGGTGCAGTTCGGGCTGACCGAAGCACCCGAAATCTTCGACGACGTCGACATCGTCTTAGACCGCTGTCTCGCCACGAGCCGGAGCAAGTACGCAACCCAGTACGTCGCCGCCTACGGCATCCCGGTCGTAAACAGCCCGGAGACCGCTGAGGTGTGCGCCGACAAGGCGAAAAACAGCCTCGCACTCGCACAGGCGGGCGTGCCGACGCCCGCGACGGACGTGGCGTTCACCAAAGAGAGCGCGATGGAGTCCATCGAGAAGTTCGGCTACCCCTGCGTGCTCAAGCCCGTCGTCGGCTCGTGGGGCCGCCTGATGGCCAAACTCGACTCGCGTGACGCAGCCGAAGCCATCTTAGAACACAAAGCAACGCTTGGCCACTACGAGCACAAGGTGTTCTACATCCAGGAGTTCGTGGACAAACCCGGCCGCGACATCCGCGTGCTCGCAACCGATGGCGAACCCATCGCCGCGATGGTGCGCAGTTCAGACCACTGGCTCACCAACGCCGCGAAGGGCGCGACGACGGAATCGTTCGAGCTCGACGATGAAGCGAAAGAACTCGTCAAGAAAGCAAGCGACGCCGTCGGCGGCGGTCTGCTCGGCATTGATCTCATGGAGACCGGTGATGGCTACACCGTCCACGAGGTCAACCACACCGTCGAGTTCAAGGCGCTCACCGACGCGACGGACGTAGACGTGCCCGCGAAGGTCGTCGACTGGCTCGAATCCAAAGTGAAGGTCGAGGTTCCTGCCTGATGAGCGACCAACTCACAGCCGCCGTCGTCGGCGGCTCCGGCTTTACCGGCGGCGAACTCCTGCGCCTGCTGACCGGCCATCCCGATTTCGAGGTGGCCCAGGCAACGAGCCGCCAATACGCGAACAAGTCCGTGGGGTCTGTCCACCCGAATCTTCGGGGCACCGACCTCCGGTTTTCTGCACCTGACGACCTAGCGAGCGTTGACATCCTGTTTGCCGCGACGCCCCACGGCGTCTCGATGCAACACATCGACGGCTTTCAGGAGGCCGCGGATACGGTGGTCGACCTGAGCGCGGACTTCCGCCTCCAGACCGCAGATCAGTACGACCAGTGGTACGACGGCCACGAGCGCCCCGAACTGCTCGAAAAGTCCGTCTACGCACTGCCGGAACTCCACCGCGAGGACCTCCCCGGCGCAGACCTCATCGCCGCGGGTGGCTGTAACGCCACGGCGACGATTATGGGGCTGTACCCGCTCTTCCAAGCCGGCATCCTCGGCGGCGATGAGCAGGTCGTCGTTGACGTGAAAGTCGGTTCCTCAGAGGGTGGCGCGAGCGGGGGGAAAGCCTCCTCGCACGCAGAGCGCTCGGGCATCGTCCGCCCCTACGCGCCCATCACCCACCGCCACGAGGCGGAAATCGAACAGGAACTCGGCCTTCGCGTCTCCTTTACCGTCCACGCCGTGGACATGATTCGCGGCGCATCGGCCACCTGCCACGTCTTCCCGAACGAGCGCGTCACGAAGGGCGACCTCTGGAAGGCGTATCGCGGCAGCTACGAGGACGAACCGTTCGTTCGCATGGCCGCTGGCGGCGGTGGCGTCTATCGCTACCCCGAACCGAAGGCCGTCGCCGGGACGAACTTCGCCGAAGTCGGCTTCGAACTCGACCCACGCAACAAGCGGCTCGTCGTGTTCTCGGCCATCGACAACATGATGAAAGGTTCGGCCGGACAGGCGATTCACGCGGCCAACATCGCGCTCGGCTTAGAGGAAACCGCAGGGCTCGACTTCCTCGGCCTGCACCCTGTGGGGGCTCCCTGAGATGACAGTGGTAGTCAAAATCGGCGGCGCTCGCGCGGTCAACCCCGAGGGCGCAGTCGCGGACATCGCAGCCCTCGTCAAGCAGGGCGAGCAGGTCGTCGTCGTTCACGGGGGTTCGACCGCCGTCGACGACACCTTAGAGCGCCTTGGCGAGGAACCCGAATACGTCGAAACCCCCGGCGGCGTCGTCGGACGGTTTACCGACGAGACGTCGATTGAAGTGTTCAAGATGGTCATGCCCGGCCTGCTGAACACCGACCTCACGACGCTCCTGCAGAACGCAGGCGTGAACGCGGTCGGCCTCTCCGGTGTGGACGGTAAACTCCTCACCGGCCCGCGGAAATCGGCCGTACGCGTGCTCGAAGACGGCAAGAAGAAGATTCGCCGCGGCGACCACTCCGGGAAGATTACCGCGGTCAACGCAGACTTGCTCGAAACCTTGCTCGCAGGCGGATACACGCCCGTTGCGACGGTTCCGATGCTCGCAGACGACGGGGTTCCCGTCAACGCAGACGCAGACCGGGCGGCGGCCGCGATTGCGGGCGCGCTCGGCGCGACGCTCGTCGTCCTCACGGACGTGCCGGGCATCCTCGAAGACCCGGACGACGCATCGACACTCATCTCGCAGGCGACGACGCCAGAAGAGTTCGCCGTCATCGAAGACGCCGCAGAAGGGTTCATGACGAAGAAGGTCATGGCCGCGACTGAGGCGCTCTCGGGCGGCGCGAGCGAAGTCGTCGTCGCAGACGCGAACGCAGAGGCACCACTCACCGCGGCCGTCAAGGGCGGCGGTACCCACATCACCCCCGGCGCACTCCAGTCATGAGCGGCTTTGTCTTTTCAGAAAAACCGATTCGTATCGATTCAGGAAGCGGCGTCACCCTCACCGACGAGGGCGGCACCGACTACCTCGACTTTGGCGCAAGCTACGCCTGCACCCCACTTGGCCACTGCCACCCGGCGGTCACCGAAGCCGTCCAGCACCAAGCCGAGACGCTGACCTACGTGCAGGCATCGTACCCCGTTTCCGCCCGCGACGAGCTGTACGAGCGACTCGCAGACCTCGCACCGGGCGACATAGAGAACGTCTGGCTCTGCAACTCGGGCACGGAAGCAAACGAAGCGGCCATCAAGTTCGCCCGGAGCGCGACCGACAACACCAAAATCGTCGCGACCACCCGCGGGTTCCACGGCCGCACCGCAGGCGCGCTGTCTGCGACGTGGAAAAAGAAGTACAAAACCCCCTTCGAACCGCTCATGGGCGACGTGGAGTTCGTCCCCTACGGCGACGAAGAGGCTTTGGCAGAGGCCGTAGACGACGAGACGGCCGCCGTACTTCTCGAACCGATTCAGGGTGAAGGCGGCATCAATCCCGCCTCCGAGGGCTACCTGCAAGCCGCTCGCGAATTCACCGACGAAGCCGGTGCGGCGCTCGTCTTCGACGAGATTCAAACCGGCCTCGGCCGGACGGGCACGCTCTGGGCGTGCGAGCAGTCGGGCGTCACCCCCGACATCCTCACGAGCGCAAAGGGCCTCGCAAACGGCCTGCCGGTCGGCGCGACACTCGTTGCAGACTGGATCGCCGCAGACGCCGGGCCACACGGCTCGACGTTCAGCGGCGGCCCGGTCATCTGCGCAGCGGCAAACTCCACGCTCTCGACGCTCGTGGACGAAGAGATTCCCGCCCACGCAGCCGAAATGGGCGAGTATCTCACGAGCGAGTTAGCGAAAAAAGTCGGCGACAACGTCCGCGACATCCGCGGCGAGGGCCTGATGATTGGCGTCGAGGTCAAACGCGGCGCAAATCGGATGCTCCGCGACCTCGCACTCGACCACCAGATTCTTGCACTGCCTGCAGGGCGGACCGTCGTGCGCTTCCTCCCGCCGCTCGTCATCGAGGAGGAACACGCAGACGCGGTCGTTGACGCCCTCGCAGAGATACTGCAATGACCGACGCACAGACCCTTCTTTCAGACCTCGTCTCGATTCCCTCGGTGAGCGGCGACGAAGCTGCTGCCGCAGAACGGCTCGCCGCCTACTTCGAGGAACACGACCGCGAGGTGTGGATAGACGAGGTCGGCAACGTGCGTGCACCGGCGGACGACAGCGTGCTGCTCACCTCACACATCGACACCGTCCCCGGCGAGATTCCCGTGGAAATCGCCCCCGCAGAAGACGGCTCGGGCGACGCGCTCTGGGGCCGGGGCAGCGTTGACGCGACGGGGCCGCTCGCGTCGATGGCCGCCGCGGCCGTCTCGACCGGCGTGAGCTTCGTCGGCGTGGTGCGCGAGGAGACCGATTCACTCGGCGCGCGCCATCTCGTCGAAACCCGCGAAACGGTTCCTGACACCGTCATCAACGGCGAACCGAGCGGCTGGAACGGCATCACACTCGGCTACCGCGGCTTCCTCCCCGGCACGTACATCGCCACGAGCGAGTCCGGGCACACCTCGCGGCCCGAGAACAACGCGCTGCAGGACGCCATCGCGTGGTGGAGCGCGGTCGCAGAGGACTTCTCGGTGCCGGAAGACACGCCCGTCTTCGAGCAGGTGACCGCGAAGCCGACCGATTTCCACGGCGGGACGTCAGAAGACGGCCTCGCCGTCGAAGCCACCGCGACCATCCAGTTTCGCATCCCGCCAAGTCTCACCGCAGACGACATTCGTGAGATTGCGGAGTCCCACCTGCACACGGGCACGATAACGTGGCGTCGCCACATCCCGCCCGTGATGATGAGTCCGCGCACCGCCGTCGCGCGGGCGTTTCGCGTGGCGATTCGTGCCGAAGATGGGACGCCTCGGCTGCTCCGGAAAACTGGCACGAGCGACATGAACATCTTCGCCGGGGAGTGGGACTGCCCGATGGTGACCTACGGCCCCGGCGACTCGGACTTAGACCACGCACCGAACGAACACCTGCCGCTCGCGGAGTACGACCGCGCGGTGTCGGTGCTCGAAGCTGTCTGTAAAAAACTCAAAGCATGACCCGTCACTTCCTCGACATCGACGACCTCTCGACTGCCGAACTGGACACCGTCCTCGACACCGCGGCCGACCTGAAAGCCGCCGTCGAAGCCGGTGAAGCCCACGAGCGCCTCCCGAACCAGACGCTCGGAATGCTGTTCGAAAAGCCGAGTACGCGAACCCGCATCTCCTTCGAGACGGGCATGACTCAACTCGGCGGCCACGCCATCTTCCTCGGCCCCGACGACATCCAGTTGAGCCGCGGCGAACCGCTGAAAGACACCTCGCGGGCGGTGTCGCGCTACGTCGACTTCCTCATGGCGCGCGTGTTCGAACACGCAGACCTCGTAGAACTGGCTGAGTACGCAGACGTGCCGGTCGTAAACGGGCTGACCGACGACGCCCACCCGTGCCAGACGCTCGCTGACTTGCTCACCATCAAAGAGCGGTTCGACGGATTCGACGACGTGTCCGTGGCGTGGGTCGGTGACGGCAACAACGTCGCCCAGTCGTTCGTTCTCGGCGCGGCGATGGTCGGCCTCGACGTGACCGTGGCGACGCCGGAGGGCTACGAGATTGCAGAGGCAGTCATCGAAACCGCCGCCGGACTCGGACAAGCTCCCGAAGCCACGACCGACCCCGACGAGGCTGTTGCGGGCGCAGACGTGGTGTACACCGACGTCTGGGTGAGCATGGGTCAAGAGAGCCAGCGGGCGATGAAAATCGAAGCGTTCGACGGCTTCCAGCTCAACGAGACGTTCCTCGACGACGACACGCTCGTCATGCACTGTTTACCTGCCCATCGCGGCGAAGAGATTACCGACGCAGTGATGGAATCTGACCGGTCGATTGTCTGGCAACAGGCAGAAAATCGGATGCACGCCCAGAAAGCGTTGCTCACGTTCCTCGCGGACGCCGAGTGACTGATAGGCTCCCGGCGCGTGGGTTCGTCAATGCCATCACCAGTCGTCGTCGACGCGGGCGAACTGAGTACAGACGAACTTGTTGCGGCACTCCACGACGGTCAACGCATCGTCGTGAACACCTCGCTCTTTGGCACGCAAAAGCAGGTGACGCTGCGCTTTGACGGCGAGACGTACTACTGCGATACGCCGACGCGACTGCACAAGCACACGACCGAAGCCGAGATGCGAACCTGCATCCTGAAAAACGGCTACACTCGCGACGACGCCGACGAGTCGGGGTAAGCCGCCGGTAACGCCGGGATTTATTCACGGCCCAGACATATCGAAGGCATGGTATCAGCCGATCCAGACCCCCAGCGATTTCGTGATTTGATGGTCGGCGGCGAGCCGGGCTTCGAGGGCGTGATGACGTGCGTCTTCGGCATCCAGACCCACGAGAGTCGCACCTATCTCATGTTGCTCGAAAACCCCGGCAGCACCGTCGCCGAACTGGCAGACAAAATGGAGCGCGACCGGAGCAACGTGAACCGCTCGCTCGCCACACTGCTCGACAAGGGGCTTGCAATGCGCGAACGCCGCCTGTTAGACGGCGGTGGCCACGTCTATCAGTACACGGCAACCAACCTGCCCGAAGCCCGCGAACTCATGCACGAGACGCTCGATGAGTGGGCTGCCTACGTCCACAACCGCATCGACGAGTTCGGTGAGGAGACGCAGGCGTAGCGCAGTTCAGCACTTACTGGGTCGCGCTCAGTTTCAGAATTTGTGGGACGGCGACGGCTTCGAAGGCCGCCATCCCGTACGCGACCAACTGCACCGTCCCGTGGAGATAGAGAAACGCGACAATTGCGATAACCGCAGCACTACTGAGACCAATTCCATACCGGAGGGCTGGATTTTCGAGTGGAGACGCCATATGAATGACACAATAGTATCGGAGTGTTAACAATTTCTGTTGCTGGACGACACCGTGTATTTTTCCACCAACCGCCTCCTTTTTGCACCCCCAGTGCTTTGGCGCGGACAATGACGAATCTCCAGTTGGAACCAGACCCCGAGGTTCCAGAGGTCGCAGACGACGGCGTTTGGCTCGCGTGTATCGAGTGTGGCGAAGCCCACGCACCGTTCGACGACATCCTCTACACCTGCCCTGCGTGCGATGGCTTGCTCGAAGCGCGCTACGACTCCTACCCGACCTTCGACGATTTCTCCGGAAGCGGCGTCTGGCGCTACCGTTCGACCATGCCCGTCGAGATGGGCGTTACCTTACAGGAGGGGAACACGCCGCTCTACCCAGTCCCTGAAATCGAGGACGAAGTCGGCGTCGAGTATCTGCGCGTCAAGCACGAAGGCATGAATCCGACGGGCAGTTTCAAAGACCGCGGCATGACCGTTGGCGTGCAGGTCGCCCGCGTCCTCGGCGTCGACCGCCTGGCGTGTGCGAGCACCGGGAACACGTCTGCAGCACTCGCCGCCTACGGCACCCGCTCAGGGCTTGAAACGCTCGTCTTGCTCCCTGCTGGGAAAGTCGCCGCCGGGAAGGTTGCCCAAGCCAGTCTCCACGGCGCGCGCATCCTCGAAGTGGACGGCAACTTCGACACCTGCCTCGACATCGTCTCCGACCTCGCAGCCCGCGGCGAGGCGTATCTGCTCAACTCGCTCAATCCGTTCCGCCTCGAAGGCCAGAAGACGATTGGTCTGGAGATTCTCGAATCCGTCCGCGACGAGACCGGAGAGTTCCCCGACCGAATCGTCCTTCCTGTGGGGAACGCCGGGAACACGGCGGCGCTCTACAAGGCGTTCCGCGAACTCGTCGCATCCGGCGAGTTGGCCGAAGATGAGGTGCCGAAACTGACCGGCGTGCAGGCAGAAGGCGCAGCACCGATGGTCGAAGCCATCGAAAACGGCGCGGACGAAGTCACGCGCTGGGATTCGGTGGAGACGAAGGCAACGGCCATCCGTATCGGCAATCCGGTGAACGCACCGAAAGCCCTGCCCGGCATTCGCGCGACGGGCGGCACCGCCATCGCCGTCTCAGACGAGGAGATTACCGACGCCCAGCGGTTGCTCGCCGAAGAAGGCGTGGGCGTCGAACCCGCGAGCGCCGCCTCTGTGGCGGGCCTGCGCAAACTCCGCGCACAGGGCGTCGTTTCGGCCGACGAGCGCGTCGTGTGTCTCACGACGGGTCACCTGCTCAAAGACCCGGACGCTGCGGCGGCCGCGGGCCGTGACCCGGAACCAGTCCCCGGAACCACCGAAGGCGTTCTCGACCACCTACAGAGCTAAATCGAACGACTGCGCGGGTGTGTGAGACAGACGTGTGCCTCTCGTCTCACACTCGTCTGACTGAACTTCATGTGGGTGTGTGTCATAGTCTAACTCCCCTGACTCATGTCCCAACGAAGTCGGCTCGACAATCCGCGTGGGGTGGATGGCGACCTCTCATCCAGCCAACGCGCACTGTATCAGACGAGAATTGCCGCGCTCAAAGGCCACATCGCAAGTCTCGAAGCAGAACTCAAGGCAGCAGAACAGCGCACTGAGGCCATCGTAGACCAGTACGAACAGATTCTCGAAGCACGCACGAGGCACCCAGAAAATCACGACTCGGACTCCCAGACAGATCAGGGGGCGAAAAATCGCGTGCAGTCGTTCCTGACCCGATAACGGTCCATCTCCCACCAGACTCCCGGAGGGTGAAAACCAGCGTCCTCGTCTTTTTCTTAGTCGTCGAGCGTAATCGTGCGAATCTCGATGATGCGCTCGTCGTTCTCGATGGTTTCCTTGTCTTCTGGCGAGAGTTTGTCGTCCAGATTGTACACCGAGAGTGCTTCCCCGCCGATGGTCTCGCGGGCGTTGAACATCCCCGCGATGTTGATTTCTGCGTTGCCGAGGACCGTCCCGATGAACCCGATGACGCCGGGTGCGTCGTAGTTGCGGGCGACGAGCATCTGGCCGTGCGGGATGGCGTCCACGCGGTAGCCGTCGATGCGGACGATGCGCGGGTCGTTGCCCGCAAACAGGGTGCCGGAGACGCTGAGTTCATCGCCTTCCGTGTTCCCGACGGTGACGGTGATGAGGCTCTGGAAGTCCTCTGATTGGTGGGACTTCGATTCAATCACGTCGATGCCGCGCTCCTCTGCGATGCGCGGCGCGTTCACGGCATTGACCTGCCATTCGAGCGGCTCGAACACGCCCTTGAGCGCGCTCGCGGTGACGAGGTCGATGTCCTCTGCGGCGATGTCGCCCGCGTAGGTGATTTCGACCTTGCCGATGCGGTCGCCGTAGAGTTGGGCGGCGACCTTGCCCGCGGTGTCTGCGAGTTCGATGTACGGCTTGACCCGTGGGAAGGCGCTCTCGTCCATCGACGGCGCGTTGAGCGCGTTCATGACCGGCTCCTCTGCGAACGCGGCGATAATCTGGTCTGCGATACTCGTCGAAACGCTCTCTTGGGCGGCTTCCGTGCTCGCCCCGAGGTGGGGCGTTACGACGACGCTATCGACCGAGAGCAGCGGGTTGTCGGGCGAGATTGGCTCGTCTGCGAACACGTCGATGGCCGCGCCTTTGAGCACGCCGTCTTCGCAGGCGGCGGCGAGGGCGGCTTCGTCCACGATGCCACCGCGGGCACAGTTGACGACGTAGCCGCCTTCGAGTTGGGCGAGTTCTGCTTCGCCAATCAGGTTCGCCGTCTCGGGGGTGAGCGGCGTGTGGATGGTGAGGAAATCAGCCTGCGAGAGACAGTCGTCTAAGTCCACGAGCTCTGCGCCAATCTGGGCGGCGCGCTCTTCTGAGATGTACGGGTCGTAGGCGACGAGGTCCATACCGAGCGCGCCGAGGCGCTTTGCGACCTCTTGGCCGACGCGGCCAAGGCCGAGGATGCCAAGCGTCTTGCCGTTGACTTCGGTGCCGAGGTAGTCGCCTTTCGCCCACTCGCCTGCCTTGAGGCGGATGTGGGCCTGTGGGATGTTGCGGGCGGCGGCGAACGCCATCGCGACGGTGTGTTCTGCAGCGGCGCGGACGTTGCCCTCGGGGGCGTTTGCGACGATGACGCCGTGGTCGGTCGCGGCGTCGATGTCGATGTTGTCAACGCCAATCCCGGCCCGGCCAACGATGATGAGGTTGTCTGCGGCTTCGAACACGTCTGCAGAGACGTCCGTCCCTGACCGGACGATAAGCGCGTGGATAGCAGACACTGCTTCGAGGAGCGCGTCACCCTCGACATCGTACGCCGTCTCTACGTCGTGGCCCGCTTCACGGAGTTGCTGAAGCCCGGCCTCAGCAATAGGATCCGTGACGAGTACGTTCATGTGTCGGGAGAACAGGGCGCGAAGGTTAACGCTTTCTTCATTCGCGGAAAATGCCGCGTTCTCGCCGCGGTAGCACACGCCTTCGGCGATGGGCGAGGTCTGCCGAAGACACAATGCTCAAGTCTCGTCACCCGGGCGATTTCGTATGGAACTTGTCGCGTTCGACTTTGACGGCACCCTCTCGGATTCGGAGATGACCGTCCTGCTCGGTGAGCGCTGTGGCGTCGCAGCAGAGATGGAAGACATCACCGAACGGGCGATGAACAACGAACTCAGCTACGCAGAGAGCCTGCGCTCGCGGGCAGACCTGCTCTCCGGACTCGCAGACGAAGAGGCACAGAACGCCTTCGACAAGGTGCGCCTGCGACCCGGCGCGGCTGACCTCATCCGCGAGCTGCGCGAGGCGGGCGTCCACGTCGCTATCTTGACGGGTGGCTTCGAACGCGGCGTCGAGGCGGCGCTCGCCCGCGAAGGCGTCTCGGTGGATACCATCGTCGCAAACCGCCTGCTCGTCGCAGACGGCGCGCTCACCGGCGAAGTTGAGGGGCCGCTCATCGAAGGCACGAAAGACACGGCGCTCTCCGACCTGACAGAAAAACTCGGCATCGACCTCCGGGACACCGTGGCCGTTGGCGACGGCGCGAACGACCTCCCGATGCTCAAGGTCGCGGGGCTGTCGATTGGCTACCTGCCAAAGCCCGCCGTTCGCCCACACTGTCAAATCGTCGTCGCGCGGATGGACCGGCTGCAAAAAGTGCTCGCAGAAGACGGCGTCCTCTAGTTCGAGGCCGCGTCGATTGCTTGGTCTAAGTCCGCGAGGATGTCGGCTGGGTCTTCGAGGCCGACAGAAAGCCGGACGAGGTCAGGCCGGACACCGCTCGATTCTTTTTCTTCGTCGGTGAGCTGCTGGTGGGTCGTGCTTGCGGGGTGAATGATGAGCGTCTTCGCGTCGCCGACGTTTGCGAGCAGACTCGCAAGTTCGGTCGATTCGGTCATCTTTTTCGCCGTGTCGTAGCCGCCATCTAAGCCGAAGGTGAGCATGCCGCCGTAGCCACCGTTCAGGTATTTCGTGGCGTTGTCGTGGGTTTCGTGGCTTTCTAAGCCGGGGTAGGTGACCCACGATACGTCTGGGTGGTCTTCTAAGAACTCGGCGACGATGAGCGCGTTCTCGCAGTGACGTTCCATTCTGAGTGGCAGCGTCTCCAACTTCTGGAGGACGTTCCACGCGTCGAACGGCGACTGTGGGTTGCCGAGGTCACGAAGCCCGCGGGCGAGTGCGGTGACGGTGAACGCGGCTTCGCCAAAGCGCTCGCGGAAGTTCACGCCGTGGTAGGCCGGGTTGTCTTCGGTGATTTCGGGGTAGTCGCCATCCTCCCACGGGAAGTTACCGGAGTCGATGAGCGCGCCGCCAATCGTCGTGCCCGCACCGGTAATCCACTTCGTGGTCGAGTGCCAGATGAGGTCTGCGCCGTGCTCAAAGGGATTGCACAGATACGGCGTCGCGAACGTGTTGTCCACGAGCAGTGGGACGTCGTTGTCGTGGGCGATATCGGCAAGGCGCTCGAAGTCCGGCGTGACGAGCGCGGGATTGCCAATTGTCTCGACGTGGACGTAGGCGGTGTCCTCGTCGATGGCCTCGGCGTAGCCGTCGTAGTCGAGCGGATCGACGAACGTCGTGTTGACGCCACGACGCGGCGCTGAGTGGCTGAGGTAGGTGTGCGTGCCGCCGTAGATGGCCGACGAGGAGACGACGTTCTTGCCCTGCTCGGTGAGGACGAAGTTTGCGAGGTCGAACGCGGCCATTCCCGAGGCGGTCGCGAGCGCGCCAACGCCGCCTTCGAGCGAGGCGAGGCGCTCTTGGAGCATCGACACGGTCGGGTTCATGAGCCGTGAGTAGATGTGGCCCTCCTCTTCTAACGCGAAGAGGCGGGCGGCGTGGTCTGCGTCGTCGAACACGTAGGAGGTCGTCTGGTGAATCGGTGGTGCGCGTGCGCCAGTCGCCGGGTCCGGTTCCTGGCCTGCGTGCAGGCTCCGAGTGGCGAAGCGTGGAGTATGCTCGTCTGACATTGTTCGTGCCAGTATTATTTCCACAGGTAATATAAAAGTACGCACTATGCTTTGCAATAATTGCCCAAGGCTATGACACGTGACGGGAGTGCGAACGTTTAGGAGTCGTCCGGCGAATGAGAATGGATATGCTTCGGGCGATTTCGCGGCGGTTTGTGGGCGTGGTGAGTGACTATCCACTCAAAACAGCAGGGCTCATCGCGGTGCTCGCAGGCGGGCGGGTCGCCTATCGGTCATTGTCTGCGGCAGTCGAAGGAACAGCGTCGGCGACGATGGGGCTGACGCTGACGCACCTCGTCGAGTTCGCAAGCGCACAACCCGCCTACGTGCTCGCGGTGGTCGTCGGCCTCGCACTCATCGTGCGCGCCGAGTAATCACTTCCCGAACAGGCTCGTGTGAACCGGCGCGAACTGGCGGTCAGAGTTGCTCGACACCGTGTCGGTCACGGCCTTGCCGGAGACGCCAACTTCGAGGAAATCTGCGAGCGGCGGGCCGACTTTTTCAGGTTCCACGAGAAACGCGTCGTGGCCGTGGTCTGACGTAATCTTGTGATGAGCCGTCGGTGTGTCGCCGTTTCTGAACGCCACGGCGAGGGTCTCTGCCTGCTCGGTCGTAAAGTGCCAGTCGCCGGTAAACGAGAGGACGAGCGCCTCGCCGGTGAACGCCGCGAGCGCGTCGGCGTCGGATTCGAACCCCGCAGACAGGTCGTAGTTGTCCATCGCTCGCGTCAGGTAGAGGTAGCTGTTGGCGTCGAAGCGCTCGACGAACTTTTCTGCCTGATAATCGAGGTAGGATTCCACGTCACGGTACGGGAAGAAACCGGCCGCGGGGTCAACCGGAAACGCATCGCGAGCGGCGTCTCTGCCCGCAGACCGCCGACCGAACTTCCGGTCCATCGAATCTTTTGAGAGATACATCGTGTGACCGATTTGGCGGGCGAGCGCGAGGCCGTGTTTCGGCAGGTCACCGCCATAATACTCGCCGCCGTTCCAGTTCGCGTCGGTCGTAATCGCTCGGCGTGCAATCGCATCGAGGGCGAGACACTGCGGGTCGAGGCGAGCGGCGGTCGCCACCGCGACGATGCGGTCGACGTGGTCTGGGTGCTGTTTTGCCCAGTCGAGGGCGTTCATGCCGCCGACGCTCCCGCCGACGACGGCGTGGAGGTTCGGCACCCCGAGGTGGTCGAGCAAGTCGCGCTGGGCGCGCGTCCAGTCGCCGACGGTCACAGGCGGGAAGTCGGTTCCCCACGGTTCGCCGTCCGGCCCCTCGCTCGACGGGCCGCTCGACCCGTAGCACGACCCCGGCACGTTCGCACAGACGACGAAGTACTCGGTCGTGTCGATGGCCTTCCCCGGCCCGACGATGTCGTCCCACCACGCCGTCGCCTGCCCGCCGTGGCTCGCGCGGCGAAGCCCGGAGACGTGGGCACTGCCCGTGAGCGCGTGACAGACGAGCACCGCGTTGTCGCCCGTAAAGTCGCCGTAGGTTTCGTAGGCAATCTCCAGATTCGGGATGGACTCGCCGCACTCGAACTCGAACTCGCCCAGTTGCGCGACGCCGTCGTCGCTCATGGCAGGGCCTCCGAAAGGTCTGTAATGATATCATCCACATCTTCGATACCCACCGAAAACCGAACGAGGTCGGGGCTGACCCCGCTTTCGAGTTGTTCTTGCTCTGTGAGTTGAGCGTGAGTCGTACTCGCCGGATGGATGATGAGCGTTTTCGAGTCGCCGACGTTTGCGAGGAAGCTCGCCAGTTGCGTCTCCTCACACAGCCGTTTCGCGGCGTCGTAGCCGCCTTTCGGTCCGAAGGCAATCATGCCGCCGTAGCCACCGTCTAAGTACTTCGAGGCGTTGTCGTGGGTTTCGTGGCTTTCGAGGCCAGGGTAGGCGACCCAGTCGATGGCCGGATGGTCTTCTAAGAATTCGGCCACTGCTTGTGCGTTCTCGCAGTGGCGCTCCATCCGGAGCGGGAGCGTCTCGATGCCCTGCAACGTGAGCCATGCATTGAACGGCGACTGGCCGCTTCCGGTCGTCCGCACGGCGCGGTGGCGGGCGGCTTCGACGAGCGCGCGGTCACCAAACCGCTCGGTGAAGTTCGTCCCGTGAAACGCCGGATTTGGCTGGCCGACTTCGGGGTAGTCGCCCCAGTCGAAGTCGCCGCCAGTGATGAGCGCGCCGCCAACGGTGGTTCCCGACCCGTGGAGCCATTTGGTGGTCGAGTGCCAGATGAGGTCTGCGCCGTGTTCAAAGGGATTGCACAGATACGGCGTCGCGAACGTGTTGTCCACGAACAGCGGCGCATCGTTGTCGTGGGCAATCGCTGCGATGCGTTCTAAATCAGGGGTGACGAGCGCCGGATTCGAGATGCTCTCGACGTGGACGTAGGCGGTGTCCTCGTCGATGGCCTCGGCGTAGGCGTCGTAATCAAGCGTCGGAACGAAGCGTGGCTCAATTCCACGGTTTCCAGCGGTGTTCGAGAAGTACGAGTGCGTGCCGCCGTAGATGGACGCCGCAGAGACGATGTTGTCGCCGGGACGGGCGAGCGTCGTGGTCGCGGCGTCGAGCGCGGCCATGCCCGCGGCGGTGGCGAGCGCCGCGCTCCCACCTTCGAGGGCGGTGAGACGGGCTTCGAGCATCGCCGTTGTCGGGTTTGAAAACCGCGAATAGATGTTACCGTCGGCTTCGAGGGCGAACCGAGAAGCAGCCGTGGCGGCGTCCTCGAAGACGTACGAAGTCGTTTGATAGATGGGTGGGGCGCGCGCCCCTGTCGCCGGGTCTGGCTCCTGTCCCGCGTGAAGACAGCGTGTAGAGAACCCCGGCCACTCGGAGTGGTTCATGTGTGTGACTCATATTCCTGGAGCTTTCTATAACTGTGAGTATAGGCAAAACCTGCACTCGCCTTACGCAGCGCAGATGATGGTTCGGTGTGAGCGCACGTCTTGGATCTGGGACGCTTCGACTACGTTCTCGGTCTCGGTGGTCTCTTCGAGCCGCGACATGCTGACGAGCACAACCGCATCCTGGAAGTCCGCAGCATTGCTGTTGAGGTTATCAGTCCCAATCTCGAAGAGGAAGATAGCCTCGTTCTCTTCGAGGCTTATCTTCCCATCTACGATGTAGTCTCTGACGAACTCCTCTGCGTTCGACTGATCTTCGAACCCTTCGATGTCTGGCACTTCATCACCGTCGCGCAACACGAGTACCTGCTCGGTCTCTTCGGTAGATAGAGCGGAGAGCAGTCCCGTTGCTTTCACGGAGATTGCCTCACCCGCGGTGCGTCCGATGAACTCCGTGGTTCGTGGATTCTCGCCGTCGTTCACGTCGCCGGGCCACGGAACGATGGTGTCGTCACCGACTTGGAATTCGATGTACACGGGGATGTCAGAACCGTGTCCGTCTGAGATGGCCGTCCCGAGGAGGACGACTTCTGCATCGTAGTCAGCCCCGGGTACGACCGCACCTTCTACGATGTCGAAGTCGCTGCTCGTGATGGGCACGAGCTGTTCTTCACGTTCAACCGGAACCGTGCGCTTTGCGATGATGGACGACCGCTTTTCGTCTTGCTTGTGCACCAAGTACACGTCGAGATACTCACCACCGCTTGCACAGACTTCCTCACCCGAGAGCGAAACTGAGAGCAATTCTCCACCCGTCCACAGCCCGTCTGCAACATCACCCGTTTTCGAGATGGTGTGGTGCGTCGAGGAGCCGCCGTTTCGAACGATGATTTCCAAATCTTCGACGTTCGCCTGCTGGCCACCCTCGTGGTAGAACAGCAAGTCGGCGTAGGTCTGGTCGCCGACCTGCGACGCACGAGCCGAATCGGTCATAATTATCACCGGTGCCGGACCGCCCGCTGCATCGGTCATTCCATACAGCATCCCCGTCGTAAGCGCAGCCGAGAGAATGGTCACCGCAACCATCGTAATCACCCCCACCAGTGGCGACATCCCCCGGTCTGACCGGCGAATAGCAAATCGCATGTCTCTGTCCCCTGCAGACTCATACGCGAGAGAGTCATATCGTAAATCAGGTAATACCAACGTTAAAGACGTACTAACTACCGAGATAGGCCAGTCCGGAAGAACGTTCACAGCACGCGGTTTTCTCGTTGAAACGGGACCGCAATCTCGAGCACAGAGATTTAGCCCGTTCAAGTCTTTTTACCCCACATGGCCGGGACAGACCGGATACGCCTCGCACTCGTCGTGTTCGTCGTATTGTTCGCGCAGGTGCTCCTCTACCCCGGCGTCCCAGACCTCCTCGCCGCCCTCGGCGCGACCACAAGCCTCGATGCGGGGATGTGGTTTCTCACCGCCGAGTTTGTGGGATTCGTCCTCTTCGCGGGCGTTTGGGGGAGTTTGAGCGACACCACGGGCCGAAGAGCGCCGTACATCGCCCTCGGGGCGCTTGGCGGCGCAGTTGGCTACGCGCTGCTCGCCGTTCTGCCTATCGTCGGCATCACCGCCTTCGGAGCCGTGCTCGTGCTTCGATTCATCCAAGGGGCGGTCACCATTGCTGCGTTCTCGCTTTCGATGACCATGCTGATGGATTTGGACGGCGGCCACGGCAAGAACATGGGTGCGGCGGGCATCGCCATCGGTCTCGGCACCGCCCTTGGCGCACCGCTCGGCGGGCGACTCACGACGATAGACCCGCTCGCGCCGCTCTATCTCGCAAGCGGCCTGCTCGCACTTGGAGCGGTTCTCACGATTTTCGTCACCGACCGCGCCCCGAAAAACCACGACGGTGTCGCGGCCACCCTCTCTGGACTCAGGGAAACGCCCGTCCTCCTCCTGCCCTACGCCTTTGGCTTCATCGACCGGCTCACGGCGGGCTTTTTCGCCCTCGTCGGGACGTTCTACTTTCGCACCGCGTTCGGCTTAGACGCCGCCCAGACCGGCCTCGTGCTCGCGCTGTTTTTCGTCCCCTTCGCCCTGCTCCAGTACCCCTTTGGCGTGCTCTCAGACCGAGTCGGGAGAGTGGGGCCGGTCGTCGTCGGCTCCGGCCTGTATGGGGTTGCAGTCATCGCCGTTGGCCTCGTCCCCACGCTGAACGCCGCCCGCGCCGGCATGGTCGTCGTTGGCGTCCTCGGCGCGCTCATGGCGCCCGCGACGATGGCGCTCGTGAACGACCTCTCCCGGGACACCGAACGCGGGGTTGCCATGGGCGGGTTCAACATCTTCGGCTCGATTGGCTTTCTCACGGGTATCGTCGTCGGTGGCGCGGTGGCCGACACCTACGGCTTTTTAGCCGCCTTCCTCGTCGCGGGCGGTCTCGAAATCGGGATTGCGCTGCTCACGCTCCCAGTGTTCGTGCGTTTGAAACTCGAAAAACAGTCCCTGTTCGGGGCGGAAGCCGGGCGCTGATTACCCGACGGTGATGAGTTCGTAGCCTTCTGAGACGAGCGCGCCGACGTCCGGGCCGTGATTCTCGCGCCCGCCAAGGAGTTCGACGCCCGCCTCGTCCACGTCGTCGTAGACGCCAAACGCGTTCGCACAGTAGCCACACGCCCCACCGATGAGGCCACGCTCTACGGCCTCGTTGAAGTACTTGTTCACGGGGTTGTCCGGCTTCCTGTCGAGGACGGCTGGCCACTCGGTCGCCGCGCCGTCGAAGTAGACTTCCGCGGTGTAGCCAGCGTCGTCTAAGTCAAGCGCGTACTCAAGCCCGTTCGCCGCGGGGCCGACACTCGTCTTGTCTGCGTTCAGGAGGATTGCGAATTTCTTTTCGGCCATTTGCGTCCGATTCTGTGGACGAGAGACACGTAAGTGGCAGGCGGTTTGACGGCGCGACTACACAGGCGCGAAAGACGTCGCAAAAAAGGTCGCTATTAGTCGTCCAGTTCGGCGCGCGCGGCGGTGAGTGCGGCTTCGGTATCCGCATCCACACCGACGTCGGTCATGGCCTCGCCAATCGTCCGAATCCCGCGAAGGATCTGGTCGGCTTCGAGGTTGCCCATGTTTGAGACGCGGAAAATGTGCCCACCAAGGTGGGCCTGTCCGCCACTGATGGAGACGTTTCGTGCTTTGACCGCATCGAAGAAGTCGGATGGCGATGCTGTGACCGACTCAGGAAGCGCAACCGACGTGAGCGTGTTCGAATAGGCCGAATCCTCGTTGAGCGACGCGAACAGCGAGAGGCCCATTGCCTCGAAACCAGCGCGGAACGCCGCGGACTGGCGGCGGTGGCGGGCGATGCGCGTTTCCATCGTCTCGTCTTCGATTTGTTCGACGGCGACCGCGAGCGAGCGGAACAACGGTACGGCGCTCGTAAACGGCGTCTGATGGGACTCGGCTTTGCGCAGATGCCAGTCTAAGTCTTCGTAGAACGGCGCGCCCTCGCCGTCGATGTACTCAACAGCGCGGTCTGCGACGTACATCGCGCTCACGCCCGGTGGCGCGGCGAGCGCCTTCTGGGAGTCGGTGATGGCGATGTCAACGTTCCAGTCGTCGATTTTGAACACGTCACCGCCGATGCTGGTGACGCCGTCTACGACGAAGCGAGCGTCCGCGGCGGCAGCGAGTTCGCCGACCTGTTCGACCGGGTTCAACACACCCGTCGAGGTCTCGTTGTGGACCATCGTGACGACGTCCGTGTCGTCGGTGATGGCGTCTGCAACGTCGTCAAGGTCGAACGACTCGCCCCACTCGATTTCGACGGCCGAGACCTGTGCGTGGCGGTCTGCGATGCGCTTGAACCGACGGCCGAATTTCCCGTTTACGAGCGCGACGACCTCGCTGTCGTCGTCCGTGAGGTTCGCCACAGCGGCTTCCATCCCCATCGTGGCCGTGCCGTTCAGGATGAGGCTGGTTCCTCCCGAGGACGTAGACGACCCGTCGAGTGTCGAACACTCGAAGATGTACGAAAGGCCGTCCTGTGCGCGAGCGTAGGTGGCTTCGAATTCGGCCGAGCGGTGAGAAACCATCGACCCGTCCATGGCTCTGCGTACCGCATCGGTGATCGGAACTGGTCCTGGATTCAACAGGAGGAACTCCTCCGACATACTTCTCCGTTCGAGGCCCAACAGATAACGCCTGTGGGTCTGACCAAGTGTCGCCAGTGTCAGTCCGTGTTCACACACGAAGCCCGACACCTCCGAAAGATGTAAGATATTGTCAGTGTAAAAACCGCACGCAATGGGCAATTTCGATGGTTTCATCTCGTTTTTAGAAACTGAATTGGGCGACCAGCTTCGCATCGCACGCTACCACCACGACGAGACACACCATCTCCTCATTGCCCGCAGAGACGTGCGAGACAGCCGTGCGGAGTACGTCCCGAAGATTTCGTCGTATCTCACCGAAAGCGGCGAGCAAACCATCTCGGTCGAAGACACCTTCGGCCTCGGAGCCGTCCACTGGAGCGTTGCCCGATTCGACGACGCGCTCATCTTACGGTTTTATTTCCAAGAAAACACGGGCGTCACCGTCTCGATGGAACCAGACGCAGACCTCGACCTGCTCGCCTTCGCAGAGCGGTGTGCCGACGAACTCGAACCCATCGAAACCCTCTCCCCGAGATTTTAACACCGGGCGACCAATCACCCGGTAATGACCACCGGCGACGACAATCCCCATCTCGACGACCCCGTGACCGAGTTTCGCCCGGTCGCCGAGTTGAGCGACGACGAGGCCCGCGAGGAAGTCGCCCGCCTGCGCGAGGCCATCCGCTATCACGACAAACGCTACTACGTCGAGAATCAGCCAGTCATCGCAGACCACGTGTACGATGCCCTGTTCAGCCGACTCCAAGACGTAGAGGACGCCTTCGACCTCTGGACAGCAGACAGCCCGACACGCCGGGTCGGTGAGGAACCGTTAGACGAACTCGAAACCGTCGAACACATCGCGGCGATGAAGTCCATCGACTCCTCGGGCGAGGAGACAGACGTGCGCGCGTTCGACCAGCGCGTCCGCGATGCGGTGGGCGAAGTCGACTACTTCTGCGAACCAAAATTCGACGGCCTCTCCGTCGAAGTCGTCTACGAAGACGGCCGCTACGAACGGGCCGCGACCCGTGGCGACGGCGTCACCGGCGAGGACGTGACCGCGAACGTCCGGACGATTCGCTCCGTCCCCCAGCGCCTCCATGGTGACTTTCCCGACCGTCTCGTGGTGCGTGGCGAGGTGTACATGCCCCGCGACGCGTTTCAGGCGCACAACCGCGAACGCATCGAAAACGGCGACGACCCGTTTGCAAACCCGCGAAACGCGGCGGCCGGAACGCTGCGACAACTCGACCCAAAAATTACGGCAAGCCGCCCACTCGACTGCTTTTTCTTCGACGTGCTCGATTCGAGCCGGACGTTCGAGACGCACGCAGCCCAACACGACGCACTCCCCAAATGGGGCCTCAAAGCCTCTGCCCGTTCGCGATTGGTTTCCGACATCGAAGGTGCAATCGCCTACCGAAACGAGATACAGGAAGCGCGCGACGACCTGAACTACGAAATCGATGGCACGGTCATCAAGGTCAACGACCGGGCGGCGTGCGACGAGTTGGGCGAAACGGCTCGCGCCCCGCGCTGGGCGTTCGCCTACAAGTTCCCCGCCCGCACCGAACAGACGCGCATCGCGGACATCGTGGTGCAAGTCGGTCGTACCGGTCGCCTGACGCCGGTCGCCCTCTTAGACCCCGTGGACGTGTCGGGCGTCACCGTCTCCAGAGCCACCCTCCACAATCCGGGTGAAATCGAGGCGATGAACGTGAACATCGGCGACGAAATCCGCATCGAGCGCGCGGGCGACGTGATTCCGTACGTCGCAGAAGTCGTCGAGAAACACGCAGCGGGTCACTTCGAATACCCCGACACCTGCCCGGTGTGTGAGAGCCCGGTCGAACGCGACGGCCCGCTTGCCTTCTGTACCGGCGGCTTCGCCTGTCGTGCGCAACTCGAACGCGCCGTGGGCCACTACGCCAGCCGCGGGGCGCTCGACGTAGAAGGCCTCGGCCAAGAGAAAGTGGTTCAACTCATCGAAGCAGGGCTCATCGAGACGATAGCCGACCTCTACAGCCTCTCGCGCGACGACCTCGTGGAGCTTGAGGGCTGGGGCGAAAAGAGCGCCGACAACCTCCTCAACGAATTAGAAGCCGCGAAACAGCCCGCGCTCGACGCCTTCCTCGTCGGCCTCGGGATTCCCTCGGTTGGGCCAACCACGGCGCGGTCGCTCGCCCGCGAGTTCGGTACGCTCAATGGGATTATGGACGCGACTGCGGCGGAGCTACAGGAAGTAGACGACGTGGGCGAAACCGTCGCCGCAGATATTTCGACGTTTTTCGAGAGCGAGGAGAATCGTCGGGTGATTGCCCAGTTGCGCGAACGCGGCGTCGAACCCGAGTCTGTCAAACAAACGGGTGGCGACGAACTCGCGGGCCTCACCTTTGTCTTCACCGGAAGCCTCGCGGAGATGACGCGCAGCGAGGCCCAAGCCGTGGTCGAAAAACACGGCGCGAACGCGACGGGGAGCGTCTCGGGGAACACCGACTATCTCGTCGCTGGAGAGAATCCGGGGGCGAGCAAGACGAACGATGCGGAGTCAAACGGCGTCCCAATTCTCGACGAGGAAGCGTTCTGGAAGTTGCTCGCAGAAAAAGGCGTCAGTCCTTCCAGATAAGCCCCGACACCTCACCGGAGAGCACGGTCACGTCCTCGTCGTTGGTGCAGACGAAGGTGGCGTCTACGTTGTAGCGGTCGTCGGCTTCACTAATCGTATCAATCGTCATCTCACAGGTAATCGTCTCGTCCGTATAGACCGGTCTGCGGAAGCGAAACGTCATCGTGTGGGCGAAAAAGTGGATGTCGCTGCCGAGTTTGGTTGGCAAGGTTCCCGTGAGCAGTCCCTGTGCCATGAGCCTGCCCTCCTCGTCGGGTTCGGTGTGGCGGGGTTGGTCGTCACCGGAGAGCTCGCCAAACTGGCGGACGTCCTCGTGGGTGAAGGAGCGTTCGTAGGTGTGTGTATCGCCTTCTGAGAGATGCATTGAAACGTGTTCTCCGGCCGAAACAAAAGGTGTGTGGCTTAGAGGTCTGCGCGTTCGAAGCGGGCGTAGCCGAGGGCGAGCGGGATGAGCGCCCACGCGAGGAGGACGAGCAGGCCGAACCAGCCTTCGACGAAGATTGATTGGACCTGACCGGGCATCGTGAGTCCGGCATTGGCCGGGAGCACGAGCGTGATTGCGTTGCCGAACGCCGCGCTCGGGCTAATGTTCGTGAGGAACTGATACCAACTCGGCGGCGGCCCTTGGAAGCCGAAACTGCCGGTAAGGGCGTAGTTGAGGAGAGTTGGGATGAGTCCCCAGAGGAACTCGAACAGGAGGAAAAAGCCGATGACGGCGGCGGTTGCCTTCGAAGACGAACCCGTCGAAGCGGAGATGCCAACGCCCACGCTCACGAACACGGCGCCGAACAGGAGCGTGAGGGCGGTAAACCCGAGGAACGCCGCTGGCGAGAACGAACTGTAGAGCGCAACGGCGATGACGGCGGCGAGCGCGAAGCCAGCGAGAATCGCCGTGGCGAGCACGCCAGAGCGACCAAGCACTTTGCCGAGCACCACGTCGCGGCGGGTGTGAGGCAGCGCGAGCAGGAACTTGAGGCTCCCGCTCTCTCGCTCGCCAACGATGGCTTTGTAGCCGACGATGAGGCCGGTAAGCGGGACGAGCGTGCCGACCGGCCCGAGCAAGAACACGATGAGGCCAATCGTCGAGAGGGTATCGTTTGCTCCACTAAAGAACTCAGCAAAGATGTAGGCTGCACCGCCCGCAAAGAGGACGAACAGCGTGGCGAGGGCGAGCAACACCTTCGAGCGGATGGCGTCTTGGAAGTCCTTCTTGGCGACGGTGACGACGCTCATGCGGACACCTCCGTGTAGGAAGCGAACAGATCTTCGAGCGAGGCTTCTTTGGTGGAGAAGTCAGAGACGGTTGCGCCGTTGTTTTCGAGCGTCGTGAGGACGCGCGTTTTGCTCCCGTCTTCACACGAGACGGTGAGCGTGTCCTCGTCGTGGGTCACGTCGAGAACGCCCGAGAGGTCGCGCACGGCGGCGAGTGCGTCGTCGGGGAGCGCGCCGACCGTGATGACGAGCGTCGTGCCGGCGTCGGTCTCGTCGCGCAGGGCGTCGAGGGTGTCTTCGGCGACGAGTTCCCCCTGTCTGAGAATCCCAACGCGGTCGCAGATTGCTTCGACCTGTTCGAGGATGTGACTGGAGAAGAACACGGTCGCACCGCGGTCGCGTTCTTCGGTGATGATGCGGCGCATCTCGCGGGCCCCGTTCGGGTCGAGGCCAGTGGAGGGTTCGTCCAGAATGAGGAGGTCTGGGCTGCCCGCGATGGCCATAGCGAGGGCAAGACGCTGGCGCATCCCTTTCGAGTAGCCGCCTGCTTTGCGGTCGCCGTCGCCCGCGAGGCCGACGCGTTCTAAGAGGGTGTCTGGGTCGTCGGTGGCGTTTTTCGACTCGATGGCGAACTCGACGTGTTTGCGCCCGGTGAGGCGGTTGTACACGGAGAAGCCTTCGGGGAGGACGCCCGTGTTCTGCCGGACGGTGAGGCTCTCTTGTTGGGCGTCGTGGCCGAGCACGCGAACCGTGCCGGCCGTTGGGCGGATGAAGTCGAGCAAGAGATTGATGGTCGTCGACTTCCCCGCGCCGTTCGGGCCGAGAAAGCCGTAAATTTCGCCTTGCTCGACACTCAGCGAGAGTTGTTTCAGGGCGACCGTGTCACCGAATCGTTTGGTGACATCGGCCAATTCAATAGCGGCCATAGTGGCTCATGTGTTGAGCGAGTGAAAAATTTTGTGTCACACTTCGTCTGTGGGGTTGTGACGCTCGCTCATTCGCGTCGCTTCGTTCTCGTATCGCTCGCGCGTCTCTGCGTCTTCGACGGGATACACGTCGCTCGCGTCTACGTCGATGGCCGCGGTCACCGGAATCCGGCTAAGCGTCGTCGCCGCGCGCTCTTTCGGGAGATACTGGGTGCCGTCTTCGGTGGCGTACACGAGCGAGATGAGTCCCTTGTCGTCGTAGGTTCGGTGGACGAGCCACAGGCGCAGCGAATCGGTCATGCCCGGTGGTCGGGCCGCCCTGTGCTTGTATCCCACGGTAGCGAACGGTTGAAACGCTTCGAGGTGTTCGATTCAGATATGGACGTGGCCGCCCTCCGCGAGCAGGCTGCAACACTGCCACACGAGCCGGGCGTGTACCAATTTCTGGAGGGCGACACCACACTCTACGTCGGAAAAGCGGTCAACCTGCGCAGTCGCGTGCGGTCGTACGCAGACCCCCGAAGCTACCGCATCGGACAGATGGTCGAGCGCGCAGAGCGCATCGACTACGCCGTCACCGATACCGAGACGCAGGCGTTACTGCTCGAAGCGAACCTCATCAAGCGCCATCAGCCGAAGTACAACGTCCGGCTGAAAGACGACAAATCCTATCCACTGGTACAGCTCACCGGTCACGAATTTCCGCGCATCGAAGTTACCCGCGACCCCGAGGCAGGCGCAACCGTTTTCGGGCCGTACACCGACCGACGGCGCGTCGATGCCGTGGTCAAGGCCATCCGCGAAACCTACGGCATCCGCGGGTGTTCAGACCACAAGTTCGCGGGACGCACCCGCCCGTGTATCGACTTCAATATCGGGCTATGCACCGCGCCGTGCACCGGCGAAATCGGCGCTGAAGCGTACATTGGGGACGTGGACGCAGTCATCCGGTTTTTCGAAGGCGAGAGTGGGATTCTGACCGAACCGCTCGAAGCCGAGATGGAGCGCGCCTCGGTGAACCAAGAGTTCGAACGGGCTGCAAATCTCAGAGACCGCCTCGAAGCCGCCCAGCGCTTCCACGGCGGGGGCGGCGAGGTCGTCGCCAAGTCGGGCAGCGAGATGGTCGTGGACGTGCTCGGCGTGGTCATCGAAGGCGAGACGGCGACGGTCGCACGCCTCCACAGCGAGCGTGGCCAGTTGGTCGACCGAAAACAGTACACCATGAACGCCCCCGAGGGTGGCGAAGAACGGGTGGCGGCCGTCCTCGCCGCGTTCATCCCGCAGTTCTACGCCGAACGCGAGTTGCCGGATGCGATTCTCCTCCCCGAACGCCACGAAGACGCGGAAATCGACCGCTGGCTGGATACAGAAGGCGTCTCGGTTCGGGTACCGGGCGCGGGCAGAGAGGCGACGCTCGTGGATTTGGCTCTCAAAAATGCGCGGCGGTCGCCTGCAACCGACGAAGGTCGGGCGCTCGGTGACGCCCTCTCACTCGGGCGCATCCGCCGCATCGAAGGGTTCGACGTGAGCCACGCACAGGGCAAAGCCGTCGTCGGGAGCAACGTCACGTTCGTTGATGGCTCTCCCGAAAAATCGGATTATCGGCGGAAAAAACTCACCGACACGAACGACGATTACGCGAACATGCGCGACCTCGTCAGGTGGCGGGCCGAGCGCGCCGTCTCGGGCAGAGACGACCGACCAGACCCCGACCTCCTGCTCATCGACGGCGGCGATGGGCAGTTGAACGCCGCTCGCGACGCACTTTCAGCAGTCGGGTGGGACGTTCCGGCAATCGCGCTCGCAAAGGCGGATGAACTGGTGATAACGCCCGATGGAACCTTCGACTGGCCGTCGAACGCGCCCCACCTCCACCTCCTCCAGCGCGTGCGAGATGAGTCCCATCGCTTTGCGGTGCAGTACCACCAAACCCTCCGCGACGAGGTGAAAACCGTGCTCGATGACATTCCGGGCGTCGGCCCCGCGTTGCGAAAGCGCCTGCTCCGGCGCTTCGGGAGCGTCGATGGCATCAAAGCCGCCTCGGTGGGCGAGTTGCAGACGGTGTCAGGCGTCGGGAAATCGCGGGCAGAAACCATCAAACGCCGCCTGCAGTAGTCGGGCCAACAATTAACTCAGTGACACGAGAAGCAACGGTATGGACAGCTTCTTCTACGAACTCGGGAAGCGGTCGAGCGGCCCCGACCTGAGCGGGGTGGGGCGAATCGTAGCGCTCGTTATTGCCGCGTTTTTCATCCTCGGCTTTCTCAGCGTCCTCGATACGACCGCAATTCTCGGCATCCTCGCCCTCGGCGCGGCGGCGGTCGTCGTCGCAAAGTCGGTCGTCATCGTCCAAGCCTACGAGAAACGCGCGCTCACCATCTTCGGTGAGTTCCGCGAACTGCTCGGCCCCGGCATCCGCTTCGTCCCGCCCTTTGTCTCACAGACCTACGCCTTCGACATGCGCACCCAGACGATGGACGTTCCCTCACAGGAGGCCATCACGCGTGACAACTCCCCGGTCGTCGCGAACGCCGTCATCTACCTCCGCGTGACCGACGCGAAACGGGCGTTCCTCGAAGTGGACGACTACATGCGCGCCACGTCGAATCTGGCTCAAACGACGCTCCGTGCCGTCCTCGGAGACATGGAACTCGACGACACGCTCTCCCGGCGGCGCGAAATCAACGACCGCATTCGCCGCGAGTTGGAGGGGCCGACCGACGCGTGGGGCATCCGCGTCGAAGCCGTCGAGGTGCAAGCCATCCAGCCGAGCCAAGACGTGGTCGACGCGATGGAAGAACAGACCTCCGCAGAGCGCCGTCGTCGGGCGATGATTCTCGAAGCGCAGGGGGAACGCCGGAGTTCCATCGAACGCGCACAGGGGGAGAAAAGCTCCTCGATTATCCGCGCACAGGGTGAAAAACAGGCCCAGATGCTCGAAGCCCAAGGCGACTCGATTGCGACGACGCTCCGGGCGCGCGCCGCAGAGTCGATGGGCGAACGCGCCGTCCTCGACAAGGGCTTAGAGTCGCTCGAAGCCATCGGGACGAGTCCCTCGACCACCTACATCATGCCCCAAGAACTCACCTCGCTCGTCGGGCGCTACGGCAAACACCTCACCGGGAGCGATGTGAGCGAAGGTGATGAAGAGTTGCTGAGCCAGGCGTTCGACGCCGAAACCCGCGAGCTGCTCGGCTTGGACGACATCGACGAGATTCTCAAACAGGTCGAGGAAGTGGACGAAGCGGTGCAGGTAGAAAACGTGGAAGCAGAGTAGCCTGAGTCTGGTCGAACCACAACCAAACTGTCGGTAGCCCCACTGAACTGGCGTTTCAAACCTAACTCAAGCCCACACGGAGCGACAGGACTGTATGGAGATGCGACCCGCAACCACCGACGATTTCGCGGACATCAAGGCCGTGGCTCACGCCGCGTGGACGGCTGCCTACGCGGACGCTCTCGCCGGAGAAACCATTTCCCGAACCGTCGATGAGTGGTATTCCGAAGCGTCGCTCCAGCGTATTCTCGACCAACCAGAAACAGACTTTCTCGTCGCTGACAATGGGGGCGTCGTCGGCTTTTGCCATGGCGTCGGTCACGACGGCGAAGGCGACATCGTCCGGCTCTACACCCACCCCGACCGCTGGGACGAAGGGATTGGCTACCGGCTCTACGAACGCCTCCGCGACGACATGCGCGACTCGAACGTACCAGAGATGAAGGCCATCGTGGTCGAAAGCGACGAGATGGCACGAACGCTGTTCACCCGAATGGGCTTTACGGAATCGGGGTCTGGCAGCGTGAAAATGGGTGACGAGACAGTGGGCGAAATCGTCTATTCGCGGGCGATTTGATTACCAGTCGAGCATCGAGAGCACGTCGTAGTAATCGATGGCGTGGTCGATTCTGCGCTGTTCGTCTTCGGTGAGCGCGAGCGTCATCGCCACGCGCATCCAGCAGGTCTGGGGAAGTTCGCGGGGTTGTCCGGCTCTCGACCGCAGGAAGGAGTCGCTCGTGAGCGTTTCGAGCGCCCGGTAGCCGAGGGCTGCGTCGCGAGCCGGAACGAGGCAGTCTGCGAGTTCCCGCAAGTTGTACTCACCGAGGCGTTCATCGAAGACACCGCGTGCGACGCCCGCTCGGATGCTGTCTCTGAAGTGGGTACGGTAGGCTTCGCTGAAGGTGTCGCTTCCGACCGTTTCGCCGAGTAACTGCTCGTAGTATCGGTCTCGAAACAGGGTGGCTGCAAGCGATTCAAACCCCGATTCGCGCTCGCTGCGGGCGAGAAGCGACTGGATGAGAAACTCGAAAACGTCCTTGCGGTCGGCGTCCGGCGAGAGTTTGCGGTCGGCTTCGTCGGCAAGGTCGTCGCGCACGTCGGTCGGGAGTCGGTCTCCGAGACGTGGGTGGTCGAGTATCGAGCGAATCGAATCGGCGTCGGTGTGGGAGTGTTGGTGACTCATGTGTCAAAACCAGCCGCGGTGTCAGTCGAGCGTCGCCACTCTAGAGCACGGGCTACCCGCCGCTCGAAACCGTGAGCGGCCGCGGCTGTAGTGTATGCTGTGGTGCCCTCGCAGGACGGTTAAACCTTTCCAATATTGGTTTCACTAATACAAGTAAATTTGTTCTAGGGTGGTGTGAGTGCAAGTCCTGCTGTACTGACAGCCCCAGCATTTTCCTTTGTCGCGTCGCTACCGGCTCGCATGGACTACACGTGGCAGTACTACGACCTCGTGCTCACAGGTATCGCACTGGCGATGGTGGTCGGTATCTCGATTGGTGTGTTCACGTCGGTCGCACTCACCACGAGCGTGACGCTCTCGGGGCTGGTCGCCATCGGAATAATGGGCCATGCGCTGTTCGTAAACGGGCCGGTCGATGAGCCGAGCGACCTGAGCGACGAAGTGCAGGCGCTGAACTAAACTTCGCCGGGTGCGGGCACGCCGTCGTCGGCACCTAAGTCGAACTCCTTTCTGAGTTTGTGAATCCGGTCGCGGATGTCTGCAGCCAACTCGAACTCCAGATTGTCCGCCGCCTCCTGCATCCGGTCTTCGAGTTCGAAGATGAGGTCGAGCGCCTCGTCGTCGGTCTCGGGTGTGACGCGAGCGACGTTGCGCTGTTTTTTCTTGCTTCCGGGTAGACTCGTCTTCCCGACGTCCTTCTCGATGGTTTTTGGCTCGAACCCGTTCTCCTCGTTGAAGCGCGTCTGAATCTCGCGGCGGCGCTGGGTCTCGTCGATGGCCGTGCGCATCGCGTCGGTTGTGTTGTCCGCATAGAGAATGACCTCGCCGTGGACGTTGCGGGCGGCCCGCCCCATCGTTTGGATGAGCGTGGTCGAAGACCGCAGGAAGCCCTGTTGGTCTGCGTCGAGGACGGCCACCAACGACACCTCGGGAATGTCGAGGCCCTCGCGCAAGAGGTTGATTCCTACCAGTACGTCGAACTCGCCGAGGCGAAGCCCGCGAATCAACTCGTGGCGCTCTAAGGTGTCCGTCTCGTCGTGCATGTACTCGACGGCCACGCCCGCCTCCTCGAAGTACTCGGTCAGGTCTTCGGCCATCCGCTTCGTGAGGGTTGTCACGAGTACGCGCTCGTCGCGTTCAGTGCGTGCTGCGATGCGGTTGAGCAGGTCTTCGACCTGCCCCTCCGCAGGTGAAATCTCCACCTTCGGGTCAACGAGGTGGGTCGGCCGGACGATTTGTTCGACAATCTGTTCAGAGTGCTCGCGCTCGTAATCCGCAGGCGTCGCGCTCACGAACAGCGTTTTCGCCGTCTTTTCCTGGAACTCCTCGAACGTCAGGGGACGGTTGTCGTAGGCCGTCGGCAGGCGAAACCCGTTCCCGACGAGCGAGTCTTTGCGCGATTTGTCGCCCGCGAACTGCCCCTTGATTTGTGGGAGCGTAACGTGCGATTCGTCGATGACGGTGAGGAAGTCGTCGGGGAAGTAGTCGAGTAAGGTGTACGGCGGGTCGCCGATAGAGCGGTTGTCGAGGTGCACCGAGTAGTTCTCGATACCGGAGCAGTAGCCCGTTTCGCGCATCATCTCAAGGTCAAAGGTGGTGCGCTCTTCGATGCGCTGGGCGGCGATGAGGTCGCCTTTGCGCTGGAAGTAGCTGATGCGGTCTGCGAGGAGGTCCTCGATTTCACCAATCGCCTGTTCTAAGCGTTCTTCTGGAATCGAGTAGTGCTCTGCAGGGTGGATGAGGACGGCTGGCTCCGTGCTCTTGACCTCACCCTCTACGGTGTCCACCTTGAGCATGCGGTCGATTTCGTCGCCCCAGAACTCGATACGGACGGCGTAGCGACCGTACATCGGGAACACTTCGAGGGTGTCGCCGCGCACCCGGAACGTCCCGTTCGTGAAGTCGACGTCGTTGCGGTCGTAGTTCAGGTCAACCAGTCGCTTCAGAACCTCGTCGCGGTCTAACTGCTGGCCCTCCTCTAAACGAAGCGCCATCGACTCGTAGTTGCGCGGGTCACCAAGGCCGTAAATCGCAGAGACCGACGCGACCACAATCACGTCGTCGCGCGTGAGCAGCGAGCGCGTCGCGGAGTGGCGCAACCGGTCGATTTCCTCGTTAATGGAGGCGTCTTTGTCGATGTAGGTGTCGGTCTGCTCGATGTACGCTTCGGGCTGGTAGTAGTCGTAATAGGAGACGAAGTACTCCACCGCGTTGTCCGGAAACAGGTTCTTGAACTCCTCGTACAACTGGGCGGCGAGCGTCTTGTTGTGGGCGATGACGAGCGTGGGTTTTTGGATTTCTTCTACGACCCAACTCACGGTGTTGGTTTTCCCGGAGCCAGTCACCCCGAGCAGGGTCTGGCGGTCCATTCCCTCTCGAAAGCCCGCGGCGAGTTGCTCGATTGCCTCGGGTTGGTCACCCGCGGGGTCGAACGGCGCGTCCACCCGAAACGGTCGCCCTTTTCCCGGTTTGTCGGGAGAAAGCGGGCCGGAATCACTCATTGACGGCTGTTAGACCCCGAGCCACTTGACCTGTGTGCCCGCTCAGAGCACGCCGCCTAGGAGGGCGTGAGCGACGACCAACCGTGGGTTCTGACGTGCAGCGAGAGGGCACACACCAATGCAACCACGCCCGCCATCGTGGCGATGGCGAAGGCGACGCGGTAGCCCACGTCGGTGTAGATGCGCGACCCGGCGACTGTCTCGCCCGTCCAGTAGACGTCGAGCGCAACCCCCAACACGGTCGGAAACAACGCCGCGCCCGTATAGGCAATGGTGTTCACCGTACCGGTCGAGACACCGCTCGCGGCACTATCGTGGCGCTCTTTGATAACCGTGTAGGCGAGCGCGGTGCCACCCATCAGGAAGCCGATGAGGAAGAACATGAAGGCGACGTAGAAGAGCGGCGGCGTACCCGTCAGCACGACGCCACCGACGACGGCCGTGTAGACCAGCGTCGCGATGACGAGAATCGCCGTGCGGTTTTCGAGGCGGTCTGAAATCCAGCCGAACACGGGCGGGCCGAGGACGAGGCCAACGCTCCCGAGGAGCGTGTATGTCGAGGCTTCGGTCACGGAAACGTCGTACTGCTGGACGACGAACGGGACGCCCCACAAGCCAAGCAGCGTGATGTTGATGCCGACGATGCAGAACAAGAGCGTGCCCGCGAGCCACGTCTCACGTTCACCGAGCACACCTTTCAGGTTCGTCGTGACGTCAGCGAGCGAGAGCGAGGGCGAGGACGGAACACCGTCAATTGGGTCGAGGGCTGCCTGTTTTGGCGTGTCGCGGGCGAACACGTAGATGGCAACCGCGAGGGCGAAACCAAGGAGACCGAGGAAGATAATAGTCTCACGCCAACCAACGGTGGCGACGGCAACCGCGAGCGGCGTGGTTGCGAGAATTCCGCCGAGGCCGGAGACGCCTACCGTGAGGCCGTTCATCGTGGCGAACTCGGTCGGTCGGAACCAGTTTGCAACGAATCGGAGGATGGAGATGTAGATGACCGACGCACCAAAGCCGAGCAGTGCGCGACTCGCAAACGCCAGCAGGTAGGTGTCTGCAACCGAGAAGGCAAGCGCGCCAACGCTCATTATGAGGACGGCAAGCGTGGCGGTTTTTCTGATGCCGACGCGGTCTACGAGCACTCCTGAAGGTAACTGAAGGGCAGCGTAGATGTAGAAAAATGCGGCGTGTAAGGTGCCGAGACTCGCGCCCGTCGTGTCGAACGCGCGCATCAGCTCATCTGCGAGTACGGCAGTCGAGAGACGGTAGAGACTCACAAGGAGGAATGCGACCGCAAGAGCACCCCACACCAGCCAGCGGCGTCGTGACGGGTCAGACCAGAGACTCACACGTAGGTGGGTCACAGAGTGTCGTAAAAAACGTTCACGAAGCGGCAGGCATCAGTACTCGAACGGCAGGTCGTTCGGGCGTTCTGCGGCCACCCACCACAGCGCGTCCTCGCGTGGATGGCGGCGTTTGACGTGGTCGTCGAGCAGCAGGCGGTTCGAGAAGTCGCGGCCACAGCGCGAACATCGGTGATGGTTGTTGTGTGGCATACTAGCCCAAACGACGCCAACGAAAATGAAGCTGTATTCTGTCGGGGCTGAACGTTCAACAGACCGGTTTCGGGTTCACACCCATGCTTTCGAGCGCTTCGGTGTACTCGCGGTAGGCAGCCTGTAGCGCCTCGCTCGCGGCGTCAAGGGCGACCGCCCAGTCTTCGTCTGACTCACAGAGATCACCGAGGGCGGCCACCGCCTGTTGTTCTTGCTCGTCTAAGTCGCTCGCAAGGTCGCGGAACAACTGCGACGTTTTCGGGTCTGCCTTGCCGACGAAGAAGCCAACCAACTGCTTTTTCGACGCCCGAGCGGCGAGAACGCGGCCACAGAAGCCCCCGAGGCGGGGAATCGAGGCATCGAGATCGCGGAGGTACGCCTGAATCGCTGGCACGCGGTCGCCACCGTCTTCGTCGCCAAGCTTTGCGGCGACCTGCTCGTAGTGGTCGCGTTCGTCTGCGGCGGCAGCCTCGAAGACGGCGCGAGCGGTGTCGTTCTCCTCTGAGTCGGCCCACGTCTCGAAGGTTTCTGCGGCGGCGAGTTCTGCGGTCGCAGCAGCGTTCAAGACGGGTGTCTTGTCGAGTTCGCCGTGGGTGTCGGCATAGAGCGCCTTCGAGGAGCCAAGCCGCGAGAGTGGGGTCTTGTTCTCCTCACGGACGGTGTCGAGGAAATCCTCCGGAGTCATAGCCACGTATTGGGGTGCTCCTCGGATTTATCCATCGGTCGCGGTAGGGTCAGCGAAAAAGGGGATGTGCTCAGTTGCCGCGCTCGATTGGGGCGTCCACGAGGTTGCCCCATTCGGTCCACGAACCGTCGTAGTTCACGACGCTGTCGTAGCCGAGGAGTTCGGAGAGGGCGAACCACGCAATCGAGGAGCGCTCACCGATACGGCAGTAGGTGACGACCTCCTGGTCGTTTTTGATGCCCTGACTTTCGTAGAGTTCGCGGAGTTCGTCTGCGGACTTGAACGTGCCGTCGTCGGTGACCGTGGCGGCCCACGAGATGTTCGACGCACCGGGGATGTGGCCGCCGCGCTGGGCGGTCTCCTGGAGGCCTGGTGGGGCGAGAATCTCGCCGGAGAACTCTTCTGGGCTGCGAACGTCGACGAGCGGAACGCCGCGGTCGATGGCCTTCTGTACGTCCGTGCGGTAGGCGCGGATGCCCTCGAACGGGCCGCGTGCGGTGTAGTCGCGGGCGGTGAACTCGGGAGCATCGGTCGTGGTTGGGTAGTCGTTTTCGACCCAGTAGTCGCGGCCACCGTTCAGGAGGCGCACGTCTTCGTGACCGTAGTACTTGAACTGCCAGTAGGTGTAGGCGGCGAACCAGTTCGAGTTGTCGCCATAGAGGACGACCGTCGAATCCTCGGTGATGCCGTGGCTGCCGAGCAGGCTCTCGAAGTCTTCCTTCTCGAGGATGTCTCGCTGGAGCTGGTCTTGGAGTTCGGTCTCCCAGTTGAAGCCAATCGCGCCCGGTGCGTGGGCGTCTTCGTAGGCTTCCGTGTCTACGTCGACCTCGACCAGTCGATAGTCGGGGTCGTCGCTCTGGAACTCATCAAGGTGGCTCTCCACCCAGTCCGCGGAAACAAGGACGTCTTTTGCGTAATCGCTCATGATTGCGCCTATACGTAGGCCAGCAACGCACATAGTAGTACCACTTAAGGCAGGTCCGGCCCCTCCTCCTGCGTATCTACAATTATTACCGGTAAGTGAGACACGGGTGAGAGAACGACTCCGGGGGAACGCACGCATTGACCGGTTCTCCGACGAGATGATGGTCGTTCGGTGATCACACAGCGGAACACACTGCCGGTACCGCACGCTGGTCGCGGCGTTCAGAGACGCCGACACCCTGTCACGGGTCGGCCCATGATGATTAACTCACGCCGACAAACAGGGACCACACATGGAGTTTCGGCCGGTCTGTGGGGGATTGCTGGTTGTAGTTGGGGTACTCCAGCTTCTCGCGATTCGAGTGAGCAACCCATCGGTAGTGGCTGGCAGCCAGTCGAGCGAGTGGGTGAAGCAACATTCTCCGCAACTCCGACTTCGCGGGCAATTCGCACGCAGGACGAAGGTTAAAGCGTGACCCCGCGTGCCACTCTGTATGGACGAAACCATCGTTTCGGCGGCGTGGGTTGCCGAACGACTGGCCGACGTCGCCCTCGTGGACGTGCGCGACGCGTGGGAGTTCGGCGGGATTGGCCACCTCCCCGGCGCGGTGAACATCCCCTACGACAGCTTCCGCGACGAAGACGGCGGCGACGAAGGCATGCTCCCCGGCGCGGACACGTTTGCTGCGCTCATGCAGGACGCAGGCATCTCCCGCGACGACCACCTCGTCGCCTACGACGACACCCACGGCGTATTCGCCGCCCGCTTTCTCGTGACCGCAGCACTCTACGGCCACGACCCCGCAAAGCTCCATCTCCTTTCTGGTGACTTCAGCGCGTGGCAACTCGACTACGAAACGACGAGCGAGACAAGCGAACAAGAATCGAGCGACTACGAGGCGACCATCCCCGACGACCGCCCACTGATTGGCGCAGACGAGGTGGCCGCCGCCATCGGGACGGACACCGTCATCATCGACACGCGCGAACAATCGGAGTTCGAAGACGGCCACATCGAAGGCGCGGTACAACTCGACTGGCGCGAACTCGTAGACGACGAAACGCGCGGTATCAAAGACCCCGAGACGGCAACAGCGATTCTCGAAGCGAAAGGCATCATCCCCGAAACTCCCGTCATCCTCTATTGCAACACCGCCCGACGCATCAGTCACACCTACCTCGTGCTCAAATGGCTCGGCTTCTCCGACGTCTCGTTCTATGAGGGGAGCCTCACCGAGTGGGAAGCCCGCGGCATGAACATCGAATCCGACACCTAAAACAGCGAGCCCTGTCGCATCTGGCGGTCTGAGAGCAGGTCAATGGCCTCGACGAACAGCGCGATGATGAGCGGGCCAGCGATAAAGCCCATCACACCCACGCTGAGGATACCGCCAACGAACCCAATGAAGTAGAGACTTCCCGGGAGGTCTGCGGTCTGTTCTGCGAGTCGCGGGCGGATGAGCGCGTCGGGGACGAACGCGATGACGATGAGGCCGAGGATGAGAACGGCAGCCGCCGCGTTCACATCACCGATACTCACTTGATAGCCAGCCAAGGCGACCACCAGAACGCTCGGTCCGAGAATGGGAATGAACTGGAAGATACCTGCGATGACGGCGAGCGCGAAGAACGACTCATAGCCGAGTATGAAAAACACCGCAAGCGCGAGGACGAACGTGCCGAGCGCGGTCGCTGCTTGCAGGACGTAAATCGCAAACAGCGTGTCGCGGATGCGCTCGTGGAGGGCGATGGCGATGTCGTGGTACGGGCGCGGAATCGGGCGGAAAATGGCGGCAGCGACGCCGCGAGGCTCGAGGAGGATGGCGAACACGAGGAACGTAAACAGCGCGGCTTTGAGCGCGAGTACCGGCGCAGCTTGCACGCCGGAAATAGCGATTTGAGTCAGCGTATTGTTCGCGTAGAGAATCGCGTCTTCGGTGCGAATGACGTAGAAGAACCCACTGTACCGAAGCACGATTTCAGGCGGGAGATTCTGGATGAACTCGGCGAGTTGCAGCCGACGGAGATAGATGACGATACCAATTGGCGCGAGCAGTCCAGCAAGGCTCAAGAAGGCCACAACCGTCGCGAGAGCGCTCGCATAGCGTGGCTTGAGGTGGTGGGTCACGAGATATTCGCGGAAGGGAAACAAGACGTACGCGACCGTGATAGCGAAAAAGACGGTCGCGACAACGTCGGCCAACAAGAACGCCGCAAGCAACGCGATGACCGCAACTAACCCGGCGAGAACGTACTGGCGTTGGCCGTTGTTTGACACAGCATCAGTCAGTCGGCAAGTGATAAAGTACTTGGCACAATTGGGCTGTTTCCGTCGGATAGACGCGAACTGTCGTGGCAGATTTGCAGTCGAAATGAAGGGGTTCATCCGGGTGAACTGTCGGATTTATTGGTTCAGTGGGCGACGCCGACCGTCAGGAGCGTCCCGAGTTCGCGGTAGCGTTCGACCATGTCCTCGCGGGTGTCGAATCCCTCGTACGGGAAGGCGTCTTCGTCGGGGATTTCCACGTCGAAGTCGCCGATGTGGTCTTGTGCTGCGACGGAAAGCCCCGCCTCGTGGAAGGCGTCGCGGTACTGCTCGCGCGTCCAGCGAGTCATCTCGACTGTGATGTTGTCCTGCCAGTGGTGGGAGTGGACGTTCTCTTCGTAGTAGTTCACCGCACAGTAGAACGTCCCGCCGGGTTTGAGGACGCGCGCGACCTCGCGGAGGGTGTTGTGCGGGTCTTTCGCGTAATAAAACGCCTCCATCGTCCAGACGTGGTCAACGCTGTTGTCAGCAAAGGGGAGGTCGTCGAAGTCGCCAACGACGTACCCAGAATCGAGCGAGTCGGTGTAGTCGCGGGCGTTTCGCGCCATCTCCGGCGAGCCGTCGAGACCGTAGGTTCGCCCCGCGCATTTCGTCTCGCGCAGCGCGCGAACGGCGTACCCGCTGCCCGTGCCGAGGTCGAGAATCGTGTCACCCGGCTCGACCGGCATACGAGCGAGTGCGTGTTTCGCCGTGTGCCAGTGGCGGTCTTCCATCCCTTTGTCGCGGCCGTCTGTGGCCCAGGTGTCGAACTCTTGGCGAATGCTCATACACCACCAATGGAGTGTGGAACCTAAACGGATTCGACGTCATGCCCGGGCGTTTAACCGGCTTCGACGCCGATGGAGCACATGGTCGGGAAAAAGCGCCGATACGCCCTCGCCGATTCGGCGCAACAACTGGTGGGTGGGTTCCTGCTCGCAGGCCCGTTCGTCGTCACCGAGGAGGTGTGGGTGCTCGCGAGAAACATGACGGTTTGGCACGGCATCGTGACGCTCTCGCTCGTCTTTGCGATTGGCTACGGCGCGCTCTACAAGGCAGACGACGGCCGCGACCCTGACCGCGAAGCCGACGTGGCGGGTATCCCGCTGCGCTTTCTCTCGCTCATGCTCGTCGCCTTTGGCTCGGTCATCATCCTCGCGATGGCGTTCGCCGCCCCACAGACGTTCCTCTCTGACTTGTCGGTGAACGCTCGCTACGAAGTGACGGCAAAAGCCGTCTCTGTCGGCGCAATCTTCAGCGTCGTCGGCGCGGCCACCGCAGACAGTGTGTTCTAGACGACAGGTCGGCCACACCCGCAGGCTTAAGGTATCGCCGGTTGCTTTTTGGCGATATGGATTACGCCCTCGCAGTCGAGAACACACCAGACTCCATCCCGGGCGGCACAGGCCTCTTACTTTTACACCCGAGCACGGGTGAAACAGACCGCATCGACACCGACTTTCTCAACACCGACACCGACTACATCCTCGTCATCTCCACGCGCACCACCGCACGCGAGGTTGAGCAGAAACTCGAATACTACGGCGTCGACCGCGGGAAAACAGAGATTCTAGACGCGCTTTCCATCGAACGCGGCTACTCCCGACGCAGCGGGAAGGGCATTCACTACGTCTCCTCGCCTGACGATTTGGACGGTATCGTCCGCGAAACCCGCAAATTCTTAGAGCGCCACGACGGCAACAAACTCCGCGTGAGCGTCGATTCGGTCACTGAGATGGCCTACTACGCAGACGAAGAACGCGCCCGTGAAGCCGTCAAAGAACTGCTCTCTCTACTCGAACAACACGACGCCGTTGGCCTGTTCCACCTCGCAGAGGAAGTCCACGACGAAGACGTGGTCACTGCCTACCGCGACCTGTTCGACGGCATCATCACGCTCGACGAAGACGGCAACGTCGCAGGCGAGTTCTAACTTAGTCCTCGCGCAGTCGCGCAAGCGTTTTTTCAGCCCACTTCACGGCGTACGGCGCACCGTGTTCTCGGTACGCCTGCGTATCGAGCGCGCCAAATGGCGCTGGGAGTGAGAGTTCGTGTTTCACCGCGCTACAGGCGTATTCGGTCGCCGCCGCGAAATCGGTTTTTCCGAGAGCCACGTCGCGAGAAAGCCCTGAAAGCCGCGGTTCCATTCGCTCGCCCGCGTCTTTCCACGCGTCGAACAATTCGGGTTGGGTGTCCTCCCACGAGGCGAACACCTCGCGCGTCTGGAGCCCGAGATAGGCGTCGTACAACGCCGCCGCAATCTGGTAGGTGTCAACGGGGCCGAGGTCAAGCGCTTCGTCGAGGTCGCGGTAGGACGCTCCGAAAAACGGGAGGAAATGTTCTGGCTCTCCTGTACTGAGCTCGACGAACGCTTCGGCGATGAGGAAGTCGATGAACGCCTCGGGCGAGCCCTGTGTGCGCGCTTTGACGAACACGAGCGGTGGCTCGGTCTGGCGCGTCCAGACGACGCTGCCGTCGCCCGGCATCCCGATGGTGAACGTGGTACTCGCGTACTGGGAGAGCAAGTGCGGAGCGTCGTCGGGAAGCCAGTCGCTCGGATAGCTCGTCGGAGACAGCGAATCGACGAGCAGTCCGAGACTTTCTGCCTGGTCGGGGGCCAGCGTCTCGAAGTCTTGCTCACAGTCGAGCACTATCGCTCCGGGGGCGTACTCGTCACGAACGGCCGCGAGCGCCCGGGAAAGGTCTCGCTCGTCGAACATTACGCAAGCGCGAGACTCGCGATAAGACCGAGTGCAAGAAGTGCTGAAACGCCAACGGTCGTGACCACAATCTTGGTTGCCTGACTCATACCGCGTCTGTTTCCGTGCGAGCGGTTAAAACCTTCAGTTCGCGGCGACGACTGACGCCGATTCTGCGACGGACACGCAAGACGCGAGGCTGTCCCGCGCGAAGGTGGAGAAAAAGGAGGAAGAAAGGGGAGTGTTTCGGGTGGAAGCGGATGGGTGAGTTTACGTCTCGTCTTCGTCGCGCCCGCCAATCCAGGTCTCTGGCACTTCGATGATGTACCGACCGTTTTCTTGGAGGGCAATGATGTACTCGTCGCGGTCGTAGAGTTCCATCAAGTTGAGTTCGTACTGCCCGGGTTCGAGAATCTTGATGCTCTCGAACTGGTCGTTTAGCTCCTCGCGGAGCTGTTCCATCGACGGCTGTTCTTCTTTGGGACTGCCAACGACGCGGCCCTCTGCGGGCGGTTGCTCTGGTTTCTTCGGAAGTTCGTCGGGTGTCACCATCTCGCCGCGAGCGCTTGCCTGCGCGCGGTCTTCGCGGTCGGGATTTGACTCAGCAGGTGCTTCGATGATGTTGTCATCTTCGTCTGCACTCGAAGCCGTGGCGGGGCCAGCGGGTCGCTCGTCTCCACGCACCCAGTCGCGGACTTTCGTGGTGGCCTTGCCGACCGATTCGGTCACCGAGGATTCGCGTTCCGGTGGTTTCTCTTCCGGGTCGGGCGCAGCGCCTGCTGGGTAGAACTGGAACTTGTTGCCGCCACAGTCTGGACACCCAGAGAGCATCTCTTTCGAGCCGTCACTGAACTCGTGGCCACAGGCCGTACACTGGTGTGGCATTATTGCCGAGTGACGAGGGCGCTGATGAGACTCTCGTCTTTGTGCAGCGTTTCGATGCGGTTCGCTGGGCCGATGACCGTGAGCTTTGCCGTCGAACGCCGCCCCATGAGCCGGTCTAACAGGCTGCCGTCGGAGGCGTCCTGTTTCGGATACGTCTCGATTTCGATGCCGTTGAACTCATCGGGACTGATCTCAGTCATCGTCACCTCAATGAGTTTCGACTCCTCTGCGGGCGAGAGTCCCTCTTCGAGAATCACAATGTTTCCCGCATGAACGCCATCTAAGATGGTCCGAATTTTCTCCATGCTCGTGAGCCTGTCCATGCGCTCGCCGCTGAACAGGTCGATTTGCACGCCGTCTTTGTTAGTTGCTTCTGCCATACGATATCACCCGAAGTAGGCCGAAATCTTGTCGTACACTTCGTCCATGTTCGCCCCTTCGAGTGCCGATAATGGAATCGTCTCGTGTTGGGGGAACGCATTGCGAATGCGCTGGACGTTCGATTCGTCTAAGTCCGTCTTGTTCGCGAGGATGAGCACGGGGAGCTTCTGACTCTCGATGATACCGATCAGCATCGTGTTCACCTGCGTGAACGGGTCCGTCGAACTGTCGAGAACGTAGATGACGCCATCGACGTCCTCGCGGAGCCAGTGCATGGCCTCTGCGACGCCTTCGGTGGCCTCGCGGGAGCGACGAACCGCGTCGTCTTTCTCCATGTCGTGCTCTAAGAACTCCTTGTAATCGACCTTCGTCGTGACACCCGGCGTGTCCACGATATCGATGGTCACGGATTTCCCGTTGCGCTTTATCTCGACGTTTTCTTTCCTGCGTGCGCGGCGCGTTTCGTGTGGAATGTGACTCTCCGGCCCGATGGCGTCGCCAGTCCAATCGCGAGCGATGCGATTTGCGAGCGTCGTCTTGCCCGCGTTTGGCGGCCCATAGATGCCAATTCGTTTCGGCTCAGAGCCGGAGAACAACTTATCTGTAACTCGTGAGATGCTATCTCGTAATTCAGCGAATATACCCATCCTATTCTCCCGCTCCCTCGGAATATATCGTAGTCAAGGGTGCTTCTGAACATAGAAGCACTCTGAACTCACTTAAGCGTGCGTCAGACATGTGTCTGGATTTATAGACAATCGACGGACGGTGGTCACAAGGATGTTTCGGTGTCGCGAACGAGATCGACGCATTGGCCACGCTACCGGGAGAAATTGCCTCTCGGTCGGGTCTCCACCCGAAACAAGGGGGTTCTGCGAAGGATGTGTCCACAGTCTGTTTTGATTGGTTTTTGAACTGTTTGTCGTGGATGAGCAGGGCGAGAGGAACCGCCAGTATTTGTGCAAGCTGGTGGTTGGGTTGAGCGACCCTCGCAATCGTGCGTTCGGAGAATCTCCCGTTCCACCTGAACTAGACGGGGTTAGAATTAGGATTTCTAGCGATTGTTAATGGAGGGGTGCAGAATAGTGAGATTGGGTTCTTGGAATAGAGGGTGTCTCCAGTGTGATTTCTGGACATTAGACGAACGGAGAACGAGAGTCCGACGAGGTTCTAGCCCCCCACCCCTTTGTTTCCAGTGGAGAGCCGTGAGAGAGGGAGGGTGGATTGGCGAGCTCAAGTTAATTCCACTAGCAACAACACAACAAACAGCGTTTCGTTCTCTACTACGGTTGTGGTTGAACTATCTATGGTATAAAGATACCTCTTTACAGAGACTCCTTTGCGCCCCCCTCCCCTCCAATTTCTCGTTCCACCGGAAACAAAGGGGTGGGGGGCACCCTCTCCCGGTACACACATCATACACTCGAAGAACCAGCTTCGCAGAACTCCTCACAGAAGAACCGCTAGCCGTCGCCCGAACCTTGCGTGCCAACAACCCACACATGGTGGTTTATCCTAGATTCTCTTCTAGCACTGCGGTACTCAACCCCTTTTGTTCTAGTGCAACCTAGTATCACTAGAGATATTTCAGTCACACCCCCTCCGTTTCCGGTCGAACCATGGCGTTCTCGGAGACATTTTTCGGGTGCGCGGTCGCGATGCCACTTCGCAACCGACTGGGTAACGCGAGTCTCGATCCATCATCGGCCGGTGGAAATCACCCTATTCCGGCCACCACCTTTGTTTCAACTCCAACTCTCGAGCAAGGGTGTCGTCAAAGATTTTCAACCGTCGATTCTGTTTGCATCTATCCGTCTATTTCATCCTCTCGTGTCGTGAGCCAGCGGTAGACAGCTCACAACCCATACGCAGTTCGTTCGAGTCGAAACACCACCCTTTCTGGTGCGGCGACCACCGCACTGCGAAATTCCTCCAGAGTGGGTCGCAGTCTCTCGATTTGCGTTGGTTCCGCGTTGCAAACCCCTCCACAAAACACAACCTTTAATAGACATTCTACCTCTGGTTCGTCTGCATCAAGTGGACGTGCGAACACGAATCTACTCGCCGAAAAGGCGTCTCTAGGGCGGTTGCGGGCTTCTCTCCCGGGCCGTCGTATCAGTTCCACCCGAAAGATAGGGGATTTAATCGATGGCACCTGACGACACACACACGGATGGCGGTACTGACGACACAGACACCAGTCGAGCGTTCGACGTGGACTTAGACGACGTCGTCTTAGACGACCACGGTCTCGAAGACCCAGAGGAAGCTTCGCAAGGGCTGTTTGACGACCTCCTGAGCGGTGAGCCCATCTTCGAGAACAAGGAAGTGCTCCGCCCCTCGTATACGCCACACAAACTCCCCCATCGCGTAGAGCAGATCAACAACATGGCGACGATTCTTGTCGCTGCGCTCCGCGGCGAGACGCCTTCTAACATCCTCATCTACGGCAAGACCGGGACCGGCAAGACGGCGAGTGCGAAGTTCGTCTCCAAAGAACTCGAAACCACCTCACAGAAGTACGAAGTGCCGTGTGAGGTCGAGTACATCAACTGCGAAGTCACCGACACCCAGTATCGCGTCCTCGCACAGCTCGCGAACAAGTTTATCGAGAAAAACGAGCAGGTCATCGAGGACAAACTCGACCGCCTTGGCTCGCTTCGCGAGCGCGCGGCCGATGACTCAACTGCACTCGAAGAGACCCAGTTCGCCTCACTCGACGCGCTTGACGAGCGCCTGTCCGTGCTCGAAGACGACCTTGCGTCGTTCGAACCTGTCCCGATGACCGGGTGGCCAACCGACCGCGTCTACACGACCTTTTTCGAAGCCGTCGATTACAACGAGCGCGTCGTCGTCATCATGCTCGACGAAATCGACAAACTCGTCGAAAAATCTGGTGACGACACCCTCTACAACCTCTCGCGGATGAACTCGGAACTCGACAACTCCCGCATCTCGATCATCGGCATCTCGAACGACCTCAAATTCACCGACTTCCTCGATCCGCGCGTCAAATCATCGCTTGGCGAAGAGGAAATCGTCTTCCCGCCGTACGACGCGAACCAACTGCGCGACATCCTCCAACACCGCGCCGACGTGTCGTTCAAACCTGATTCGCTCACGGACGACGTGATCCCGCTGTGTGCGGCGTTCGCCGCCCAAGAACACGGTGACGCTCGGCGCGCGCTCGACTTGCTTCGGACGGCGGGCGAACTCGCAGAACGCGACCAGATAGACTGCGTCGAAGAAAAACACGTACGCAAAGCACAGGACAAAATCGAACTCGACCGGGTGGTCGAGGTCGTCAGGACGCTTCCAACGCAGTCGAAACTCGTGCTCTTTTCGACCATCATGCTGGAGAAAAACGGTGTCCACAACATCAACACGGGCGAGGTGTACAACATCTACAAGCGCCTGTGTGGCGAAATCGACGCCGACATCCTCACGCAGCGTCGGGTCACCGACCTTATCAGCGAACTCGACATGCTCGGCATCGTAAACGCAGTCGTCGTGAGCAAGGGTCGCTACGGGCGCACGAAAGAGATCAGCCTCTCCGTGCCAATCGATGAGACAGAAGCCGTCCTCCTTTCAGATTCACGCCTCAGCGAGATTGGTGACGTCCAGCCGTTCGTCCAAGCGCGCTTCGACAACTGAGTGGTGAAAAACTGACTTCTGCGACCGTTAGGCGAACAGCCGTGGCCGTCCAAAGATGACCATCCCACTGAACAGCGAGAAGGTCTCAGAGACCCATAGCCGGATGTTGCCGAGAATCGGGATGCGGAACTCCGCGGTGCCAATCACCCACGACGGGTGGACGGGGTTCTGGTTGCCGGCTTGGTCGTAGATGCTGTTTGCGTCACCTTTGGTGACGAAGCCATCGTTTGGAGCGGGGCAGTGGGCGAGCTGTTCGCAGTTTTGTGCGCCCTGGATGTAGTCAGGATTCGCCTTGTCGTACCAGTTTTCGCTCTCGTTTACGTGGAACATCGCCCGGTGGATAATCGGGGTCGTCCCAGCGTCTCCGTTCGGTTGGAACACGATGACGTCGCCGTAGTTGTTGAATTTGACGTACTCCGAATTCGCACCGATAGCGTTGGTCACGACCCCCGTGTCTTCGTAGGCTTCACCAGCGGCGAATCGGTGTTCTTCCATGACGAACACGAGGTCACCCGTCATCATGTTCGGCTCCATGCTACCGCTTTCGACGGCGACCATCGGCGGCCAGATGCCGCTCACGCTGAATAAGATGAGCCCGACAAGGACGACGGCTCCCACGCTTACGAGTAGTTCGCGGGCGTAGGCGACCCCCTCGTGGTCGGTGGTCGCAAGCCATTGGAGCCATCCAACGAATCCGGACGGCTCTTCGTCGGGTCGGTCACCCGGGACACTCATTGGCGGCCCTTCGCAGGGTGCTCGTTTCAACGTTTGGCTTTGGTTCGCTATACTTTTGCCACTCCCCGAAGACAGACAGGTGTGCCTTTAGAGAGTGACGCTCGCGTTGTCAGCGAACTCGTCAGTCGAGGATACAACGCTGAACGCGAAGCAGTCACCCTCATCGCGAGTTCCTCCGACCCGGCGCGCACCCTCTCTCTCGCGCTCGACACCCTGCCCGCGGATGCGCTCAAACTCACCGCCGCCCACGTCCGGAGCGTTCTCGACCAACAAGACCCCCCTCCTTCCACTGCAGATATGCAGACAGCGACCGATAATATCCCGGATTCAACTCCAGTCGAAACCGCGCCCGCGGAGTTCGAGCGGACGGTTGACCACTCGCTTCGCTCGCTCCAGATTGCGAACGATATGACCGGCGAGAGCACCGGAACGGGCCGCTACGAGGATTTCGTCGCCGTGTTCCGAGACCGGTACGAGCGCCTGTCCGCAAAACTCCGCTCGCGGGTGAACCACCGGACGACGCGGGCGCTCAACTCCATGCCCGGCAACAGCGAGGCGGGCATCATCGGAATGGTCAGCGACGTGCGTTCGACGGCCAACGGTCACTGGATAATCGAGTTAGAGGACACGAACGGCGTGTTCCCGTGTCTCGTGATGAAAGACCGGCCGCTCGCAGACCTCGTGGACGAAATCCTCCTCGATGAGGTTATCGCCGTAGATGGGACGCTTTCTGACGACGCGGGCATCCTGTTCGTCGAATCGCTCTACTTCCCGGACATCCCGCGTACCCACAACCCCTCGACCGCAGACCGCCACGTACAGGCGGCGCTCATCAGCGACGTGCACGTCGGCAGCCAAGAATTCATGGCCGACGCGTGGAGCGATTTTGCCCACTGGCTCCACACCGAGGAGGCAGAACACGTCGAATACCTGTGTATCGCGGGGGATATGGTGGAGGGCGTTGGCATCTACCCGAATCAGGACGAGGAACTCACCATCATCGACATTTACGACCAGTACGAGGAGTTCTCAGAGTACCTGAAGGAGGTGCCCGGCGACTTAGAAATCGTGATGATTCCGGGCAACCACGATGCGGTGCGCCTCGCAGAACCCCAGCCGGGCTTTTCTGACGAACTCCGAGATATTATGACCGCCCACGACGCCCAAATCGCGTCGAATCCCTCCGTCGTCACGCTCGAAGGCGTGTCTGTACTGATGTACCACGGCGTCTCGCTCGACGAGGTCATCGCCGAGTTGCCTGCGGACAAAGCGAGCTACGAGGAGCCACACAAGGCGATGTATCAGTTGCTCAAAAAGCGCCACGTCGCGCCCCAGTACGGCGGGCACACGCGGGTTGCACCCGAAGAGAAGGACTATCTGGTCATCGACGAGGTGCCCGACATTTTCCACACTGGCCACGTCCACAAACTCGGCTACGGGATGTACCACAACGTGCTCGCCATCAACAGTGGCTGTTGGCAGGCACAGACTGATTTCCAGAAAAGCGTGAACATCAACCCCGATTCCGGCTTTGCGCCAATCGTTGACTTAGACACACTCGAAATGACGATTCGCTCGTTCAAGTAGGGTCTTTGCGGAATTTGACGGTCGGAATGGAGTCGAATCGTGGCCCTCTGCCGACGCGAGTGAAGCCGACGCTGTCTGCGGCATCGAGAATCGGGTCTTCGTCTTCCGGCACGAGGAGTTCGACGCTCATCTGCTCTTTCGTGGCGAACCTGAGCGGTTCGTCGAGCAGTCGTTTAGCGACGGTCGTCTCACCCGAGAGTTGGGTGACGTACACGGTTCGTTGTTCTGCGTCGAAGCTCACGAAGCCGAGGATGTCGCCTTCTGCCTCCGCGACGCGCACGCTCCGGTCGTGAATCAGGTTTCGCATGACATCGCTCGGTGACCCGGTCATTTCCGCCAGTATGCCCGCATCATCTTCAACAGCGTCCCGCACGTCCATAGCCCCCATTTCGCATGGAGATACATTAAATCCCTGACCCGGTTGATTCTTCCCGACTCGCTCCGTAGAACTGTCATGGTGGATGATACCACTGACCACGATACGAGTCAGGAGGAGCGATGCGATTTCTGTCGCCACCCCATCCCCGAGAAACCCGTCGCAGCCAGTGTTGGGGAATCTGAGTACCAGTTTTGCTCTCAGGCGTGTCGCGAGGCGCTTGAAACGAGCGAGTACGTTTTTACCGAGTACCACGGCTTCATGTGGTTCGATCCCGGCGTGTCTGCACTCGACACGAGCCTCCCACAGGGCGCGCCGCGTAACGCCTTCGTCCTCCTGTCGGGGCCTGCGGGCACCCGTGACCGGGCGTTGCAAGCAGAACTCATCTGGCGAACCTTACAGCGAGGCGAACCGGCGATTATCGTGAGCTTTCAGGAACCGCCCGGCTCGATTGTCCAACAGTTTCTCACCTTCGACTGGAACGTCCTGCCCTACTTAGAGCGCGACCAACTTCACATTCTCGACTGTTTCACCTACCGGCTCTCGACGCGAAAACGAATGTACGAGCGCATGAACGAGTGGAATCAGCACCTCCACCACGTTGCAGAGAACGCGACGACGACGATTCGCGACCCGACGGACATCGATGAGGTGACGAACAAACTCGACAACTGTCTCGAAGACCACCATCTCGTTGACGCGGGGATGGTGCTCATCGACTCGCTCACCGAGTTCGGCGCGCTTGTCCAACCTGTCAGAGCCTACGAGTTCGTCCGCACCATCCGGGCCGACGTGTGCAAAGGCCGGTTTGTCCCCGTCTACGCCGGGGCAACGGTCGTCACCGAAGAGTCGTTGTTCCCCCACGATTTAGCGTACGCCGTCGATGGCGTTATCGACCTCCGGCTCACCGAAAAGCTCGTTCCAGAGACCCTGCTGAAGCAAATTCGTATCCGCAAGATGAACGGCGTGCTCGTCATCCCCGAGTGGCACACCTACGAGTACACCTCCGGCCTTGGAATGGTGACGTTCGACCCTGAAGAAGAGCAAGCGAAAAGCAAGGAAAAGGCGACGGAGAACGGTGAAACCGCGCCTGACCAGTCAGACGTCGAAACAGACGAGGAGCGCATCGAACACGCCGACGATGCGGCCGAAATGTGACAGACGGCAAGCATTCGGAGGATGAACAAGGTTATCTCGCGGGACTCATAAAGAGGGGCCAATGAGTCACGTTCACACGCATACGGTGGTAGCATGCGCGTAGTTGCAAAGTTCGGCGGAACCAGCCTCGGCAGCGGTGACCGAATCAATCGAGCAGCCGATTCGATTGCCGCTGCAGTGGCTGCGGGCCACGAAATCGCCGTCGTCGCGAGCGCGATGGGGTCTACGACGGACGACCTGCTCGATGAAATCACGTTCGAGGCAGGCGAGGCAGACCGCGCAGAAATCGTGAGCATGGGCGAGCGAACCAGCGTCCGCATGTTGAAAGCCGCCCTCTCCGCTCGCGGCGTCAACGCGGTGTTTCTCGAACCCGGCAGCGAGGGCTGGCCAATCATCACCGACGAACACGGCGAAGTGGACGTCGAAGCCACGAAAGCAAACGCCGCAGAGTTAGCGGCGTCGATGGAGAACGTCGTTCCCGTCATCACGGGCTTTCTCGCCCAAGACAACGAGGGCAACGTCACCACACTCGGACGCGGTGGCAGCGACACCTCCGCGGTGATGCTCGGCAAGTACACCGGCGCAGATCAGGTCGTCATCGTCACCGACGTCGAAGGCGTCATGACTGGGGACCCACGGGTCGTCGAAGGCGCGCGAAACGTCTCTCAAATCACGGTTGACGAGCTGCGCGACCTGTCGTTCCGTGGCGCAGAAGTCGTCGCCCCGAGCGCGCTCACCTACAAAGACGAGAACTTAGACGTTCGCGTCGTCCACTACCAACACGGTGACCTCCTTTCGGGCGGGACGAGCATCGAAGGCCAGTTCGAGAACATCATCGACCTCCGCGAGACGCGCCTCGCGTGTATCACAGTCGCCGGGCGGTCCATTCGCAACAAACCGGGAATCCTCGCGACGCTCTCGCAGACGCTTGGTGAGGCGGACATCAACATCGACGCCGTCGCAAGCGGGATGGATTCGGTGACGTTCTACATCGCCGCAGACCGGGCGTCCGAGGCTGAAAAAGTGCTCCACGAGTGCGTTGTCGAAGATGAACTCTTGTCGAGCGTGACGGTCGAAGACGGCATCGCGGTCATCCGCGTCACCGGCGGACTGATGAGCGAACCCGGCGTCGTCCGCGACATCATCGGGCCGCTCGCGGATGCGCACATCTCGATTCACGACATCATCACGAGCGCCTCATCCGTTGGCGTGTTCGTTGACTGGGACGTTCGAGAATCTGCGCTCAGGGCCATCCAGGCTGACTTCTGACTCGCTCCGAATTGTAGACAGCAGTACCCAATTTTGCGCATTGCCTCCCATCGAGACGCGGGAGTGTTCACTGTTGAATGCGTGAAATTATGGTGCTCCTTGTGTCCATTCTTCTCAATGACTGCGTACAAATCGAAGATGGTCGAGCCGATTCACCTGCCATCACGCGAGGTTCGGGAGGAAAACCTCGAACGCGCTGGTTACAACATGTTCAATCTCCCCTCAGAAGACGTGTTTATCGACCTACTCACCGACTCGGGGACGGGCACGATGAGCGCAAAGCAGTGGGCGGCCATGATGCTCGGCGACGAAGCCTACGCCGGAAGTCGGAGTTTCGACACCCTCCAAGACGCCGTCTCTGACGTGATGGGCTTTGACTACGTCATCCCGACCCACCAAGGACGGGGCGCAGAAAACGTTCTCTACGGGACGCTCCTCGAAGCCGGTGACGTCGTCCCGAACAACACCCACTTCGACACGACGCGCGCCCACGTCGCAAACGCGGGAGCCGAAGCCGTTGACTGCCCGGTCTCCGGCGCGATGGAGCTGCAATCAGACGAGCCGTTCAAGGGCAACTTCGACCTCGACAAAGGCTGGGCTGTGGTCGACGAACACGGCGAAGACGCCATTCCCGTGGTCATTCTCACCATCACCAACAACTCCACGGCTGGTCAGCCGGTGAGCATGGAAAACATCCGCGCCGTCCGTGCGTTTGCAGACGACATCGACGCCACGTTCGTCATGGACGCCTGCCGGTTCGCCGAAAACGCCTACTTCATCCAGCAACGTGAGGCCGATTACGAGAACCACTCGGTCGCAGAAATCGCCCGCGAGGAACTCTCGTACGCCGACGCGCTCGTCATGAGCGGGAAGAAAGACGCGCTCGTGAACATCGGCGGCTTCGTCGCTTGCCGCGATGAAACGCTGTTCGAACACGCCCGCCAGCGCGCCATTCTGTACGAAGGCTTCTCGACCTACGGTGGCCTCGCCGGACGCGACATCGAGGCGATGGCACAGGGGCTTCGGGAAGCCGTCACGCAGGAGTACATCGAATCGCGTGTTGGCCAAGTTCAAGAACTTGCCGCCCTTCTCGACGAGGCAAACCTTCCCGTCTACCTCCCCGCAGGCGGTCACGCCGTCTACCTCGACGCAGAGGGCTTTTTCCCACACATTCCGCTCGACCAGTTCCCCGGACAGGCACTCGCCTGTGAACTCTACCGCGAAGGCGGCGTCCGCGGCGTCGAACTTGGGAGTTTTGCCTTCCCTGGAACCAACCGGCCCGAACTCGTCCGCCTCGCCATCCCGCGGCGCACCTACCACCGCGAACACCTAGAGCACATCGCAGACACCGTCGACGGCGTCTACGCGCGCCGTGAGTCGGTGTCGGGGCTCGAAATCATCTCCGAACCGCCGATGAAAGAACTGCGCCACTTCTCTGCGGAACTCCGCCCGGTCTGATTACCGACCACGGCGCAGTCGGTTGGCGATGTCTTCTGGCAGTCCGACTGCGTTCACTTTCTGTTCGACCGCGTCGATGTCGTAGCTGACGCGCCGTTCATCGACGCTCATCGCATCCACATCGACCACCGAGAAGGCGGCGCGCGGGTCGCCGTCGCGGGGTTGGCCAACGCTTCCGGGGTTCAACACGATCCCTTCCTCAAAGGTTCGGTGGCCCTGGACGTGGGTGTGGCCGGTCACAAGCACGTCCTCGCCGCGGAGCATCGCGGGGTCGAACAGGTCGGGGTAGGTGTAGCGGTCGGGGTCGTCAGGGTGGCCGTGGACGAGTTTCACGCGCCCGTCGAATTCGGTGCGCGTTGCTGGGAGGGCTGCGAGCCACTCGAACTGGGCGCTCGACAGGACGCGCTCAGCGTAGCGCACTCCCGCCCGGGCCATCCCGTTGAAGTGGTCGGTCGTGCCGGTCACAACGGCGCGGTCGTGGTTTCCCATAACCGAGAGACAATCGGTCTCTCTCAATGTGTCAACGCACTCGCCGGGCCACGGGTTGTAGCCAACCACGTCGCCCGCACAGACGAGCGCATCGACCGCTGGCATCGCGTCCATGACGGCTTCTAAGGCGACGAGATTCCCGTGTACGTCAGCAATGACGCCGAGTTTCATACCGAAAAAAGGCGACGCGAGGGTTTAATTCCCGTTCTCGATTGCCGTCTCGAAGCCGCTCTCGGTGCGGGAAACGGCGGCGGCACAGACGGCGTGTTCAAAGTCAGCATCGTAGACGGCTTTCGCAGCCTCGGTCGCGGCGTTGGTGGTGAGCGGGTAGGCCTCGGGCGTGTCGCGCTCGTAGGTGGCGACGAGCGTTGGCTCGGTCACTTCGTTCACGATGAGTGCATCGCTGCGGACGGTACCGATGTAGCTTTTTTCGCCCACGGTTCCGGCGATGCGCGGGGTGTTGTAGCTGTCTTTCTCGTAGTCCATCGCGAGCAGTGCCTCACCGAGCGCGTCGCGGGCGGGGTAGCCGCGTTCGATTTTCTCGGTGATGGGGTCTACGTGCGAGCCGTTGCCGATGACGGCCGTGTCGCCCGCAATCCGCAGGCAGTTGTACGACACGTACGGGTTGTCCGTCGGCTCTGCGTCCGCGGTCGGCGCGACGGTGAACGTGCCGTCGCGGTCTACGACCTTGCGGTTCGGAAACGAGCGGGAGGAAACGCGATACGCACCGATGTCTGGCCCGATGACGATAAATCGTCCAACGTACATACACGGTACTGCATAGGTTGGGCATAAGTAGGCGTCGATATATGCACGTTCGTCCGTGAGAAACCCACTGACACACCGCGGGCGAACGCGCAACGCTTACAAAGGGGCACAGTCTACCGATGTGTGCAGCAAGGAGTCCCATGGGGTAGTGGCCAATCCTGTCAGCTTCTGGGGCTGACGACCGCAGTTCGAATCTGCGTGGGACTATACCGAATCGCGCTCTCATGTCCGATTCGAGCAAGGAGCAGTTTACTGCGACTGAGTTCGAATCTGCGTGGGACTATACCGAATCGCGCGCTCGTTCTCTCGAGACTCGCCCGCCCTTCGCCGTCGAAGGTCGTTTCTCACGAATTTACCTCCCTGAGCCCGCGGCCTCCCCGCGCGAATTTGAACCCCCTTCTTTCGAGTGTAAAACGTCCTGAATGCGCCCCATCTGTGTTCTCGTGGCTTGTGAATGCGTAACGCTGTGCAGTCGAAAACATGGGTAGTTCTCCGCAAGAATGCGTGACTATCACACGCAAACAGTTTTCGATGGTTCTGACGTATCTATTGGGGAACTACAGTGTTTCGAGGGGTGGTGAGACGACTGTATCGTCCGCTGATAGGTGTACTGGTCGTTGGAATGGCACTCAGCGTTGTGGTGGCGCCGGTCGCCGCACAGGATGATGACGTGTTGTTCATCTACCAGAGTTCGCACCTCACGGTGTGGCTCTCTGGTGACGCGCTCGTGCGGGACAACGGCGGGTTCACGACGAGCGCCGAGGGCATCCCGTACGTGTACTCGACAGAAGAGTTCTTCCTCATCTACGAATTCGCGGGCGACCCGGGCTACGACTACTACTTCCTCTGTCTTGCGACCGACACGTACGCAGAAAGCTGTACGGACTGGCTCACGGTGAGCAACGGCAACTCCTACACCGCGTGGTACACCGTTTCGCCACACAGTTTTGGCACGGGCGAAGAGCTGTTCAACCTCACGCTGTACCGCTGGAACGCCGCAACAGAGCAGGCAGAACCGGTGGACTACATCTGGTTTTACGTCGAGTTCGTCCCCGATACGGTTCCGACCGAACAGTCGACCGTCGTCGTGACCGAGGGCCAGAATACGCCCCAACCCACGAGCGAGGCCGTGACCACTGAATCGTTCGGCGCGGAGGCAACCGCGAGCCGGTCGTCGAACGACCTCGCAGAAGACCGTGGCTTCTTGAGTAGCGGCGACCGCGGGCTCACCGACCCCGAAACGCTCGCCATCATCGGGCTGGTCGTCTCCATCATCGGCGTCCTCGTTGAACTCACGAGGGGGCGCTGATGGCGCGTGGCGCACCGCTCCTCTGGAGCGTGCTCATCTCCCTGCCGTTTCTCATCGGTGGCGGGCGGATTCTGCTCGGCATGACGACGCTTGTCTACCCACAGCTGCTTGGCTGGGCGCTGATCATCTTCGGTCTCATCGTCATCGTCATCGGCGCGTACGTCCAGCGGACGGCGCCAGCGGAGGTACAACTCAGCGACAACGAGTACATCATCGACCGCCGCCACCCGACCCAGCGCGTCGCCACCGTCCGACTCACCGTTGGCTTTCTCCTCCTCTCGATTGCGACGTATCTCACCTACTTCACCCAAGAGCCACTCGCCTACCCGCTCGTGGCGCTCATCCTCGGGCTCGTGTTGTTTTCACAGGGGTTGTTCACGTACTGGGCGAACTCGCTTACGAGCTACTACCTGACCAACGAACGGGTAATCAGCGAGTACCGATTTCTCTCGCTCGTCCGCAAGGAACTCCCGCTTTCTAAGGTTCGGGGGATTCAAGAGAATCGGTCGGTGCTCGAAACCGTCGTCGGGCTTGGAAACGTCCAAATCGCCGCAGGCGGGAGTGGGCATCTCGAAATCATCCTTCGCAACGTCCGCGATTCGACCGGCTTCGCAGACCACCTCCGCGAACTCATCTAACATGGGATGCGTTCTCGAACCCCTCTGTTTCGACTGCAGATTCTCGTACTTGGGTGTTTTGGCCATTTTCCGAGGGTTCATCGACTGAAACGCGTTCTGTTCCAGTGGAAACAAAGGGGTAGTGTGTTACCACATCCCGCAGTTTTAGGTGCCAGAGACGAGAAGCGAGTGCCATGATTCCTGCCTCCTTCGAGGAGTTCGAACCGGGCCAAACCTTTGCATTTGGCAGCTACACGCTCACCGAAGCCGATATCGTCGACTTTGCTACGGAGTACGACCCCCAGCCGTTCCACGTCGATGCCGCCGCTGCAGAAGACACGATGTTCGGCGGCCTCATCGCAAGCGGCTGGCAGACGTGTTCGGTGACGATGCGCCTGCTCGTCGATAACTTCATGAACAAAACCGCAAGCCTCGGCGCGGCGGGCGTCGATGAACTGCGCTGGCTTCGCCCGGTCAGGCCGGGCGACACCCTCTCCGTGCGCATCGAGGTGCTCGAAACCTCGCCCGCAGAAACCGACCCGACGCGTGGGGACGTCTACTACGAAATCTCGACGTACAACCAAGACGACGAAAAGGTGCTGTCGATGAAAGCCCTCGGAATGATTGGCCGCGAATCCTAACGGTCTAAGAAGTCGGTGACCAGCTTCTGAGTCTCGTCTTCTTGATACGCCGTGAGCGCGTGGTGGAGCGCCTGATTCATCGACTCATCGAGATTGAGCGGGCGCACCGAGTGGACTTGGCGCTTTGCGATGCCAAGCACGTACGTCGGCTTTTCTGCGAGCGTGTCTTCTAACTCTGCGACCATTTCGTCGAACTCGCCTTCTTCGGCGACCTGTTCGACGAGGCCAACGTCAAAGGCGCGGTCTGCGTCGATGTTCTTGCCCGTCATGATGAGCCACTTGGTCATCCCTTCGCCGATCATACCGGGGAGTTTCTGTGACCCGCCTAAGTCCATCGCGAGGCCGACGTTCGCCTCGGGGAGGCCGAACTGTGCCCGGTGGCTCGCCACGCGGATGTCACAGGCAAGCGTGAGTTCGAGACCGCCGCCGAGCGCGTAGCCGTCGATGGCGGCGATGATGGGCGCGTCGAGCGCTTCTAAGCTTCTAAGCGCGTCGTGGACGACTTCGAGGTTGTCGCGCACGTCGATTGGCTTCTGCTCTGCCCACTCGGGGACGCCGGACATGTCCACGCCCGCAGAGAAGTGCTCACCCGCGCCGCGAATCGTCACCACGTCTACGTCGTCGTCTGCTAACTCCCGAAACAGCGCGCGCAACTCGACGAACATCTCGCCGGTCATCGCGTTCAGTTTCTCTGGGCGGTTCAGCGTTACGGTGACACGACCAGCGTCGCGCTCAACGAGAAGCGTCTCGTATGCCATTGGTACACAGTCACTCGTTTCCGGTGCAAAGTAGTTGCCGATGGCGGATTTTTTGGCGATGGCCAGCGTCAGAACCCTTCGTACAGCCCGGCTTCGACAACCTGCATGAGAATAGTCGCAAACTCGGTGTCCGCACTCCAGAGGCCCGCTTCTTCGCCCGAGCGGTGGGCGGACACGGAGAGTAGGATAATGTCGTCGTCGCCGAGCAAGATCCGCCCGGTCTGGTCGTCGCTTGGCCGATAGCCACGCGCGGGTTCCGTGCTCACGCCAAGGTCGCTTGCAATCTCGTTGACGCCGTCATCGTCGCTGAGTACGCTGACCGAAACCCCGCGTGCGGCGGCCGATGCGAGCGCTTCACACACCTCAGGCGGGAAGTGGCGGGTGTCGCCCGTTCCGAGGATGAGGCGGTCGTCCGCCGTCTCGATGAGATTCACCGCGCGATTGTTGATGCGCGCCGCCCCGCTTATCGTCCAGATGTCTTCGCGCTCTTCGATGCCCGTCCCCTCTGAAATCGCCTGCTCGACGTAGCTGAACGCGCGATTTTGCTCGCGCTCGAAGCGTTCGGTGAGCAGTTCGCGGGCCTGCGTGATGTCTACGGGCTTGTACGTAATCGGATTCGATTGTTGAATCTCGACGAGTCCTTGTGATTCGAGGCTCTCTGCGGTGGCGTACACCTGCGAGCGCGGCACGCTCGTCGCGTCGTTTACCTCGCGGGCGGTCCCCGTCCGCAGGCGCTGGAGGGTGATGAACACCTTTGCCTCGTAGGTCGTCAGCCCCAACTGCTCGAGTGACTCAACGGCGTCGTGGAAATCTGCGTCACTAGTGGCGTTTTCACTGCCGCTCATTGCACACCTCTGTCACATTTCCAATCCGAACAGTCATCTCCTTTGGTATACTCTGCTGGACAGATACATTACCTTTTTCTCTCGACTTCCCATCACAAGACAATCTGTTCGAGGCGCGAAACGACCCGTTCTGGTGACTCCACCGATTCAATTCCCTCGATATCATGCGTATTGAGTCCACAGACGGGTTTCCCGAAATCAAGCGCGTGGGCGATTTCTGACAGGGTTCCGTAATGACCGTCGATTGCGATGACGCCCGTCCCGTTCATCACAACGAGGACATTTCGGGCGTTTCCCAAGCCCGTCGCGAGCGCTGTTTCAACGTATTCGTTTGCCGCGGTCGGGTCTGACCCCGAGAGAATGCCAATCGTGTGTCCACCCTCCTCGCGCGCGCCGCGACAGACGGCTTCCATCACGCCACCGAGCCCACCACAGATGACCGTATGGCCGCGTCGCCCGAGCTCTCTGCCGACTTCGACGGCGGCTTCGTAGGTCGCGTCGTCCACCGTGCTTCCGCCGATGACACTCACTCGCATGGCTTAGTGGAGACAACCACCCGCAAAAAAGCTCCGCTGTGAGCCACCGCGCGAACGCCACTACCAGTCCATGCCGCCGTTGACCGAGAGCACCTGCCCGGTCATGTACGAGGATTTCGGACTCGCCACGTAGCTCACCATTCCAGTGATGTCCTCGACGCTGGCGAACCGGCCCAAGGGGATGCGCGTGAGGATTTTCTCTTGAACCTCCGACGGGACGATGTCGAGCATGTCGGTCTTGACGAAGCCCGGTGCAACGCAGTTTGCTGTCGACCCAGACCGCGCCATTTCGAGGGCAATCGTCCGGGTGAACCCAAACAGGCCACTCTTGGTCGTCGCATAGTTCGCCTGCCCGTAGTTCCCCTGCTGACCAACGACGCTCGAGATGTTGATGAGTCGGCCGTGCTCTGCATCGAGCAAGTCGTCGAAAAAGCAGTTCGTGCAGTTGAACACTCCACCTAAGTTCACGTCCATGACGCGGTCCCAGTCTTCGCGGGTCATGTTGGTGAACGTCTTGTCGATGGTGATGCCCGCGTTGTTCACGAGCACGTCGATGGGGCCAACGCGGTCGTGGACGCGCTTGCACAACGCGGCGACCTCGTCGTACGCAGAGACGTCACACTGCATCGCGACGGCGGTTCCGCCGTTCGCTTCAATCTCCTCGACCACACCCGCCGCCTCGGCCTCACCCGACCGATAGTTCACGACGACCGTTGCGCCGTGGCTCGCCAAATCGAGCGCAATCCCACGACCGATGCCCCGAGAGCTCCCCGTCACTAGACAGGTTTGGTTTGTGAGCATAGCTCACACTTCGGGGGCAGAAAAGAAATGAATTGCTTAGAGTTGGTCTTTCCAGGACTCAGCCCGCGAGACAGAGACCTCTGCAATCTCCGCAAGCGTCTCTACGTCTGCGACGGCGAGGTCGGTCACCGTCGTGATACCGGCCGCGCGCAGGCGGTCTGCGTACGTTGGGCCGATGCCGTCTACGGTTTCGACATCCGGTGCTGCGTCGTCCTCGGCGACGAGACTCGACTGCTGGGTGTCTGCGTCTCCGGTGTCTTCGATTTCGATGGTCGCTGCTTCGTCTTCGTCCATCGGTTCGTCTGCCGATTCTGCTTCTGCGTCGGCGTCCGATTCTTCAGCCACAGGTTCTTCAGCTTCCGGCTCGGCTGCTTCCGGTTCGTCGTCGACTTCTTCGACCTGCGAGCGCTCAAGGTACCACTCGCTCACGCGCGGCCAGAGGTCGCGGTGCGAACTGCCCGAGACCGAGAGGCCGATGTGGCCCGTCGGGAACTCGAACGTCTCGGTGTCGTCGCTGCCGATGACGTCGTTGAACGGTTTTGAGGACTCCGGTGGGATGAGGTGGTCGTACTCGCCCATGATTTGGAGCACGGGCATGTCGATGTTCTCTAAGTTGACGCGCGTGCCGTTCAGCTCAAGCTCGTTTTTGTAGAGCTTGTTCTGCTGGTAGATATCCTCTAAGAACTGGACGTAGGTCTTTCCGGCAACGTCGATGCCGTCAGAGAGCCACTGCTCCATCCGGCCGAAGTTCTCGATGAAGTCTTCGTTTTCGAGATTATCGAACAGGCGGACGTACTTGTTGACGTAGTTGTCAACGGGGTCCATCAGCGCGAAGCCGATGTCGAGCATGTCGCTTGGCATGTTGCCAAACGTGTCGGTCACGTCAGACGGCGAGTAGTACTTCTCGTCGCCCCACATTTCGAGGACGCCGCCGGTGTCGCGGAAGCACAGTCCCGCGGCCATCAGCCCGAGGTTCCGCACCTTTTCGGGGTGGAGTGCGGCGTACATCGCGCTCATGGTGCCGCCCATGCAGTAGCCGAGGATGTTAATCGAGTCTTGCTCGGCGCGCTCGCGCACCACGTCCACGCAGTTTTCGATGTAGCGGTTGACGTAGTCGTCGAGCGTCAGGTGGGCGTCCATCCGGGACGGTTCGTTCCAGTCGATGAGGTACACGTCGTGACCTGCATCGAGCAGGTGGCGAACCACGCTGCGGTCTGGCTGGAGGTCTAAGATGTACGGCCGGTTGATGAGCGCGTACACGATGAGGATTGGCACCTTGTGCTGTTCGTCGGTGCGCGACTCGTAGTGGAGCAGTTCGAGTTTGTTCTCCGTGTAGACGACCTCGCTCGGGGTCTCGCCCACGTCCACTTCGAGCATTCGCTCTAGCTGTTCGGGGGCGATTTCGCCCTTTTCAAACCCCTGTGTCGCGGCTTCGAAGGCGCGGCGCTGGAGGTCGAGTGTCGCTGCGAGCGGGTTCGTATAGGCCATCTCAGTTCTCCTCTAGGAGCTGGTCTAACTTGTCTTCGACGCGCTGTTGGCGGCGTTCGAGTTCGACGAGGCGCTCGCCGACTTCCATCACGTCACTGCGGGTAGCAAAGCCCCATTCTTGGAGGGCTTCTTCGCTCGCGGCGTCTGCCTGCTTTCGCGCTTCCATCATCGTCTCGACGAACTGGCCGGTGCCAGCAGCGAACGCCGAGGTGCTCATGACTTCTTTGAACGCCTTGTTCGCGCTCTGGAGCCAGATGTCGCGGAACTCGGTCGCGTCGACGTCTTCGCCTTCGGCGACGTCGCCTGCGCGGGTCATCATGCGCTCTGCGGCGTCCATCCAGACCTCGTAGGCCCGGGTATAGCCTTTCATACCCTGATTCAATTGGTCTTCGTCGGGGACGGAGCCCTCGAAGGCGTCGGCCCAGGCGTCCATAAACGCAGACTGCGCTTCCATGTTCTGCTCGAACGAGCGCGAGACGCTCTCGTTCCACTGTTCTACGAATTGACTCCACTGTGCTTGCATGTCGTTTTGGCTCATGTTACTCATGATAAATAATCGGGTGACCGCGGTGAAAAGTGATTCGCCGAATTAGGCGTCGAGCTGCTCGCGCGCCTGCTCCTGGAACTCTTCTGCTTGGGACTCGAAGCGTTCGACGGCTTCGACCGTCTGTGACTCCATGTCCTCTGCGTTCTCGAGGACGAGCTTCGTCTGCTCGTTGAGCGCGTTCAGGTACTCTTCTGAGAGCTCATCGTAGTTTTCGAGGCTGCGCTCGAACTCTTGTTCGACGCCGTCGTAGAGCTCGGAGTGCCCTTCGGTGAGCGTCTCGAACTGCTCGTCAACGATGTCGCGGACCTGCGCTACGTTGCCGCGGGAGCCAGGAATCGTCGCCTCGATGGCGTCGAAGTAGCTGTGGAGTGCGGCCTTCGTGAAGGCAACGCCCGACTGCTGGGCGGACTTCTGGCTCTCTAAGCCGTTGAGGAAGAGCTCACCCATGCTCTTCTGGAAGGCAACGGACTGCTCTGCCATGCGCTGGCTCTGGTTGATCATCGTGCGCTGCATCTCGAATGCTGCCGAAACGGGCGTGGTGTATTGACTCATGATTAGTCCTCTCTGTTGCGTTTGACCGGAATGACGACGGTTTGAACGATGTCGCCTTCTTGGATATCGAGCGCCTCGCGCTCCGCGTCGGGGATGCTGATGCGCCCCCCGCTCTGGACACGGGTCTTGAACGTCGCCATGCCCATACTCATCGCGCCAAGCTGCGAAAGACCGGAAAGCCCCGACCCCGTGCTCGACCCGAACATGGACTGTACGTAGTCCTGCTGTTGGTCGAGTGCCTGCTGGCTCGCCTGCTGGAACTGCCGGGCAAACTGCGCCGGCGTCCACATCATCTCGTCATTCTCGGTCATTGCTCATCACCACCTACACCCTCCGAAGGGATAAAGATTACTGTCAATACCATCCAGTACCATCAAATGGTATTGGGTGGTCTGAATTGTGCATCTCAACACAATACTTTATGATGTGTGAGAACGAATCGCAAGTATCAATGAGTTCTGAACCGCGGCATCAGTCTTTGGCTGAAACGTGGATGAAAACATCTACTCGACTGTTTAACAGCGCGCTAGAGGCAAACCGGGCCACCCTCGCCGCCTTTGGGGTTCCAACCGTGCCGACCAACGGCGCGACAGCGACACCGGACGACGAAGACGTACACGCCCTCGCCGGGATAGACCTCGACGGCTGGGACGTCGAAGTCACCGCCGACCACCGCGACGCCCTCGACATCGGTGACAAAGTTCGCTTCACCAAAACCATCTCGGAGAACGATGTTATCGAGTTCGCTCGCGCGAGCGGTGACACAAACCGCCTCCACCTCGACAAACCCTACGCAGAGAAGACACGGTTCAAGGGCCGCATCGTCCACGGGACGCTCGCCGCGGGCCTCATCAGCGCCGCCCTTGCCCGCCTCCCCGGGCTGGTCATCTATCTCTCACAGGACGTTGAGTTCCGCAACCCAATCCGCATCGGCGACCGCATCACTGCGGAAGTAGAAATCGTCGAAGACCTCGGCGACTACCGCTACCGACTCTCGACCGTCGTCACCGACGACGACGACACCATCGTCGACGGCGAAGCCGTCGTCCTCCTCGATAAACGTCCAGACGCCTAATTCGGGGCAGCTTCCGGTTCTGCCTGTAAAAACGACTGGATCACTTCATTGAACGCGGCTGGCCGCTCTCGGGGCGGCCAGTGGCCACAGTCTTCGAACACCGAGAGTGAACTCTTCGGAATCTGCTCGGCTGCGCGCGCCGACCAGCGCACCGGAAACAACGGGTCGTCCTCGCCGTGAACCACCAGCGTTGGGACGTCAACCTCGGCTAATTCGCCTACGTGATTCGTGAGAAACCCAGTAATCAAGAACTCACTGCGCTGCCAACTCGACAGCGTCTCGCCAACAGCCGGGTCTTTGGCTGCTTCGTACACATCTTCGACGAACTCAGGGGACGCGCTATTGGTGAACTGGCGCAGACTCTCTCTAACCGACAGCCGCGTGCCGGTCGTCCCGGCCCACCAAAGCGGGCCAAAACCGGGTGTCCAGAGCGCCACCGACGCTGAGAATCGCCATGGTGCGTCGCGGCCAAGCCCGTGGCTGTTCACGAGTACGAGGTTCTCGACATCCTCTTCAAGCGCGTGCCCGAGCGCCACCGCCCCGCCCATCGAGATGCCGACGAGCGTCGGCGCCTCGATATCGAGGTCATCTAAAAACGCCGACAGCACCTCGCGGTAGTACGCGGTCGTATAGCACCGACGCGGCTTTTCACTCTCGCCGTGACCGGGGAAATCAAGCGCGTAGACGCGGTGGGTCGCTGCCAACGCCGGGAGGGTGTGTCGCCACGAGACGGCGGCGGCGTCGAGGCCGATGCCGTGGAGCAACACGACCGGTGGCCCCTCGCCAGCCTCGAAATATCGGACATCGACGCGCTCGCCTTCGACCGGAAGCGAGACGCGCTTTGCTGTCGCTGAAGACAGATTCATCTGAAGAGGTCTCCGAAACCACGAGGTATCAGGCTTTTGGAAGCGGCTATGTTCGGTCGTACGCGCCCGCCCGCTCGAATTCGCCGCGCCGTCTGAGGACGCTCGGCGTCCGACACACCCCGTCCGCACCCGTCACCTGCGGGACGGTACAGTTGTTGCAACTCTCACACACCACCGCGCTCTCCCCATCGGAAAGCAGGCGCGCCGCCAGTCGCGGCTCTGCGTAGAACGGCCGCGCCATCCCGACCATGTCACACGCACCCGAAGAAAGCAGACGGTCGATCTGTGGGCGCGTTCGCACGCCACCTTCCATGAGCACGGGCACATCGACCGCCGCACGAACCGCCCGACAGAACGATTCGTTCCACCCCTCTGCATCGGCAAACCGACGGGCTTGCAGCCGATTTCCAAGCTCGACTCCCCGCGCCCGCAAGCGCCCGCCGAATGCTTCTTCGTAGCCCGATTCGAGTTGTTCGAGCCGCCATGCTCGCGCCGGGAACCGTCCCCGAACGATGCTCATGTCCCAGAACGTCGAAACCTCGACTGGCACGAGCGCGTCAAAGCCGAGGTCAGCCGCCTTTCGAGCCATTTCAACACCGTCCTCGAACGATAGCTTCCGCCGAACAAACCACGGCGCTGCCGTTTCCGCCGGTATTTTCGTCACGAGTGGCACGTCTCCCGCGTGCGTGCGTATCTCGTCGCACATCGCCTCGAGGAAGCGAACCCCGTCTGCGAACTCGTCGTCTCGTTGGTTGTAGTACGGCGAGAGGAACTGCTGGATGATGCCCATATTCGCCCCGGCGAGGTGGATGCCGTCGTATCCCGCATCGACGGCGTGGCCCGCTGCTTCGCCGAAATCGCGAGCCAAGTCGTACACCTCGTCGGTCGAAAGGATGTGTGGAGTGTACGACAACACGCCCATCCGGTCGAGCGCTCGAAGCAGTCGTGGGGGCTTCGACACCGCGAGTTGGGTGAGATTCGGATGGTTGGCGCGGTAGCCCGCGTGCCACGTCTCCATGCTCCGAAGGCCGCCGTGTTCGAGTTGCAAGAATATCTTTGCATCGTGGTCGTGAACCGCGTCGGTCACCGCAGAAAGCGTCGAAACGAACGCCGGGTTGTGAACGCGCGTCATCCCCGGTGCTGCACACCCCCCCTCGCCCCGGACGATTGTCGCGCCCTGAAAGATGAGCGAGACGCCAGAGGCGGCTGCTGGTTCGAGCTTTCGGCGCAGTATCGCTGGTGCGTCCGAACCACTGCCGGCGCATTCGAGCAGTGGCGCGCGATACAGCCGGTTCGGTAGCTCGACACCTCCGAGTGCCACCGGGTCGTGGAGCGCTGGCATACCATCAAGTATGCGGTGTGACAGTAAAAATGCGCTTTCCGGTTACTTCGACACGTCGAGCAGCGCGACGCGTTCAAGGACGAGCGCTTCGAGCGACGCGTCCGAGGCAGCACGCTCTTTCTCACCGATGTCGAAAACGTCGCAGACGAGCGTTTCGTCGTAGCGTCCGAGCGTCTCGTTCGCGGTGAGTAACTCGCCAACCGCACTTGCCGCGGCCGTTTCGTCACCGGTTCTGTCTTCGACCACCAAAACGACGAGGTCGCACTCGCCTTCATTCGCGCCCACTTCGAGCGCCCGATTTATCTGGCGTCGTGCGGCGACGTAGAGCAGAATCTCGACCGCTCGGTCGTCGGCGACGTTCTCGCCGCGGTCGAAGGCTCGGTCTGCGAGTTCGACCGCCCGCCGGAGATGGGCTTCGCTCACGACGTAGCGCGCGTCGAACGCCTGAATCGTACACCCGGTTGCTGCGCCGATGTCCTGGAGTCGAGTGACGAACCCGGTGATGTCATCAATGATTGCAGTTCCTTCGACTATCCGCATCAGAAATCACCAAACGTCGCTTGGTCTTCTTCGGTGTCATCGGTGTCATCGCCGCCGGTGGCTCGCGTCACGCGGGCTTTCGCTTCGGCGTCGGGGTCAACGCCGTTCATCGACGCGTCCTGTCGGCCCGCGTTTTCGAGGATGTTTTCGGCCGTCTTGCGCCGCCCACGAAGCGCTCCGAGCACGACGGCTTTGTCGGCGTTGCGCAACTCAGCACGCGTCGTGATTCCAGCCTCGTAGAGTCGCCGGGCGCGTTTTCGCCCCACGCCGCGAACGCCCGCGAGGTCGAGGAGTTCTTCGCCCACACCGTACTGGACGCGCTTTCTGGCCTCGCGGATGGCGGGGGCCCACTGTAAGTCGAGTTCGCCCGCGAGCCGCTCCGCCGCGCCGAGCAACCAATCCGCAGTTTCGACCTTCCCGCGAATGTCACCCGGTCCGATGCCGTAGCGGTCGGTGATGCGGTCTTCGTCCTCCTCGCTCGCCCAATCTTCCATCATGCGGGCGGTCTTGTGCGCCGAGAGCCAGTCCTCGAACTCCCCGGCGTCGAACTCGCTTGGCATCCGTCCGAGGTACTCGCGTTCGCGCTCGTAGGACTCCTCTGTGTACTGCTCGCGGTCACCCGAGCGCAAGTAGAGTTGGTACATGTTTGGCGTCCGGCTCACGAGGTGGTACAGCCCAAAGGCGGTCGGGCGCTCGTCGGTCGCCCGAAGCCCGTCGATGATTTCTGCGGCGCTCATCGGGTCTACGTACAGCCGCGAGACGGTGTGGCCGATGCTCGTGGCGAACATATCGTCGCCCTCGCGTTCGAGAAAACCGTTCACTTCGAGGTAGTCGAGGACGTTGTCGAGCACCTGCTCGATGCGCCCCTGTTCTGTCGTCTGGGTCGCGTACAGCGTCTGGTCTAAAAAGTCGAGCAGGCCCTGCCAGGAGTCTGCGAACCCGGAGGCGACGGTGGCGAGGATGTGGGTGCGCATTGCGGGCTCGGCGGCCAACTTCGAGCGCACGTTTTCCGGCCCCGTCCAGATGTAGCGGTCGAACAGCTCGTCGAGTTCGTCGTGCGAGTTTGCGAGTAAGACGGCTTCGCCGTGGGGGTCGAGTCCCGGCCTGCCCGCACGGCCACACATCTGGTGGACTTCGAGCACCGAGAGCGGTTTCATCCCGCCGAGCGTGCCGTCGTAGCGTCGCCAGTCACGCACGATGACGCGACGACTCGGTGTGTTCACCCCGGCGGCGAGCGTCGGCGTCGCAGAGACGACCTTGATGAGTCTATCGCGGAAGGCGTCTTCGACGGCCGTCCGGTGTTCGTTCGTCAGCCCGGCGTGGTGGAACGCCGCGCCTTTTTTCACCGCGTCTGCGAGGTTGTCGCTCGTCTCAGTGTCGGAGATGTCGCGAATCTCTTTGGCGAGTTCCGCGAGTTTCCGGCGTTCTTCTGCGCCGAGGAAGTCTTCGACTGCGCCCGCGAGCCGTCTCGCCGCGGCTTCGGCATTTCGTCGTGAGTTGACGAACACGAGCGTCGAACCCTCGTCTGCGAGCGTGTCTTTGACGATCGCGGCGGTCGGTTTCTCGCCGTTTCTCACTGGCAAGGAACGCTGTGTGCCGTCTTCTAAGTGGAGCGCCTGTCCGTAGTGGACACCTTTTTGGAGTTCGATGGGTCGCCAATCGGCGTCGATGAGCGTCGCGTCAAGCCACTCGGCGATGTCTTCGGGGTTGCCAACAGTTGCAGAGAGCGCGACGGTTTGCAGGCCGGGATTCCGCTGGCGGAGTTTGGCGAGCGTGACTTCGAGCGTCGGGCCGCGACTGCGGTCATCGACGAGGTGGACTTCGTCTGCGACCGCACAGCTCAGGTCGTCGATCCACGGCGCGCCGTTTCTGACGAGTGAGTCCACTTTCTCGCTGGTGGCGACGATGATGTCGCACTTGCCGAGCCACTCGCCGTCGGATTCGTAATTTCCAGTTGAGACGCCAATCGAGAGGCCGTACTGTTCGAACTGCTCGAACTCGGCTTTTTTCTCGCTTGCGAGCGCGCGCAGGGGAACGATATAGAGTGCTTTCCCGCCGCGTTCGACGCTTGCGAGCATGCCAAGTTGGGCGATGAGCGTCTTGCCACTCGCCGTTGGCACGCTTGCGACGATGCTCTGCCCCTCCGTGATTCCTGCTTCGACCGCCTCGCCCTGTGGCGGGTAGAGCGATTCGATTCCGGCGTCCTGTAAGTGGCTGGGAAACCACTCGGGTACGCCAGTGAGGTCCGCGACATCCATTACTCTCCTTTCTCGCGTCTTGCCGTTTAAACTGTCGCCCGCTCCGTCAACCCTATTACCGAATCGGCCAAAGCGCAGGCCATGAAAGTCGAGTTCGACCGCGATACCTGCATTGGCATGTTCCAGTGCGTTGCCGAGTGGGAGGAAGGGTTCGCCCGCGACGAGACGGCGGGCAAAGCAGACCTGCTTGAGGGTGAGGAAGAAGATGAGGACATTTTTGTCCGCGACGTACCAGCAGGCGAAGAGTTCGATGCCAAGTTCGCCGCGCGCGTCTGTCCGGTTGACGCCATTAAAATTTACGACGACGATGGCGAACAGCTCATCCCCTGAGACGCTGGTTTCACCCTCTTTGTCTTGGCGTTCTCTCCTCGCCGTGACCGACGGCTGTCAGACTCGTCTCGGGTGAATTGACAAAACAATTATATTCTCGGCTGAACGTACCTTGGCTAGGTGGGAGAATGGCACAGCGACGCGAACACCGGCATCTCGAAGAATGGGCCGCGCTCATTGGCGTGCCCGTTCCGGACGAGCCACACACCAGAACCGACGACCAGCGCCAGATTTGAGCGTCGACACTCACTGGCGTGGGCGCGAAAAAACTGGCAGGGTAAACCGGCTTAGCTGATTTTCTGGTACTGCTCAGAGAGCTTGTCTGCGGCCGCACCGAGCTGCTCGCGTTCGAGCTCGTTGAGGTCCCAGTCGACGATTTCTTCGACGCCGTTCGAGCCGAGTTTGACCGGCACGCCGAGGCCGACGTCGTCGTGGCCGTACTCGCCGTCGAGGGCGACGCTCGCGGGGAGCACTGCGCCAGTGTCGTAGAGGATGGCTTCGACCATGTGGGCAACGCCCGTTGCGGGACCCCACTGGGTTGCGCCCTTGCGCTCGATGACGTTCATCGCGGACTCTTTTAAGTCTGCGAGAATCTCGTCTTTCTCGTCGCTCGAGAACTCGGGGTCTGCGCCGTTGATGCGGACTTTCGAGAAAACCGGAACCTGTGCGTCGCCGTGCTCACCGAGGATGGTGGCTTCGACGTTTTTGACGGGCACGTCGAAGCGCTCTGAGAGGACGTAGCGGAAGCGCGCGGAGTCGAGGCGCCCACCGAAGCCGATGACTTGCTCGCGGGCGCGGTCGCCGGTCTCGTAGAGGTGGCGGTTCAGCAGGTCAACCGGGTTCGACGTGGTGACGCTGATGAAGTCGTCGTTGTACTCGGCGAGCGAGGAGCCGATGTCCTCCATGATGGGCGCGTTGTCGCCCGCGAGGTCGATGCGGGTCTGGCCCGGTTTGCGTGGGATGCCAGCCGTAACGACGACGACGTCGGAGCCTTCCGTGGCCGCGTAGTCGCCCTGGACGACGCGCGTGTTCGAGTCGTACGCGATGCCGTGGTTCGTGTCGGCCGCCTGCCCGACCGTCTTGTCTTCCATCTTCGGGATGTCCACGAAGACGAGTTCGTCTACCACGTCACGAAGCGCGAGGTTGTACCCGGCGGCGGCGCCGACCGTGCCAGCAGCACCGACTATGCTAACTTTCGCCATAATACCTGAATCACTCTCTGTTTCCGGGTTAAACGCTTCGAAACCGTGGCCTTCTTGCGGGAAAATGTCGCCGCAAACTTCGCCGGAGGCCTTTTTGAGATAGCGTGCGTGCAGTCGAGTATGAGTGGGTTCGACAAAGAGGCAGAACGCCAACGCCTCCGCGAACAGTTCAAGAAGGACGAGGCGAACCGCAAAGAGACCGAACGCATGAGCGAGCTGTTGCTCAAGGGCGCGACGATGACCAACAAGCACTGTGACACCTGTGGCGACCCCATCTTCCGCTATCAGGGCCAAGAGTTCTGTGCCACCTGCGAAGGCAACAAACAGGACGCACGCGACGCACAGGCGCAGCAGGCACAACAAAACCAGCAGACACAACAATCGCAAGCCGACCAATCCACCCAACCACAACCTGAAGCCGAAAACGGCGCACACCCCGTCGAACAGGCGGCCGCCGAGGCGAAAGCAAATGAGCTCGAAGCGGCCCAGCAAGCCGCCGAATCCGCGATGGACGACCTCGGCGAGCAGGCGACCGAAATCGCCCGTGCGCCCCCGCAGTCAACACCACAGAATTCACCTGCCACGCAAACCGCAGACCTCACCCAGGCCCAACAATCGCTCGTCCGCACGCTCACGAAACTCACTGAAGCCGCAGAACAGGAAGACGATGTCGGGCGTACGAAAGAGTATCTCGAAGCCGCCCACGAAGCCGCAGATGCGCTCGCCGCCGTCAAAAAAGCGGGCCGCTAGTTCTGCTTCGATTTGTAGTCGCTGCCCACCACTTCTCGAATCCGTTCGGCCGTCACCTTGCCAACGCCCTTCACTTCCATCAACTCCGCTTCGGTGGCTTCCATGACGGCTTCGACTGTCCCGAAGTCAGCCAGTAACGCCCGCGACGTGACCGGGCCGATGTCGGCAATCGACGCGACGACGTACTCCTGTTGTTCGGTGAGCGTTTTCTTCGTCTTCTTGCCGTGGACGCGCACCTCGCGCTGTTCGGTTTGCTGCTCGCGAGAGGCAATCACTTGGAGCAGGTCAGCCGTGTCTTTCTGGTCTTCAGTGCGCAGCACGCTCGCGCCGAAATCGATGGCGAGCGAGGCAAGCGCGCCGCGAATCGCGTTCGGGTGGACGTTGCGCTCGCCGTACAAATTATCGCCTTCGATGATGACGACGGGGCGGCCGTAGTAGCGCGCCGCGTCGCCCACCTGCTCGAACATCGAGCGGTCGCCTCCGGTCAGGGTATCGAGGAAATCAGAGACCGATTTTCGCTCGACGACGACGCGGTCTGAAAGCACGTAATCGCCGACTTCGAGCGTCTCTAAACGGATTTTCACGCCGTCGCGCTTCGAGAGGTCGCGGGCGATGGTCGAATCGAGTTCGCGCTGGTCGGCGACGATTTCGACCACGTCCTCGTCTTCGATGCCGCCCGCCCGCGGCACGTCTTTCTCGGGTTCGGCTTCGTCGTCTTCGCCGCCCTCTTTCTTTGCCTCTGCAAAGTCAGTCAGCGCGGGCTGCACGTTCTTTTTCGCCTCGCTCCCGCCGTTTGCCTCGGCTTTCACCGCCGCGCTCTCTTTGCCGGTCTCCGCGCTCGCAAACTCGCTCAGCGCGTGTTGGCCAAGTTCCGTTTCGATGTCTGCGACGATGCCTTTCAGCTTCTGCAACTCGTCTTGCATCTTCGACTCTTCCTGTCGAGACTTCCAGAAAAAGGCCTCGTCGCGCGTGTTCTTGGCGATGAGCACGACGACGCGGCCCTCTGCCTGCCGCCCGGTCCGGCCTTTGCGCTGAATCGAGCGAATCCCCTTCGGAACAGGTTCGTAGAACAGCACCAAGTCGACTTCCGGCACGTCTAAGCCTTCCTCTGCGACGGACGTGGAGACGAGCACCTCGAACTCGCCGCCGCGGAAGGCGTCGAGCGTCTCTTGTTGCTCTTTTTGGGTCATCCCGTCGGAGCCCTCGCGGTCACCTTGGCCGACGAACTTTCGCACCGAGAAGTGCGCAGAGAGGAACTCCACGAGCGTCTCTGCGGTGTCGCGGTACTCGGTGAACACGATGACGCGCTCGCCGTCTTTGATACCGAGAGTCTCTGCTATCAGCATCCGCGTTTGGGAGAGTTTCGGGTGCAGGCCGTCGTACTCGCGGGCTTTCCGCATCGCCTCGCGGATTTTCGGCTCGGAGACGAGTCGCTGGCTGGCTTTCGACGCGCCTGACGACCGCGCCTCGTTACGCAGCCGTTCGAAGTAGGCGATGAGCGATTCGACGCCTTGGGATTCGACGACTTCGACGGCGTGTTTCAGCTTCATCACCTCGGCGTGAACGCTCATCCCTTTGTACCCCTCAGACTGGTCGTTGCGGATGAGTTTCTGGAGTTCCTTTTGGGCGGCGAACAGCTCCTTCCTCGAAATGTCCACACGCGCGGATTTCAGGACGCCAAGCTGTTTCAGCTTCTCCAGACGGTCTTTGACCACCTCGTTCATCCCGTCGCGGATTTCCAAAATTTCCTTCGGCACTTGGACGTTTTTCCACTCGACTTCCGTGTCGTGGGTGTACTCGTCTACGTCAGAATCGCCCTCGCCTTTCACGGCCACATTCGAGAGGCCGAGGTTCTGACAGACGGTGAGGATTTCCTCTGAATCGCCGCCCGGCGACGCGCTCATGCCCGTCACGAGTGGCTCATCGGCATCTGCGTGATACCGCTCTGCGATGTAGCAGTAGGCGTAGTCACCGGTCGCGCGGTGGCACTCGTCGAAGGTGAGGTGGGTTACGTCAGCGAGTGAAATTCGACTGCCGACGAGGTCGTTTTCGATGACCTGTGGGGTGGCGATGATGATTGTTGCGTCCTGCCAGAGGGAGACGCGGTCGTCGGGGCGCACCTCGCCCGTGAACACGACGACCTCCTCGTCGGGGATGTCGAGGGCCATCCGATAGAACTCGGCGTGCTGCTGGACGAGCGGCTTCGTCGGCGCGAGCAACACGGACTTGCCGCCGTGTTGCTGGAGGCGTTGGGCGGTGACGAGGAGGCTCACCGTGGTCTTCCCGAGGCCGGTTGGCAGGCACACAAGCGTATGGTCCGATTGGGCGTCGCCCGCGAGTTCGATTTGATACAGTCTGCGCTCGATGACCGACGGGACGAGCATCGGGTGGTCTACGTAGGCTTGCTGGTCGGTCGCCGCCATTTTACGAAAATTTGGCGTGCCCTCGGTTAAGGGTTCGTGTAGCGGGGTGAAAGTGGCCGACTGCTTATTGGTCTCTCCTGCGAAGGCTCTCGTATGACGGTTTACGAATCTGATATCCCGGGTGTGGGACGGAAATTCGAATTGGAGGTTGGCGGTGATGCGCGACTCATCACGCTTATCCACCACGACGGTCGCCGAGAGGTGTTCTATCGGCCGAATCCGGATGCTGATAGCCAAAAACTGTTCGACTTAGACAGCCAGCGCGCCCGCCAGTTCGGCGCGATTCTCGAAGGCGCGTACTTCGAGTCGGTCGCCGTCGAAAACCTCTCTGTCCCCCTCGGAAACGCCATCATCAACTGGGAGTCGGTTCCCGAATACTCGCCGCTCGCCGGAAAAACGCTCGCTGACTCCGGCATTCGCGCAACGACGGGAGCCTCCGTCATCGCCATCCAACGCGGCGAAGACACCATCCCGAACCCCGGCCCTGAGACGACCATCGAGCCCGGCGACTATCTCGTCGCCCTCGGCACGCGCGAGCAGGTTACCGCGCTCAACAAACTGCTCTCGTCTGGAGCCTGAGATGGCGGCTGGGCCAGCCGGAAATCTCCTCCTCGAAGCGGGCGTCGTGTTCGCTGTCCTCGCAATCAGCGGGAGCATTGCGAGCCGCCTCGGGCAGTCGGTGATTCCCGCCTACATCCTCTTTGGCATCCTCATCGGCCCCTTCGCGCCCGAAATCGCAGGACAGTCGCTCACGCTCATCGAGACGCGAGAGTTCATCGACCTGCTTGCGGAGCTCGGTATCGTCTTTTTGCTGTTTTTCATCGGCCTCGAATTCAGCTTCGACCGCCTGCTGCAGGCGGGGAGCAAGCTCGGTATTGCCGGGGGCGTCGATTTCGTCGTGAATTTCGGCATCGGCGTTCTCGCGGGCTTCGCCCTCGGCTTCTCGCCGCTCGAGACGTTCTTCCTCGCTGGTATCGTCTACGCGTCTTCGAGCGCCATCATCACGAAAACGCTCGTTGACCTCGGGTGGATTGCAGACCCCGAGAGCGAGACCATCCTCGGCGTGCTCGTGTTCGAAGACATCGTCCTCGCCGTCTACCTCGCCATCCTCACTGCGCTCGCGTTCGGTGACGGCGGCCTTGCTGAGATTGGAGCGTCCCTCGCCCGGTCAGGCGCATTCCTCGTCGTGCTCGTCGCCCTCGCCGCCCGCGGCCAACCACTGATTGAACGCCTCTTAGACGTGCAATCGTCCGAACTGTTCTTGCTCCGCATCGTTGGCGCAATCGTGTTCGTTGGCGGGCTTGCACTCGCCTTTGGCGTGAGCGAAGCCGTTGCCGCCTTCTTTATCGGCGCAGCGTTCGGCACGACCTCCCACGCCCACCGCATCGAGCGCATCATCTCCTCTGAGCGCGACATTTACGCCGCCGTATTCTTCTTCTCGATCGGCCTCAGCACGAATCCCCGGCTCTTGGTCACGGTCGCTGTGCCCGTCCTCGTACTCGTCGTCGTGACCACCGCGAGCAAACTCTTCTCAGGGTACGTGAGCGGCCAGCGTTACAATCTCGGCCCGCGGCGCTCGGTTCGCGTCTCACTTGCCATGATTGCCCGCGGCGAGTTCTCGCTCGTCGTCGCCGCGATTGCCGCCACTGCTGGTGGATCGCTCGTGCTGAGCGAGACGATTCCCGCGATTGGCGTCGGTTACGTCCTCGTCATGAGCATTCTGGGGACGATGGCGATGCGCTACTCGAAGACGGTCGAGCGATGGCTGGGCGTCGCCGTCTAACTCGTCACAAACGTTCTACAAAGCCGCCTTTAGAACAGGAACGACAGATTCTGCACCGCACTCGGCAGGTAGGTGAGCGCGAGGTACATCGTCACCGCAGAGCCGAGCGGAATCGTGAGGTTGTCGTCGATGACGTAGCCCGCGATGATGGGCTTGACGCCGTCTGCGATGGTCGCCGCAAGCGCACCGAGAACGGCGACGACGAACGGGACGAACCACGTCGCGATGAACAACGTCACGCCAAACATCGCAAGCAGGACGTACGCCTGCTTTGCAGCCCGCAACTCGCCCGAGCCGAGAATCCCGCTGATTGGGTCACCAATCGAGAGCATCAACATGGCGGGAATCGCAATCTGTGGCTCGAACACGAGCGCAACCGCGGTGACGCCCCAGACGTAGAGCGCGTAGCCCGCGAGGTTGTCCTTCTCGTATTCGCGGGTCAGGTCGTCGTAGATTTTCCAGTCGAGGCCGATGATGAGGCGGACGATTTCGAGAAACAGCACGACCACCGACCCGGCGATGAGCGCGTAGCCCAACTGCTGCCATGTGAGCACGCCTAGCCAGTACGAAAGGGGGGCGAGAATGCCCGAGGCGTGGATGAGTCGGCGTTCGATTTCGTCGTCCATCAGAGGTCGTCAAACGAACGGTCGCCTGCGCGGAGCGCAAGGAGGAGTTCAGGGAGGTCGGCAATGGCGACGCGGGCTTGGGCGGTCGTGTCGCGTTCACGGACGGTCACCGTGCCGTCTTCGAGCGATTCGTAGTCCACGGTCACGCAAAATGGCGTGCCGATTTCGTCCTGTCTGCGATAGCGGCGACCGATGTTGCCCGAGTCGTCGTAGGCCGCGGACAGGCCGTACTGACGCAGCGTGTCTGCGATTTCTCTGGCCTGCTCGCCCATGCCGTCGCGGTCCATCAGCGGGAAGACGGCGACGTTCGTCGGCGCGAGTTCGGGCACGAGTTTGAGGAAGGTTCGTTCCTCGCCATCGACTTCGTCCTCGGTCAGCGCGTGTTCGAGCACGGTGTGAACGATGCGGCCGACACCGAACGACGGTTCGACGACGTGGGGCGTGATGTGCTCGCCCGATTCGGTCTGTTCTTCGACCGCAAAGCCGGTCTTCTCGACAGGAATCGTGTACGCCTCGCCATCGACTTCGACCGTCACCTCATCGCCGTCGAACGCGCTGCGGTCGCGGGCGGCGAGAGCTTCGAGTTCCTCGACAATCTGCCCGGCCGCGGAACCGTACTCGGGGCCGAGATAGGCCATATCAGGGTCGACAACGGCGCGCTCGACCGTCTTTGGCTCGTCGTACTGCTTGAAGATGGTGAACTCTTCGCCCGAGTGCGCGCCGTGGTGCGAGAGGTCGTAGTCGCCTCGGTAGGCGAAGCCGGTGATTTCGACCCAGTTGCCGTCCAGTTCGGCCTCTGCGTCCCAGCAATCGCTCGCGTAGTGGGCGCGCTCGCCCGCGAGGTGCTGGCGATAGCGGAATCGGTTCATGTCCACGCCGATGCGCTCGTACCAGCCCGTTGCGACGCCAAGGTAGTAGCCGACCCACGGACTCTCGATGACGCCCTGTTCGACGGCATCGCCGACGGTCATAGTGACGTACTCCTGGCCGTCTGCTTCCTGCTGGGCCGCCGGGTAGAGCGTCACTTCCACGTCCGCGACGCGGTGGAGCGGCGGTTCGTCCTCTTCGGGGTCGATGAAGTGTTCGAGTTCGGCTTGCGTGAACTCACGGACGCGAATCAAGCCGCGTCGGGGGCTAATCTCGTTGCGGTAGGCCGTGCCAATCTGAGCAACGCCAAAGGGGAGCGTGTTGCGAGCGTACGCTTTGAGGCGGGGGAACTCCACGAAGATACCCTGTGCCGTCTCGGGGCGCAGGTAGCCCGGCGACGACGAGCCGGGACCGATGTTCGTGCCGAACATGAGGTTGAACTCAGAGACTGCGGTACCCGCGAGTTTCGCGTGACACGCTGGGCATTCGAGGTCGTACTCCGCGATGAGGTCTGCGACCTCCTCGGGCGAGTAGCTCTCTGCCTCTTCGATGTCCGTGTTGTCTTCGACGAGGTGGTCTGCGCGGTGGTTTTCGCCACACTCCGGGCACTCCACGATCATGTCGTCGAAGCCGTCGAGATGGCCGGACGCTTCGAATACCGGTTCTGGCATGATGGTCGGCGCGTCGATTTCCTCGTGACCTTCTTTGACGACGAACTGGTCGCGCCAGGTGTCTTCGAGGTTGCGCTTCAGCGCGGCACCCTGCGGGCCGTAGACGTAGAACCCAGCGACGCCGCCGTAGGCACCCGAGGCGGGGAAGTAGAAGCCGCGGCGCTTTGCGAGTTCCGAGAGTCGTTCTGCGTCAGCGCTCATTGGAGACAGGCGACGAGGAGGTCCATGTCGCGGAGGATGCCGATGAGTTCGTCACCGCTCATGACCGGAATCTGTTCGATGTCTTCGTTGCGCATCAGCTTCGCCGCGTCCTGTGCGGTGCGCCGTCGGCCAATCGTTTTCAGGTCGTCGCTCATGAACTCGCTGACCGGGCCGGATGGCAGTTCGACGTTGCGGGTGGGCAGGTAGCGGTTGCCCGTTGCCTTGATGCCCTCCCACATCCACTCGTCGTCCTCGTTGGCGATGGAATCGCCCGTGCCGTCTTCGCCTTCAACCACGCGCGCGACGTTCAGGATATCGACTTCGGTGATGATGCCCGCAACCTCGGCTTCGTCGTCTAACACGACGCCGTAGGCTTCGTCAGCGTAGGACAGTTCGCGCTCACAGACGCGCAGTGGCGCACCCGAAAACACGGTGTTGACGCGGTATTCGTAGAGGTCGCCGACTTCCATCTCACCGGGGGCGTCACCGGCGGCAATGGCGCGGACCACGTCGGTCACGGTGACGATGCCCTCTAACTGTCCGTCCACGACGGGTACGCGGCGGGCACCCTCTGCGATCATCACTTCTGCAACGTCGGTGATTTCTGCGTCTGCTTGCGTCGTCGGCACTTCTTCGACGAGCAGTGCAAGCTGGTCTTCGTCCGGGTCTGCAATCAGGGCTTCACGCGAGACGAGGCCGCGGAACTCCTCGCCGTCCTCGGTCTGTTTGATGACCGGAACCGACGAAAATTTGCGCTCCTGGAGATATTCGAGCACGTCATCTCGCGTGCCGGGTAACTCCACCGTCACGAGCGAGTCACGCGGCGTCATCGCATCAGAGACTTTCATTGTCTGTTACTTGCGCCATGCAGGTACTAAGTACTTCCACCTTGAGCATGCAGCCCACACCCGCAGAAAAACCCCCTCGTTTCCGCTGGAACGCTTATTCTTCAGACTGCTCTTGCATCGCTTCGACTTCTTCTGCACTGTACGCTTTCCCGCTCACGTCCGATTGCGGGTCGCCCATCGCGCCGTAGTGCTGTTTGAAGTCTGCTGCGTGCGGGAAGAATTTGGCTGGGTCGTCGTGTTTGAACGAGCCGAGCACTGTCCCGTCGAGCTTCTGGACGTGGGTGTATATCTCGCCTTCGTCCATCGCGTGGGAGACGAGGTTGCCCGCGTTCCAGAGTTCGTACTGCCCGGCGATGAAGATGGCATTTTTCGAGGGCTCGTCAAGGAGTTTGGTGACGAAAAACACGTGGCCGTCCATCTCGTTGCGGAACACGTCGTAGGTGGGGAACTCGCCTGCTTCGAACGCCGCGACGAAGTCGTCTGCGTAGTTGCCGGGGATGACGTGGACGAGACCAAAGCGACCTTTTGGCCCGGCGTCTGGTGGTTCGGTCGCGGTGTGTCCGGCGGCGACGTAATACGCATTCCAGCCCTGCTCTTCGTACTCTGCGGCCATGGCTTTCATCTCGTCGATGGTCGCCGTCCAGCCGTTTTTCAGCACGTCTGCATCCTGGGCCAGCCGGTCTGCGTACTCCTGTTGGTCGTCTCCGTGTTCGGGCATACTCGCTCTAGACCACTACTCCCGGTAAAAGTTGTTGACTTTAGGCACCAATCCCCAAGCCAAACTCCATCACGAGCGAGATGGAGAGCGTAAGGAGACTCGCGAGAAACAGCTTCGTCGACCCCCGCATCCGGTCGTTTACGGGGAGCGTCGTCCCGCTGAGCGGGAGGGCGCGGTAGAGCAGGCGTTCGAACGGCGTTTCGTCCCGGCCCGTGTCGGACTGTTTGTTCCACGGCGCTCGTGGCCGCAACTGGAAGGCGGCAACGCCGAATGCGAGAAAGCCGAGTACGAACAGCATGTTTTTCACGCCGGGTAACCCGCCGCCGACGCCGAAGCTCACGAGCGCAGAAACCGCGAATAACACGAGCGTCACCGCACCGATGTACGCAAGCGCATCGACCGCTTGCTGGGTTCGCAGTGACGACTCGCCGCTCATCGAGCGAAGATGTGTTCGTCGAGATACTCAGCTGGCTCTTCGTACTCGGCGTTGTGGCGATGGCAGAGGCTCAGACGACCCGACTCGCTCACCGAAAGCTGTTCGGGCTTGATGATGTCTGCGTCGCCGTTTGCGCGCTGTGCGTTCTCGGGAACGACGCCGTCACAGATGCTGCCGAACTCCTTGCGGAGGTAGGCCGCAGCCTCTTTCTCGCTGCCATTCGCGACGAGTTCCTCGGCTTCGGTGAGGTGGGTGCGAATCTCAGCCGGAACATCGAGGTCGCCAAACACCTCGCGGTTGATCTCCTCGATGTTCGAAAAGCGCGTCTGCATGCCAAGCACTTCGCGGGCACGCTCGCCAATCGACTTGTCTGCGCGGGTGCGTTCACGGACGATTTCGCGGAGTAACTCAACGCCACTCCACACGTCCACGTCTACGTCTTGGTACTTCGGCGGGCGAATCTTCGCCGGACAGCGCGTGCTGAACGGACAGCCCTGTGGCGGGTCGCGCGGACTCGGTGGCGTCCCACGAAGCGTAATACGCTCGCGCTCGACCGTCGGGTTCGGGTCTGGAATCGCAGACAGCAACGAGAGCGTATACGGGTTCGCCGGGTCGGTGAACAGCTCTTCTGTGTCGCCAATCTCCATGATGTGTCCGAGGTACATCACGGCGGTTCGGTCACAGATGTGGCGCACCACAGAGAGGTCGTGGGCGATGAACAGATATGTCAGCCCGAACTCTTGTTGTAAGTCATCAAGCAGGTTCAGGATTTTTGCCTGCACGGACACGTCGAGTGCCGACACCGGTTCGTCTAAGACGACGAACTCCGGTTCGAGCGCGAGCGCACGGGCAATCCCGATACGCTGGCGCTGGCCCCCGGAGAACTGGTGGGGATAGCGGTAGTAGTGCTCCTCGCGCAGGCCAACGGTTTCGAGCAGGTTTCGCACCTTGTCGCGGCGTTCGCGTGGGTCGCCAATCTCGTGGACGTCGAGGGGTTCGCGGATGATCTCCCCGACCGTCATGCGGTCGTTGAGGCTGGACTCTGGGTCTTGGAAGACAATCTGGGCGTTGCGCCGCCAGTTTTTCAGGTCGGCGCCGGACAGCTTCGTGATGTCCGTGCCCTTGTACTTGACCTCGCCGCCGGTCGCCTTCTCTAAGCGAACGAGCGTGCGGCCAAGCGTGGTCTTCCCACAGCCAGACTCGCCGACGAGGCCGAGCGTTTCGCCCTTCTTGATCTCGAAGTTGACGCCATCAACGGCTTTTACGGGGTTGCCGCTGAACAGCCCACTGCTCTCGTAGTAGGTCTGTAAGTTGTTCACCTCGACCAGCGTCTGGCCCGTTGCGACGGTCGTCTCGAACTCGCTTGTTGTTTCACTGCTCATTGTTCATACTCCCCGCTTCGCGCGCGGTGGGTCTCGACTGCGTCCTCCCGAGTGCCGTCCTCGGGATACAGGAGACAGGCGGCGGTGTGGTTGTCTGCCGATTCGTGTATCGGTACCGACACTGGGTGGACCGAATTACACTCGTCAAACGCCTTCGGACAGCGCGGTGCGAACCGACAGTACGTTGCGGGTTCGTTCGGCGTCGGCACCTCGCCTTTGATGGTGCGAAGCCGGTCTTCGCCCGGATGGCGGCCGGGAATACTTTCGAGCAGCCCCTCCGTGTACGGGTGCTTGGGGTCGCCAAACAGCTCTTCGACCGGTGCGGACTCGATAATCTCGCCCGCGTACATCACGTTCACGCGATCTGCAATCTCCGCGATGACACCCATGTCGTGGGTGATGAACATGATCGAGAGGCCGCGTTCTTCTTGAATCTCCTCTAAGAGTTCGAGAATCTGGGCCTGAATCGTCACGTCGAGTGCCGTCGTTGGCTCGTCTGCGATGATGAGTTCTGGCTTACTCGCCAGTGCCATCGCGATGACGGCGCGCTGGCGCATCCCACCGGAGAACTGGTGAGGGTACTCGTCAACGCGACGCCGAGCGTCCGGGATGCTCACGGCTTCGAGCAGGCGGACGGCTTCTTCGGTCGCCTCGTGACCGCGCAGCCCGCGGTGCAGGCGGAGCACTTCCTTAATCTGGTTCCCGACGGTGTACACCGGGTTGAGCGAGGTGAGCGGGTCTTGGAAAATCATCGAGATGCCGGGTCCGCGAATCTTGCGGTACTCAGCTTCCGATTTCCCGACCAGCTCTTCGCCCTTGAAGCGAATCGACGAGCCATCGAGGATTCGGCCGGGTGAGTCGACGATGCCCATAATCGAGCGGGCGGTCACCGACTTCCCGGATCCGGACTCGCCGACGATGCCGACGGTTTCGCCTTCGCGGATGTCGAAGCTGATGCCGTCGACCGCGCGGATGACCTCCTTGTCAGTGAAGAAGGCCGTTCGCAGACTGCTCACGTCGAGGACGGGTTCGCCCGTCTCTCGTTGCTGGCTCTGTTCGAGTTCGTCCATCGAACTCATCCACCACCACCTCCGGCGGCAGCAGCAGCCTCACCGCCAGTGTCGTCACCAACACCACTCTTTGGGTCGAGCGAGTCGCGGATGCCGTCGCCGAGCGCGTTGAACGCCGTCACGACGAGCACGATGAGCAGGCCGGGGATGAGCGAAACGTGCCATGCGTCGGTGGTCACGTAGTTCTGTCCGGCGCTGATGGCGCTGCCCCATTCGGGCGTTGGCGGCGAGATGCCAAGGCCGAGGAACGACAGCGCGGAGGTGCCGATGATGATGCCACCGAGCGTCATCGAGCCGTAGATGAGCAGGTAGCCGAGGATGTACGGCAGCATGTGTTTTTTCATCGTCACGGTCGAGCGCTGCCCGTAGCTGCGGGCGGCGTCAACCCACTCTTGCTCTGAGACCTGGAACGCAGGCCCGCGGATGGCGCGCCAGAGGAACGGCCAGCCCGTCCCGGCGAAGATGAGCGCAATCAGCAAGCCCCCGTTGTAGATGCTTGACAGCCAGTGGTCTGAGAACACCACTGAGAGCAAGATGAGGATGAGCAGTTGTGGCAGGCTCATGATGGAGTCACTCGCCACAACCGTTGCGAGGTCAACCAGCCCCTTGTAGTACGCCGTGAGCAGGCCAAAGCCGGCCGCGAGGAACGTACTCAGGCTGATGGAGACGAGGCCGATGAACAGCGACACCCGTGCCCCATGTACCATGAAGGTAAACAAGTCTTGTCCGGGTGTTGGCATGGTGCCAAACGGATGGAACCGGCCGTACTCGTCGTACTGCCACGGCTGGATGTTCGTACTTCCTGCCCCGCGTGAGGCAGTCATCAGGTTCGCGTCACCGACGAACGATTCTTGGACGGACTGGGTGTCCTCGTTGAAGTACTTGAACTGGTTTTCGTACGGTCGGTCGATGTTCTCGTCGAACGTGGTTGGTCCAAGCGTCGGCGCGAACACCGCCATAATCACGAAGAGGAACACGATGGTGAAGCCGAACTGACCCCAGCGGTGGTTTTTCATTCGGCGCACCACGTCGTCGCGTGGCGTCCAGTCTGCGTAGCGGTAGTTGTCGCGGAACACCTTGTAGCCCACGAGCACCCACGCGAGGAACGTGAAGGCGTAGGTGTAGGTGAGCAGCACGCGGATGAGCCACGCCCACTTCGGTTCGAGCCCAAGGAAGGTGTTCACCCACGGGCCGTTTGCCGATTCCTGATAGCCCTGGTTCGGGATGAGTTCCCGTGAGGTGAGCGTCGGAATCTGTGCCGCACTCGCCGCGGCGTCTTTGAACGCGGCGGCGAGTGACGCGCCGGTGTCGCCCGGAATCGCGGCAATCACCGACGAGATGAAGCCAAGGATGGTCGTCGCAACCGCCCCGAACTCGAGCATGAACAAGAGTGCCATGATGCCACCCCAGATGAGCGCAGGACGCGGGTTCTCCCTGATACGCTGGAGAAGCGGTACGTCTTCTGTTACACTGTTTTGGCTCATTGTTAGTTGTTATCGTAGCCGACTCGTGGGTCGATGACGGTGTACAGGAAGTCCTGCAGGATGTTCACGGAGAGCGTGAGCAGGATGAAGATGTACATGAGCGACCCCACGAGTGGGAGGTCGCCTTGAACGGTTGCGTCGAAAAACAGCTTGCCAATTCCGTTGATGGCGAAGACGGTTTCGACGAGCACGGAACCACCGATGAGCAAGAACGCCTCACCCGTGATGATGGGGACGAGCGGGATGAGCGCGTTTCTGAACACGTGCTTCCAGACGATCGCGCGGCGGGGCAGTCCCTTCGCGCGAGCGGTCTCGACGTAGTTCGAGTTGATGGTCTCTAACACCGCTGTTCGGCCAATACGCATCTCGTTACCCATCGAGGACGACCCGAGAACCAGGGCAGCGGGCAGAATCTGCTTGACCGCCGCGAGCAGTCGGTTCGGGTCAGAGAGGTTCGTGAGCTCAGGAGAGCGGATGATGTTCGTTTCGACGATCCACGCACTCCAGTTGAAGCCGAACAGGACTTTCTGTGACTGGGTGAGGAGGCTCACCAGAATCACGGCAAGCCAGAAGTTCGGCATCGCTCGCCAGACAATCCCCCCGAACGAAGCGACGTAGTCGCTCCACGTGTTGGGGTGCAGCCCGGCGTAGAAGCCGAGTGGGATGCCAATGAAAATGGCAATCAGGACAGACCAGAAGCCAAGCCAGATGGTGCGTGGTGCACGGGTGGCAATGACCTCGTAGACGGTGGTGTCAGGGCTGATAACCCAGGACTGTCCGAGGTTGAAGGTAAACAGGTCCCAGAGGAACTGGAAGTATTGCTCCCAGATGGGAACCGGCTCACCACTTACTGTTTCGAGGCCGAGGCGGACGGCAATCTCGTGGTATGCTTCTGCAGATCCTGTCGGCCCGAGAATCGACGCGACTGGGTCGACCGGCCCTACCCGGATAATCAGGAAGGTGATGGAGGTCGAGAACACGAGGATCGGAATCGCGAGCAGTACCCGTCGGAGGAAGTAGCTCCAGCGACTCACGATTGGTCACCCCCGTGCCGTTGTGTATAACTCATAATTAATGGTGTAGGCTATTATTTGGTTACCTGTTACGGCAATTATCTCTTTCGTTCCCGAAACACGCTAACAGCGTTCAGCAGTGCGAAAAAACGGAAACGAGTGGGGAGAAGTTACTGCTCTTTCCAGGTGCGGTTAAGCATCTGACGCGAGGTCCCCATGCCACCGAACACTGGCACGTGAACGTTGTTGTAGTAGAAGCGCTCGCGGAGGTTGTGGAACGTGTTGACGAACACGACGTCATCCCAGTTTGCCTCTTCCATCTCGACGTACGCTTCGTTGCGGATTTGCTCTGCTTCTTCCGTTGGGGCGCGGTTGTCGAGAACGCGCTGGAAGGCTTCCTCTGCGCGGTTGGACGCTTCGGTGCCACTCCAGTTCGTGTAGGAGAGTGGGCCTTCTTGGGAGGTGTCCGTGCGCGGTGGGTAGATGAGCTGCAGGAAGTTGTCTGCACCTGGCCAGTCAGCGATCCAGCCGAGGGTGTAAGCTTCTAAGTTACCATTGCGACCGCGTTCGAGCATTGCGGCGAACTCTGCCTGCTCGATTTCGAGGTCGATGTAGGCTGCGCCAAGACGACCCTGGAGGATCTCTGCGATCTGGCTCCACGTCTCGGAGGTGTAGTGGGTGAAGGTCAGGCTGTAGCGGTTGTCCTCGCCGTAGCCAGCCTCTTCCATGACCTGCTGTGCGCCCTGCACGTCGGCTTGGTTGTAGCCGTACGGGTAGCTCTCTTCTGCGTGGGAGTTGTACGCGTTCCCTGCGCCTGGGTAGATGAGCGGTGGCGTGAGGTGGTACGCCGGTGCGACGCGGCTCTTGAACACCTGTTCTGCGAACTCCTTCTGGTTGGTCACGTAGGCGACTGCCTGACGGACTGGCTTTGGCACGCTTGCCGTGTTGAAGCCGAAGTAGAAGGTCGAAATCTCTGGAACGCGGACGTAGTTGACCGTCTCGCCGTTGCGGACGGGGCCGTAGGTACCGATGTCGCGGCCGAGATCGTCGGTGTTGTCAACGGAGACGAGGCTCGGGTCGTACTGTGGCGTTGGGATCGAGAGGAAGTCGGACTTCTTGTCCATCGACCACTCGTACGCGGCGTTGTCGTCTTCGATGATTTCCCAGTTGACGCTGTCGAGGTAGGCTTTCTCGCCGTGGTAGTCCTCGTAGCGGGTGACCGAGGCGTTCGAACCCTGGTCCCAGTTGCCGAACTTGAACGGTCCACAGCCGATTGGGTTGCTCGTTGCGAACTCGCTGTGTTCCATCTCGCCGTCGTAGCCCTCGATGTCGCCAACGATACCTTCTGGAATGCAGGCGAAGGAGGTGTAGGCGAGCATCGCGAGAGTGGACGCGAATGCCTGTTCGAGATCGAAGGTGAGTTCGGTGTCGCTCGTCGCTTCCGCCGAAATCGAGCCTGGGACGTAGGCGTCGTCGGAATCGGTCTCGTGTACCATGCCGAGCGAGTCGAGAATGAAGTAGGTACGACGCGAGTTCTCGGAGGCCGCGAGGCGCTCCCAGGAGTAGACGAAGTCAGCCGCGGTGACCTGCGTCCCGTCGTGGTACGTGGCGTCTTTGAGCGTGAACGTATACTGCGTGAAGTCGTCGTTCGTGGTATAGTCTTCTGCGAGGCTCTGAACAACCGCAGTCTCCCCGTTCGGGTAGATCATGAGGTTGTCGAAGAGCTGACGAATGACGCGACCCGAGGCCGTGTCCGTGGCCTTGATTGGGTCGAGCGTCGTCATCGTGGAGTTGATGAGGTTGAGAGTTCCGCCCGTCTGTGCCTCCATCTCCTCCGTCGTCGTCGTGTCACCGCCGTCGGTGGTCTCACCGTCGGACGTCGTCTCTTCGTCACCGCCACCGCCGGTACATCCGGCAAGTGCCATCGCGGTCGCAGCTGCACCCGTCGCTTGCAGGAAGCGACGTCGGTTGAGGCTGTTACTGTCTGTCATCCATCTGCTCCTTTCTATTGTTACCCGATAAATTTACCGCAATTTCGTTGTGACGTCCCATGCCTTCCGGTAGCACGGTTTTGGTATACTTTGACATGGCATTCAGCACAGAATTATGTTTGCCCTTTTTGGGAATATACCTGTCGTAGGGTAAAATTTGCACTTCACCTATCGCTACCTCCTGAAATCAGACAGTTTTCCCTCTCTCGCGTGCGATAAGACACCATTGATTAATCGTAAAAGATGATGGCGATAACCCCGTGGCACTGCGTGACGTGCCGCCCCAATTCGGAGCGTTTATATTGTTTGTTATGATATAGCATAGTATGGCACCGGACATTACGGCTCGGTCGGAACCGGTCTTTAACGAAGCCGAGGTCATGGCCTCGGTCGATGAAGCGGGGAGCATCTCCCGACTCATCATTGCCGACATTTGCCGTGATGACGCATGGGTATCGTGTCCGGTCAACAACACCGTGACACTTTCCGCCTGGGCATAAGCTACAGCCTTCTTTCGCTTTTCCCACCTGCTCACAGACCTGTACATTTTTCATCGCCGCCACCGTGGCGAGCGTATGCACTATCGGGAAGTCTCCACCGCTCGCGAGTTCGTCACTCGCTTTGAGACCGGTGCCGACTGGCGCGAAGAGCTCGAATCGCTCGCCGACGCCGAAGGCATCGACGCAGCGTTCTTTTTCGGACTCGGTGCGGTGCAGGACGCAGAGGTCTGGTTCTACGACCAGACCGACACGGAGTACTATCCCGTCGAATTCGACGAACCGCTCGAAGTTGCCGCATGCGTGGGTAACATCTCGTGGCTCGGCGACGAGCGCTTCGCCCACACCCACGCCGTCCTCTCGCGGGCGGACGGCGAAACCCTCGCTGGCCACCTGAATGCAGGCACCGTGTTCGCCGGTGAGGTGTACGTGAAAACCTTCGAAGCACCACTCGAACGTGCCTTCGACGACACCACCGAACTCGACCTCTGGCCGCTATGAGGCCGGAAGACGAGCGCTACTTCGAATCCCTCGAAACTCGCTTAGACGAGGCGATGGCGCTCGCGACGAAGGCAAAAGAGCAGGGCAACGACCCGAAACCAGAAGTCGAGATTCCGATTGCCAAAGACATGGCAGACCGCGTCGAGAACATTCTCGGCATCGACGGCGTCGCTGCGCGTGTCCGCGAACTCGAAGACCAGATGAGCCGCGAGGAGGCGGCACTCGAACTCGCCAAGGACTTCGCCGACGGCAAAGTCGGTGACTACGAAACCCGCGAGGGGAAGGTCGAAGGCGCGGTCAGAACGGCGGTTGCGCTCCTCACCGAAGGCGTGGTCGCCGCGCCCATCGAGGGCATCGACCGCGTCGAAATCGTCCCGAACGACGACGGCAGCGAGTTCGTCAGAGTGTTTTACGCCGGACCGATTCGCTCGGCGGGCGGCACCGCACAGGCGCTTTCGGTGCTCGTCGCAGACTACACCCGCGCGCTCATCGGTATCGACCAGTACAAACCGCGCGACGACGAGGTCGAACGCTACGCAGAGGAACTCGAACTCTACGACAAGGAAACCGGCCTCCAGTACACGCCAAAGCCCAAAGAGACGAAGTTCATCGCCCGCAACTGCCCCATCTGCTTAGACGGGGAAGCAACCGGGAGTGAGGAAGTCTCTGGCTTCCGCGACTTAGAGCGCGTCGGCACGAACAACCCCCGCGGCGGGATGTGTCTCGTCCTCGGTGAGGGGATTGCCCAGAAAGCGCCGAAAATCAAGCGCTACACCTCTGCGCTCGACGAAATCGACTGGCCGTGGCTCGACGACCTCATCGACGGCACCATTGGTAAAGACGACGGCGAGAAGAAAGACGCAGCCGAGGCCCCCGAAGAGGAAGCGGCCGACGCCGACGCAGATGACGCCGAACCCGAGTCGGAACCAGAAGTTGACGGCCCGCCGCGCGCCGAACCCAAGGGGAAATTCCTGCGCGACCTGATTGCGGGTCGCCCCGTCTTTTCACACCCAAGTATGCCCGGCGGCTTTCGCCTGCGCTACGGCCGCTCGCGCAACCACGGCTTCGCAACCGCGGGCGTCCAGCCCGCGACGATGCACGTCGTCGACGACTTCCTCGCAACGGGCACGCAAATCAAGACCGAACGCCCCGGGAAAGCGGGCGGCGTGATTCCCGTCGATTCCATCGAAGGCCCCACGGTCAAACTCGCAAACGGCGACGTGCGCCGCATTGACGATCCGGCTGAGGCGCTGAAGCTCAGAAACGGCGTGGTCGAAATCTTAGACCTCGGAGAGTACCTCGTCAACTTCGGTGAGTTCGTCGAGAACAACCACGAGTTGATTCCCGCATCGTACGTGTACGAATGGTGGGTACAGGACTTCGAGCACGCGGGCGCAGACGTCCAAGCGCTCGCAGACGACGCGCGCGTTGACTTAGAACACCCCGACCCGGAGCAAGGGATCGAGTGGGCTATCGAGTACGATGCGCCGCTCCACCCCGACTACACCTACCTCTGGCACGACCTCACCGTCGAGCAGTTCGAAACGCTCGCAGACACCGTCTCTCAGGGCTATCTCGATGACGGGGCCCTCTACGTGCCGAACACGGACGACGCAAGACAGGCGCTCGAATGGCTCCTCATCGAACACTCACAGGGGCCAGAGGAGATTCGCGTCCCTACGTGGAAACCGTTCGTCCGCTCGCTCGGGCTCAGTGAGGACTTGGACAAGCAGTGGGACGACCTCTCAGACGAATCGCGCGCGTGGCCAAATGCGCACAAAGCCGTAAACGAAGTCGCGCCGTTCGCGCTCCAAGAACGCGCCCCGACCCGCATCGGGAACCGGATGGGTCGGCCCGAGAAATCCGAAAAACGTGACCTGAGTCCGGCGGTTCACACCCTGTTTCCCATCGGTGAAGCAGGCGGCAACCAGCGGTCAGTCTCGGAGGCCGCGAACCACTTCGCCGACCGCAACGCTACTCGCGGCGAAGTCGAAGTCACCGTTGGCAAGCGCACCTGCACCTCGTGTGGCGAGATTACGTTCAAGAACAAGTGTCCTGCGTGTCAGGGCGCGACCGAGCCACAGTACGAGTGTTGGAGCTGTGAAATCGAGGTCGAACCCGACGAAGCCGGGCGGGCAGAGTGCCCACGCTGTGGCAAGGACGCCTCGTCCGAATGGCGTCGCCCGGTCAACATCCGTGAGGAGTACCGAAACGCCCTCCAGAGCGTCGGTGAGCGCGAAACTTCCTTTGACATCCTGAAAGGCGTGAAAGGGCTCACCTCGAAACACAAAACGCCCGAACCGATGGAGAAGGGCATCCTTCGGAGCAAAAACGGCGTCTCGGTGTTCAAAGACGGGACGGTTCGCTACGACATGACCGACCTGCCCGTGACTGCCGTCCGCGCAGACGAACTTGACGTGACGGCCGGGCAACTGCGCGAACTTGGCTACACCGAGGACATGAACGGCGACCCCCTCGAACACGACGACCAAATCGTCGAATTACGAGTGCAGGACATCGTCCTCTCAGACGGCGCGGCAGAACACATGCTCCGCATCGGCGGCTTTGTCGATGACCTCCTGACCCAGTACTACGGCCTCGAACCGTTCTACGAGTTCGAAAACCGCCAAGACCTCGTCGGCGAACTCGTCTTCGGGATGGCCCCCCACACGAGCGCCGCCGTCGTCGGCCGCGTGATTGGGTTTACAAGCGCGGCGGTTGGGTATGCTCACCCGTACTTCCACGCGGCAAAACGGCGGAATTGTTTCCACCCAACAACCAAGGTGTGGTTTGAGGATGAGGATGGATCCTACCACTACGAACAAATCGAGACGTTGGTTGAGAAGTATCTTGACCCCGAAATGGCCAAGACAGACGATTTCGGGACGCTCGTCGATCATCTATCACATCTTGAGGGAACGCTTCGCGTCCCATCGTTGGCAGACAACGGGTCTCAGTCCCTTCAACCTGTTACGGCCCTCAGCAAGCACCAAGCACCTGACCACATGGTTAGTATCCGAACTCGTTCGGGTCGGGAACTAACTGTAACTCCTGACCATCGAATTCACGTCTATGATTCTGATCTTGGTCGGTTGGTTTCAGTCGAAGCCAGCAATATTGAAGAAGAAGATCACCTCGTAACGCCACGTGGGTTGGATGTGTTCGACATTCCAAACGAGGCTCCGACGTTTGACCTACTTGCTGAGTTCCTCGAATCTGAGGCAATCCCAACGGAGAGCCTGATGATTAAGGGTCTTGAAAAAGACACCCTCTATAACCTCTTCTCTGACCGACTTTCACATGATTGGGATGGTCACTTCTACCCGCTTCAGAGTACAGCGGAGTGGCTTGGTCTTACCAAAAAGGTGCTGAGCAACTATCTGTATCGCGAGAGCATTCCGGCGGCCCTCCTCACCAAGTTTTTCGACACGACTGCTGAACTGTTGTCGTTCATACCGGACGATGCGATGCTCGGCATGAAACGTGACCGAACCGAACTCAACCGATTCGTCGAAATTAACGAACGTACTGCAACGCTCCTCGGCTACTATGCGGCAGAAGGATTCACGCGCGAGTACGAAACCTCGAAGGGGACAATTCACCAGACCACCCTTTGTGGAATCGAAGATGACGTGCGTGAGTTCTTCCTCACGGCTTTGAGCGAGGAGTTTGGTGCTGACCCCTATGTAGAAAACCACGCTAAAATTACGGTTTCTGGACGACTTCTGAGAGCCTTCTTCGATACGACACTCGATGTCGGAAAATTCGCACACTCCAAGCGAGTGCCACAGTGTATTTTCGACGCTCCGAATCATATTGTAGGTGCATACTTGAGTGGGTATTTCAGCGGTGATGGCAGTATTAGTGCTGGAAGTTCTCGAATCTCTGCAACGACTGTTGGCAGTGAGTTGAAAGAGGACATTGTAGCACTACTGACGAAACTTGGTATTGACTCACAAGTCAAACACTTGGATCCGGTCTTGCTTCGAGAATCATTCCCCGAGTTTTACGATGAGGACGACGACTCGATGTCACGGCCTAGTTTCGAAATTTCTGTTTCGGGTCACGACTCTATCCGGTTTGCTGAACGAGCTGGGTTCCACATTCCACGGAAAGACAACCACCTCCAAGCCGCAGTTATAGAGTCGTCACCCCAGTCTGAATTCCGCCGATGTTTCGATGGAGGAACCGCTGAGTACCTTCTTGACCCGGTTGAGTGCATCGAATACTCTGAATCAGAGACCGAGTTTGTGTACTGTCTTACTGTCTCTGACACACATTCGTTAATCTCCAATGACATCTCATCTCTGCAATGCGACGGTGACGAGGACTGCGTCATGCTCCTCATGGACGGCCTGCTCAACTTCTCGAAGCAGTACCTCCCGAACAAGCGCGGCGGCCGCATGGACGCCCCGCTCGTCATGTCCTCGCGCATCGACCCCTCCGAGATTGACGACGAGGCGCACAACATGGACATCGTCGACCGCTATCCGCGCGAGTTCTACGAGGCGACCCGCGAGATGGCAGACCCCGGTGAGGTGGACATCAAAATTGCCGAGGAGAATCTCGGCACCGACCGCGAGTACACCGAGTTCCGCCACACCCACGAGACCTCGAACATCGCCCTCGGCCCCGACCTCTCTGCGTACAAGACGCTCGGCTCGATGATGGACAAGATGGAGGCGCAGCTCGAACTCGCGCGCAAACTCCGGGCGGTGGACGAAACTGACGTCGCAGAGCGCGTCATCGAGTACCACTTCATGCCCGACATCATCGGCAACCTGCGCGCCTTCTCTCGCCAAACGACGCGCTGTCTCGACTGCGGCAAAAAGTTCAGACGCTTCCCGCTCTCTGGCGACTGCAACGAGTGCGGCGGCCGGGTCAACCTCACCGTCCACGAAGGCTCCGTCAAAAAGTACGTGGACACTGCCATCAGGGTTGCAGACGAGTACGGAGCCAGAGAATACACCAAACAGCGTCTCGACATCCTCGACCAGTCGATTCGCTCGGTGTTCGAGAACGACAAGAACAAAGCGTCGAAAATCTCCGATTTCATGTAGCAACTTTTTACGCTTCGGGTGCGCGGAGCGCACCACTCAACGCAAAAAGTTTCACCGAAGCGGGTTCCCCGCTTCGAGCCTTCGTTTGCTTCGCTCACGAAGACATGAAAAAGGCCGACTGCGCCAGCGGCGCAGTCGGATGCAACGCTGGACGGATTCCGCAACAGCACAGCAACTACCTCCGCAACGACTCTGCAACCGCACTGCTTCTGTGAAAACTCAATCTACAAAATCTGACTGTTTTAACATCTGACGTGGCGTTTTATCCGTCCGGCGCACGAATGTCATGGGTATGGGTGACACTGCACAAACACACGTTGAGAAAGAACTCCCGTTCGGCCTCGACGTGTACGACGAGCGTGGTGAGAAACTCGGGACGATTCGCGGCATCGACGAACACGGCTTCTACGTGACGACCGACGACGGCCCCGGTGGCCTTTCAATCGAACACCTTCGGGCGGGCCACGAGTTCGGTGAAGGCGAGTTGATGTGGCGCTGTTTCTCGTGTGGCGAGATGGGTGACATCGAAGCTGACCTCCCCGACACCTGCCCGTCGTGTGATGCACCGAAAGAAGACCTCTACTACTACACGGAAGACTGATTTTCTCTCCGGGGTGACTCTCGGTATGGATATTGTCGTGTTCGGGGCAGGGAGTCTGGGCAGTTTCATTGGCGGCCTTCTCGCCCGCGAACACGACGTAACGCTCGTCGGGCGCGACCCGCACATGCAAGCCGTTCGTGAGTCTGGCCTCCACCTCGGCGGCACGTTCGATTTCACCGTCCACCCGGCGGCGGGAACGACCGTTCCCGATAGCGCAGACCTCGTCGTCGTGACCGTCAAGGCCTTCGACACCGAAGCGGCGGCCCGCGCCCTCGCTGACTGTGTTACAGACGCACTGCTCACCCTCCAGAACGGGATGGGAAACGAGGAAACCCTCGCCGCGATGCTCGATTGTCCCGTCCTCGCCGGAACCTGCACCTACGGCGCGGTGAATCCAGAGCCCGGCCACGTCTACTGTACCGGTATCGGCGACGTGGTGCTCGGCATGCCGGGCGGCGGGGCCGCTCCGCTCGCAGACCGCGTCGGGAAGGCGTTCGAAGCGGCGGGAATCGTCACCACCGTCGCCGACGACATGCCGCTTCGTCGCTGGGAGAAACTCGCGGTCAACGCGGGCATCAACCCCGTCACCGCTCTCGCACGCATCGAAAACGGCGAGATACTCGACGGGCCAGCAAACGCGATGGCGACCGAGGCCGCCCGCGAAACCGCCCGCGTCGCCCAGTCACTGGGTATCGACCTCACCGAAGCCGCCGCCATCTCGGCGGTCGAAGCAGTCGCCGACGCCACGGCTGAAAACACGTCGTCGATGTTTCAGGACATTCGTTTAGAACGGCGCACGGAAATCGACGCGATAAACGGCTACGTCGTCGCGCACGCGGGAGACGTTCCGGTGCCGGTGAACGCGTCGCTCACGAACCTCCTAAAAGCGTGGGAGAAGCGTCACGCACGGGGTGCGTGAGCCAGAAAACAGGTCGTTAGAATGGGGCCTGTGGGCCTTCGTTGTCGTCGCTGTCGTCGTCGCCGGGGAAGTTCGGCGTCATGCCGTGGCCCATCCCTTCGTCCATGCCGCCCATGCCGGTGGTGGCGTGGACTTGGTTGATTTCGGGGATTTCTTTGACCATTCGGCTCTTGATTGCCTGAATCGTCATCGGCGAGATGCCACAGCCACTGCACGCGCCGCCGAGGGAGACGGTGACCGAGCCCTCTTCGCGGTTGATGTCTTGGATGGCCGCACTGCCGCCGTGCATCTGAATCTGCGGGAAGTTGCGTCGCAGGAAGTTCATGACGCGCTCTTCTAAGTCGTCTTCTGGCTCTCTGGATTCCGTGCTCATGGTCGCGGCTATGGGACGATTCTCCTTAGATGTTTGGTCTTCGGTTATTCACGGAGGTCGAAGACGGCTTTGAGTTCCTCGTTGATGCAGTCAAGATAGGTTGAAAGAACGGCGTCCAACTTCTCGTCTTCGACGATGACTGCCGTCACGCGCTCGTGGGGGTTTTCTGGGAGTTCGATGCGGAACTCGCCATCGCCTTCGTAGAACGGTTCGCTCTCGTTCAACACCTGCTGGTCGATGGCGTGGATGAGCTGTGAGTCGTACTCGTCGTTCATGCGATTGAACGCCGATTTGTAGGCTTGCTGGAGTTGCGGGAAGTAGTGGACGTACTTGTCCTCGAACTTCTCTGGGTCGAACTCGGTCATGGCTCGTGAAAGGAGAACGGTGAATAAAAGTTGGCCGAATCAGCGAAATCGCGGTTGCTTCGTCGTCTGGGTTGCAGCTGAACCGCCTGCCAGTGTGGCGATTGTATATCGCACTATCCCATTTATCTCCTGTGTCTCGTCCTATCTACTTCTTTGGGAAAGTGGCCGCGAGAACGCCTCACTTCCTGTCTAATCGCTCTTCGAACCACTGCCATTCGAGGCCGAACTGGTTCGTCTCCTTTAGGTTCCACACGTCTGCGTCTTCGACCACCTCACCAACCCGATACGACTGTATCATGTTCCAGAGCCACATCCCCACCCCAAGGAAGAGGATGAGTGCGCCCACGGTGGCGGCGCGCTGGAGCGGGACGAACACCTCGGGATAGGCGGCGTAGCGCCGAGGCAGTCCTGCCAGCCCCATCAACAACATCGGGCTGAAGGTGAGGAAGGTGCCGACGATGCTCACCCACGCATGCGCTCGCGCAAGTCGCTGGTTGAACATCCGCCCGGTTAGGATGGGGTACCAGTAGTAACTCGCTGCGAACATGGCGAACACGATGATGCCCACCAGAATCAGGTGGAAGTGGCCGACGACGTAGTAGGTGTCGTGGAGTAGGAGGTCCATCGGAATCGAGGCGAGGAACACGCCCGTGACCCCACCAATGATGAACGTCGAAATCCCGCCAACACAGAAGATCATCGGCGCAGTCAGCCGAATCTTCCCGTTGTAGAGCGTGGTGATCCAGTTGAAGGTCTTGACGGCGCTCGGAATCGCAATCGCCAGTGAAACGGCCATGAACGAGGCACGCAGGCGGGGGTCCATCCCGGTGGTGAACATATGGTGAGCCCACACCCCAAACGAGAGCACACCGATTGCGAGCGTCGAGTAGACGACGAACTTGAAGCCGAACAGCTTCCGTCCGGCGAACTTGGGGAGCACGTAGCTTACGATACCGAACGCTGGCAGGACGAGGATATACACCTCCGGGTGGCCGAAGAACCAGAACAGGTGTTGCCAGAGGGCGGGGCCACCGGCTTCGAGCGAATAGAAGAACGTCCCGAAGTTGCGGTCGAGCAGGAGCATAATCATGGCACTCCCGAGCAGCGGGAACGCGAAGATGATGAGGCCGCTCGCGGTGAGCATCGTCCACGAGAAGATGTCGAGGTTGGCCCAGTTGATGCTGCTCGAATCGCGCTCTTCGACGATGGTGACGATGATGTTTATCGCGGCCATCACCGTCGCAATCCCCGAGAGATGCAGGCCGAGCAAGAACAGGTCAACCTCTGGGTTCGCTACCGCCCGCGACATCGGCGTGTACATCGTCCACCCAATCGTCGGCGGCTTGATGGCGAACAGTGCTGCCGTCGGGAAGCCAAGCGGCGCGAGCACTTTGGCGATGACTTCGGTAATCAGCCCCGCGCGCACGAGCAACAGCGCGGGCGGCAGCAGCCAGAAGGCGATGGCGTTGACGCGGGGAAACGCCATGTCGTCTGCACCCACGAGCGTCGGGATGAAGTAGTTCGCAATTCCCGTGAACACAGGCGTGGCGAAGAAAAATAGCATCGTGATGCCGTGGGTGGTGAACAGCGCGTTGTAGGTCTCTGCTGACCACACCGTCGTCTCGTGGGTGAGCAACTCGGTGCGAATCATGAGCGCGTCGATGCCGCCCCACAGCCCCGCGACTGTGGCGAGGAGCAAGTAAAGGAGTCCAATATCTGCGTGGTCAACGGTCGTAATCCACCGAAGCAGTCCGGCTGGTTTCTCTCGAGTGGTCGTCTCCGCGGTTTCGATAAACCCGCCATCGGTGAGTAGACGCTGGGGGCCAGTGGTTCTGAGGAGGGCGAGCGTTGCGAGCGAGATGCATGCGGCGACGAACAGGACGGTTGGATTCATGGATGGGTCTCCGCGAGCCGAGCGTACACTGCGCCGAGCGTGAAGCCGTAGGCGAGGTGAGCGAGCAAGGTGGTGACGCCGTACATCACCAAGATGGGGCCAGCGAGCGTGCCCCGTCCGAGGATGATGAAAATGACCCAGAAGGCAGCGGCAAAGCCCATCCCACGGACGGCGGGGTCGGGCCACAGCGGCAGGTAATTTTCGAGCGAGATGAACAGGAGGGGCCAGGCGAAAATGCCCGCAAGGGCAAACAGGACGAAGCCAAGCGCGGTCTGTCCCGGGAGGCCAACGAATCGAGCAATCACGTCGAACAGCCCGATTTGAGACCGTGTCTCCACTTCGAACATGACGAGCATCACCGAAAGCAAGGACATTCCGGCGGCCCCGCCCGCGATGGCGCTCAACGGTCGGTTCATTGGTTGGGCATCCTACCCGTGGGATAAAAACGTTCGCGGCCATCGTTTATTCAGTTGGCAGTTTTCGAGAGACCAGTCGTGAGATGCGCGCTATCCACTGACTTCGCCCTCGTACGACCGTTTTACGCCGAGAGATCTCGACAACAAGTCTGGTGCATAAATTGTATGTCACGATATAGAATTGGTTCTGTGCCCCTTCTTGCTGACTGTGCGAATCCACGTCTCAACGCCCAGTTGGTGGACTTTTGGCCAGTTCACGACTCAGACAGCTACTCACGGTCGCTATTTCGTTCGCCACGCTCACTCGTCGTGGCTTCCCCAACCGAGAAGCCACCCGCCCGCACTCTGGCGCGAGCCACGACACTGCCGTCGAACTCGCAACGGCACTCCGAGAATATCCTATCGTTACCGTCCTCTCTAGCCCCTGCGCTTGCGCCGTCCTCGGTACATTCACGGGCGAGCACGTCGTCGGCATCCACGGCAACTTGCTCACGCTCATCTTGAATCACTCCGACGATCGCCCCGACATCGCATTTTGGTGGGATAGCCTTTGGCTGTCAGATTGCTACCCCATCGAACTTTCAGGTAGCGAGCTGCAGTCGAGCGAGTAGCTGGGGGAAACCTGACTGCTCGTTGAGGTGTGAGCGAAACAGGGAATCTCTCACCGTGCGAATAGCCTAGTAGCCGAGCGCGAACTCGGTGGGGGCGCTATGCAGACAGTAATGCCGAGAATTCTCATCGTCGGACGTGATTTCGACATCACCACGTCCCTCGTGCGAAATCTCAGAAGATCGGGTTACGACGTAGACGGCATCCACAGCCACGGCGACATCGACGCCGTCTGGCAACCGGGCCATTTCGATGCTGTCGTCCTCGGCGGTGGCCTCTCAGAAGAACAGCGCGCAGCGTGGCTCACCACGCTCGAAGCACGTTCGCCGGGTACACCCGTGTTCACAAAAGGGTTAGACGGCGTTCCCGGCGGGATGTCCACGTATCTCGCGTCTGTCGTTGGACAAATCGGGCCAACCACCATTACCTGACTGTTTTTACGACTGCGCGTAGCGTTCTTGTTCGACGTAGGTGATTTTCACGACAACCCGCTGGTCTGTGTGTTCTGCGACCGCACTCGCTATCGTCGGAGCCAGCCCATCGTACGCGCGGTCTGGTGGTCTTCGAATGACGACGGTAACTTGCTGTTCGTCGGTGAGCAACCCCGCGTCCGTAATCGACGTATCGACGCGCACGAGTTCGAGTTCGCGGTACTCGGGCTGTGACAGGATGGTTTCGACCTCGCTGTTGACCGTGTTCTCAAAGGTGACTTGCTGGCTCGTCACCGCGCCGGCGACGCCGAGCGAACTCACGACGAGGACGACCGCCGCAATCGCTCCAATCGACGGTCTGCCGAGATCACCGTTCTCGACGCGGCCCGGACGGTAGCCGAGATAGCGCAACACGGCAAACCCGGAGAGATTGATTGCCGCTGCGTTCATGATGAGCAGGACAAACGCCCCGGCGGCGACCGTTGGATACCCCCACGCGATGCCGATGCCGACCGCCGCTGCGGCGGGGATGAGCGCGGCGGCGATCATGACACCGATGAGCGAAGCGGGAAGCGCCGTTGCCAGCCCGAACGCACCCGCTGCCCCAGCGCTGATGCCGACGATGAACGAGAGAAAGCCCGGCGAAATACGTTGGCTAATCTGGTCGACCGTCTCCACATCGAGCGTGGTTGGGATGAACGCCGCAGATTTCAACAGCCACCCGAACGCCGCTGCACCGACGATGGCGAGCGCCAGCCCATACACCTGCGCGCGCATCCCCTCGGCGAACATTTTGCGGTCGTCGAGGACGCCGCCGACGCTCGCGGTCAGCGCGGAGCCGACTTGCGGGGCGATGACCATCGACCCGACGACAATGGCAGGCGAGTTGAGCAACAGCCCGGCCGTCGCCACGAGCGCAGACAACACCGTCATCGCGTAGTACGTCACCGGATTCGGGTGCATGTTCCGCGCTTTCGTCCGAATCTCCTCGCTTGCGATGCGGTCGTCTTCGTCGGTTCCCTCGATGTACTGCGCTTCGAGCTCGCTGAATCGCGGCGTGTGAACCGTCTCTGCGTTCAATACAACTGTATATTCCTCTCGTTCGATTCCGGCTTCTTCGAGGCGGTCTAAGACGTGCTCGACCGCCTGTGGTGGGAGGGGAAAATGAAAGACGATACCGCCGTCCGTGCCCTCTTCGGCCGTTGAGATAGAATCAATATTTTCGTCGTCGAGGATGTCCTCGACGGCAGCCCGGCGTTCGTTTGGAACGAACACCTGTACGAGACGCATACCATCCTTCACGCGAGGATGCGTATCAGTGATGCGGCCGCGTAGTGCTTAGGACAGCTGCTCGCCAACCAACCGGTCTGCTTCCGCGATGAACGCCTGCTCTTTCCCTTTCGGGACGGTCGCGCCTGCGGCGACGTTGTGCCCGCCGCCATCGCCGCCGACCGACCGCGCCGCTTCACCTATCACCACGGAGAGGTCAAGTCCATTGCGAACGAGCGCGGGTGACCCGCGCGCAGAGACCTTCACCTCACCGGGTTCGTCGGTTTTCTCCGCGAACGCGAAGATGGGCACGCCGCGGTCGATGCCGTCCGCGCCGACGGCCATCCCCGCGATGATGCCGACAATCGTCTCACGGATGCGGTCGCCCGCGTGGAACCACTGGATGTGTTCTTCTCGATTAACACCTTCCTCGGTGACCCACCGCAGGCCGTCAGAGAGGTTCCGGCGGTGGTTCGAGAGCAGTTTTCGCGCGCGGTCGAGTGCCTCTTCGCGGTTGCCAAGGCAGACAGCGAGTCCCACGTCCGCCCGGTCGTAGCGCGCGGTGGCGTTGAGTAAGGTCGAAAACTCGCTCGGGTCGCGCAACTCCGTTCCCTCGTCCTCTGCGGCGAGGGTGTAGGACGTGCCCACCAGACTCTGAATGCGGTCCGCGGGAACGCCTCGGCCAATCGCGTGCTTGAGCAGCGCGCTCGCAAGCGTCTGGCGCTCGGAAAGCGAGAGGTCAACCCAGCGTCGCCACTCGTTCCCGTCTTTCAGGTTGAGGTCGAGTTTCGAGAGGAAGTTGTGTGCCCCGCGTTCTGAGTTCGAAATCCCGGGGATGTGCACATCGCTCGCGTATTCGAGGAGTTTCGGGAGCGGGCGGGTCTGTTTGCCGTAGAAGGTGAGGTCGGTACCGGTTTCGAGGACACCGACTTCGACGCCCTCAGCGACGATGTTCGTGTTCGCACCGAGGAGTTCGCCGTCAGTGGCCTGCATGTCGCCCACTGCACCGACGACCGCGAGCGCCGCCAAATCTCGATTGGCTTCTCCACCAAGCGCCCGCGCAAGAACGTACGCCGCGCCCGCCCCCGAGAGTTCAGACGCCCCATCGAGACCGAACAGCAACGGGTTCAGATGGAACTCAGTCTCTGTCTCTGCGGGCTGGTGATGGTCGGCGATAACCGGGGTGAAATCACCCGCTTCTTCGTGGGCGCCAATCACGTCGAGTTGCCCGCTACCGAAGTCAGTAAAGAGAACTGTCTCGTAGTCACGCGCCGCAATCGAGGCGATTTCGGTCTCGTCCAGTTGCTTTTTGAACACCGTTTCGAAGGGAATCTCCGCACGTTCGAGCGCGCGCGAGGCAATCGCCGCGCTCGTGAGTCCGTCTGCGTCGATGTGCGAGACTAAGAGTACCTTGTCCGCCTCGCGGAGACGGGCGGCGCACGCCTCGGCGCGGGCTTCGAGTTCGGGGACGGGACCGGCCATTATCCATGGTTGGGTCGGTATCCCGTTTAAAGACTCGCTTGCTGCGAGGAAACCAGTCAGTTCGCGTTCGACGCCGTAACGACCGCCCGCGCCAACGTCTCGAAATCTGCCTTTTCGGGAACCACGTCAACCTCAATGCCGAGTCCCTCGGCCGTGGATTTCGTCGGTTCGCCGATGACGCCGACCACCGCGTCGTTTAAGCCAGCCAGTGCTTCGCTGCGAATCCCGCGGGCTTCGGCCGCGTCTAAGAAGTTCTGCACCATCAGCGACGAGGTGAAGATGGCTCCTGACAGGTCGCCTTCGGCGGCTGCTTCTGCGGATTTTCCTGCATTCGCAGGCCGCACGAGTTCGTACAGAATCGTCTCGTGGACGTAGGCTCCAGCGGCTTCGAGCCCGTCGGTGAGTACGGGACTGCCGTGGTCGCTTCTGGCGACTTCGACGCGCGCACCGTCTACGTCGGCAGCGAGTTCCTCGACCAACCCCGTAGACGAAAATTCTGCAGGAATGCGGTGAACCGGATACTCGAACTCACGGAGTCGGCTAGCGGTTCCGTCGCCGACCGCGCAGATGGTTCCCTGTGCATTCCACCCTGCATCGGCGGCCAACTCGACGCCGGTCTTGCTCGTGAGAATCGTGAAGTCGCCGTCATCGCGGGGGGCGTTTCCGGTCGGGCGGACTTCGAGCATGGCGTCGCCAAGTACGTCTGCGCCGAGCGATTCGATGAATTCAACAGCATCTGCGAGACGGCCGTCGTCGGGTCGGAAAACGGCAATCATCTGAGGAACTCCTTCACGTTCTCGCGGGTCGCGGCGACTTCGCCAATCACGGTGATGGCGGGCGGTTTGATGCCTATTTCATCGCGCACGTCCACGATGGTGTCGAGCGTGCCCATCGCCACGCGCATGTCGGGCCACGTCGCGCGTTCGATGAGCGCAACGGGGGTGTCGGAAGCCATCCCCGCCTCGAGCAGGGCTTTGGTGTAGTTCGGCAGTTTGCCGACGCCCATCACGACGACGATGGTGCCGCCGGTGTCTGCGAGCGCCTGCCAGTTGACCGCCGATTCGTCCTTCGTCGGGTCTTCGTGACCCGTGACGAAGGAGACGCTCGAGGCGTGGTCGCGGTGGGTCACGGGGATGCCCGCGACGCCCGGGCCACCGATGGTGGAGGTCACGCCGGGGACGATTTCGAAGGGAATCTCGTTGGCCGCGAGGTGCTCCATCTCCTCGCCGCCGCGGCCGAAGACGAACGGGTCGCCGCCTTTGAGTCGGACAACGGTTTTCCCCTCGCGGGCGAGTTCGACCAGCCGGTTGTTCGTGTACTCTTGGGGCGTCCACTCGCCGCCGGCGCGCTTGCCCACGTCTTCGCGTCGGGCTTCGGGGACGAGGTCGATGATTTCCGGGCCGGGCAATTTGTCGTGGAGGACGACATCGGCTTCATCGAGCAGGCGGCGGGCTTTGACGGTCAGCAGTTCGGGGTCGCCCGGACCGCTGCCGACAAGATAGACCTTCCCCGTCATGTTATTCCTCGCTGTCGAGCGACTGCTTTGCTTCCTCGACGAGTTCGCGCGCCCCGCGGTCTGCGAGTTCGTGGGCGAGGTCGCGGGCTTCGACGGGGTGACGTTCGATCTTCAGGTCGCGGGTCACGGAAATCGTGTCTTCACCATCCTGACTCAGCACGCGAACGGTCGTGTGGACGTGTGCGCCTTGGATAACGGCGCTGACCCCGATTGGGGCGATACACCCGCCGTTCAACTCGGCGAGAATCGTCCGCTCAACCGTCGTCTCGACGCGCGTGCGTGGGTGGTCGAGTTTCTTGTGAAGGAAGTCGCCCATCTCGCCGTCGCGGGCGGTGACGGCAATCGCGCCCTGTCCGGGTGCGGGGACGAACGACGTCATCGGGAGGCGCTTCAGCTGGACTTTCTCGTCTAACCCCGAGCGGATGAGACCGGCTTCTGCCATCACGAGCGCGTCGTAGCGCGGCTCCGGGTCGTATTCGAGGACGCCCTTTTCGAACTCGGACAGGTCGTTGAACCACTGTTCGAAGTTTCTGCGGTACTCGGTTTCGTAGTCGGGGTTGTCGAGATTGCCTTTGCGCGCGTGTTCTGCTTCCATGCGGCGTTCGTGTTCGGCCTGTAGCTTGGTCGCAAACAGTTTCTGGACGCGGGTATCGACGTTGCCGCGGATGGGTTCGACCTGGAGGTCGGGCCGGTCTGCGAGCAGTTGGGCTTTGCGCCGGAGGCTCGAGGTGCCGACGACGGCTCCCTGTGAAAGCTCCTTCAACTCGCTTCCGTCCTCGGTGACGAGCACGTCGCCGGGGTGGGTGCGCTGAGGGACGCCCGCGACGACGAGGTTTTCGGGCATCTCCGTCGGCATATCTTTCATCGAATGGACGGCTCCATCGACGTCGCCGTCGAGTACTTTTTCGTCCAGACTGCGGACGAACGCGCCCGTCTTGCCCAGTTGGTGGATGAGGGCGTCTTCGAGTTGGTCGCCCGTGGTCTCCACCTCCACGAGTTCGACCTCGTGACGGCGGTCTTCGAGCGCCGTCTTGACGATGCTCGCCTGTCGCAGCGCAAGGTCTGAGCCTCGCGTGGCTAGGCGAATCGTCGTCTTCTCGGTAGTCATTACGTGGCTCTCTGCGTTCGACGTGCAAAAGCACATTCGTTCGGGGTCAGGCGGTGACAGCGCCGCCCATATCGTAGAAGGCTGTCAGAAGAATCGTGCTCGACCGGCCTACAGCGCGTGCTTGTACGCTTCGAGCGTCTGTTCGATGTCCGTCTCCGTGTGCGCATAGCTCACGAACTGAGATTCGAACTGGTTTGCGGTGAGGAAGACGCCCTGTTCTTTCATCTTCGGCCAGAACAGGCGCTCCCAGCGGTCGGTCTCTGCGGCTTTCACGTCGCCGCCGTTTTTCGGACACGCGTCGTAGCGCGGACAGTCGGGGTTCTGGGTACACCCGGCTTCGCAGTGGCCGTCCCACGAGTCGGGCGCGTCGCGCGTGAAGATGAGTTTGAACATGCTGTCGGTTCCCGCCACCGTGTACGACGGGGCCTGGTCTTTGACGATATCCGTGAGTCCCCGACGAAGCTGGTCACCGAGGTCGTCCACGTGGTCGTACACCTTGTTCTCGGCGGCGAATTTGAGGGTTTCAAGCCCCGCAGCCATCGTCACGGGATGCCCCGAGAACGTCCCGGCTTGGAACACGTCGCCCGAGGGCGTGAACTGCTCCATGATTTCGACCTTGCCGCCGATTGCGCCGACGGGGAACCCGCCGCCGATAACCTTCCCGAACGTCGTGAGGTCGGGGTCTACGTCGAATTTTCCCTGAGCACACTGGAGGCCGCCGACGCGAAAGCCGGTGATGACCTCGTCGAGAATCAACAGACTGCCGTGCGTTTCGGTAATCGACCGGAGCGATTCAAGGTAGCCATCGACTGGCGGAACGATGCCGTAGTTGCCGAGAATCGGTTCGGCAATCACCGCGGCAATGTCGTCGCCGTGGGCCTCGAACACGTTGCGGAGGGCTTGCTCGTCGTTGAACGGGACGGGAATCGACTTCGCGGCGAACTCGGCCGGGATGCCCGGACTCGACGGCGCGGCCCCCGAGGCGTCGCCTTTCACGAGGGTCGACTCCTGTGCACCGTGGTAGCCACCTTGCATGACGACGATTTTATCGCGGCCGGTGTAGCCCCGTGCCAATCGCACCGCAGACACCGTCGCCTCGGTGCCGCTGTTGACGAATCGGACCATCTCGACGCTCGGGACGTGGCGGGCGATGAACTCTGCGTGCTCGACTTCGACTTCGGTCGGCGCGCCGAACATCGGTCCCTCGGCGACGGTGCGCTGGATGGCCGCAGTCACCTGCTCTGGGAGGTCATGACCCAACAACAGCGGGCCGTAGCCGTTCACGTAGTCGATGTAGCGGTTGCCGTCGGCGTCGATGACGTGGCCACCGTCGCCGCGTTTGATGAAGAAGGGATACGGTCTGGTTGCCCGGACTGGTGAGTTGACCCCGCCGGGGAGCACCGACAGCGCCCGGTCGTAGAGTGCGCGCGAGTTCGACTCGTTCATGGCCGGGGTTTCTCACTCGGGGACGAAAGAACTGACTCTCTCATTCCGTCAGCAGTGAATCGACCAGCCTGACGAACCGGTCTACGAGGCGGTCGGGGAGCGATGGCGTGATTTCGCCCAACAGCCGCGCTGTCGCCTCGGGCTGACACAGCGCAAGCGTGACGCGATTTTGCGCACCTCTCCGTTTTTCGACAATCGCTGACTCGACGAGGTTATCCAGATGCCATTCGAGCGTACTCCGAGCGATGCCGAGCGACTCGGCCACCGCGTTCGGCCGCGAGGGGCCGTGTTCGAGCAGGTAGACAAGCACGTCGCGGGCGGTTTCGCGGCGAAACAGCGCGAGAATTTTGCGTTCCCACGGGTCGTAGCCGGTGGTAAAGTAGTGGGTCTGGCCGAACAGTGGTTCTGCGACGATTTTCTCTTGGTGCTCCAGTTTCCGGGTGTGGTACTGCACCTGTCCGGGGGCCAAGTCGAGTTGGCGCGTGAGTTCGTTGAAGTGGAGTCCTGCGTGGGCGTCGATGTGCGCACGGATGCGGTCTCGTTGGTGTGTCATTGGCCTGTGTCTGTCTCTTGTGAGATGGTTCGGGCGTAGTAGACGGCCCCGATGACGAGCGCGACGAGCAACACGTCGAGACTGTGTTCGAGCAGGTGGTGGAGATTCGTTTCGAGCATTCCCGTCACGGAGAGTGCGGCAACGATTGACTGGGCGAAGACGGCGCAGAGCGCGAGGGCGATGAACAGATACGGCCGTGACTGGCGGCGCAAAAACGCGGCGAGTGCGAGGCCGAGCAATATCGCCGCGCCAACAGATGCCAACCCGACCAGCACGACCAGCGGGAAGTCAACCGCCGGCGAGGCGGCGTGTAGCGGGGTGTCGAACCACTCCATCTCCCACTTTCTCGGGGTTTGCACACCTTTAGCCTGTCTCTCGCGCGAATTTCCAGTCGCGAACACACACCCACGCCCCCGATTTTATATCGCAGAATGCAATTTATAATAAACTCCAACTCACCGCTCGGTTCGCCCGTCTCTGGCCGTCAGTGGCGTTCAGTCCCTCGATGGGCGGTTTCGACCGAATTTATTACACACCGACACGAATCGATTGTTTTCGTAACACTCATAATATCTTTAGACGCGTCTAAAAATATGGGTTATCTGTTGATGGCACGCTTCACAAGTACCGACACTCAACCTCGTTTTGCACGGAGGTTCGAACATGGCTACTGACCGCTCAGTGGCGTCCGGCCACGAGTCGTTCGCTGCGAGCCGACTCGCCGCCCCGGCGCTCGTCGTGCTCCGCGTCACCCTCGGCTGGGTGTTCTTCTATGGCGGCATCACCAAGGTCATCGACCCAACGTGGACGGCCGCGGGATACCTCGAAAACGCCGTTCCCGCCGGCAACCCGTTTACCGCCCTCTGGCCCACCCTTGCTGGCCTCCCTGCCGTCGATTTACTCGTCCAGTGGGGTCTCACCCTCACCGGCCTTTGCCTCTTGCTCGGTGTGTTCGTTCGCTTCAGCGCGTTCTGGGCGAGCACGATGATGGTGATGTTCTGGGCGAGTAGCCTCCCGCTCTCGCACGGCATCCTTGTCGACGAACACATCGTCTACATCCTCGCGCTCGGCTGTCTCTCCGCGTTCGGTGCGGGCCGCATCGCCGGCCTCGACGCGAGGCTAGAGCAATCGGCAGTCGCCGCCGAACACCGGTGGCTCCGCTACCTGCTCGGCTGAACTCAGGAGAGCGAGTCGTACGTTTCTCGAAGTGTCGTCGCGTCGTGCATCCAGTTGTACCGCTCTGCGACGGCTCTGCGACCATTTTCCCCCATTGTGCCGCTTGCTCTCGGTCGGTGCCGAGTTCGAGCAGCGCCGCAGCCATCGCGTCTGCGTCGTCCGCCGTCGCAACGACGCCCGCGCCCGTTTCGCCGACGACGCGCTGGAGCGGAGGTACGCTGGAGACACGCACCAACTTACCGAGCGCCATGTACTGAAACGGCTTGTGGGTGTTTCCCGTTGGGGTTGAGTCGGGCGATTTTTTGTGACTTCTCGGACGAAAGAACAAAGCCAACGGTCGTTAGAAGATGCACCGAATGCACTGTCTTCTCGTGGGGGGCGCACGGTGAGTCGAGTAGACCGCGCGAGTCTCGCACTGTTTGGCTCGCGGATTCTCTCGCAACTGCTCGGCTTCGTGAGCGTCATCTACTTCGCCCAGCAACTCGGTGCGGCGGGCCTCGGCGTCTACTTCACGTTCGTCACCGTGGTAAGCGTCACCGGCGTCTTCTCTAAATTCGGCCTGCCGGGGGCCGTGGTCAAACGTATGAATCAGGCACGGTCACCTGCAGAGCGCGGCCGATATCTGACGGGCTCGTTTGTCTTGCTGTTCGTCCCGCTTGCGATTTCTGGCGGCCTCTTGCTCCTCTTTGGCCCGCACCTCACCCAGTACGTCGGCCTTTCGGCGGCCGCCCCACTCGCTGTCGCTGGCGTCGCAATGGCCGTGAGTTCAAACCTGCTCAGCGCCGCGCTCAAAGGCGAAAATCGCGTCGCCTCGACCGCGGTACTCGAACTCTTAGACCAAGTTAGCCGCCTCTCGATTAGCGTCGGGCTGTTGGTCGCGGGCTACGGCGTCCTCGCGCTCGTCATCGGGCGGATTGCGGGGAACGTGTTCAAAGGGATTGCCGCCTATCTCGTGCTCGAAACGTCGTTTTCGCTGCCGACCGTCGCGACGCTCACGAGCCTGTTTGACTTCTCTAAGTACACCGTTGGCATGAACGTCAGTTCGCTCGCGTACAACTGGGCGGACACGCTCGTCCTCGCGGCGTTCGCTACGAAAGCCGCCGTTGGCATCTACGAAACCGTCTGGATGGTGAGCGCCGTCACGCTGCTCGCCGCCCAAGTCATCGGCATCTCGCTCGCCCCGTCGATGACGCGCTGGCACGAAGCCGGACGGCTCTACCGCGTCGAACGCGCCTTTACCCAGGGCCTCTCGTTTGCGCTCATCCTCGTCTTCCCCGCCATCGTTGGCGCGTTTCTCATCGGCGACTCGCTGCTCTCGACGCTCTATGGCTACGACAGTGGTTCCATCATCCTCCTCATCCTTCTGACTGGCCAGCTCGCTGAGGCGGTCAAAAATATCACCCAGAACACGCTGTTCGGCATCGACCAGCCAGAACACGTCTTCTGGACGAACGCGCTCACACTCGGGGCGAACGTCGTCCTCAACGTCGCGCTTGTGCCGCTGTTCGGGATGGTCGGCGCAGCGGTTGCGACCTTCACGACCGCGACCGTCGCCGCGGCTTCGCAGTATTACTACCTGCGCCGGTACATTGACATCTCCATCAACTACCGCACGCTCCTCTGGCAGGTCGGCGCGGCCCTCCTGATGGGCGTCGTCGTCGCTGCGCTCGCGGGCGTGGTTCCGCTCAACACCGAACTCGGCCTGTTTGCGCTCGTCGCGCTCGGCGGCCTCGTGTACGGTGTCGCGTTGCTCACCAATGACGATTTGCGCGACCGACTCCGCGGTAGCGCGATGTTCTAAGAAAAAACGCCGCTTCAGACCGCGTCGCGACCGCGTTTGCCCGTCCGAATCTGCACGGCCTCTTCGACCGGCAGAACGAATATTTTTCCGTCGCCCGGTTGCCCGGTGTTCGCGGATTCTTGAATCGCGCTCACGACGGTTTCTGCGGGGATGTCGGCGACGATACACTCGACTTTGACTTTCTGATGCAAGTCAACGGTGTACTCCTCGCCGCGCCACTGGCCTTTTTTGGCCGGTTGGCTCCCGCGTCCGCTCACGTTGGTGACGCTAATACTCGGCGCACCCGCCTCTGAGAGCGCCTTTTTGACGTCGCCGAGTTTGTCGGGGCGGATGTACGCCATGACGAGCTTAATCTGCCCGTCGTTTACCGTGTCACTCATCGTCACACACTCCTCCGTCCGTCCGGATACCACCATCGGTCAGGGTGTCTGGCTGGCCGAACTCTGGGTAGGTGTCCACGCCGTGTTCGGAGATGTCGAGGCCTTCGCGCTCGTGGTCTGCGCTCACGCGCGCTTCACCGAGCGCCTTGATGACGCCGAAGACGACGATTGTCGCGGCAATCGTCCAGCCGGCGATGACGCCGACGCCCGCGAGTTGGGCGACGAGCTGGCTCATCGAAAAGCCCGAGACGGCGAAGAAGGGATAGAGAATCGCGCCGAGGATGCCTGCAGAGCCGTGGACGGGGAAGACCGCACACACGTCGTCGATCTGGAGGCGTTTTTCTAAGAACTCGAAGACGAGCGGGAGCTGTGCGCCTGCGAGCAGGCCAATGATGAGCCCACCCGTCCAGACGAGGTCGTCCGCGCTGCTCGTGATTGCGACGAGTCCGGCGAGCATGCCGTTTGCCACGTAGAGCGTGTCGACTTTCTTCGTCCGGACGAGCGAGAGTGCGCCAGCGCCGATTGCGCCGGCGGCCATCCCGAGGGTGGTGATGAGCGCAACCCGACCGACCGACTGGAACGCGCCGAGGACGAGTTGGCCGTCTTCGACGGCGAACACCGACGCCGCGGTGGCGACGTTGAAGCCGTACCAGCCAAAGGCGAGGATGAGCGTCCCGAGCACCGCAAAGGTCACGGAGTGGCCGGGAATGACGTTCGCGCTGCCGTCCGCGTTGAAGCGGTCGAGGCGCGGGCCGATAATCCACGCTGCAGTGAGGCCCGCAATGCCGCCCATACCGTGGACGATCATGCCGCCCGCGAAGTCGTGGAAGCCGAGTGCGGCGAGCATGCCACCAGCCCACGTGAAGCCGACGACGACGGGGTAGATGACGGCGGCGAGCAGGATGGTGTAGGCCACGTAGGCGCGGAGCTTACACCGGCCTGCGACGGCCCCCGAGACGATGGTGGCGGCGGTCATGGCGAACACCGCGCCGAACAGCCACCCAACCCACGCGTTACTGCTCGCAGGCGAGAGCGTATCTGCGAACGCCCCGCCCACCGAGTACGCGCTGCCGCCGGTCATGCCGCCGACGATGGTCGAGACGGCCGCACCGACGAGGAAGAAGACGATGACGCCAACGCTCCACGTCAGCATGTTCTTCGTGAGCTGGTTTGCGACGTTCTTCGAGCGTACCTGTCCGGCTTCGAGCATGGCGAACCCGGCGTGCATGAAGAAGATGAGGAAGGTGCCAACGAGAACCCACAGCAGATTGACGCCCTCTGCGATGACTGCTGGGTCTACCTGTAATGGAAGCGTCAGCATGCGCTCACCACTATTTGTAATGGTTTTTCGTGTGTATGTGCCCGTTCGTCCACTAAATCCGCAGTGAAACGTGCGTTACTGTACTGAGTCACAGTAGTTTGCCATGGTATGCCCATACATATGTGTTGGTGTTGAAAAAACGCCTATTTTTGAAGAATAACTCGCCAAACGTGCAAATTACAAACGGATAAGGGTGATATAAGGATGTATTTTGTCCAGTCACAGGACAAATGTTGCCACCGATGTGAGGGGATGTAAACCGGCTGTATTTTTGGCCGTTTCACTGTCGGCGTTTGCACAGTTTCGCAAAAAGTGTCGCCCGCTGTCGATTTCTCCCGTCCCCTTCATTTCCACCTCAGCGTGCGCGCGGTGGTGCGCGCCAGCGTCAGTCTCAGACTGCCTCTGTGCCTTCGAGACCTGTGCGAATCTGGACGGCCTCTTCGACCGGCAGGACGAACACCTTGCCGTCGCCCGGTTGGCCCGTGCTCGCACCCTCGACGATGGCCTCGACCACCGTTTCTGCGGGGATGTCGGCGACGATACACTCGACTTTGACCTTCTGATGCAAGTCAACGGTGTACTCTTCGCCGCGCCACTGGCCCTTTTTCGCGGGCTGGCTTCCGCGTCCGCTCACATTCGTCACTGAGATGCTCGGTGCGCCGACTTCCGCGAGCGCTTTCTTTACGTCGCTGAGTTTGTCGGGGCGGATGTACGCCATGACGAGTTTGATGCCGCCGTCGTTTGGCTCACTCATCGGTCTGCCCTCCGTCCGTGCGGACGCCACCGTCCGTGCTCACTCCGGCGAGCGCACGGTCTGGGTTGCTGTTGCCAACGAACTCTGGGTAGGCGGAGATGCCGTGTTCGCCTTGGTCGAGCCCTTCGAGTTCCTCTTCTTCGCTGACGTTGAGGCCGACCGCGGCGTCTGCGATTTTGAAGATGAGGACCGTCGTGATGATGGTCCAGAGCGCGATGACGGCGATGCCAACCCCCTGCATCAGCAGTTGGGTGGCCGAGAAGCCGCCGACTGCGAAGACAGGAATCAGGAACGTGCCGAGCGCCCCGGCGCTGCCGTGGACGGGAAAGACGCCACACACGTCGTCAATTTTCAGCTTGTCCACAACGAAGCGGTAGACCAGCGGGGCCTGTGCACCGGCGAGCATGCCGATGATGATGCCACCCCACCACGTGACGTGGGGGACGGCGCCGGTCACGCCGACGAGGCCCGCGAGCAGGCCGTTTGCCGTGAACAGTGGGTCTGGTTTGCCTTCGGTGAACGTCGTCATGAGCGAGGCAGCGACTGCACCAGCGCCCATGCCGAGCGTCGTCACGAGGGCGACACGCCCGAGTGCTGCGCCGTTGTAGACGAGCGACTCACCGTCTGCGGCGACCTCGAGGACGGCGGCTTGCGTGCCGACGTTGAAGCCGTACCAGCCAAAGGCGAGAATCAACGTCCCGAGCACCGCGAAGGTAATCGAGTGACCCGGAATCGGGATGCTGTTGCCCTTCTCGTCGAACCGGCCGCGGCGGGGGCCAACCATGTAGGCGGCCACGAGCCCGGCGACGCCGCCGAGCATGTGAACGACCGTCGCGCCCGCGAAGTCTAAGTAGCCAACACCGAGCGCTGCGCCGATGAAGCCGTCAGCCGAGAGCAGGCCGCCGCCCCACGCGAAGCCCTGAATCACGGGGTAGACAACGGCGGTGATGCCGACCGAGTAGAAGACGTACGCCTTGAACTTGATGCGCTCTGCGACCGCCCCCGAGACGATGGTGGCGGCGGTCATGGCGAACACTGCGCCGAACAGCCAGCCAATCCACGCGTCGGGGTTGTTGATGTACGCGAACGCCTCTGCGATGTTGTACGGCCCACTGGAGGTGAGTCCCGCCGCGATGCTCGCGATGGCGAGCCCGGCGAAGAAGTAGACGAGGACGCCAAGCGACCAGTCCATCATGTTTTTCATCAGGACGTTGCCGACGTTCTTCGCCCGAACCTGTCCGACTTCGAGCAGGGCGAAGCCCGCCTGCATGAAGAAGATGAGGAACGAGACCACCAGAATCCAGATGTTGTTCACACCTTGGGCGATGATGGCCGGGTCGAGTGCCAGCGGAACCGTCATGCCTCACCCACCGAAGTTATCACTGGACATTTACCCATCAATACGATCCAAACCTCGTGTTTAGTGTTACAAATCACGCTTGAGATTGACTATCACTAAGTATATAAAAGTTAGAGTTGATAATCACAATTTTTAGAATGCATAAAATAACGAATGGTGGATATTAGGAACACTATTATCTGTTTAAGGTTATTCTCTGTCACGAAATCAACCGTTTGTCCAGCAAAAAGCTGGACAATTGTCTACTGTGTTTCGCCTGAGTGTCGGCCAAGAGCGCGCGTGGCGCGCCTCAGAGCCGGTCTGCGAGGTCTGCGGCGAAGTAGGTGAGAATCAGGTCGGCCCCAGCGCGTTTTACCGAAAGCAACGATTCGTAGGCGACTTCTTCGAGATTCAACCACCCATTCTCCGCGGCGGCGTGGAGCATCGCGTACTCGCCGCTCACGTTGTAGGCCGCAATCGGATGGTCGAACTCACGGCGCAGGTCGGAGACGATATCGAGGTACGGCAGGGCGGGTTTCACCATCAGAATGTCCGCGCCTTGTTCTACGTCGAGGGTTGCCTCGCGGAGCGCCTCGCGCTTGTTTGCGGGGTCCATCTGGTAGTGACGCCGGTCACCAAACGAGGGCGCACCGTCGGCCGCGTCGCGAAACGGCCCGTAGAACGCGCTCTGGTACTTTGCGGAGTAGGCCATAATCGACACGTCGGTGTGCCCGGCTTCGTCCAGTCCTTCTCGAATCGCCCCAACCATCCCGTCCATCATCCCGCTCGGCGCAACCATCTCGGCCCCGGCTTCGGCGTGCGAGACGGCGATTTTCTGGAGCAGTGGCAGCGTCGCGTCGTTGTCTACCGTCATGTGTTCGTGTTCGGGCGCGCCCTCCTCAAGCGGGCCGCAGTGGCCGTGGTCGGTGTACTCACAGAGGCAGATGTCGGTCATGACGTAGGCGTCTGTCTCCGCCGTAATCCGGCGCGTGGCTTCCTGAATCACGCCGTCTTCGGCCCACGCGCGGGAGCCATCTGGGTCTTTGGACTTCGGAATGCCGAACAGCATGATGGCTTCGACGCCCGTCTCTCTGACCTCCTCGACACGGTTCACGATATCGTCGAGCGGAACGCGCTCGTGGCCCGGCATCGACTGAATCTGGACACGCTCGTCGATGGTCGCATCGACGAACACAGGCGTGATGAGGTCGCTCGCAGACAGCTCCGTTTCGCGCACGAGGGGGCGAACGCCGTCGGTTCGCAGGCGGCGTGGCCGGTGGGTGAGGTTCATGTTCGCACGTGGGTGAGGAACGCTAAAAGGGTTCTCGGATGGGTACCTTACTCTCGTAACTGCTTTCACGACACTCGTCAACTTTTCTATATGCCCGGCGACCCATTCCTGCTCGGCGACGACGTGGTGTTGTGTACGGTTTCCGAAGACGACCTGTCGTTCATGAATCGCAACATCAACAACCCCGCCGTGCGCCGCCCGCTCACCTCGACCACCCCACGGACGATGGCCGAGACGCGCCAGTACTTCGAAGAGCACATTTCGAAGGAGGAAGACTCGTTTCACCTGCTGATTTGCACGCCCGACGAGCACACGCCGGTTGGCATGATTACGCTGTTCAAACTCGCCCGCCGCGAGGGCCACGCCGAAATCGCCATCTGGGTTGACCCCGAGTTCCATGGCAACGGCTACGGCACGGCTGCCTCACGGCTCATTCTCGACTTCGCCTTTTCTGAACAGCGCCTCCACCGCGTGCAGACGCGCGTGCTCGAAACGAACTCTGCCTCCCAGCGTATCTGGGAAAAACTCGGCTTCACCCACGAGGGAACGCACCGCGACGAGGAGTACGACGACGGCGAATTCGTCGATACGCGTTACTACGCCATCTTAGAAGACGAGTGGTAGCACGGTACAGGGTCGGTGAAATCGCTCTTTGACATTTCAACAACTATTACCGACCGACCCGCAAAGCTGTCAATAATGCAACGTAGGGGGTTTCTCTCTTTGGTGGGCAGTGTTGGGGTTTGCGGGTGTGTCGGGGCGCGGACGACGTCGCCGCCGCCCGACCCGGTCGCGGAGTTTACGGCGACCGCGCCCTGGCCGATGGCTGGCTTCGGGCCGTCGGGAACCGGACAGAATCCTGCATCCGACCCCATGCAGAACCAAGCGGAGGCGTGGCAGCACCACCTCGCGCCGAAGACGGGCGGTTCGGTCACCCCGCACATCGTCACCGACACGGACACCGTGTACGCCGCCGCTGCCTCGCGGGTGACGGCGCTTTCTGCGCCCGGCGGCGGCCAGCTCTGGTCGCGCGACTTTTCGCACAAAACAGTGAGTGGCCTCGCGGTCACCGAAGACGGCCTCCTCGTGACGGCGAGCGGGCCGTCCGGCCCACGACTTGCGAAGTTCGACAACGCGACCGGCGACACCCGCTGGACGAACTTTCTCGACAGCGCCGCCCACGGTCCACCGGTCGTCACCGACGACCGAATTGTGGTGCTCACGGCGGCCCCAAACGGCGGCGTGTCGTCGTTTAGCCACGACGGCGACCGCCAGTGGACAACGTCCATCGTCGCGCGAACCGACGGGCCGCGCGCGGCGCTCCACGACGGCTCGGTGTTCGTCGCAGACGGCGGCGAACTTGCCTCGCTTGCGGCAGCGACCGGCGAGATTCGCTGGCGGCGTCGGCTTTCTGCCCCGCTCACTCGGCCGCCCGTCGTGGCGAACGGTCGCGTCTACGCCACCACCGCGAGTGGCCTCAGCGTGTTTGAAACCGATAGCACTCGCGTGTGGGAGCGCACCCTCGGTGAGAAAATCGGCCTCTCGTGTCCGTGCGTGACCGCAGACGCCGTCACCGTTGCGGACGCCACTGGCCGCGTGACCGGCCTCGACGCAGCGTCAGGTGACTTGCAGTGGCGGTCGTTTCTCAACGGTGGCGTCTCCTCACCGCTTGTCGCCGCCAATCAGACCGTTGCGCTCACAACCGAACACGGCTTGCTCATCGGCCTCGAAGCCGGGTCGACCCGCTGGACGCGCGAACTCGCGCTGCGCGAGCGTCTCTCTGCCCCACTCCGGGCAACGCTCGCCCCCGCCCACGACCGACTCTACGTGGCGCTCAACGACGGCTGGCTCTACGCGCTCGGGTAGTTGGCGAGCTACTTCACGACCGTAAAGGCGTGCATGTAGGTGTCGAGTTTGCTTCCGACTCGCACCCAAAGCGGAACGAGCGCTTCGAGATAGCGCGCCGCGGTGATGTCGCCCACGTCGAACGCGCCGGGCCAGCCGAGTTCTTTGAGTAACGCGTCGGTCTCTGCTTTCGCCGCTTCGTCGTTCCCGCAGATGAACATTTTCGGCGGTTCGGCTTCGAACACCGGGTCTATCATCTGGGCGTTTGTGACCGTGTTGAAGCATTTGACGACGTGCGCATCGGAGAGCTTTGCTTGAATCCGCTCGCCGAGTGAGTCCTGTGCACCTGTGAACAGGTGGGGTGGCATTCCTGCAGAGAAGTCGAGTGGGTTCGTCGCGTCGAGGACGAGTTTGCCCGCGAACGGCTCGGGACCAGCCATCGCAAGGGCGTTCTCTGCACCTTCGCCGTTCAGCGCGAGCACGACGATATCGCCAAACGCAGTCGCCTCTGCGAAGGAACCGACCGAGCCAGCATCGTCTACCGCTTCGACCCATTCGCCCAGTTTATCGGGGCTTCGCGTGCCGAGCATGACTTCGTAGCCGTGGGCCGCAAACCCTCGGCCGAGCGCCTGTCCAACGTCCCCACTCCCGAGTATCCCGACTCGTTTCCCTGCCATGCTAGAGGAAGGTGTCTGTGAGAGATAAGGCCGCCTCGCAGCCGTCGAAGCCGTCTTCGAATCTTCAATTCACTGCGGCTGCGAGACGCTACATGTCTCGCCCGCCCCGAAAACCGCGTTGCGTGTGGCTATTCTTCGAAGCCGTCTTCGAAAATGAACGTCCCGTTGCGCTGGATGACCTCGCCGTCGACCTTGATGAATGAGTCCTCGCTCATGTCCACAATCATGTCAGTGTGCACCACCGAATCGTTCTGCTCGTTGCCCTCGCCAACGGTGTCGTCGTAGGCGCGACCGACGGCCATGTGGACGGTGTCGCCCATCTTTTCGTCGAACAGCATGTTGTAGGTGAACCGGTCGATGTCCCGGTTCATTCCAATTCCTAACTCCCCAAGCCGACGCGCCCCGTCGTCGGTTTCGAGGAGCGATTCGAGTACGTCCTCGTTCTTCTCGGCGGAGAACTCGACGACTTCGCCGCCTTCAAATTTGAGCCACGCGCCGTTGACTTCCCGACCCTGCACCATCACGGGCTTGTCGAACAGGACTTCGCCTTCGACGGAGTCGGGGACGGGCGCGGTGAACACTTCGCCGCCGGGCATGTTGTGCATCCCCGAGTCGTTGAGCACGAGGTTGCCTTTGATGGACATGGTCACGTCCGTCGTGTCGCCGGATTTGATGTGGACTTCGTCCGCATCTTCGAGCAGTTCGACCAGTTGCGCTTGGTGTTCCTCGACGGCGTCCCAATCTTTGTTGACCGCGCTGAAGACGAAGTCTTCGTAGGCGTCGGTGCTCATCTCTGCTTTCTGTGCGCCCGCCGCCGTCGGGAACTGCGTAAGATTCCAGCGTTTCGCTAAGTAGGCCTCCTGGATATCGCGGTTCTCGGCCGCTCGCTTCTGGTTTTTCTTCGGTGGGACGTCGCTTTGCTCGTTCATGTTCGACTGCCCGCGGATGGCGATAAACACGTCCGCGGCCTCGATTCCCGCGAGCGCCATCTCGTTTAGCGTGATGTCGTCTTCGTCGACCGCTCGCATGTAGGCCCGTGTCGCTCGCTCACTGCTTATTTTGACCTCTGTGGTCGCGCCGATTTCACCACACAGTTCCGAGACGGCGACGATGAGGTCTTCTGACTCGGGAGAGCCAGTGATGATGACGTTGTCACCCTGTTCGACGCCCGTCGAGTGATTCACGATAACCTCTGCTTGCTCACGAATGCGAGGATCCATGTCTGCATATGCGAACAGCGTTCACTTAAAAATCAGCAGAACAACCTTTCTGTAAGCAATCGAACAACGAGAGCGGGGTTAGTGGTCTACAGGTTCGCTTTGTCCATGCACCTTTTTTGTGCGAGACGCATACCGCTCGCACAAAAAATCTGCACCAAAAAACGACGCGACGGGTGTTCTACAGGTTCGCTTTGTCCATCGCACCGAGCGCCTCGACGACGAGTTCGGAGATGTCCACGACGTCGATGTCGTCTTCGTAATCGCCGGTCTTGCGGCCGTCTTCGTACATCGTCATGCACATCGGACAGGCGACGACGAACTTTTCGACCGCACTGCCGGTGTCTGTGTCCTCAAGCGCTTCGCGGATGCGCTCTTCGCTCGGCTTTGCGGTCTCTTCGAAGTCCATCCAGAGACCACCGCCACCGCCACCACAACAGAACGAGTTGCTGCGGTTTCGCGGCATCTCATCGAGCATGACGCCCGTCGCGCGGATGACCTCGCGGGGTGCTTCGTACTCGTCGTTGTACCGGCCGAGGTGACACGGGTCGTGGTACGTGACGGTGTAGTCGAGTTCCGTTCCACGAAGGCCGAGCGTACCGGAGTTCACGAGTTCTTCGACAACCTGCGTGTAGTGGTAGACTTCGCCGCCCCAGCCGAAGTCCGGGTACTCGTTTTTGAACGTGTTGTAGGAGTGCGGGTCGGTACAGACGACCTTCTCGAAGTCACACTCCTCGAAGGCGGCGATGTTGTCCTCGGTGAGCATCTCGTAGAGGCCTTCCTCACCGACCCGGCGCACGTCGTTGCCGTCGTTCTGCTCGTCGTCGTAGAGAATGCCGAAGCTCACGCCGGATTCGTGGAAGATGGTCGCGAGTGCGCGGGCGACGCGCTTGTTGCGCTCGTCGTAGCTCGGGTAGTCGCCGACGTACCAGAGATATTCAACAGCCTCCTCGCGCGCGTCCGGAATCTCGAAGTCCAACTGGTCGGTCCAGTCTGCGCGCTTTCGCTGTGGGTCACCGAAGGAGTTGCCGTTCGAGAAGATGTTCATCATCGCCTCTTGGACGTTCTCGTCCATCTGGCCGGACTCGGTGAGCCGCCGGTTCATCTCCGTAAAGGAAGACAGGTGCTCGATTTCGACCGGGCAGGCGTCCATGCAGGCCATGCAGGCCATGCACGATTCCATCGTGTGGCTGTCGATGACGCTCGTGCCGCCGTCTGCGATAATCGGCATCTCTTCGGTGCGACCTGCATCCAGCCCTTCACGGTAGGATTTCAGGTCGAGAATCACGTCGCGTGGGTCGAGTGGGCGACCGGATGCTTTTGCCGGACAGACCGACGAACAGCGGCCACATTTCGTACAGGCGTCCTGGTCGAGAATCTGCTTCCACGAGAAGTCGTCAATCGAAGATGCGCCAATTTCGTCCGGGCTGGCGTCTGCGGGCACGCCGGGGAGGCGTTTGCCGGCCATTTCGTCGCGGGTGACGACGTTTGCGAAACTCGAAATCATGTGGAACGGCTTCGCGTACGGCACGGCGGCGACGAACACGAGCGCGAGCAGCGCGTGGCTCCACCACGTAATCGGGTAGAACGAGAGCGCCATCTCGGGCGTCATGCCCGCGACTCTGAGCACGTCTGCGACAAACCAGCCGACGAAGCTCACGGTTTCGAACTCGGGGAAGTCCTGTGCGAGGATGCGCACCCCCTCGGTGAGGTAGCCACCGACGCCGAGCAAGAAGAGGGTCCAGATGAAGAGGTCATCTTCGAGCGAGGTGTGTTTGCCCCAGAGCCGGTCGGTACGGAGGGCGTAGCGCCGATACAGCGCCATGCCGATACCGACGACGAAGAGGAAGCCAAGGGCGTCCATCACGAGCGAGTAGGAGAGATAAAACTCGTTTACGAAGAACGAGGGCTGGCCAAGCACCTTCGTCCAGATGTCCATGTCGATGGCGAGAATTGTCGTCCCGATGAGCAGCGTCAGAAAGCCCCACATGATGAAGGCGTGCATCACGCCGCCGTAGAGGTCTCTGTTGAACTGTTTCTCGTTCGAGCCGACGATTTTCACGGCGCTCACGATGCGGCCGGGCAGGTCGTCGAGGCGCTCGAACCAGTCGTCCGTACCTCGGCTGTAGCGGGCAAAGCGGTCGTAGACGCCGTAGAGGAAAACGGCGACGACGACGGCGGCCAGATAGTAGAACAGCACCTCACCGACTGGGCTGATCTGCCAAAACGTCGGCCGCGTCTGCGTCGCTCCCGCCTGAAGGAGGAGTGTCATCTATAATCACCGTGGAACAATACGCGCTTAAGTCTTGTCACCGACGCAAGCCTAGCGATGGCTCCGTCTCCGTAAATATACAACTTGGTGAAAGTTCATACGAAGGCGACGGCCACCAACCCAGCCGCCGCCACCAGTCCGGGCACATCACGGCGCGCAAAGCGCAGGCGAGGGAGCGTCGGGTTCCACGCGAAACACCGCGCCCGGAGTGCCAGCGACAGCGTGTCCGCGCGCGAGAACGCCCGCGCGAGTCCAGACAGCGCGATGATGCTCGCCCGCTCTGGAATCGACCGCTGGTCGCCGAGACGCGCCTGTATCGCCATCCGCATCCGGTGAATGTCCGCGAGCAACACGGGCAGAAACCGGAACACGAGCGAGACGCCCATCCCAAGGAATTGGCCAGCTTTTCCGGGAATCACGCGCTGAATCGCCGCTCGCGAGGCGCGCGCTGGAGTCGTCCGGACGTAGGTCGCCGCGACGAGGACGATGAGCACCGCGCGATAGCTGGCGAGTGTGGGGCCAGTCGCTTCTGCAATCGAGAACCACGGCGGGCCAAGCACCAGTCCTTCGAGAATTGGCGCGAACACGAGCACTGCGAGGACGATGCGCAACTCACGCAGCGCGGCGAGAAGCGGCGTCTTCGACACCCAGAGTGAAACGCCCGCGACGCCCGACAGCGCGGCCAATCCTGCGGGTGTTGTGTGGGCGAACGCCGCGACCGCAAACGCGAGTTGGAACGCTAACTTGGTTCGCGGGTCGAGCGCGTGGGCGACCGACTCGCCGGGTTCGTACGTCAACATGGCGGGCGAACGCCGAGGTCGGGCAGCGCGTCGAGCACCTCGTCAGGTGTCCCGGAAACACCAACACAGCCATCGCTCATCACCACGACGCGGTCTGCGAGCGAAAACACGTCGCGCAGGTCGTGGGTCACGACGATGATGCCCGTCCCGGAGTCCTGCAGCGATTCGAGTCGCGCGAGCACGGACTGGCGAGCGGGTTCGTCGAGGCCGGTAAACGGTTCGTCGAGGACGAGGAAATCAGGTTCCATCGCAAGCGCGCCCGCGATGGCGACGCGCTCTTGTTCGCCACCCGACAGCCGGTCGATGCGCTCGCGTTCTCGGCCTGCCATGTTCACCGCCGCGAGCGCGGCTTCGACGCGTCGGTCGATTTCGTCGTGTGCGAGTCCCAGATTCTCCGGCCCGAAGCGCACATCTTCGCCAACCGTCGCGGCGACGAAGCCGTCGCGCGGGTCTTGGAACACCATGCCAACGGCGACGCGTGCGGCGACGAGGTCTTCTTGCACGGAAACGCCGTTCACGAGGACGGTTCCCTCGTCTGGTTCGAGCAGGCCGTTCAGGTGACGCACGAGCGTCGTTTTGCCAGAGCCGTTCGGCCCGGCGAGAATGAGACATTCACCATCGGCAATCGAGAGCGAGACGTCGTCTACAGCGGCGACACCGGCGTAGCGGTGGACGAGACCGTCAACCGCAATCATGCAGCGACGAGGCGGTCACTCCGAACGATTGCCACGGCTGCGGCGATTTTCAGCAGCTCACCAGGGATGAACACGAGCGCACCCGCCGTGAGCGCCGCCATTGCGCCGAGGTCTGCAATCACGATGAGACCAAGGACGCCAAGCCCGTAGATGACGGCCGTCCCGACGAGGAGGCCGACCACCATCTGCGGAACCGGAAGCTCCTCGGCTGGCTTGATTTCGAGGCCGCCGTGGGCGATGAAGCCGATGATGACGGCCGCGAACAGGTACGACCAGAGGTAGCCTGCGGTGCTCCCGAACAGGTGGCCAACGCCCGCCGCACCGCCCTGGAACACGGGTGCGCCAACCGCTCCGGCAAGCAAGTAGAGTGCCATCGACGCGCCACCCCAGACGGGGCCGAGCAGGAGTCCGGCGAGGAACACGCCGAGCACCTGCATCGAAAACGGCACGCTCGAAAACGGAATTGGGAACGAAATGTACGCGAATGCGCCCGTCAACGCGGCCATCAGCGCTGCCCGCGCCACGTTCAGTACGACTTCGTCACCAACGAGGTTCACATCGCTCGTATCGACACTCATCTGCACTCACCCGGAAGTTCAACTGCAAACATCATCTCTCCCCTTCCCGTCAACCACAGTTAATCCTTCGGTTGACGAGCTGGCTCGCCAACAGCTATTTACCCTTCCACGGTCTCAGATTCTCGGTATCGCAGCTATGGACGAAAAAACAGAATCCCTCCGAGATCTCTTCCTCTCGGTCGCAGGTGACACCACCGTGACCGAACAGCAGGAAGCGAGCCGCGGGTCGCTCACGTCGAAAACAGGGGTGAGAAAACGTCTCACCGCCATCATCGACAAAATGCGTGAGCGCTACGCGTTCACGACAGAACTTCCGGACGCGAAACTCGCCACGCTTGTGGAAGCCTACTATGACGATGCAGCCGACGAGGACATCGCCACCATGCTCGACGTGACGCCAGCAACGGTTTTCGACGCGCGCATGGACCTCCATCTCGTCCGCGACAGCGACCTCGACGCCGATATTGACCTCGACGCGCTGCGCTCCGCACTCGCAGACGACACTCCCGTTACGACCATCGCCGCCGACCTCGACACCGACGACGCCACGATTCGACGCGCCACCCGCGTCATCAAAACCCAAGCTGAACGCCGCCGCGTCAGCGACCGTTTCGTGACTGACTTCGAAGAAATCCTTGATGCCATCAGCACCTCAATGACCAAATCCACCCGCGAAACCGGCCTCAAAGACGCGACTGAGGGGATGGAGTCGAACGTTTCCTTCTAACGCATCTTTTTACGCTTCGGGTGCGCTTCGCGCACCGCTCCGCGCAAAAACACGCCTGAAAAAGGCCGACCGCTCGCTTCGCTCGCGATCGGATGCAACGCTTGCTGGCTACCGCAACCGCACAGCACCGCATAACTTCATTTTCTGACTACTTTAGCGACCGCACTGCCCTCACCCTGAAGTTTATATCCGATTCCGGAACCAGCGCAGGCTGTGCCGACGTTCCGAGATCTCGCCATCGCCGCCTACTGCCCGCGTCAGTTGTACTACGAGCGTCGAGAAGACGACCGGTCGCCGCCGCCCGAGGTTGCTGATAAACGGAAACTGGCTTTCCAGTATCCTGAATTGTTGGAGGCAAGCAGCCTCCCAGACGAAATTCCCGTGACGCCCACCCAGTTTCGAACGAATCTGCACTGTGCCCGTGCGCGCTTCGACCGGTTCGAGGAGTTAGCAGCCCCACCAACAGAGATGGTCTCTCTCGAGGGGAAAGACGTTCGCGGCGTCGCACACAAAGTTCTTGACAACCCGCCGGTTCCCTCTCTCGTATTCACTGGATCGCCGCCACCAGAGGGCGTCTGGCATCCCCAAACCGTCCACGCCGTCGCCGCCGCGAAGGCACTCTCGTGGGAGCGCAAAACACCAGTCGAACGCGCGTTCGTTGAATTTCCAACCCACGGCATCGTCCGCGAGGTGCGTCTAACGACTCGCAAAAAGGCAGCCTACCGTCGGGCACTTCGAACTGTCCGAGCGTTAGACGGGCCGCCGCCCCGCCTCAAAAACCGCGAGAAGTGTGGCGCGTGTGACTTTCGCACCAAATGCGGGGTGAAAACGCGCTCGTTGCGCTCACTGCTCTCCTAGCCACGCTTCGATGTCGTCGGCCCAGGTGCCCCGGCGGTGGATGACGCCCGCTTCCACGTCGACCACGGTGCTTTCGGTGCCGCGGGTTTCGCCCGCGTCGAGGACGACGGCCACGGCCTCGCGGAGTTCCGGGTCGATGTCTTCGATGACGTGGGCGCTCGGCTGGCCGCTAATGTTCGCGCTCGTCGCGGTCACTGGCTCGACTTTGCCCAAGAGCGAGAGCGCCACCTCGTGGTCGGGAATCCGAATCCCGACCTTGTCGAGGCCGCCCGTGAGCGCGTCTGGAACCACCGGCTTCCGCTCAACGATGACCGTCACCGGTCCCGGCAGGAACTCCTCCATGAACCGGCGTTCGCGGTCGGTCGGCGTGGTGTAGGCGAGTGCCGTCTCCACGTCGGGAACGCCGAGCGAGAGTGGCTTGTCCCGTGAGCGTCCCTTTAGCTTGAAAACCTGATTGATGGCGGCCGGGTCGAGTGCGTCTGCGCCGAGCCCGTACACGGTTTCAGTCGGGAAAATGACCGCGTCACCGTCGTGGATGGCACGTGCGGCACGCTCGAGGTCTGCGTCGCTGACTGCCATTGCTCAGTTTGAGATGACTTCTTCGACGGCGTCGTACTCGGGGAAGTCTGGCCACTCGGAGGCGACCCACGCGAAGTCGACGGTGCCGTCTTCGTCGATGCGGAAGATGGCTGGCCGGGGCTCTTCGATGCCCGACATCCCGTCTAGGTCGTTCACGATGCCGTAGGCCTCTGCGACCTCGTTTGCGGGGTCTGAGAAAAGCTGGTAGTCCATCTCGCGCTCTGCGATGAACGTCTTGTGTTCGTAGGGTGAGGAGATGGAGAGGCCAACGACCTGCAGGTGGTCGCCCCACTGGCGGTCACGAATCTGGTTCCAAATGTAGGTCGACGGGAACGCGCCGTCCATCGTGTGGAAGACGAGCAATACGGGGCCGTCTTCGAGCAGCTCAGAGAGTGCTACGTCCTCCCAGAACTCTTCGTTTACGAGCGGGCGCGTGAAATCAGGGGCGTCGTCGCCCACGTCCACATGGTCCGTCTCGGGAAGTTCGACGACGTCGAAGTCGACCATTAGGCCGCCTCCTCGCCGTAGACGCGGTCGAGATATGCGACGATGTTTGCGCTCTCAGACATGGTGACGCCCGTGTTCTCGTCAACGATGGCGGGGACGGTTCGCTTCCCGCTGATGCGCTTTACGACGTTGCGGTCTGCGTGCATTGCCTCGACGAACCGCGACTCGTATTCGACGTCGTAGTCTTGCAACTTTCGCACCACGCGCTCGCAGTACGGACAGGCCTGCAAGCGGTAGAGCGTAATCGATGGTGTGTCTGACATACCCGCCCTTCGGGAGACACGCCAAAGAGCGCTTCGCTCAACTGTGGCATGACAACTCTTAATCCCGCACACCATCAATAGCGACACGTTAATGGGTATATCTGCGGCTACGACGCCACTTGTCGCATCTTCTCCCGTCCCCCTCGACGTCGAGGTGTTCGGGTTGCAAGTGGCCGATGGGACCTTCATCGGTCTCGGCGTTGTAGCAATCATCGGGCTCATCGCGCTGTCTGCATTCTTCTCCTCGTCGGAGATTGCAATGTTCTCACTCGCCGCCCACCGCGTCGAGTCAATGGTCGAAGACGGCAAGCCGGGTGCGAACGTCCTGAAGGATCTGAAAGATGACCCCCACCGGTTGTTAGTCACAATTCTCGTTGGCAACAACATCGCCAACATCGCCATGTCATCGATTGCGACGGGGCTGTTGGCGTTGCTCGGCTTTTCGGGCGGCGAGTCGGTGATAATCGCCACCCTCGGTATCACAGCACTCGTGTTGCTGTTCGGGGAGAGCGCGCCGAAGTCCTACGCCGTCGAGAACACCGAGTCGTGGGCGCTCAAAATCGCTCGCCCGCTCAAACTCTCTGAGTACATTCTCCTCCCGTTGGTCGTCACCTTCGACTACCTCACCCGGCTGGTGAACAAGGTGACCGGCGGGCGTTCTTCGATTGAAACCTCCTACATCACTCGCCAGGAGATTCAAGACCTGCTCGAAACTGGCGAGCGTGAGGGAGTGCTCGAAGAAGAAGAACACGAAATGCTTCAGCGTATCTTCCGCTTTAACAGCACCATCGTCAAGGAGGTCATGACGCCCCGGCTTGACGTGACTGGCGTGCCGAAAGACGCCAGCCTAGAGGAGGCCATCGAAACGTGTGTCCAGAGTGGGCACGCGCGGATTCCGGTGTACGAGGGTGGCCTCGACAACATCCTCGGCGTCGTCCACATCCGCGACCTCGTTCGCGACCTGAACTACGGTGAGGGCGGCGAGAACCTCGTACTCGAAGACCTCTTAGAGCCGGTTCTCCACGTCCCCGAATCGAAGAACGTCGATGACCTGCTCGCAGAGATGCGCAAAGAGCGCATGCACATGGTCATCGTCATCGACGAGTTCGGGACGACCGAAGGGCTCGCGACGACCGAAGACATGACCGAGGAAATCGTCGGCGAGATACTCGAAAGCGAGGAAGAAGAGCCAATCGAGTTCGTAGACGAGACCACCGCACTCGTCCGCGGCGAGGTCAACATCGACGAGGTGAACGACGCCCTCGAAATCGACCTGCCCGAAGGCGAGGAGTTCGAGACCATTGCGGGGTTCATCTTCAATCGCGTGGGTCGGCTCGTCGAAGAAGGCGAGGTCATCACCTACGACGGCGTTCGCATCCAAGTCGAGAAGGTCGAGAACACGCGCATCATGAAAGCGCGTGTCTCGATTACGCCCGAGGAGGAGCAAGAGGAGACCGACCCCGAAGAAGTCTCCTCATAGGCTCGACACGGCGAAAAACAGCCCGTACCCCACGCCAAGGGCGAGGGCGAGCGATCCAATCCACGCGAGAACGGTAAACAGCATTTTTTTGCGGCTGACGCCAGCGTTCTGTGCCGCGTAGCCGCTGCCGATGATGGCGCTCACGATGATTTCGTTGAACGACACGGGAACCCCGAGGAACACCGCGACCTGAGCAATCGCAAACGACGGGATAAGCGCGGCAATTGACCGCCGCGGCCCGAGCGAGGAGTAGTCTTGGGCGAGTGCCTTAATCATGCGCGGTGCGCCGGTCCAACTGCCGAGCAGGAGGCCGAGACCGCCACCGACGAGCGTTGCGGTGAGCGGAATCGTGTAGGGTTCGAGCAGGGGGAGCATCGGGCCGATGGCGAGGCCAACCTGACTGCCGCCGGCCGAGAACGCGACGAGCCCACCGAGCGTGAGCAGGAAGTGGCGCTGGCCGCGTTCTTTGTCCCCGCGAATGTCGCGTGCGAGCAGGAGCCCCGCGGCGAGAGCCACGGCAAGCGAGACGAGGATGTGGATGAGCGGGACGCCAAAAATCGGCGGACTCGACGCTTGCTTTGCCAGCATCGCGGCGAAGGAGTCACCGAAGCCGGGCGGCCCGAAAATCGCGAACTCGACGTTTGCGAGGATGAGACCGATGAGCCCCGCAAGGACGGGGACGGCGACCTCTTCGCTGACGTTCGGATTTCTGAGCAGGCGCGCGGTGGCGTAGGCGGTCCCGCCGCCGATAAAGGGGACGAGCACCCAGAGGGTGCTGATCTGCTGGTATTTGGCCCACGCTGGATTCCCGCCCGCAGCGAGGCCGACGCCGACGACCGCGCCGGTCACCGTAAAGGCAGTGGCGATGGGATAGCCCGCGAACACGCCGATCGCGACGAGCGTCGCGGCGGTGAGCAGCGCAACCGTCGCGGCGAGCGGCGAGAGCGAGACGCCCGTGATGAGTTCTCGGCCAACGGCTTCTGAGACGTTTGCGCCCTGTAACACCGCACCTGCGAGGCCGAGCAGGCCGACGATAAATCCAGCGCGCATGACCGAGATAGCGTTCGCTCCGACGGCGGGTGCGAACGGTGTCGAGCCTGAAGAACCGGCTCCGATTGCCCAGGCCATGAAGAAACTCGCGCCACCGGCAACGACGACTGTCAGGAGTGTCCCTGCGTCGACCATCTGGGCAGGCCTACAGTCGGTGTCGGTATTACACTATCGGCTGGAACATTTCGCGCCTGTCACCGTGCCGGTGGTGATATTTCTTATGAACGTCCGGCCAACAGAATCGCCACGTCTGCGAAAAAGCAGTTCGCTCAGTTGGTCGTCGAACGCGACCGGTTCTCGGATTCGGGCGCTTCGACCCCTTCTGCGGCTTCGACCGTCTCCGTCTGTTTTTCGGTGTCGATGTGCCACCGGTCGATGGTGTCTTCGTACTCGGAGAGCAGGTCTGAGACCTGTCCTTTGACCACGTCGTCGTTTACGTTCACCTCGAAAACGAACCGTTCCTCTGACTCGAAGCGGGCGGTTTGCTGGAGGTTCGCGCTCACGAGTTCGTTGTCGAAGTAGTACGGTGCGAGTTGGGTCATGACCTTGCGGTAGACGGCGTCTTCGACCTTGCGGATGGCTTTGCGCCCCGCGGAGTCCGCCGCACGCGCGACGTAGTCGATAGATTCGTTCCACCGCCCCATCGCCTCGTCGGGGTCGTCTAACTTCTCGTAAGACTCTGAGAGCTTCTTGCCCGCGGTTTTCAGGTCGTCGTTCGGTTCTTTGCCCGCTTTTTCGCCGCGGCCTTCGCTGATGGAGGCTTGTTTTGCGGTTTTCTCGCTCACGTCCTCGTCAAGGCGTTCGTGGCTCTTTGGTCGCCATTCGTCCCACGCTTCGAAGGCGTCCCCCTCAACTCCGAGGTCGCGCAGAGCACGCGTGATGCGCTCGCCGTGTTCGACGATATCGCCCCACGACCCCCGACGTTTGAATCCGGAGATACTCTCTTCCATCGCTTAGCACAGGCCTTGGCTTGGCCAGTATAAAACGTCACCGCTGGTGTCGGTTTTCAGTTTCCGTAGGTCAGTCGCGTTGCGAGGGTATCGAGCCGCGTTTTCAGCCCCGACAGCCACGCGCCGGGCGACACTGTTTTGAGTTCTCTGTCATCGACTTCGATGCGCGCGTTGCCGAACGGATTCCGTCGCTCGCGTTCCTCGCCGTCTTTCTCCTCGGTCGTGACCGACACGACGGAACTCATCGCGCATCGACCGCAGGTTTCGACTAGTTTCCCTCCCATGGGTGTCTCTTACACGCTACTGTGGACACGGTGATGTTAACTATTGTTGTTCAGCGAACCCCAACGGGCTTTTTTAGCGTCAATGTTGTCTGCACACACATGCACACGCGAGCCGGGCTTGCGAACGACGGGAGGCGACCATGACGGACGACGCTGAGAGCGCCGACGCACCTGACGTTCCCGACTGGGAAGACGCCTACGTAGACCGGGTCAGCGACCGGCTGATGTTCAACTACGACCTCGAAAAAGACCGGCGCGTCCGCGACGAGACGTACACGCTCTACGGGCGGATGAACCTCCAGACACAGAAACAGTTTCTCCACCCTTCTATCAACTACGCCAACCACGAGTCAGAAGAACACCTGTTCGTCCAACGGCGAACGACGCTCTCGGTGGCTGATTTAGAACGCGCCGTCGAACGCGCCCACGACCTCGCAGACGAATGGATCGTCGCAGACGAGACGCATTTTGGCACGGACTTCACCTACGCATTCGTTGTCCCTGAAATCTCAGACGCCGTCCGCTCGTTTGTCGCAGACTTTAGCGACCGAACGCTCATCAAATACGGGTACTACGGCCACTACGAAATCAGCCTCATCGTCGTCGCCCCAGACCGCGAGGACATCGTCGCAAGCGAGAGCGCGGACGTAGCACAGGCGTTTTCGCTGTGGGACGATGTGGACGTGCCCGTAGAGCAGCCTGGCTTCGTCTCGCGCCTGCTTGGCCGGCTGCGGCGCTAAGCGGTCGAAAAAAGAAAAGTTTGGTTTCGGTCAGTCGTCGCTCGGTTGCTGGGCGAACGACGTCCCAGACCGGGCGCTTTTGATGTTGGTGTAGCCGATGCGGACGAGCGAGAGTGCGAGTCCAACCAGCGTGAGTGCCAACACAATCTGGACGACCGCAGAGAGTTGGGCGCTCAGTGTCGCCTCTTCCATCCACGCTTCGCTCATGAACTTCATGTAGATGTTGTCGTGGAACGCGAGCCACGAGAGCCCGAGAATCGTGATGGAGACCATCAGCGCCATCGGGACACCCGTCGAGATGAGCTGTTTGCTCTCGTCCCAGTTTGCGAGCCACACCGTTGCAGTCAGGAGCGCAAGCGCAGCGAGCAACTGGTTTGCGCCGCCGAACAGCTGCCAGAGCGTGAGCCACGACCCACTCGTAATGAGGACGTAGGCGGGCACGGTCTGGAGCACGGCGTTCGAGTAGCGATTCGAGGCGAGCGATTCGACGCTCGACTCGGGCGTGCCCACGATTTCTTCCATCATGTAGCGCCCGAGGCGCACGGCGGTGTCCGTACTGGTGAGCAGGAAGCTCACGAGCACGAGGCCCATGAACGGCGCACCGTAGGCCGCTGGGATGCCGAAGCTGGTGAGCATGATGCCACCACCAGAGGCGAAGTTTGGCAGTGCGCGGCCGATGCCGCCGCCTGCAGTCACGCCAGCGATGGCGACTGTCGAGAGCGCGACGGTTGCGAGCAGTCCTTCGCCGAGCATGCCACCGTAGCCGATGACGCGAGCGTCAGACTCTTTGTGGAGCTGTTTCGAGGTCGTCCCCGAGGAGACGAGCGAGTGGAACCCGCTGATTGTCCCACACGCGATGGTGATGAACAGCAACGGGAACAACGGTGAAACCTCGGTTGTCCCCCAGAACCCGGCGAACGCCGGAATCTGGTCGCTGATGACGAGCGGCTGGCTTGGCGTAATCGCGCCGATACCGAGCGCGCTGCCGAGCGTGCCGACGATGATGGCGAGCAGCGCACCACCGACGCCTGCGTAGAGCAGGAACGACGAGAGATAGTCACGCGGTTGGAGGAGCATCCACACGGGGAGGACGCTCGCTGCCGCGGCGTAAATCATGACGACCGGAATCCACGCCGCGACGTTTGCGTTGATGACGTTCGGAACGGGGAGTGGCCCGTCCAACAGGACGATGACGTTGCTTGGCCACGTCGCTGGCGTCTCGGCGAGCGGTGCGAGCGCGAGTGGGTATTGGATGCCGACCCAGACGCTTGCGAACACGCCAGCGACGAACACGACCGTTCCCGGGAGGAACGGCAGGTTCATCTGGTAGAGGTACACCCCGAAGATGAACGCGAGCGCGATGTACAACAGGCTCGCGGTCGCCGCCTGTGGGAAGGCGTTGAACACGATGCCGACCACGAGGGCGAACACCGCGACGACGAGGATGATGGTGAGGAAGGCGAACCAGAGCAGCATGTTCTTGCCGCGCTCGCCGACGTACTCACCGATGATGTATCCGATGGACTTCCCCTCGTGGCGGAGACTCGCCGCCAGCGAAACGAAGTCGTGGACACTGCCTAACAGTGGGTTTCCAATGGCAATCCAGAGCAGTGCTGGGAACCAACCCCAGACTGCGGCGGCGGTGATGGGGCCGACAATCGGCGCACCGCCTGCAATACTCGAATAGTGATGGCCAAGGAGCACCGGCTTTTTCGCCGGGACGTACTCCTGCCCGTCTTCGTACTTGTGTGCCGGTGTTTCACGACTGTCATCCAGATCCACGAATCGGGCGAGGTACCGCGAATAGCCCAGGTAGCCGACCGTGAACAGGATGAGTGATGTTAACACCAGCCAGATTATCTGTACCATGGTTGCGTGACTCATTCCCAACCATGGAGAAATCGTATATAAAGGTTAACTATTGTTTTGCCTAGATTGCTTATCGCTTTCTGTATAATCGCCGACGTTTACGCGCCGTTCGTTCCGGCTCTAAATTGTCACATCAATAGCTAATTTACTGGCTACGTCGGTGAGGAGGTCGCCTTTGATTTCAGAAATCCGCGTTTCGACCTCCGCGACGATGGGCGGCCCGAACACGTCATGGGCGGTTTCGAGTCGCTCGCGCTCGGTCGCCACGCGGTCGCGGAGATAGCGCGCCCCGCGCCCGTCTTCGTCGGGGCCTGGCTCCGGGGTCAGGCGGTTTGCGACGAGGCCCGCGACGAGCAGCTCTTGGCTTTCGAGCTGTTCGATGGCACGGACGCTCTCACGAATCGAGAGCTGGTCTGGGTTGAACACGAGGAAAAAGGCCGCGTCCTCTCGGAGGGTTTCGGTGGCGAACTCGAACATCTCTTTTCGCTTTTGGAGGCGGTCGATGATGGGGTCGCCGTCCATCATGCGCCGCGGTTCGTTGTTGCCAATCGCCGCCCGTTCGTACAGCTTGACGCTCTGTTTTCGCTTGAGGAGCAATCGTTGAATCCAGCCGTCGAGGAACTCGGGAAGCGAGAGCAGGCGCAGGGTGCCGCCCGTTGGCGAGGTGTCGAACACGACGCGGTCGTACGCCGGGGAGTTTCGCATCACGTCCACGAAGCGGTCGAACAGCGCCGCCTCGTACGCGCCGGGCGTCTGGTGGGCCATCTCGATCTGTCGGTCGATTTGGTTGACCATCGCCGCGCTCACCTGGTCTGAGAGCGCGCGTTTGGTCTCCATCAGGTGGCGAGACACCTCCTCGTCGGGGTCGATTTCCATGGCATCGAGGTTGGGGATGCCCTCCACTGAACTCGGCGTATCCGTAAACTGCTGGTCGAACACGTCTGAGGTGCTGTGGGCCGGGTCGGTCGAGACCAACAGCGTGTCCACGTCTGCAGTCGCACACTTGCGCGCGAACGCAGAGGAGACGGTTGTCTTGCCAACGCCGCCTTTACCGCCGAAGAAGACGAATTTGCGCATCGTTAGAAGTGGTACTGCTGACCCTTGCGTTCGAGCATCGACCCACGGTCCCACATGCGTCGCTCCCACGCCTCGAACTCGTCTTCTAAGTAGGGCAGGAGCTCTGCGGTGTAGTAGGAGATGGGGCTCGGGATGCCAAAGGCGTCGGGGAAACACGCGAGCATGAAATCGTCTTCGACGTCCTCTGCCTCCTTCTCTACGAGTTCGTAGGCCGGGTGGGCAATCATCCCGTGATACAGCCCGGCCAACCACTCTTCGAGCACCGCCCGAAACTCAGCAATCCGCTCTGCGAGTGTCATCTGTTCACAACCACCCGTTCTGTCGGATAAAACAGTGTCGCCTCTTTGCGAGGGCACTGGCACTCGGTAACACTGAAGGTGCTCCACAGGCGACGAAGCAGGCATGAACGAAGACGCCATTCCCGTCACAATTCTCTCGGGGAGCCTTGGCGCGGGGAAGACCACCTTGCTCAATCACCTGCTCCACAACGCAGGCGACCTCGACATCGCGGTGCTCGTAAACGACATGGGCGAAATCAACATCGACGCAGCGCTCGTGAGCGACACCTCCGAACTTTCTGTCGCTGACGGCGGCGTCACCGAACTCTCGAACGGCTGTATCTGCTGTGAGCTCCAAGACGACCTGAACGAAGCCGTTGTCCGCCTCGCGAAGAACCGCGATTTCGACCACCTCGTTGTCGAATCGTCCGGCATCAGCGAACCCGAACCCGTCGCCCGGCTGTTCACCACCGAATCGCGCGCGGCGGCGCTCTACGCCGTGGATTCGCTCGTCACCGTCGTTGACTCGCGGCTCTTTTTCGACGCCTTTGATGGCGCGGGCGTCCCCGAGCGCCGGGGCACTGACGACGAGGACACCCGCCCGCTCTCAGACCTGCTCGTCGAACAGGTCGAGTTCTCGAATTTGGTCGTGTTGAACAAGACCGACCTCGTCTCCGACGAGGAACTGGAAACCGTGTCGGAACTGGTTCGCGCCCTCCGCCCGGACGCCGAACTTCGCCACACGTCTCACGGCCAACTCGACCCGCACGACCTGCTCGGCCAGCGCCTTTACGACCCGCAGACGGCAGCCGAGGCCGCGGGCTGGAAGCAAGCACTCGCCGCAGACGAGGAACCCGACCACAGCCACGGACACGGCCACCACGACCACGCGCATCCCGAGGAGATGTACGGCGTCTCGTCGTTCACCTTCCGCGCGCGACAGCCGTTCCACCCGAAGCGCATCGCTGACCTGCTCTCGTCGCTTCCGCGGGGCATCATCCGCTCGAAAGGAACCTGTTGGGCCGCAGGCTGTGGCGACAACAAACTCACCTTCGGGCAGGCTGGCCCCTCCGCGCGAATCGAGGTGTCGGGGCCGTGGATTGCGAGCCTCTCGGAACTCGACCAAGAACTCTACAAGGCAAATCGCCCAAATCTCGACTGGGACGACGAGTGGGGTGACCGACGCACGGAACTCGTGTTCATCGGCACCGACCTGCAAGAAGAGACCATGCGCGAGGAACTCGAAACCTGCCTGCTCACCGACGACGAGCTAACAGCAGACTGGGATGGGTTCGAAAATCCACTCCCGAGCGAACTCGACGAACTCGTCGTGCTCGCAGCACCCTAACAGGCACACCCGGTCGAACCGGGCGAGCGCTCGAACTCCATGTCATCACCGCACGCGGGACACGATGGCGGCGTTTCACCATCGACATTCAGGTCGAGGATGCGCTCTGCACAGTCGTGACACCAGTAGGCTCCCTTCGATTCTTCGTTTCCGCCGCCGCGATTCGCCGATTGCGTTGACGCTTCGAACGTTTCTTTGAGTGTGTCGAGCAGGCCCATGACTCTGTGCTCAAAGTCGTTGTGTATAACTCTACCCCGGCTGTCCGGGTCTCGCGCACGGCCGTCAGAGGAACGGGAGACTCAGCAGTACCATCACGAGCAACACGGCGATGACGCCGTAGAAGTGGCGTTCCAACACGACTTGTGCGGGGACTTCGCCCGCGAGTTCGGGGCGCGCCACCCAGACCATCTGGTAGTAGATGACTGCCCCACAGCCGAGAAAGACGAGGATAGACGCGCCAACCGCCGCGTACACGGATGCGCCCAACGAGAGCGCGTACACCGGTCCCGCAGAGAAGATGAGCAGGAACGCCGTGCACAGGACGACGAGAAACGGGACGGGGTCTATTGGTTGGTTGCGACGAGTACGAAGCGCCATACACTATGGTACGTCATAACATACCAAGAATGTATCCTATCGGTCGGTCGTCACGGAACGACCTACAGCCTGCGGTTCGACGCTGTGAGTTGGGTGGGGACACCCGACACTATAAGTTACCGGGACGGCGAGAAAGCCCATGAGTCCGAAGTCACAGGGCGACCCGCGCGTCCTTTTCGTGATGAATCTCGTTCTCTCGGCGCTGTTTGCGACGATGGTTGTCTGGGGTGCGTCGTTCATCGACCTGCTGGCGTTCACGTTCGAGAACGTCGCCACCGCCGCGCTCGTGTTGACCGCGCTCACCTATTTGGTTATCATGCGATAGTGTAGCGTCCGTGGGCCACATCCGGTCATTTATGGCAATCGGCGTTGCCCATACGAACAATGACCATCGAGGACCGCGGCGACGCGCAAGTCGTCACGCACGCACTGGCCAAAGACACGCTGTCGAAACTCAGAGACATCCAGACCTCACAGGTGGCTTTCCGCAAAGGGCTCGTCAAGCTTGGGCGCATCTGTGGCTACGAAATCATCGACGGCGTCATGGAAACCGAATACGTCACCATCCAGACGCCGATGCAGGAGACGACCGGCGAGCGCGTCAAAGGCCTTGATGACGTGGTCATCATCAACGTCCTCCGCGCGGCCACGCCGTTTGTCGAAGGGCTCCTCAAAGCATTCCCACGCGCGAAACAGGGCGTCATCAGCGCCGGCCGCGACGAGGAAGCCGGGATGGTTGACGGCGAATTCCCCATCACGATTGACTACGTGAAACTCCCCGAAATCAAGGAAACGGACACGGTCATCGTCGCAGACCCGATGCTCGCGACGGGTTCGACCATGTGCACCGTCTTAGACCACGTCCTCGAAGACGCGGTTGACCCACAGCACCTCATCGTGCTCTCTGCGGTGAGCGCGCCGCCGGGCCTGCTGCGCGTTGCTGATGCGGTGCCCGAAGCGGACATCCTCACGGTCGCCATCGACGACTACCTCGACGACGACGGCTACATCATCCCCGGCCTCGGTGACGCTGGCGACCGCGCGTTCCGCACCCAGTAATCTAGACTTATATCTTTTCAGCCAGATTTTGTGACATGAGCGACGCTTCTCCCTGTGACGACTGCGGTGACGCCGTGGCCGATGCCCTGACGCGGACCGTCCGACTGAGCGTAGACCGTGCCCAAATCGACGCTCAGCGGCTCTGTCCTGACTGTTTTGCAACGTGGATTGCCCGCTACCAACGTGAGATGCAACCTGACTCTGAAACCGTCGGCGACGGGTCGAGTGAAATCATCATCGACTAACCCGCCTGTTTCGGGTGGAAACCGCCGGACGAGGCTCGACTGTCAGCCACTTGTCTCCGAACGAACTCGACCACTTTCGTCTCTATACTGGTGTATAGTCACACACTGCACCAGTGGGGGCTGGCGATGGCTGTTCACGCGCGTGGTGAACCCTCTTGTTTCGGGTGGAAACCCGCAGATAACGGTCGAATTATCAATGGGAAATCGCTACCGAAACCGACCCCTGTTTTTCTCGTGTGGACTCTATATGTCAGGTATGTGTCCACTCGCTGGGCTGTCGCAATCCGTGAGTTCGGACGATTGAACGGCGGTTTGAGATTGCCAGCCGTCAAAACCGTCCTCACAAGAGACCACTCAGAAATTCGTCTATATAGTTGTGTGTGTCATTTTTTCTAGTCACAAATAAAACAGTAATTGCTACCACATAATGACAATTTCTCGTAGATTTCGGGTGCGTTATGAATCGCCGCTGATACACTGTCTCGGCTTCTCCTCAAATTTATGGTGCCGAATATATTTGCCGAAAAATCTATAGAGGTGAACAAACCGTCAGCGTGAGTGAATAAGCTTTTCATTCAGAGTCGCCATTAGTGCAGTATGGCAGATAGCAATTCCAACCAATCAGCTGGTTCGAACACAAGCCGTCGGACGTTCATGCAGGTGGCTGGTGCCGCAGGTATCGCCGCGCTCGCCGGATGTACCGGTGGCGGTGGCGACACGACGCGTCTCTCGTGGCACGCAGGCGGAACGGGTGGGACGTACTTCCCGCTCTCGAACGAGTTCAAGACCATCGTCGAGGCGAACACTGACTTCACGCTGCAGGTGCAGTCGACCGGTGCGTCCGTCGAGAACGTTGGGTCGCTTCAGTCCGGCGACGCCGACTTCGCGCTCATCCAGAACGACGTTGCCTACTTCGCAAAGAACGGCGAAGGCATCGAAGCGTTCGAGGGCAACCCCGTAGAGAACCTCCGCGGCGTCGCAACGCTCTATCCTGAGACCATCACCGTGGTCACGCTGAAATCGACGGGCATCACCGAGCCCGCAGACCTCGCCGGCAAGACCATCAACACCGGTGACCTCGGCTCCGGGACGCAGGTCAACGCCGTCCAGATTCTCGAAGCCATTGGCGTCACCGACTACGAAGAGCAGAACGCTGGCTTCGCAACCGCTGCAGACCAGCTCCGTAACGGCGACATCGACGCAGCGTTCGTCGTGGGCGGCTGGCCAGTCGGTGCGATTTCCGACCTCGCCGCGAACAACGACATCGAAATCGTCTCGTTCACGGGCGACACCCGCCAGCAGGTGCTCGACGCTGCGCCGTTCTACGCAGAGGACACCATCCCCGGTGGCACGTACCAGGGCGTGAGCGAAGACCGCCAGACGGTCTCCGTTCAGGCAATGATTGCAACGCGTGCCGAGCTCGAAGCCGACACCGTCGAAGGGATTGCCGCCGCAATCTTCGACCACACCGACGATCTCGAAATCAAAAAGGACTTCATCAGCAAGGAGACGGCCCAGGACGGCATGTCCATCGATCTCCACGAGGGCGCAGCAGCCTACTTCGGCTAAGCTCCTGTCCCCTCTCGAAAGCGCACTCGTCTTTGCTGTCTCCTGAGACAAATGTCCCACCACCGATACAAACTCGTGACGCTTGCCGTGCTCGCGCTTGTCTGTAGCGCAGGCCTTGCGACAGCGATTCCGGGCGAGCGCGTCCTTGTTGTCGAGGATGCAGCCACTGGTGAGCAGTTGCTGTCCGTCCCCGTTGCTGAAAACACGACGGTGAACCTGTCGTACACGCATAGCGTCGAAAAGACACCCGTTTACGACATCTACGAGGTTCGTGGCACCCACCTCGAGAACACTGAGATGCGCTTTCAGTCGTACGGCTGGGGGCTCCCTGCTCGGGAGAACGTCCACTCCGAAAACGGCTTTTTCGTGTTCAACCCGACAAACCGCTCCTATGATGAACTTTACGTCAAACCGGGTCGTATCGCCGCTCATCGCCTAACCGTCGGTGAGCAGACGTACGACCTCGTGTCGCTCTCCGATGCCCACTCGGTTCGCATCACTGTCGAGAGCCGCTCCGTGCTTTCGACTGCCCTTTCCCCTTGAATCATGACCGATACCACACAACCGGCTGAACCAGAGGATGTAGACGAGCTATCCGAAGAAGAACAAGAAGAGTTGTTAAAAGAGTTAGAGCGAAAGCGGTCGCTCCGCGGCGTGGCCTCGATTGCGGTCACGATTATCGCACTCGCCTTCTCGACCTATCAGATGTGGCTCGCCGCACGCGGATTCGAGTTCAACGTCACCCTCCCATTTGTGGGCGAAGTCGGGTTTGGCCAGCTTCAGTCGCTGCAGCTGAACGCCATCCACGTCGTGTTTGCCCTCGTGATTGCGTTTCTGTTGTTCCCGCCATCGACCGGCGATGGCTTTGTCTCCGGGCGACTTGCCCGCCTGCACGCGTGGGTAGGTGAGTCTGCGGGCGAAAACAGCGCGATCGCGGGTGTTGCAGACCGCGTGGCTAGCTTTTTGTACTGGTTCATGGGAGACCGGAACATCGACCGCATCACTCCCTACGACCTCGTGTTAGTGCTCCTCGCGGTGCTTGCGGGCCACTACTACCTCACGAACTTCGAAGAAATCCTGAACCTGCGGGCGGTCGGCCTCGCGTCGGGACGCACGCTCGGTGAGGTGTACACGTTCCTCGCCCCGCTTGACGCCCTGCCCGTCATCGGAACCGAGTCGTGGGCGTATCTGCTCGGCATCATCGCCGTCTCACTCGTCTTAGAGGCGACTCGTCGTGCGCTTGGCTTCTACCTCATGGCCATCGTGGGCTTCTTCATCGTCTATGCGAAGTTCGGCTGGCTCATTGCGCCGAACACGCCCGTCATCGGCGTGCTCTCGATTACCGACACGTCGTGGGGGCTCATCATCCGGAATCTCTGGTACACAGACCAAGGCATTCTCGGGGTTCCAGTGCGCGTCTCGCTCGAGTTCATCTACATCTTCATCCTGTTCGGGGCGTTCCTCGAAACCTCGGGGGCAGGCCAGTGGTTCATCGACCTCGCCTACTCCGTGACCGGCAAGCGCAAGGGTGGCCCGGCGAAGGCGTCGATTCTCGCCTCGGGCTTCATGGGAACCATCTCCGGCTCCTCGATTGCGAACACGGTGACGACCGGTGCGTTCACCATCCCGCTGATGAAGCGCTCTGGCTACCGGCCTGAGTTCGCCGGTGCGGTCGAAGCCTCTGCGTCTTCCGGCGGCCAGATTCTCCCGCCCGTCATGGGCGCGGCCGCCTTCCTGATTGTCGAATACACGCTGACGCCGTATCCGGACGTCATTATCGCCGCCGCCATCCCCGCGATTGTGTTCTTCTTCGGCGTCTGGGTGATGGTCCACCTCGAAGCCTCGCGGCTCGACATCGGTGGCGTCGAAGGCGTTGACCTCGTCAACGTCGGTGACCACATGAAACGCGGCTGGTTCTACCTCCTGCCGCTTGGCTTGCTGCTCTACTACCTCATCATCGAGCGCCTCTCAGTGGCCCGCTCTGCGTGGTTCACGCTGCTGGCCATCATGGCGCTCATCGTGGTGGTGGCCGCCTACAACGAACGGACGCGCGTCCCGCTCATCGGTTCCATCGCCGGGCTGTTCGCGCTGCAGTTCGGGGCGTACCTGTTCACGGGAACGGGTATCGTCGGCGCGGCGCTCGGCGAGACGGGGCCTGCCGTGGGTGTCGTCGAAGCGCTGTTCGCCGCTGGCGGCTCGCTCGGCATCATCATGCTCGGGGTGGGCGTTGCGACGTTGCTCGCCCGCCCAAACATCGAAGCGCCGTTGCTCGAATACGACGACCAAGTCGATGACGCAGCAGAGACGGCTGGCCGCGTGCTCAACCGCGAGCGGCTGATGACAAACTCGGCTGCACGATATTTCACCTTCATCCTGAAGGCGATGGACGGCGGTGCGCGGACTGCAACCACCGTCGTTGTGGCGGTCGCCGCCGCAGGCATCATCCCCGGCGTCATCGCTACGTCCGGGCTTGGACCGAACCTGACGGCGCTCATCTTGAACGTCGCAGGCACCTCGTTCGTCCTGCTGCTGATCATCACGGCCATCTCGTGTATCATCCTCGGGATGGGGATGCCGACCACCGTCACCTACATCATTCTGGTGTCGATGCTCGGACCAGCGATGACCTCCTTTGGGATTCCGATTCTCGCGGCTCACCTGTTCATTCTCTACTTCGGCGTCATCGCAGACATCACGCCACCGGTGGCTGTGGCGGCGTACGCCGCATCCGGTGTCGCAAAGTCCGACCCGTTCGAGACAGGTGTCGAAGCGTTCAGCCTCTCGCTGAACAAGGCAATCGTGCCGTTCGCGTTCGTCCTCTCACCGGGCATCTTGCTCATCCGCGGGGTCGGGACGGGCGAAGAAGTCCACGTCATTGGCTTGGCTGACGTGCTCGACCTTGGCTTCTTCATCCCCGAAGTTGTCTTGCCAATCATCGCCGTGTTCATCGGCGTCGTCGGTCTCGGTGCCACGGTCATTGGCTACCTCTACACCGACGTGAGCCGCACGAACCGTGCTCTCTTCGCGCTCTCCGCGCTGTTGCTCATGGCTCCCGGGATGCTCACCGACGTTGTGGACACCATCGCCAACACGGGCGAACTCGGAACCGTCCAACTCGCCCTGCGCGGTGTTGGCCTCGCGATGTTCGTCCTGCTCGTCGTCTCCAACCGTCGCGCCGCCGGCCCTCGCGCTGAGGGTGTGAGCGCGACTTCCGACACGACGGCATAATCTTACTCACTCGATTTTTGCGCGCCCGCTCGTCGCACTCCGAACTCTGTCACGGAGCGCCGCAGCCTCTGAAACTGGGACGCGCACAGAAAAGGAAACGGTAGCCTCGTAGGTCGCGTCGAACTCGTAGCCGGTCGATTCGATGAGGCCGCGAACCGTGCCTGAATCGTCGTATTCGACCGTAATCGACACCTGCTCGTGGGGCAGTTCTTCGTCGATACCCGCCGCCTCAACCGCCTGTTTTGCTGCCTGTGAGTAGGCGCGAACCAGCCCGCCGACGCCGAGGTTCGTCCCGCCGTAGTAGCGCGTAATCACGACGACGACGTTCTCCAACTCTTCGTGTTTGAGGACCGAGAGTGCGGGCTTTCCCGCCGAATTCGTTGGCTCACCGTCGTCGCTCGCCCACTCGCGCAATGGGTCAGCCCGGACCCGGTAGGCAGGCACGTTGTGCGTGGCGTCTGCGTACTCGTCGGAAATTTCGTCGATGAACGCCTCTGCGTCTTCGACGGTTGAGGCGGGCATGGCGTGGCCGATGAACTCAGACCCGCGCACGGAAAAGCGGGCTTCGCCGCGGCCGCGAACGGTGCGATACGGGTCTGTCGTCATGTCACGAGGCTTCGACAGCCGCGCCTATACGCGTTCCGAGAAATGAGAGAAATGAGGGCCAATGCCCCCTCCGGGAGAGAACGTGTGGTTCGATGGTGCCTCTGACTGCGACGGCGTCGACGGGTCGCGTCGTTTCAGTCCGTCGCCATGTGAACCTTCACGGGGCTTCTATTCAATCCATCGACCGAATCTGGGGCTCAGCGGCGTGTTTTGTTACGCGCGTTACTTGCTCACGTCCAAGTCTTCGCCCACGCGGACGATGGCTTCGAGGTCGAACCCACCCTCCTTCAAGTTCTCGACTGCCCCTTGGTTGCGGTCGACGACCACGATGAGCCGGGAGACGGTCGCGCCGAGGTCGTTTTCGACGAACTGGGCGGTTTCGAGAATCGTACCGCCGGTCGTCGTCACGTCTTCGAGCAGCGCAACTGTGTCGCCTTCCTCAATGGTGCCCTCGATGCGGGTGTCCGTGCCGTACCCCTTCGCTTCCTTGCGGATGAACGCGCCCTTGATGCCCGTCTTCATCGTCACTGCCGCGACGAGCGGCACGGCACCCAACTCCGGCCCGGCAATCACGTCGATGTCGCTGCCTTCGAGCATCTCGGCGATTTCTTCGGCGATGGCTTCGAGCACCGCTGGTTGGGTCTCGAAGATGTACTTGTCCACGTAGTACGTCGAGGTCTCGCCGCTCGCCAGTTCGAACTCGCCGTACTTCACAGCGCCACACTCCTCGATAAGAGACGCAATGTCAGCCATTGGGGAATCGACTGCGAGAGGCGGCAAAAACGTTGTCTATTCCAGTTCGATTTTCCGGACGAACGGCAGGCGACGAATCTCGTTTATTAGGTCGCCGGGCAACTCGTCGTCCATGATGATGTAGAGGCGCGGTTCGTCGGTGAACTCCGGGTCTTCGCTGATGGTCTGGCGAATCGAGATGCCGTTGTCCGCGAGCAGGCCGGTCACCGTGGCGACGATGCCCGGTTCGTCCGCGTCCGCGACTTCGACGGTCAGCACGGTCAAATCGAGCACCGGCGCAAGGTCGCGGAGGCTCGGAATCGCCGAGATGTTCTCGAAGATACGCTTGAGTTCCTCGTCTGCGAGAATCGCGTCCGTCGTCGCGTCCACGACCCGGCGGTCGACGTCAATCTCGCGGGCGATGCCCGTGTTCGGGATTTCGATGCCGCCCGAGACGACCCGGCCCTGTTCGTTCACGGAGAAGCCGCGTTCTAAGAGGAGGCGGATGACCGCCTGCTGGCTCGGGCTGCCCTCGAACTTCTGCATAATCTCGTCGAACATTCAGAGCGCACCTTTCGTACTCGGCGTGTCCGTCCGTCGCTCGTCTACGCGCGTCGCGTCGTCGAGGCTCCGGGCGAGGGCTTTGAACAGCGCCTCGACCTCGTGGTGGGCGTTGTCGCCCGTGACGCTCGCGTGGAGCGTCAATCCGGCGTTCATGGCGAGCGACATGGCGAAGTGCTCCGCCATGTGGCTCGTGAACTCCCCGATATAGTCTTGGGAGAACTCGCCGTCGAATTCGAAGTACGGGCGACCCGAGATGTCCACGACCACGGAGGCAACCGCCTCGTCCAGTGGCACCTTGCGGTCTGCGTAGCGCACGATGCCGCGTTTGTCACCGAGGGCTTCGGAGAACGCCTGCCCGAGGGTGATAGCCACGTCCTCTACGGTGTGGTGGTCGTCAATCTCTAAGTCGCCGTCACACCGCACCGTCAGGTCGAACAGCCCGTGGGTTGCGAATGCTTCGAGCATGTGGTCGAAAAAGCCGATGCCCGTGTCCACGACGGACTCGCCCTCGCCGTCTACTCCGAGGGTGACTTCGATGTCCGTCTCGGCCGTTTCGCGCGTGACGGCCGCCGAGCGTTCACTCATAGCAAGAAAAAGAGTGTCCACCTACATGGTGGTTCCGTTTATCCGGGTTTATTCGAGCGCCGCCTGCGCGTCTGCGAGCGTAAAGCGCCCTTCGTACAGCGCACTTCCGACGACGACGGCGTCCGCGCCCGCATCCCGCAGGGCCACCACGTCCTCGATGGTCGCCACGCCACCGCTCGCCACGATCGGAATCTCGACGGCCTCAGCCAGTCGTTTCACCGGCTCTGTCTGGACGCCTTCCAGTCTCCCCTCTACGTCCACGTCGGTGAAGAGAATCGCGCCCGCACCCAGTTCCTCGTAGCGTTTGGCTGCCTCGGCGGGGTCGAGGCCCGTGCCTTCGGTCCAGCCCGACACCACGACTTCGCCGCCTTTCGCGTCGAGCGAGACCATCACGCTGCCCGGATATCGCTCGCTGATTTCCTCGACGATTTCGGGATTCTCGATGGCCGCGGTTCCGAGAATCACGCGGTCAACACCCCGCGAGAGCAGGTCGAACGCGTCTTCGGCAGTTCGAATCCCGCCACCCAACTGCACGTCCACGTCCACGGCGTCGAGAATGGCTTCCACGGCTTTCGCGTTCTGGCGTTCGCCCTCGAACGCGCCGTCTAAGTCAACGAGGTGGAGCGTGCTCGCGCCCGCCGCAATCCACTTTGCTGCGGCTTCCACGGGGTCGCCGTAGGTCTTTTCGGTGCCGCGCTCGCCGCCGACGAGTTGGACGACCTGTCCGGCTTGCATATCGACCGCGGGGATGACGAGAAACTCGGGAAATGCGCTCATTGCCCGGCGTTGGGTCGGCCCGTGCCTAAAGCACTCGGCTTCGGCAGGAACTGCTATTCAGCGTCGTCTTCGTCGGGTTCGACGAGAACCAGCGGGTTGCCGTACAAATCCTCGATGACGGCTTCGAGGCCGAACAGGCGTTCTGCCGGTTGCTGGCGAATCGTCACATTGGCTTCTGCGAGTTGTTCGACCGTGCCCCGACAGTCGTGGACAACGTAGGCCCACGGCGTGCTGTTGCCGATTTGGGCGCGCATTCGCGCGGCGGTCTCCGGGCCGTGGAACTCGTCATGTGGTTTTTCGAGTGCGATTGCCACTTCCGCTTGTGCCCATGGGCTCACCGTGACCCACCGAACGCCCGGTGCGACCTCCGTGTCCTCATGCGGGACGAACCCGAGCGTGTTGGTGTAGAAGTCGAGTGCGTCGTCTTGGTCTTCGACGTAGACCGTGACGAACGCCAACCGTTCTATCATGGCCCACCTTCACCATTCGGCAATAAACCTCCGTTGGCCGATTCCGATGCCGACACGGTTTAACGGCCTCGCCCCCATCGCTCGCACGTGCTTAGCGCGCTGCTCATCGTTGGCTTGCTCGTCGCTGCCTTTGTTGGTTTCAACATCGGTGGCTCCTCTACGGGCGTGGCCTTCGGGCCGGCCGTTGGCAGTCGCGTCATGTCGAAACTCGCCGCCGCCGGGTTGATGACCGGCTTCGCCCTCCTCGGTGGGTGGACCGTCGGCCGCAACGTGGTCGAAACGATGGGTGGCCAAATCGTCCCACAGGACTACTTCACGCTTGCCGCGAGCGTCGCCATCCTGTTTTTCATCGGCCTCGCCCTCCTCATCTCGAACCTGTTTGGCGTGCCAGCCTCGACCTCGATGACCGCGGTCGGCGCGATTGCAGGCCTCGGCGTCGCCACTGGCAGCCTCGACTGGGCCGTGATGGGGCACATCGTTAGTTGGTGGCTCGTCGCGCCCATTCTCGCCTTCTGGGTGTGTGCGGTCATCGGGCGCTATCTCTACCCCTATCTCGACCACTGGTTTGCCTTAGACCGCAGTGACGGCGCGTTCATCGAACTCGACCGTTCGGGGGTCGTCCCCCGCCCGCACTTCGGCGACAACGTGAGCCGCCAGAACGTCATCGGGGGCGTCCTCGTCATCACCATCGGCTGTTACATGGCCTTCTCTGCGGGCGCGTCGAACGTCGCAAACGCCATCGCACCGCTCTACGGCAACGGCGCAATCACGATGAATCAGGGGATTTTGCTCGCCGGGGGAGCCATCGGCCTCGGGGCGTTCACTATTGCCCGGCGTACCCTCGATACCGTTGGCAACGACCTGACCGACCTCCCGATTCTCGCCGCGCTCATCGTCGAAGTCGTGAGCGCGAGCCTGATTACGGGGCTTTCGTACCTCGGCATCCCCGCGAGTCTCGCCGTGAGCGCGACGATGTGCATCATTGGCCTCGGTTGGGGGCGCGCCACGCGGACGGTCACTATCTCGCAAGCCGCGAGCGTCGCGGTCAAAGGACCCAAAGGAGCCGCAGAAGACGGCGGTGTCTCGGTGAGCTCTCTCGCCGCAGAGCGTGAGGATACGGTGCCGAAAATTGGCGAACAGCAACCCGACTCCATCACCGCGAGCGAGCTGTTCGACCCGCAGGCGACGGGGAAGGTCATCATGCTCTGGTTGCTCACGCCAACGCTCGCCGCCGTCGCGTCGTACCTGCTTTTCCGGTTTGCCCCGTTCCTCTGAGCATCGCACCTCAGTTATCGTGACTTCGCAAACAGCAAGGTCTAACAAGCAGGCGACCCAACCGACCTGTGATGCCCACGGTAGAATACCTCAACTACGAAGTACTGGACGACAACGGCTGGGACATTGACGACGACGACCTCTTCGAGAACGCCGCAGACGCCGGTCTCGACGCAGAGGACTACGGTTCCCTCGAAGTCAACCAGGGCGAGTACGTCCTCGAAGCCGCAGAGGCACAGGGCTACGACTGGCCATTCTCGTGCCGTGCCGGTGCCTGTGCAAACTGCGCAGCCATCATCAAAGAAGGTGAACTCGAGATGGACATGCAGCAGATTCTCTCCGACGAAGAAGTCGAGGAGAAAGGCGTCCGCCTGACCTGCATTGGCAGCCCGGCTGCAGACGAGATTAAAATCGTCTACAACGCAAAGCATCTCGACTACCTGCAGAACCGCGTCATCTAAACGCCGCTCTGCAATCTTTTCCGCATCGCTTCAGCCGTGAGCCACAGCACTCGCTGACCACAAACGCTTATCTCGCTTGAGTGTCCGTATTCTGTCAGTGTTCGCTTCGATTCCAGACCTCCTGCGGCTTCTCATCATTCCGGTTCTCGGGTGGGCGGCGTGGCGCGACATCAAGACGCGCCGGGTGCCAAACGCGACGTGGATTCCGCTCGCACTCCTCGCGGTCGCCCTGTTCGCGTGGGACGGCTACGCCGCGTTCACCAGCAGCGCATTTGCCCGCCAACTGTTCCTCGTCCGTGCCGGGCTCAGCGTCGGCCTCGTCATCCCGCTCAGCTACCTGTTCTGGCGCATTGGCGGCTTTGGCGGCGCGGACGCGAAAGCCATGTTCGTCCTCGCCGTCCTGTTCCCGACGTTTCCCGTTTATCGAATCGCAGACACGGTCCTCCCCTACGTCTGGACGCCAATTGGCGTCTTCTCGCTCACCATCCTCACGAACACCGTCATCATCGGCCTCTTTTATCCGGTGGTGCTCACGCTCAGAAACGCCCTCTCTGGTAACGTCTCGAAAGTGATGTTCGTTGGCAGGCCCGTCAGGTGGCAGGGAGTCACCCAGTCGTACGGCCGCCTGCTCGAAACGCCCGCGGGGTTCACCCGCGGCGGCCTCGACATCGACGCCCTGCGAATGTACCTGCGCTATCGCGGGCTTTCGCTCGAAGCCGTCAGAGCCGACCCTGACACCTACCGCGACCCGCGCTCGCTCCCCGCAGAGCCGAATCATCCGGGCGACGGCGCGCTCACCGACGGCGGCGTCGAACTCGAAGCAGGCGAGGAACCCGACCCCGCAGACCCAGAAGCCAACGACCCGTGGGGCGCACAGGCCTTCTTGGACGACATCGACCACTCGGCCTACGGCACGACGCCCGCCCAACTGCGCGAGGGACTCGATTTACTCGTGGACGCAGACGAGGTGTGGATTTCCCCGGGCGTCCCGTTCATCGTCCCACTGTTCGTCGGCCTGCTCGTGGCGCTTACCTACGGCGACGTGCTCTACTCGTTGCTCCAGGCGCTTGGCCTCGCGTGAAAAGACTCAAAGCCACTTCCTCCCTTCTCCCGACTATGATTGACCTCGCGTTCGACGACAACGAGTTGCTCCCCGCCATCGCGCAGGACGACGACACCGGCGAGGTGCTGATGCTCGCCTACGTCACCGAAGAAGCTGTCGCCAAAACCGACGAAACCGGGCTCGCCCACTACTACTCGCGCTCTCGCGACGAACTCTGGAAGAAGGGGGGAACCAGCGGGCACGTCCAGCACGTCTCCGAGATTCGCGTCGATTGTGACGGCGACACGCTGCTCTACCTCGTCCAGCAAGACGGCGGCGGGGCGTGCCACACGGGCTACAAATCCTGTTTTTACCGCACGCTCTCGGGTGAGGTGGTCGGCGAAAAGGCGTTCGACCCGGACGAGGTTTACTGAGCCGCTTCTTCTTTCTCGTCTGCCGTGGCTTCTGCTTTCGCCGCAATCAGCGCGTCGTACATCCCGTCTGCGAGCTCTTGTGCGCGGTGAATGCCGCGGGCTTCGGCGTAGATGCGGATGAGTGGTTCCGTGCCGCTCGGTCGGACGAGCACCCACGCATCGCCGTAATCGAGACGGAAGCCGTCGATGGTCGAAAGCTCCGCAGACGCTTTCTCTGCCTGCTGTTCTGCGGCGTACAGCATCGCGTCGTACTCGGCGTCCGAGTCGTAGTGAATCTTCGTCCGGATGTTTTCGTAGCCCTCGAAGCGTTTTACGACCTCGCTCGCGGTGCTGTCTGTGAGCAGTTCGAGGAACTTCGCGGCGGTGTACGCGCCGTCGCGGGCGAGTCGGTAGTCGGGGAACAACACGCCGCCGTTGCCCTCACCAGCGACCGGGACGTGGACGTCGCCGCGCTGGAGTTCTTCGATGCGCGTGATGATGTTCGTACTGCCAACGGGCGTGAGCTCGAGAGTCGCCCCAATTTCGGTGGTCAAGTCGACGAGGCGCTGGGAGACGTTCACCGCAGAAACAGTGGCGTCTTCGGGCGTGAGTTCGGCCCCTGCGAGTGCGGCGAGCGTTGCGTCGCCTTCGATGTAGCGCCCTTTTTCGTCGTAGAAGATGGCGCGGTCTGCGTCGCCGTCGTGGGCGATGCCGATGTCCGCCTCCGCTGCGCGGACGAGGCGGCCGAGGTCTGCGAGATTTTCGGGGATTGGCTCGGGGTCGCGCCCGGGGAAGAAGCCGTCCGGTTGGGCGTTTACGGTCACGACCTCACAGCCGAGTTCGCGGAAGAAGTCGGGGCTCGTGAGCGAACCCGCCCCGTGGCCCGGGTCGAGCGCGACGGTCAGATTGGCCTCGGCGATTGCCTCGCGGTTAACCGAGTCGAGGAGTTCTTCGACGTAGGCCTCGCGTGCCCCATCGACGACGCGGGTGGTTCCCGTTTCGTCCCACGAAATCTTGTCGAACTTCTCGCCGAGAATGGTTCCTTCGACGCGTTCGAGTTGGTGTCTCGAGAGTTCAACGCCGTCGTCGCCGATGAGTTTGATGCCGTTGTACTCTGGCGGGTTGTGGCTCGCCGTAATCATGAGCGCGGGGACGCCCTCGCGCTCGGCATATGCCTGTAAGCCCGGCGTCGGGATGATACCGAGGCGGTCTACGTTCGCCCCGGTGCTCGCAAGGCCGCTCGCGGCGGCGTCTGCGAGCATGCGTCCGGTGGTTCGTGTGTCTCGGCCCACGGCGACGCGGTCTGCGCTCCAGACCGTTCCAGCGGCCGCGGCGACGCGCAGGGCAAACGAGGGCGTGAGTTCGATGTTCGCCACCCCACGGGTGCCACTCGACCCGAATACTTTCATTGACTGAACTGTAGCACGGGCGGATTGAAAGCCTTGCGACGTTCTCCGGCGGGTGTGTGGCAGTCTCGGGCAGGATTCGACAGCAGCTTGCGAGCGTGGTGATAAACTAGTAGTCGGGATATAAAACGCCGAACAGCTGAGTCCCTCGGCGCCTTGGAGAGAGGTTTGAAGATAGTTCCCCACACGACGTTGGTAATGGCGCTCGGTGGTCTCGGCATCTACGCGACGAGCTTCCTCGCTGGTGAGCGCGCTTCCGATATCGTGTGGACACAGAGCGCGATTGTCTCGCTGCTCTATCTCGGGACGGCCGTCTCCGTCGGCGGCTACGTGCTCTACTTCGAACTCATCCGACGGATTGGGTCGAACCGAACGACCCTGCTTGCGTACTTAGACCCCGTCATCGCGGGCGTCGCTGGCTTTCTACTGTTAGGAGAAGGACTGGAACTGCACACGGTCGCTGGCTTCGTCGTCTGCCTCGGATTTACCATCATCGAACATCGCGCGATTCGAAAGTGGATTTCGTCGCGCTGATTCGCATATCTGACGCTTGGATACTAGAAAAAGCGATTCTCAGTCGTCCGAACTCACCGGAGCGCTGCTCCCGCTTCCGAGCGCCTCACCAACCGTGCCAGCGGTCTGCTGGAGAATGCCGCGGAAGGCCCTCCGCCGGGCGACGAACAGGCCAACGCCGAGGACGATGTAGAGCCCCGTGTAGGCAAGCAGGAGTTCGTAGCTCGAAATCGAGAGCGTGATGGCCTCACGGATGAGCAGGAACTCGATGACGACCTGCGAGACGAACAACACGAGCAGGGCAATCGCTTCGCGCACCGAAATCTCGAAGTTCACGAGCAGCGCGATGGCGAAGAATGACTGGGCTGCGGTCAGCCAGATTTCGCCCGACTGCTTCTGGTCGAATGGGAGCGCGCCGTAGGTGCCAAGCGCGATGGAGTAGACGACCACGAGCGTCCCGATAAGGAGCGTCCACTGGTTGAGTTTCGAGGAGATGAGCGCGTTGAACCCAGCGGTCGAACGCGCCTTGTTCACGAGGTAGGCGACGACGATGAGTTCCGGCGACTCAGAGGCGAGCGGCGCAATCCACTGAATCATGAAGAACGACGGGATGCCAATGGAGGTGCCGAGTTCCTCAAGCCCGTGGGCGAACGGTTCAACGGCGGTGAAAATCATCAAGCCGGAGAACGCGAACAGTGTGATGACCGCCGCGATGCGCTTTCCCTTCGGGAATGTTTGGAGGTAGGCGGGCACGCCCACGTCGTGCTCTTCGGTCTCTATGTCGCCTTTGAGGACGATGAGGATGTAGGCGATGTAGAGGCCAACGAGGAATGCCATGTCGAAGATGTCGATGCCGCCGCCGAGTGGGACGAGGAATGCCCACATCGTCGCGGCGAGCAGGAAAACGATTTCGAGGCCGATGTCGCGGTCGAGTTTCACGACGTCTGTGAGGAAGCCGCTGCGACGCTCGACGGCGGGGTCTTTGTCAGAGCCACTGCGGAAGATAGTGAACAGCGCAATCCCGGCCCAGCCGAGGCCAATGAGGATGCGGTTCGCACCGGTCATGTTCGCCACGGCGAGGTTCCCGGCTTCGATACCGCGTTCGGTGCCCGCAAACACACCTGCGTTCCACGCATAAAGGGCGTCAACCGCGTATTCGGGCGCAACGGCGAGCACCGCCAAGATGGCGATGGCGAACGCCCGGGGCACGTCTTTCTCTGCGGTTTCTGCCCCCCACGCGAGCAGGAAGGACGCGCCGAGGACGGCGAGGCCGCTCACGGCGACGGTCGCCATCGTCGAGAGCGACGGAATCACGCCCAGCCACACCGCGACCCACGGCAGCGTGAGCGCGACGGTTGCTGCGATCGCACCGAGTGCTTGTCGTTTCATCTGTCGATTCGTTCCTCCTCGTCGCCTGCCTTCCACTGGCACGCGGGTGATACGCGTATCATGTCTGTCTCGAGTAGTGTGTCTCGTCCGTGTCGAGGGGCGTCTCGTATATAATCCACAAGCTATCGGTGTTCCTGCCAATTTCAGAAGCGAGCAGCGCTGAACCCCTCGAATTGGTGGTTTTCCGGGTGTTCGCCTGTTCGAGGGGAAGAACCGCTCAAACGGCTGTTTTCTGCGGAATTGGGCATAGATTGCTCAATCGAGTACGTCGATGTTCGCGCGAGCGGCGTTTTTCTTCACGCTCTCAATCCCGCGCTCTGCCCCCTGTTTGGTTTGGTAGCCTTCGCCGCTGTCTGCGATGATGTTGCCGTTCGAGGCGACGAGCCGCCAGCGCCACTCACCTGCGGCGTCTTTGAACAGTTCGAACGTCGGGGTGTTTGCCATACCCGACTATCACACGACCAGTACAAAGAAGCGTGGTGTCTCAGATTCGACACGACACCGCGAGCAGTCGGCGCATGGTCAACTTCGGCCTCGTTCTCGCGGGACTCCTGTTCGCCGGACTGGGCGTACTCGTCCTCCGCGACCCGGCGTTTTTCGCCGTCATGCTCGTCATCATGGCGTTCTGACCCGTTCCACAACCGTTTTCACTGCCGCCGGTTCGTGTGTCAGGTATGCAAAGCCTCGAGGAAAAACGAGTGTTTGGGGAAAAGACGGGCAAGACCGTCGTCCTCGCGGCCACCGACATTGGCGTTGCTGCCGTCTCTCTTGCGGGCGAACAGGTCGGGCAGATAGAACTCTTCGCGCAGTGTACCGCCCGCGACGTAGCGACGAGCGACGAACAGGTGGCGGTCGCCACTGACGAAGACGTACTGCTCCACGACGGTGACGACTTCGAGGGAACCGACTTCGGCCCTGCAACCGCCGTCCGATTCAGCGACGGTGTCCTGCTCGCCGGCGCTCCAGACGGGACGCTCGCGCGCTTCGACGCCGGCTGGACGGTCATCGCGAAACTCGACGCCCGAATCAACGCGATTTCGAGCAACCTCGTCGCCACCGACGCGGGCGTCTGTCAGGTCACCACCGCAGACTGCATCGAAGCCGGCCTCACCTCGGTGCGCGACGTGAGCACCGACGGGACGCCCCACGCCGCCACCGCAGATGGGCTCTACTATCTCGGAAACGGTTGGATGGACGCGCTTTCCGGTGATTTCTCCATGGTCGCCACCGCCGCAGACGGCCGGGCGCACGCCGCCACCGCAGACCAGTTTTACGCCCACAACGACGAGTGGGAACCCGTCTCGCTTCCCGTCTCGGGACAGGTGGCTGATGTAGCCTACGACGCGGCCACCTACGCGGCCACGGTAGACGGAACCTTCCTCCTCGATGCGGGCGACGGCTGGCGCACCTACCCGCTTGGCCTGCGTGACGTGCACGCACTCTGCGTGCTGTAGCGGGACCGAAAATGGGTTGATGCCCTGGGTGTACCCTTCGACTATGATTGTCAGTGGGTCGGCGTCGCAGGCGCTCGCAGCGGCACTCGCAGCCGAGCTGGGCGAACCACTTGCGATGTCCGCGACCGAACACTTCCCGGACGGTGAACTGCTCGCGTCTGTCGGCGACTTCGACGCTGAACGCGCCATCATCGTCTCTTCAACCGTATCGAGCGACGCACACGTCGAACTGCTCCAACTCCAAGACGCCGCCCGCGAAGCCGGGGCGACAGAAATCGTCACCGTCATCCCGTACATGGGCTACGGCCGACAAGACCAGTCGTTCAAACCGGGCCAACCCGTCTCCGCCCGCGCGATGGCCCGCGCTATCTCCACCGGAACCGACCGGGTCATCACCGTCAACCCGCACGAACAACTTCTCTGTGACTTTTTCTCCGTTCCCTGTACCTCCGTGGACGCCGCGCCGCAACTCGCAAACGCCCTGCCCGCAGACCTCGAAAATCCCGTCTTCCTCGCGCCCGACGAGGGAGCCATCGACCTCGCCGCATCCGTGCGCGACGCCCACGGCACAGGCGACACCGACTACTTCGTCAAAAAGCGCCTCTCGGGGAGCGAAGTGGACATCACCCCGAGCGACACCGACGTGTCGGGGCGCGACGTGGTGCTCGTCGACGACATCATCGCCACCGGTTCGACCATGAGCGAGTCCATCGAAATCCTCCAGGGGCGCTCCCCAAATCGCGTCTTCGTCACCTGCGTCCACCCGATGCTCGCCAGTAACGCCCAGACGAAACTCGCGCGCGTCGGCGTCGAAGCGATTTACGGCACGGACACCATCGAACGCGCGGTGAGCAGCGTGACGGTGGCCCCGGCGATTGCCGAGGCGCTCGAAAACTGACGTTTCGGCTCTGTTGAAACCCTCTGAATGTGACCGATTGGCGTGCTGAATATAGAAGGGTATAGTCAGCAAACGGGAGACTCCCCTCCGAGTGGGTAAACAGTCGATTTTTGGGGAATATTCTTATCCCTACCCACCTTATGTGAGCGTATGTCTGAGGCAACGCTGGATGGTCGTGGCCGTCTCACGCTCCCGAAAGAGATCCGAGAGCGATATGGTGACCGCTATCACATCGTCCAACTTCACGACGGTATCAAGTTGATTCCAGTCGAGGATGATCCGCTTTCTGCGCTCCGTTCTGAGTTCGCGGACGTCGAGAAGACAGTGGAAGAACTCCGCCAAGACGCACGTAACGCTGCGCTAGACGCTGCTGGACGCTGAATGTACGCAGAAACAGACTTCCTTCTTGCCCTGATCAAGGACGAAGACTGGCTTGGTGACGCCGCAGAGGCCATATACCGTGACCACCGGGACGAACTGTGGACGTCTCAATTCACACTCATCGAACTCCTCATGGTTGCGTATCGTGAGGGGCGAGACACCGAACGAGTCATCATAAACGCGGCGTCCCTGCTGGAAGTGCGTGGTGACGTGGATACGGTCGTCGCAGCTGCAACCTACGTCGAAGACCACGGATTCACACCTTTCGATGCACTCCATCTCGTGGAATCCGATGGTGACACTATCGTTTCGAGCGACGAGACCTACGAATCGTTTGCTCCACGACTTGACTTGAAGACAGTCCAAGACGAGTGACTGAGTACTGTCAGACGATGTTTGCTGAAGGTAGAGGGTGTAGTCAGCACGGTAAGTTCTCCGCAATCCACTGTTAGAAGGTGGTATTGGTAACCGCCTCAGCGATGAGGAGGTAGCCGAGGATGAGGGGGAGGAGGTGGACAGTGTGGGGGCAGATATAGACACAACGGCCAGCACCGAAGCCGGCACTCACTGCCGGGCCAAGCAGCGTCCAGTCCAGAAATATCTGGAAGTGTTCGACGCCGGAACAGCCGACGCCGGGACAACCGAGTTGTTGGGTAACCGGCAGGGCAGCAAGGCCCACGAGCGCGACCCCACCGACTGCATACCTGGGCCGATCAGACCATACTGCAAAGACAACACCACCGACAAGTGTCAACACCACCCCCAGCAAGAGGGGCGTAACCCGAAGGAACCCAAACAGCAGTATCCTGGCCGAGATCACATCGAGGACACTTTGATATACGTATCCCACAACCAGGAACGTCACCGCCAACCAGACCGCGAGGCCTCGACTTGTCCAGTACCGACGAAGTATCGACTTACCCATTGAACGCGTGTCCTGGAGGGCCATATACGCACCACACACCAGCATTTGATAAGAGTATCCCGCAGGCACGCAGATGGGGTCAAGTTCCGGAGTGACCCGACCGCCTTTGCTGAATATGCGCCCTCTATTCAGCACGGTCTTGAAAAACTATCACCGACTGCGTATTCCAACAGAGCCGATGGTTCTGTTTTAGGCGTCTGCCTTCTCGATTGCGAGCGTCATGGTGACGCCTTCGACGTCCCATTCCTTGCGGTGGCCGTCTTCGACCGCGCCCACGTCGGTGGCGCGAACCTCGTTTGCGATGAGGTCTCGATGCACCGAGACGAGGTCTGCGATGCGCTCGTCTGCGATGTCGTAGTCGAGGCGAATGGAGGCGTCTAAGTCGAGGTCCATCTCCTTTCGCATCTCCTGGACACGGCGGATGACTTCGCGAGCGTAGCCCTCGCTCTCGATATCCTCGGTGAGCGTGGTGTCTACGTACACCGTCCCGTGTGCGCCGCCTTCGAGTGAGAAGGGCGCGGCGCTCGTGCCCTCCGGCGTCTTCGTGACGAAAGTGACCATGTCTTCTTCGAGGGAAATGTCCTCGCCGAGTTGGTCGCTCACGGCGTCTTCGAGCACCGACAGCGACGGCACTTCGATGCGCGCCTCGTTCAGCGCGTTCATGACCTTTCCGGCGTCGCCGCCGAAGGCCGGACCCAAGAGGCTCATGTCGGCTTCCGCGCTGTAGTGGAGTTCGCCCCACGACTCCTCGGGGTCGATGACCTCGATGGTACGGGCGTTCAGGCGGTCTGCGACAAGGGTGGCCTGCGAGCGAACCGCTTCTGCGATGCTGTCGTCACCGGCGTCGACGACGATGCGCGTGACCGGCCAGCGGAGTTTGCGCTCTGCCTGTTGGCGGGCGTTCGACCCGGCCTCTTCGACGGCGCGGACGACTTTCATCTCCCACTCCAACTGCTCGTTGTGGAGGGCTTCGTCGTACTCCGGCCAGTCGCACATGTGGACGGTGTCGTAGCCTTCGTCCCCAGTGAGATTCTGATAGATTTCTTCGGTGATGAACGGCGCGAACGGCGAGAGCAGCGCGACGACCTCCGAGAGGGCGTGATAGAACGTCGTGTACGCCGCCGTCTTCGAGTCGGATTCTGCTTCGTCCCACATGCGCTCGCGGACGACCTGAATGTAGAACCGGGAGACGTCCTCGACGATAAAGTCGATGAGCGTGCCAACGGCACGGTCGTAGCGGAAGTCATCCATCGACGCGGCCATGGTCTGCTTGACCGACTGGAGCCGGGAGAGGAGCCAGCGGTCTTCCTGGTCCAGATTCACGTCTGCGACGGTCTGGGCTTCTGGGTCGAAGCCGTCCATCCGCATGTACGGCAGCGGGAACCGGAAGACGTTCCAGAGGATGTTGAGGTGGCGCTGCATGGTCGCCATCTCGTCCCACGAGAAGCGCATGTCCTCACCCTGTGGGTTCACAGATAGGAGGAACAGGCGCATCGCGTCGGAGCCGTGGCGGTCGATGGCCTCGTGTGGCTCGACGACGTTGCCGACGGATTTCGACATTTTGCGGCCGTCCTTGTCGTTCGCGAAGCCGTGCATGAGCACTTCCTTGTACGGAATCTCACCGAGAGCGGCGGTGCCCATGCCGAGTTGCGACCAGAACCAGCCGCGGGTCTGGTCGTGGGCCTCCATGATGAGGTCTGCCGGCCAGAGCTCTTCGAACTGCTCTGTTTCAGACGGATAGTCGAGCGTGCCCCATGAGGCGACCGAGGAGTCGAGCCACACGTCGAACACGTCGGGGACGCGGTGGGCGTCAGAGCCACACTCTTCACACGACATCGTGAGTGGGTCAACCGCCGGACGATGGAGGTCAACGTCGCTCGGGTCGATGTCCTCGTGGACGCGCGCTGCGAGTTCTTCGCGCGTGCCGATGACGTTCAGGTGCCCACAGGAGGCGTCGTCGCACATCCAGATTGGGATGGGGATGCCCCAGTAGCGCTGGCGCGAGACGTTCCAGTCGCGGGCGTTCTCCACCCAGTCACGGAAGCGGTTGTCGCGGGCCCAGTCTGGGTGCCACTCGGAGTCTTCGATGTTCTCGAGGAGTTCGTCTTTGATGTCGCTGACCGTGATGAACCACTGGTCGGTGGCGAGGAAGACGATGTCCGTGTCACAGCGCCAACAGTGGCCGTATCGGTGGCGGTGTGTGTCCGAAGCGAGGAGCAGGTTCTTCGCTTCCAAGTCGGCGATGACGGTCTCGTTCGCGTCGCGGACGAACTGGCCTTCGTACTTGCCACCCTGTTCGGTGAACGTCCCGTCACCGGCAACTGGGCAGAAGATGTCGAGGCCGAGTTCGTCACCGCGCTCGAAGTCCTCTTGACCGTGGCCGGGTGCGGAGTGGACGAGCCCCGTGCGGTCTGCTTCGACGTAGTCTGCGGTGTACACCTGTCCGGCACCCTCGAAGGAGGCATGGTCAGGCACTTCGTCGGCGAGTGGGTGGTCGTACTCCCAGCCGACCATGTCTGCGCCAGTGACTTCTTCGAGAACCTCGAAGTCGTCGTAGCGGCCCTGCTTGAGCGCGCCTTCGACACACGGCTCTGCCAGATAGAGCACTTCGCTCTCGCCGTCTTTCGTCGCTTTCACGGCCTGATAGGTCATCTCTTCGCCGACCGCGACGAAGGTGTTCGCCGGGATGGTCCACGGCGTGGTCGTCCAGATGACGAGGTAACCCTCGCGGTCGCGGAGGGGGAATTTCACGTAGATAGAGGGCGATTCGATTTCGTCGTACTCCACCTCGGCGTCCGCGATGGCCGTCTCACAGCGTGGACACTGGTTGATGGAACGCTTGCCGAGTTCGACGAGGCCGCGTTCGGCGGCCTGCTTGAAGCCCCACCACGCGGCTTCCATGTACTCGGGGGAAACCGTCCGATACGGGTTGTCCCAGTCCATCCAGACGCCGAAGGACTTGAAGTCGTTCTGGAGGCCTTCTAAGTTGTCGTCTGCGAACTCCTTGCACTCGTCGATGAAGTTCTCGATGCCGAACGCCTCGATGTCTTTCTTGTTCTCGAAGCCGAGTTTCTCCTCGACTTTCGTCTCGATGGGAAGCCCGTGCATGTCGTAGCCGGGGCGGTCAGTGACGTCGTAGCCGCACATTCGCTTGTGGCGGATGGTGGCGTCTTTCAGCGTCTTGTTCCACGTCGTCCCCATGTGGGCGGCCCCAGAGGTGTACGGTGGGCCGTCGACGAAGAAGAACGTCTCAGCCTCCTTTCGGTGCTGTTTCGTCTGCTCGTAGGCGTCGACGTCGTCCCAGTAAGAGAAAACCCGCTCTTCGACGGCGTCGGGGTCGTACTGGTCGTCGACGTCAGCAAACCTGCTCATACAGTGGTGAACCCTCTCAGGCATTAAAGGAGAATCGGTTAGACTGTTCGGCCTGTGGCCCGCTGGATGCCCCGGCCACCCTTCTTCACAAACAATCTCAGTTGTCGCTCGTTCCGAGGGCGTAAAGCGCCGGCAGCAGCTTCTGGCGACCGAGCAACGCGATGCCGAGGTAGCCAAGCACGAGGCCCATGTACGCGAACCACAGCCCCATCGTGAGGTGACCCGTGGTGAGGTTTTCGATGCCCGTGAACTCAGCGGCGAGGCTGAGCGTCGTAATCGCACCCGCGCTCACGGCGTAGATAAGTACCGCGAACAACTCAGCCGCCATATCGACGATAAGTTCTCTCATATACCCACACAACTCGGTGCCGCTATTATCTACTTTTCGTGGTGGTATGTCACACTCCTTCGCAGAACACTTTAGCTTGAGACCGACGAGTTGCGGGTATGGGACGCTACGGGAAGATTGATTATTCCGTTGTGACGAAATTCGGCTTTCTGGCAAGCATTGGCCTCTTTGCGGTCGGTGCGGGCGGCGAACTCATTGGCCACGCGCTGTACGCCTCGCTGCCCGCGTGGGAAGAGACGCTGTTTTTCAACCTCGAAGTGATTGGCGTCCTCGGCGCACTGCTCGTGCCGCTGTTTTTCGGCATCATCCTGCCGCTGACCGAGTAATCGCCGCCCACACTGTCAGACAATCTGTATATTCCAGCTACTTTGATAGTCTTTCCAGTTGTTATAGTAGTGGGGAGATGAACACAGAGATGGGGGATGGGGGACTTGCGGAGCGAATCGCTTCTGAGCTGAATTACGCACACGACGTCCGAGTGGAGCCGCTCGAACTCGTCGAATTTCTGCGCCAGCGGGCAGGAAATTCGTTGTCGTGGGTCGCGGCCTACGACGACGGCGACGAGACGCTGTATCTGCATTCGACCGCGGAGACTGGTGAGACGAACGTTCCAGACATCGTCGCACAGCTTCGCGGCGACATCACACGGACGACGACGTTGTCGTCGCCGTACGACGCACTCAGAGCGACGGTACAACTGTTCGAAGATGCTGTCGTACTACACTTACCGCAGGGCAACTCCTGTGGGGTTGCCGCGGGCTTCGACACGGACGCAGCCCGGATTCTGCGGGGCTTTATCGACGATTGTGAACTGCACCTGTAGGAGTTAACGCGCATCCGAACGTACACCGACGTATGGTGGCGTTTCCAGACCCGGCGATGCGTAACGAACTCGCAGCGACGTGTCTGCGCTGTCCGGCGCTCGTCGAAGCCAGAACGTGCATCTCGTGGGGCAACGGCCCGCTCGACGCAGACCTCATCGTCGTCGGAGAAGCGCCCGCTGCGGGCGACCCTGACGCCGACGTGTGGAGCGGCGGCAACTGGACGGGGATGGCCTACACGTCGAAACATTCCGGGCAGAAAGTCCGCCGGCTCATCGCAGCCCTCGGCTACGCTGAGTCGTGCTACTACACGAACGCGGTCAAGTGCTACCCGAAAGATGGTGACTCGAATCGCGCGCCGACCGAGGTGGAACTCGAAGCCTGTCGGTCGCACCTCGAAACCGAGCTTTCGACTATCCAACCGCGTGCCGTTTTGACGACTGGAAAACACGCGACGAAGACCGTTCTCGCCATGGAATCACGCCGCCTCGATGGGTTTCTCGATGCGGTGCTCACGCCCATCGACTGCCCGGGTCTCGGCGTCACGGTGCTCCCACTCCTCCACCCGTCCTATCAAGAAGTCTGGCTCTCACGGCTTGGCTACACCTACGACGAATATCTCGATGCCATCCGCGAGCAGGTCGCCGGGCGCTGAGCGCCCGCGCACTTTTCTCACCCGCGGGCGTCTCTCCGCACAATGTCCGTCGATTACGACGCGCTGGCTCGTCTCCGCGAACAGGACATCACCCACACCCGCGAGTTCACAGTCGAACCCCACCACACGACGACCGTCTTCGGCGAACAGACAGACCCCGCCGGAAAACCCGCCGCTGCGGACGCCGCCTCCGACGAAGCCGTCAACGTGCTCGGCTCGCCGTTCGTCGTCTCGTTTGCCGAGTTCACGGGCCGCGAATCGCTCCACGGGTTGCTTCCGAAAGGAACCGGAACCGTCGGCGAATACGTCGGGCTCAACCACCGGAGCGCCGCCCCCGTCGGCGCGACCGTCACCGTCGAAACTCTACTCACAGATGTCGATGGGCCGAAGCTCTTTCTCGATGCAACCGTCTCGAGTGAGGGGCGCGTGCTCGGGGAGGTCGACCTCGTTTTCCGCGTCGTCGACCGCGAGCAGTTTCGCGCCTCCCTCTGACTTTATGCGGAATGGCCACACATCTCTCACTATGTACGACGACGAGACGCTTGCGGCGGTTCGCGCACAACTCTCCCGCGTGGCGGCGTACGACTTTTACGCAGACACCTACGCGGAGGCGGGCATCGACCCCGAAGCCGTATCCTCGTGGGAGGAGTTCCGAAATCTTCCCTTTACCTCGGGTGAGGACCTCGAAGCCGATTTTGCGGAAAATCCACCCGAAGGCTCGTGCTACCCCGGCGAGTCGATGATTTGCTTTACGCCGATGGGCGACGACTTGAAACCGGTTTTCGACACGCAAGAAGACCTCCGTCACATGGCCGCGGTCAACGCCACCCTCTTCGAGCAGGCGGGCATCTCACGGGGCGACCGCGTGCTCAACACCTTCGGCTATCATTTGTTCGGGACTGGGCTGCTCATCCACCGCGGCTTAGAACAACTCGGCGCGGAAGTCATCCCGCTCGGGCCGGGCGACTCAGAACAGGCCGCGAGTGTCATCCAGGAGTTCGACGTGGACGCACTCATCGGCAACCCGAGCTACGCGCTCAAAATCGGCGCAGCGGGCGGACAGGTAGACCGATTCGTCGGTGCGGGCGAGCCGTTCACGTCGATTCCGGGCATGCGCGAACAGGTCAAAGACGCCCTCGGTTGTGAGACGGCATGTGACTACTTCGGGTCACGCCAAATCCTCCCGGTCGCCGCAGAGACCGCCGCAGAAGACGGGTTGTACGTCGCCTCTGACTACGCGCTGGTCGAACTCATCGACCCGGACACGGGCGAGGTGTTAGAACCCGGCAACCGCGGCGAACTCGTCGTCACGCACGTCAAAAAAGAGGGCGCGCCGCTCGTCCGGTACCGCACCGGCGACCTCGCAGACGTAGACGTGCGCGACGGCAAAGTCGTGCTCCCGAACGGGGTCATCGGGCGCACCGACGGCCGCCTGAAGGTCAAGGGCGTGAAACTCTACCCCGAAGCCATCGGCCTCGTTCTCGCCGGGTTCGACGGCCTCACTGGGAACTATCGGCTCACCGTCTCGCGACCCGAATCGACCGACCACCTCGCCATCGTCTGCGAGGGCGAGGCTGACACTGAGAAACTCCGCGCCGCGCTCGCAGACCGTCTGCTCATCAAGCCAAACGCGGTCGAGTGCGTCGAAGCGCTGGAAGACGGCCCGTCGGTGGTTGACGAACGGTACTGAGTCGGGTTACCCAGCCATCGTCAAACCGCCCGACACCGACAGCACCTGTCCGGTCACGAAACTCGCATCGTCGGAGGCGAAAAACGCGACTGCTGCCGCCACGTCTTCTGGTTCGGTCATCCGTCCGAGTGGAATCTGTGTTGCCATGCTCCCGAGAATCTTCGCCGCCAACTCTGATTCTTCGCGCATGGTGCGCGTGAGCGGCGTGTCTGCGGGGCCGGGGGCGACGACGTTGCACGTAATCTGATTGCGGGCGAGTTCGCGGGCGAGCGTTTTCGTGAACGCGATCACGCCGCCTTTCGCCCCGGCGTAGACGGCTTCGCCGGAACTCCCGACCCGCCCCGCGTCGGAGGCGATGTTGATGATGCGCCCACCCTCGTCGCGGTCGGTCATGACTTCGGCCGCCGCCCGCGAGCAGTAGATTTGTCCCTTCAGGTTGATGTCGATGATGCGGTCCCAGACGGTGGGGTCTTGGCTCATGAACCACTCGATGCGGTCCCACCCGGCGTTGTTCACGAGCACGTCGAGGCTGCCCGTTTGCTCGATCGTTGCTTGCATGGCCGCACGCACCGCATCGAGGTCGGTCACGTCCGCAACGGCAGCGAACGCCTCGCCGCCCGCGTTGGTGATTATCTCGACCGTTTCGTCGGCTTTGGCTTCATCAATATCGTTGACCGCTACCGTCGCCCCTTCTTCAGCCAACCGTGTCGCAATCGCTCGCCCGATACCGCCGCCGCTTCCCGTCACAAACGCCGTTTTTCCGGTGAGTCCGCGCATGCTGAAATCGACTCCCGCAGAGGAGTTATACTATTGGGGTGTGTTTGCATTTCCCATGTCTTACGAGCGAATCGTGTACGAGACGCACGCCGACGACGACCGCCTCGCCGCCATCCGCCTCGACAACCCAGAGCGCCACAACGTCTTAGACGAGCGGATGGTCCTCGAACTGTACGATGCATTCGACCGCGCAGACCAGGATTCGTCCATACAGGGAATTCTCCTCACCTCCACGAGCGACACGTTCTGTGCCGGGGCGGACTTGGGCGAACTCAACGGCCTCACCTTCGAGGAGGGCGCGCGCTGGCTCACCACCTACTTCGAAGCCATCGACATGCTCAGAGACACGGGTAAACCCGCCGTCGCCGCCATCGAAGGCACCTGCGTCGCGGGCGGTAACGAACTCGTGATGGGCTGTGACCTCATCGTCGCCGGGCGGTCTGCGCGCTTCGGCCAGCCGGAAGTCGGCGTCGGCTCGACGGCTGCAGGCGGCGGCGTCCAACTCCTTCCGCTCATCGTCGGCGAGAAACGCGCCCGCGAGATGCTCCTCATCGGGTCGCTCCTCTCCGCGCCGGAAGCCGAACGCATCGGCCTCATCAACCGCGTCGTAGACGATGGTGACGCAGAGGACCAAGCGGTCGAACTGCTCCAGACGATTGTGGATACCAAGAGTCCCCAAGCCTACCGCACCATCAAAACCATCCTCAAGCCGTGGACGAACTTTGGCCTCCTCGCAGAAGAGATGGCCCGCGACATGACCGCGAACGTCTGGGCTTCAGACGAGTTCACCGAACGCGCAAACGCCTTCCTCAAACGCGAAGAACTGAAACCGCGCGAATTTACCGGCACACAGCCGCGGACGCGCGACTAATTCTCTCCCACGAATCGTTCTGCCGCGCCTCTGAACAACTGCTCGAACGCTTCATCCGAAAGGTCACGCGAGAGCAGGTGCGTCCGTTCGTCTTCGTAGGGATACGGAATGTTCGGGTAGTCTGAGCCGTACATGATGGAGCCAGCGAGGGCTTCGAACACGTCGTCAGCAATCACCGTCGGGTCGAAGTGCATGTACTCGGGTGCGGAGGCGGACATGGCGACGGTCGTATCCAAGAATACTTGTTCGTTCTCGCGGGCGCATTCGATGAACGCCTCGTGTTCGTAGGTTCCCATGTGCGCACAGCATGCCCGCACCTCGGGGTAAGTTTCGACGAACTGGGCGAACTGGTCGAAGCCGACGGCGGGGTTGTCGCGGAACATTGGCGCGGTTCCCGCGTGGAACATGATGGGCCGGTCGTATGCTGCGGCCAGTTCAAAGGCCGGGTCGAGCCGTGGGTCTGCGGGACCACAGCCCTGCACCGGACACTGGAACTTGAGGCCGCGAGCGCCCGCGTCGAATGCCCGGCGAACCACCCTCTCTACGTCGTCGTCACCGTGGACGGTGGCGAAGGGGACGGCCATTTCTGACTCAGAACACTGGGCGAGCACCCAGTCGTTTAAGTCGGCCGCAATGTCCGGCTTGTGGGCGTAGGGGAGCGCGATGTACTTCTCCACGCCAGCATCTGTGAGTTCTGCTTCCATTGTTTCGCGGTCGGTCGGGTGGTCGATTTCCCACTCGGCGGCGTCATACAGCGCCCCGCGGATGGCGGACATGAGGCTGTCTGGCATCAGATGGACGTGGGCGTCGGTTGCGGGCGCAAACGTCATGTCGAGAGTTTGTACGTGCCCATTCCGGTGGCACAGACCGTGTCTCCGACGCGAATCTCGATGTCTGCGACGCCAATCGACCCGCCTTCGCGCACGCGGGTGGCGGTTCCGACGAGCGTCTCCGCTCCGGCGTGGGTGAGATAGTCGATGCGCATGTCGATGGTCGGGGTGTAGCGGCCGAGGTTGCCAACGAACAGCGCCGCGCCGGTCAGGTCGACGAGTGCGGCGAGAACGCCGCCGTGGATGGCGGGCACGTCCGGGTTGCCAACGAGGTCGTCGGCGAACGGGATACGCGTCGTTGCGGTGGCTTCGGTCACCTCGACGATTTCGATACCGTGGACTTCGTGGAACGGCAGACTATCGAGAAGAGAGCGGGCGGTTTGCGTCCGATTCATGCGCTCAGATTGTGGCCATCCGCTAATAGGCGTATGGCCACTTACGCAGGTATTCCTTGAGTTGGCCGAGCGCAGCCAACACCCCCTTTGGCTCGACGGCGAGCACGACGATGATGATGGCTCCGAAGAGAACCGGAATCAGCGACGTCGCGTCGGGTGCGTAGGTGTTGAAGAACTCTTGGAGGTTGTCGAGGAGAATCGACACCATTGCCACCCCGAGCAGCGCGCCCCAGACGCGGCCAAGCCCGCCGAACAGGAGCATGACGTAGTGTTGGAGCGTCAACTCGATGGTGAAGAAGCTCGGGTCTAAGAAGCCAATCAAGACGGCGTAGAGGCCGCCCGAAAAGCCAATCATGAACCCGCCGATGGCGAATGCGAGCAGTTTGTTGCGGAACACGTTGATGCCGAGGACGGCGGCGGCGAGGTCGTTTTCGTGGACCGCGCGGAACGACCGCCCGATACCAGTCCGACTGAAGTTCAGCGACAACAGCGCGAACACCAGCATCGAGACGAGCGCGAGGAAGTAGATGTCCGTCCGCGAGCTAATCCGAATGAAACTCCCGAGGAGGCCAACGTCAACCGGAACCGTCTGCTGGACGCCGCCGTGGATGAACGCTGCCTTGTCGTTCAGGAAGAACCATTCTGCGATGAACTGTAACGCGAGCGTCGAAATGGCGATGTAGAAGCCTTTGACGCGAACCGCGGGGAGGCCAAAGGCCACCGACACGCCCGCGGCGATGAACCCGCCGACGATCATGGCGGGCAGTAAGCCCGCGCCCGTCCCGAGCATCCGCGAGGTGCTGTAGGCCCCGATTGCCATGAACGCCCCCTGTGCGAGCACGATTTCCCCGGCGTAGCCGAGAATGACGTTCAAGCCGAGGACGGCAATCGCAAAGATGTAAATCTGGGCGAACAGATTCAGCGTCCCGCCGCCGATGACGAACGGCAGGAGGAACGGAATCGGCAGGCCGAGAACGAGTGCGATTCGCTGGGTGCGCCAGCGAAACAGCCCCATCCGCGAGCCATAGTCCGTGAAGTACTCACCGCAGGGCATCTGGCACCTCCGCAGTGGAAACGAGCGACCGATGAGTTTGGATTTCGTACATGGGTTAGATTCTCTCGATGCGTTCGGTGCCGAACAGGCCGTACGGTTTCACGACGATGATGAACAGCAGAAAGATGAGCGGGAGGATTTCAGCGAAGCCAGCGCCGACGAAATCCTCGACGTAAAACCGCCCGAGTTCCCGCAGCAGGCCTACGACAATCGCCCCGAGGAACGCCCCCGGAACGCTGTCGAGGCCGCCGAACACCACCGCCACGAGGATGATGATGCCCGTCGTCTCGATGGCGAAGCCCGCCCCGCCGTTCGCCATGGCGAGCAGGATGCCTCCGATTGCGGTAATCGTAATCGAGAGCGTCCACGCGATGATAATCGTCCGTTCGATGGAGACGCCGAGCGCCATCGCCGCCTGCTGGTCTGAGGCCGCCGCCCGGAGAATCGACCCCGTGACGGTGTACCGGAAGAACACCATGAGCGCGATGACGACGACCAGCGAGAGCACGACGCCGATGGCGAAGGGACCGCTAATCTCCGTTCCGAACGGGAGTGGCACGCTCCAGTTTGGCAACAGCGATTCCGGGTAGGCGCGGAAGTTCGGGCCGACGAGGAACTGGATGAAGCCGCTGAAAATGCCACCCAGTGCGAGCGTGACGATAATCACCGACAACACGGGTTCTCCGATGAAGAAGCGGAAGATAGCCCGTTCTAACAGCACGCCAAGCAACACGCCGACGAGGATGGTCGCGACGAGCGCGACGACGCCGCCGAGCGTCGGCAACGCGCCTGCCGGGACGAACCAGATAATCGAAGGGGCAGCGAAAATCGCCACGAAGTACGCCCCGACGAGCGCCAACTGTCCTTGCGCGAAGTTGAGCACGCCCGTCACCTTGTAGATGAGCGAAAAGCCCATCGCGACGAGCGCGTAGATTGCGCCGATGCCGATGCCCGCGACGATCGTCGCGAACAGGGCCGGAACGTCAACCATTACTCTGCCCCTCCGTTTGCGGCGACCTCTTCCCCGACAGAGTCGAGGTCGATAATCGCCATTTCGCCGTGTTCGCGCGTCTCGCGGCCGTCCTGATACGTGATGGTGATGTCGATTTCACAGTCTTCTTTGTCGCTGTAGATGTCCTCCACGAGCGAGGCGTAGCGTTCGCCAACCACCTTGCGGCGAATCTTCCCCGTCCGCGTGAGTTCGCCGTCGTCGGGGTCGAACTCCTTGAACAGGACGATGAACTTTCGAATCTCGTTGCCTTCTAAGCGGGCGTTGGTCTCCTCGACCACGCCAGTGATGAGGTCCAGTACGTCGGGTTTCTGCGTCAAATCACGGTAGCCAGCGTACTGGATGTCGCGCTGGTCTGCCCACTCTGCGACGTTGTCAAAGCGAATGTTGAGCACTGCGGCGAGGTAGTCGCGGCCGTCACCGACGACCATCGCCTCTTTGATGTACGGGTTGAACTTGAGCTTCGTCTCGACGCTGATGGGCGCGATTGCCGTCCCGTCTGCGAGTTCGAGTACGTCGTCCATCCGGTCGAACACCTTGACGTGGCCGTCGTCGGTGATGTCGCCGAAGTCGTCGGTGTGAAGCCAACCGTCTTCGATGGCAGAAGCCGTCTTCTCTGGCTGGTTGTAGTATCCAGAGGTGACAACCGGGCCGCGAACCACGAGTTCGCCGCCGGGCGTGAGTCCGACTTCCACGTTCGGGAACACTTGGCCAACGGTGTCAGCCTGAATGTCGCCGTCGCGGTGCATCGTCACGAAGCCACACACCTCAGACTGGCCCCAAATCTGTTTGAGGCGCACGCCGAGGGCGTGGTAGTACTCGAAGTGCTCTTCACCGAGCGGGCCGCCGCCGGTGTAGACGTTTTTCGCGCGTTTCAGCCCGATTTTGTCGAGAATCGGGCGGTAAGCCACCCAGTAGGCGAGCCAGTTTTTCGCCCGCAGTGTTGCGGGTGGGGTCTGACCAGCCTTCTCGCCAGTGATGTACTCCGTGTACTCCTGGCCGATGGCCATCGCCTTCTCGTAGGTCCACCGCTTCAGTCGCGTGGTGTTTTCGATTTTCGCCTTGATGTCTGCGACCCATGCCTCGTAGGTGCGCGGCGACGAGAAGATGATTTCCGGGCCGATTTCCCGCAGATCTTCGCGTTCGGTTTCCTCCTGTTCGGGGAAATTGGCCGTCCACCCGCCAACGAATGCGGCCGCAATCAGAATCATCTGCTCACCAACCCACGCCATCGGCAGGTACGAGAAGTAGTCTGACTCTTTGGGCAGTGGGTCGATTTCGATGGCCGCGTTCGCGAGGTTCACGAAGTTAAAGTGCGACAGTTGCACGCGCTTTGGCGTGCCCGTCGTCCCACTCGTCGGTGAGAGCATCGCTGGCGTGTTCGGGTCAATCGCGCGGATGCGTTCTGCGACGTAGTCGCCATCGACCTCGCCGTTTTCTAAGCGTTCGCGTCCACGCGCCTCTACCTCCGCGTAACTGACGATTTTCGGGTCGTCTTGCTCGTAGCGGAACATCCCGCGTTCGTCGCGGTAGATGATGGTTTCGAGGCCGGGTGCGTCGTCTGCGACCGAGAGCACCTTGTCGACCATCTCCTGGTCTTCTGCGAAAACGATGCGCGGGCGAAGGAGGTCGAGTTGCTTGCCGATTTCCTCGGGAAGCATGTCCTGATAGTTCGGCGCGGCCATCCCACCGAGCGACTGTGCGCCGAGCCACGCCCAGAGCTGGTGGGGGCGGTTGTAGCCAATCGTGAACAGCACGTCGCCGACGTCAAAGCCGTACTCTTCTAAGCCAAGCGCAAACCACCGGACGCGGTCGTAGTACGCCGTCCAATTGAACTCTTGCCAGACGCCGAACTGCTTCCAGCGAAGGGCGATGTCGTCGCCGTGTTTTTCGACGTGGTCTAACAGAATCTCGGGCAGCGAGCGGTCTGAGACGATGTCGATGTCGCCTTCGGGCGCGCTCGCCACGCGGTCGACGCTCACGCCGGTCGAGAGTTCGTCTTGGGCCATTAGTCAACCCCCGTGTACACTTCTGCGACGAGCGAGTCTGCGGTGACCGCCTCCGGCGGCCCGCGGGCGATGACCGCACCCTCTTGGAGTACAATCATCCGGTCTGAAACGTCCGTCACGACCTCCAAGTCGTGTTCGATCATGACGACGGTCAGGCCGCGTTCCTCGTAGAGGTCGGTCAGGAACCGCACCATGTCGTACTTCTCCTCGAAGGTGAGGCCGCTCATGGCCTCGTCGAGGAGGATGACGTCCGGGTCGAGCGCGAGCGCCCGCGCCAAGTCCACCCGCCGGCGGATGCCGAGCGGGAGGCTCGAAATCGGGCTGTGGCGGTACTCCCAGAGTTCGAGGTAATCGATGATTTCCTCGACCTCGCGCATATTTTTCTCCTCGATGTCCCGGCCCCGCCAGTAGAACAGCATGGCTTCGAGCAGGTTGGGGCGACGGCTGATGGACTTGACCGTGATGACGTTCTCGATGACGTCTTCGCTCTCGAACAGTTCGAGGCCTTGGAACGTCCGCCCGAGGCCGTGGCGCGCCCGTTGGTACGAGCGCATGTCCGTCACGTCCTGCCCGTCGAGGAACACCTGTCCGCCGGGGTCTGGTTCGTAAAAGCCGTTGATGACGTTGAGCAGGCTCGTTTTTCCCGCGCCGTTCGGGCCGACAATCGATACCCACTCGCCTTTCTGGATGGAGATGGAGACGTCGTCTACGGCCGTCACCGCGCCGAAGGTTTTGGTGATGTTTTTACAGCCGAGGGCAGCCTCCTCTGGGGGGACGGGTGGGCCGCCTCGCACGTCGAACGATGAGTGGCTCACGAGTCACCTCCCATCAGGTCCACCGTTTGCGAATCTTGTAGTGGCGGATGTCCGTATACCGCCCCTCCTCACGACTCGTCCCGAGGTAAAACTCCTTGATTTCCTCGCGGTTCTTGAGGCTGTCTGCCGGGTCGTGAAGCTCGATTTGCCCGTTTTCCATAACATAGCCATAGTCTGCGATATCGAGGGTTCGTTTGGCGTTTTGGTCTGCGATGACCATCGTGATGTTCTCCTTTTCGTTGATTTCTTTGAGCGTCTCGAAGATGTCGCGCACCAGTTTCGGCGCGAGGCCGAGCGACGGCTCGTCGAGCAAGAGGAGTCGCGGGCGGTGGAGCAAGGCGCGTGCAATCACGAGCATCTGCTGTTCGCCACCGCTTGCGTACCCCGCTTTCAGGTTCATAATCTCCTGTAACTGCGGGAAATACGAGAACGCGAGTTCGTAGTCTTCTTCGCTGAAATTCAACCGGCGGCCCTGTCTGTAGAGGCCACACCGGAGGTTCTCTTCGACCGTCAGGTCGCGAAACGACCGCCGTCCTTCGAGGATGTGGGTCACACCGCGGGAGACCATCTCGTTCGTGCCGAAGTTGGTGACGTCATCGCCATCGAAGTAAATGCGTCCGCGAGACACCTCGCCGCGCTCGGTGCGGCCGATGCCGGAAATCATCTTTAAGATGGTACTCTTGCCCGCGCCGTTCGGCCCGAGGAGTGCGATGATGTCGCCTTCGTTCGCTTCGAGCGACACCCCTTGGACGGCGAGGAAGTGGCGGTCGTAGACGATTTCTGCGTTGTCGAGTTCGACGACTGGCGGGGGGCCCGTTTCGGCGGCCCGGTCTGTCGTCTCGGCCTCGCTTGCCGTCATCGTTAGAGGCCAATCCAGTCGTCGCGGCGGGGGAGCTCGGCTTTGGAGTCGAACTTCATCTCGCCGTCTTCGACCTGATAGATGCGTCCGGTCATGGTTGGGCGGCGGTCGTCCTCTTCGTAGGTGAACGGCTCTGCGAGGCCGAACACGTCCCAGTCGCTGATTTCGAACATTCCAGAGCGGATGTTCTCACCCGCGGATGGGTCTAAGTCTAAGTTGCCTGCTTCTTGGATGCCCTTGAGTGCGACCATCGCGTGGATGACCCCGCGGACGTAGTTTAAGTTCGCCACGCTCGGGTCGTCCATCGACCGCCCTTCGCGCTCGAAGGAGGCTTCGATGGCGTCTTTGCCCTGCCCGCTGCCTTCCATGACCTCGGCGAACGTCTTGAACCCACTCGCGTAGCGCACGCCCTCGAACGTCTCTGGGGACTCTTGGACGCGGAGTTCGTCTACGGTGTAGGTCAGGCCCATGACGTTGACCTCTGGGTAGACGTCTTGGCGGTCTTTGAGCAACACCTGCATCGGTGCGGCCGTGTTCTGGTGGATGAGGTAGTCGATTTGTTCGTCCTTTGCCTTGCGAAGTTGCGTCGTCGCCGAGTTCGCGGTCAGCGGCAGGTCGATGTCGTCGCCGACTTCTAAGCCCAACTCCTCTGCGTAGGCCTTCCCGCCTTCGACGGGAGCCTTCCCGAACGAGGTGTTAGAGAAGATGAACGCGACCTTACCGTCGGGGTCGTTGTCCGCAATCCACTTCAGGTGTGCTCGGGCCTGACTCGTGTAGTCTAAGTTGCCGAAGAAGTTGTACGGCGCTTCCTCCGTGAGCAATTTCGCGGAGTAGGACGCCGAAATGTACACAATCTGGTCGCGGGCGACTTTCGGCGCGAGTGCCTCGGTGTCTGCCGTCCCCCAGCCAATGATGATTGGGGGCGTTCCGTCTGAGGTAAATTCGTCGTACTGTTGGTTTGCCTGTGCGACGTCGTAGGCATAATCGACGCCGTTGTGATTGATCTCTTGGTCGAGCAGTCCTTCCTCGTTAATCCATTTGAACGCGTCTCGTGAGCCAAGCGCGGTCGGGCGACCTACGTCTGAGGTGGGGCCACTTTGGTCGTACAGGCCGGGAATCGAAAGCGAGCCTTCGCCGCCACCGCCGCCGCCACCGCCGAGGCAGCCAGCAACACTGAGGAGGCCCGCGGCACCCGCGGCCTGCATGAATCGGCGTCGCGTCTGTCCGTTGCCCGGTTGGTCTTGAGAATCGGTACTCTGGTTCATGTGACCATTCATCATTATTACTCCTGAACAATGTTGTAATGTGTGGTGTTATATATTTCGGTCAGATATGTGCCGCTACCCTCCGTGGATTTTAAATTCTGAGGGCCACTCTCTCGAATTTACAAATTTACCAAATTATTCGACAAAACGATTCATTTCGCGACCAATCTGCAGACGGGAAACTTACTTCAAATCTGCGCGCGACACACAACGCATGGCCGACGATTGTATTTTCTGTAAGATTATCGCCGGAGAGATTCCGAGCCGAACGGTGTACGAAGACGACAACGTGCTGGCGTTTCTCGACGTGAATCCGCTCACGAAAGGGCACACGCTCGTCATCCCGAAAGCCCACCACCAGACTATCGCCGATCTGCCCGCAGGCCTCGGCGAAGCGGTATTCGAGGCGCTGTATCACCTCACACCGGCCGTAGAACAGGCGGTCTCCGCAGACGGGTCGAACATCGGCGTCAACAACGGCACGGCCGCTGGCCAAGAGGTGCAACACGTCCACGCCCACATCGTCCCGCGCTTCGAGGGTGACGGCGGCGGGGCCGTCCACTCCATCATCAGGACGATGCCAGAACTAACAGACGAGGAGTTCGACGACATCGCAGCCGGGATTCGCGCGGCCACCGACTAACCCTCCCTGTCTTTTTTGTACGATGACCTGAGTAGTTCAAAATATGGATACGAAGACGCAGTCGCTCGCGCTTTGTGGCGTCGTGGGTGGTGCCGGAACGACACGCCTCACGCTCGAACTCGGTGCGACGCTCGCCCGCGGTGGCCACGATGTCGTACTCCTCGATGCCGCCTACGGAACACAAGGTTTGGCACGGTACGTCTCAGGCCCACTCGAGACGGACGTGACCGATGCTGTGACTGGTGAAAAACCGATTGAAGCCGCCATCTACGACCTTCCCCTCGACCTCGACGGACGACTTTCTGCCGTCCCGTCGCACGCAACGTTCGAGCAACTGGCTCGCGCGAAAGCGCCCGCCGCCGCAGAACAGCTCTCGAACTACGTCACCGACCTCACACGCGGGTTCGACATCGTGCTCATCGACACGCCACCGCTCGCCACGAACCCGGCGGTTGCCGCGGTCACCGCGGCCGACGCGGTCGCGCTCGTCGCGCCCGCAACCGAACGCGGCCTCGACGCGATTTCACCCATTCGCGGCCGCCTTCAGGACGTTGGTGCGAGTGGCGACCACCTCCTCGCCAATCGCGCAGACGGCTCGCTGTTCGCCCGTGAAACGGAGTTGTTGATTCCAGAAAGCGCAAATGCCGACCCCGACTCACCAACGTGTGCGACCGCCGAAGATGGTGCGCTTGCACCGTCGGTCGTCGACGTTGCAGAGACGCTGTTCGACACCGACCTCGGCATCGAGTTCGAAGACCCCGGGCTGCTCGAAAAGTACTCGCTTTCTCGCTAGAAGAACTCGCCGCTCTCACTCATTGTCTCTGCGAGCGCGTCGCGTTTCGCCACGCTTGCAGACCCAGTCGGCGAGAGTGCCCCTTCTGCAGCTTCACACACCGCCGCGAGGGGGTCGTGTGTCTCACAGTACGCCGCGAGTGCGAACTCGGCATCGCTCGCGCCCGAGAGTGCGAGTGCGTCTGCTCGGGAGAGGGTTGCAGCCAACCAATCGCGGACGAACTGGCGACCCTGTGGGCTGAGCGGCGTCGTCGCCTCGCCCGCGAGGTGTAACACCTTCGCGGCGGTGACGGGTGCAACGCCTGCCTCTACCCCACAGTCGCCCACACTCGCGCCGGTTGCGTATGTCTCTATGACAGTCGCCGCCGCGGCGGCCGAACAGGGCAGGTCGTCTGCCACGGGTTCGAGCCGGTCTGCGAGCGCCGTCTCGGTGGTATCGACCGTTGCAACCCCGCGGTGGTGCTGTTCGGTCGTCACCTCCAACCCGGCGGCGATGTCTGAGAGCGCCATACGTGTAAGTTCTGACCTATCATAGTTAAAAATTTTCCACGTATTTGTAAAATCAATCGCGTTCGCCGAGAAAGCCTACCGGTGACCGGTAGGTTTACACCACCGCTTGCGGACGGTTTTCGGCAAATCGTCCCGTCTTTAAATACCCATTCGGAACCAAGTTCGAAATGTGATGAGTTCGGCACAATCAACGCAGGCTTGCCCCGAATGTAGCGAACATCTCCGCACTGAATCGGACGAAACGTTCTGTCCCAGCTGTGGGCTCGTCGTCGCAGAAGACCGCATCGACCGCGGTCCCGAGTGGCGGGCGTTCACCGAAAACGAGGAGACGCGAAAGCGCACCGGCGCGCCGCTCACTCGCTCGCGTCACGACCGCGGCCTCTCGACCGAGATTGGCTACTCGACCCGTCTGAAAGGTCGCAAGCGCCGTCGCGTCGCTCGGATGCGTCGCCAGCACAACCGGGCGAAAATCTCCTCGAAGCGCGACCGAAATCGCGTCTACGCGTTCACGGAAATCCGGCGGCTCGTGAGCCAACTCAGCCTGCCAGAAAGCCTCCGCGACCAGTCGTGTGTGTTGTTCAAATCTGCGCAGTCTGCTGATTTACTGCAGGGTCGTTCACTCGAAGGCTTCGCCGCCGCCGCAGTGTACGCGACTTGCCGGACGGCAACCATCTCGCGGACGCTCACGGAAGTCGTCTCCCACGCGCGGGCGACCGAAGCCGAGCTCAAAGCCGCCTACGATGCCCTCAACCGCGAACTCGGCTTACCGACGGGGCCAATCGACCCGACCGAGTACCTGCCGCGATTCGCAAGCGAACTCGACCTTTCTGCCGCCGTCGAACGCCGCGCACGGGAACTCGTCGCCGAAGCCCACGAGCAGGGGCTCGTCTGTGGAAGAAATCCGAGTGGTATCGCGGCTGCGTGTCTCTACACTGCCGGAAAAGAGCACGACAGCACCCTCACCCAAGCCGACGCCGCGGCCGTGGCTGGCGTCACTCCGGTCACGCTCCGCACCACGTTTCACGCCGTACAGGAGTGAACGAGTTTTGCAACTTTTCTGACCTGCGTGGCAAATGCACCGTTTGGCTCGACTGCTTTCACCGCGACTGACGCATCGAAGGCGACCTGTGCAGCCCTCGTTTCTGGCAGCGACACGACTGGTGCGCCAAAGAGCCGCGCAACCCGGTCGGTCGGTGCACGCTCACCGCTGCGATTGAGCGTAACGCCACACAGCCCAGTACCCAATTTCCGAGCGAGTGCGCGCGTCCTAACCCCGTCTGCGAGTGCCGGTGGCTCCGCAGTCGTCACGATGAGACAGCAGTCTGCAACGTAGAGCGGCACCCCGGCATCGCTCGCCAGCCCTGCTGGACAGTCGATGACCACCTCGCCAAACTCGGCTTCGAGTGCGCGTACCACGCTTCCCAGATTGGTCGGGTCGGCCGCACGTGCGCCGTTCAGGCTCCGCCCACACGGCACGAGCGTCACGTCACCCGAGTCGTCGATTGCATCGCGTGGTGTTGCACGCCCCGCCAACACGTCGTGGAGGTCTGGCCCGTGACCCGGTGGCAAGTCTGCCATTCCGAGGTCTGCGTCCACGACGACGGCATCGAGTTCTGCGCCGAGGTTGTACGCCACTGTCGATTTCCCAACCCCACCCTTCCCGCCTGTGACTGCGAGGATCATGCGAGCGACGCGAGGGTTGCTACTGGAATCGCAGCCTCATCGAGTCGCGTTTCGAGCGTTTCTGCCGCCTCGCTGAGCGATTCGAGTTGCGACTCCGTTTTTGCCACTGTCTCGGCGAGCTCTCGTACCCCGTCGAGTCCCCCAACCGCAGAAACCGCGGCTGTCGCTTCGGGGACGGTTTCGACCGCAGCGAGTCGCTCTGCGCGGGCAACGTCGCGCTCGACGGTCGATAGCCAGTCGCTGACTGCGGGCGGGAGCGAAACAGGAGGGTCCTGCTCGTCTGCACTCTCTGTTGGTGACTGTTCCATGCAGGCTTGCTTCTTGCCTGCCAGTCTTTCTCCAGCCTGTTCTCCATGGGCAGTCGATATTTCGACGGGAACCGCGTCCCGCGGCGGTGAGGCGTCGCCAAGCGCCTGTACCACGGCGCTCGCTGAGTCGTACTCAGCTGTTGGTGATTCAGCGCGTTCTTCCCACGCCACCGTCACTGGTGGTTCGACCGGTGCTGTCGGAGCTGCATAGCCAAGCGCAACCACCGTCTCGGATGGAATTACGCCTTCCCAGCCACCGTCGTCCCACCCCGTGACTGGCAGGCCCTCGCATCGAGGCGGCCAGAGCGGTGCTGGCAGTTCGTTCGCGATTCGGATGCGAACCGCCGTCTTCCGTGGGTTTTCAACCCGGAGTTCGACAAGGCACACACCCCTCGCTTCGCGCAGCGTCCAATCGAGTTCGACCATGCGGCCACTGGCCGCGGCTTGTGTCTTAAACTACAGCCGAATCACGGGGGCACAGAGCCAGTTTGCGGCCGCCGTCGCCGTCTCGAACCACTCCCCTGAGAGCACAACCGGTGCCTGAACCGATGCGACTCGAGCAATCGCGAGCGCCGACGCCACCGCCTGTGGGTGCGCTGCTGGAAGCTGTGCCCGTGCCTTTTCAACTTCGCCCTCCACCTGCGCTGCAAGCGCCCGCCGCGCCGCGCGTCTGAGGTTTGCTTCCCGATCTTCGAGGCGCATGCGTCGCTCTCGGCTGTCTCGTGCGGCTCGCGCCTGTTGCTCTGCGTGGGCGAGCGTCTGCTCGGCCGCGATGCGTTCTGTTTCCTGCTCTGAAAGCGCCGCAATCGTCTCTTTGAGGCGGGTTTCCGCGTCGTTTGGGTCTTCTCCGAGGGCGCGAAGCGCCTGCACGCGACCACGCTGGGCGGCGACCGATTCCTGAAGTCGCTCGCACTCAGCACCGGCTTTCGCGGCTCGCTTGCGCGCTGCTCTGACCGATACCGCCGGTGAATCGTGGGCTTCGAGGTTCGCTCGAATCTCGCTGAGCGCTTCATCTTGCGGAGCAGTGTATCCACACGACCGTGCCGCCGCAGCCAGCGCGCTCCGTCGAGAGAGCGAGAGGTCCGGGTGGATGTAGCCGACGTGGTCGTAGACAGGCTGTGGGTCAGGACACGACAGCGAAATTTCAGAGTCGTCGCCCGAGACAGCGCGACACACCGCCTCAGCGCCGACCGGCTCAGCCGACAGGTCAATTGCACGGCCCGAATACACGACGCCATCTACCCGCAGTTTCATAGCTCGCGTGTCGCCATCTCCTCAGGCGTTGGATGGGCCGTTCCAACGGCGAATTTGGCATATGGCGTACTCGCATTCGGGCGAGCTTCGTACGCACTCGCCGCCTCACGCACTCGGTCTGGAACCGCCTCGAACTCGTTGAACGGTGTTGTCTCTGCGAGCTGGACGTCTTGACCGTGTTTTTCGAGCAGCCGCAAGGCAAGGAAGGCTCCCAACTCAGTCGTCTCGAACAGCGCGGCTCGCCCGAACCGGCGAATCACGACGGCGTCGTGCGCTCGACAGATGTTTCTGAGCGTCTGGCGAGCCGCAGTCGAGTAGGTGACGACGAGGAGCACACTACTCGTTTCAGAAATATTGGTTGTTAAAATTATCGACTGGTCAGCGTGTGAGTACGATTCGGTCGCTGTCTTCTGTGATGGAGACTTCGCCATCGAACAGTGAGCGAATCATTTCGACCGTTTGGTCGTCGTGGGCGTCCGGACTGATGTGGAAGTGGGCGATGGCGTCCGCAGCGAACAGTCGTCCGGTGAGAACGTGTAAAAACTCGTAGGACTTCTCGGGTTCGACGTACTGGAGCAGTGCCGTGAGCGAATCGAAACAGACGACAGTTTGGGCGTCCGTTTCTGCCCATTGAGAGAGCACGTTACTAATCGCAATTCCGAGTCCAGTCAGATCGCCGGCACTCGGGACTGTCTGAATCGGGCCGGGCCCACCGTGACTCGCGCCGTTTGCAGCGACAGCAGAGCGAACGCTATCGCCGACGTTGATAATCGAGATATCGTTCGGTTGGGTTGTGCCATGCTGGCGCCACTGTGTGAGACAGCTGTCCGGCGTGCGAGAGTAAGCAACCCAAAGAACGTTCAACTCCGTCTCAGCCGGTGGCGTCAGCAACTCCATACACGAATCCTCCGCCGCCGGACTCATCGGTGGCGTACACAGGAGTATATTAGAAGTATCTGACAATTGCTGATGAAGTGATTGCTCCTGTGGTTCTCTTTGGCTCAAACTTGTTCTTCAGTAATATAACCGTGGATATATAAAATCGTTGCGGGTTTCACGACACTCACAATGTCCGATATTACGAGGAATCGACCCGCTCTACCGTGAATGTGGACGCTTGTCCACCTAACTCTCCGATGCGCTCGCGGGCCTGTGCGCTCGACTCGGCGACCACGACAAGTCCATCCACTGCTGTATCTCCGGACGCTCGATAGGCGGCCAGTGAATTATCTGCAAATTCGGTCGCGTAGGTGCGCAACACGCCGCGGACGCGCTGTTCCATCGTCGCCAAATCCGTCTCGCCTTGCTCGAAGGCGGCGAGCGCGTCTTCGATGTTCCGCAGGGCAGAAATTCGGTCCATCTACGTCGTTCGGAGGTGGTCGGTGCGCGGTTCGTACACCTCGCCTTTCTGTTTTAACTTCTCGATTTCGTGTTCGGCCTTCGAGTGGTCCATCCCGATCTCCTCTGCGCGGTCTAACACCACGTCGATTGGCGCGCCGTCTTCGTACTCCTGTTCGATCTCGGCGATGAGGTTCTTGATGTTCTTCACGCGGTCGCGCTGGGTCTTCGAGCGCCCCGTCTCGACAACGTCCGCGTCGAACTGGCCGGTTTCTGGGTCAACCCCAATGTCCTGCAGGCACGACCGGACGAGTTCGATGACGCGGTCTGCGTCCTCTTCGTGGACCGTATCGGAGAGGCGAACCCGCGCGCTCGCCTCCGCGAGGCGCACCAACCCTTCGAGTTTCCGGGCGGTCACGGGCACGGGCGCGTCTTCGTCTGCGCCTTTCGCGCGCAGGTCAACGTAGAAATCGCGGATGGCCTGCTTTGCCTCGTCGCTCATCGTTGGATAACAGGTGCGCTTCGAGAACGCGATGTACTTGCGAAGCAACTCGGCATCGATGACCGGCGCGACCTCCTCGGTCACGTCGTTTACCTGCTGTTCGGTGAAGTTAGAGGAGTTGGTGTGCGTGCGGTGGGTGTGGAGTTCGCCAGCGTAGTTCGTCCGGATGATGTGTTCTGCGAGTTCCGTGTCCTTGTCGGCGTCCGGTTTGTCCGTCACCGTGAAGATGAGGTCGAACCGCGAGATGAGCGCCGGTTCGAGTTCGATTTGCTCGCCAATTGGCTCGTAGGGGTCAAAGCGTCCGTACTTCGGGTTCGCCGCCCCGAGCAGCGAACACCGCGACTTGAGCGTCGCGTTGATGCCCGCTTTCGAAACCGAAATGCTCTGCTGTTCGAGGGCTTCGTGCATCGCAGAGCGGTCTTCCGGTCGCATCTTGTCGAGTTCGTCCACCGCTGCAATCCCCTTGTCCGCGAGGACGAGCGCACCGGCTTCGAGCGTCCACTGCTGGCCGTCGCCGAAGTCGTCGCGCACTGCCGCGGCCGTGAGACCCGCAGAGGACGACCCTTTCCCGGAGGTGTACACCGAGCGCGGGGCGATGTTCCGGATGTACTGGAGCATCGCGGAGTTGTGCGATACAATGTTGTTCGTCAGGTAGTTGTGGGTTTCTTCGATTTCCAGGTCATACACCCAGTCGTACTCCGGCTCAACGGGTTCTATCGACTCAATTCGGTCCCAACGGATGTCTCCGTTTACGAGGTCTTTGAGAGCAGCTATGTCGTCAGCAACAGCCAGCCCACTCTTGATTCGCTCTTCTATGACGTCGCGGGCCTCGGTTACATAGCCACCGTCTGAAACGACTTCGTTACGCTCGTGAAGGCTCACTGTCCGCTGTGACACACCCACGTGGTCAGCAATTGCCTGCTGGGAGATGTTCACGTCTTGCCGTGCGTTTTTAACGGTTTCCCATTCGGGTTGCACCGTTTCACTGAGTGTTTGCAGTTCGTTCAGTCGGGTTTCAAACGCCGCGATGACGAGCCGAAGCGTGTCACGTCCGGGATTGCGGTCGCCACGTTCGTAGTGCTGGTAGGTTGACCGAGGAACACCACAGTCGAACTGCGACAGTGCTAATGCGTTACGTATTTCCTGTAGTTTGTCTCCAATATCCGGAATTACATCGACGTTGGTATTCTCTGGTACGTCGGTAAATGCCTGTGATGCAACGGTTTTTCGCTCGGTTACGAACCCAACTAGTTCAACGTACTCACTGAAGTCCGAACCGCCGACTCGGAGCCGGTAACTCCCGTTGTGTCGTGATTTCAGGTGAGCGCGAATACCAATCGACGCGAGCAACGACTTCACACCCTCTAAAAGCTCACGACTCATCGAACTGACCGTAATCTCTCGTTGCGTGGCTGAGACGTGACCTTCAGCCTCGATATAGGCTTTCAGGAACGCTGCTTTCACCTCTGGACTTGTGCTGAATAGCGCCTGTGGAACGCGCTGTTCGGCAGATCGTTTGAGGATGGCGGGCTCCAGATCTTCGAGGAAGCTTACAAACTCACTAGCTGAGCAGACAACTTCTTGCGCCTGTTTGTCCGGCCGCCCTTCACGTTCAGACCACGTCAGTCCCAATCGCTCGAATCCGTCAGCAATGTCATCGAGAATCTCGCGGTCGTTGTTCGTGATGGTGACAGAGCCGCTGTTCTCGTCATTTCGGTACACATGTCCTTCTGCTATGATGTAGCCGATGAGTCGCGCAAGTGAAGGCGTCCACGTTTCTGGGAGGGAAAGACGCACGGCATTGTTCGCTCTCGACCGTCGATACTCGACAGAAAGCCTATCGTCCCACGTGGTCGGAATATGCCGAGGTGTCGCGATAAATTGCCCTTCGGAGAGCATTTCAGCCTTGCGAGCTGAGAATCTGCCGTCCGATTGGACAAACAGTGGGTGAGACGGGGTCACCTCTATCTCGCTTCCGCTCGCGGTTTGGATTCGATACATCCGATCAGGTGCTTCGCGCTTCCAGACTTTCGTGGCTCGCTTTTGAGTTAGGGTTCCGTCTATATCGACCGAAGGTACTGGAAAATCAACCTCTTGATACACGCCATCGTCAATTGGTTTCGGGTTCGTGAGATTTGATTCGACTAGCTCTCGAATCGCGACCTCTGAACCGTCTGCGAGCGTGACTTTTGTATCGCCTTTGACGCACTTACCAGTCCCCGGGTCACCAATGAGGAGCATGTGCAGGTCGCCGCGGATGCGCGACCCATCGGGCAGGTGCTTGGTCACCCCTGAGAACAACTGGAGAATCATCGCGAGTTTCTCTTGGTCGTAGCCGAAAATCGAGGGCGCAATCGAGCCGACCATCTTGTCGTAAATCTCTGCGTCCTGCGAGAGTTCAATGATGGCTTTCTTGTCCTCTTCAGTGATGTCCATGTCCTCGAACTGCTCGTCTTCGATGACGATGGAACTGCCCTCCATGTACACGTCGAACATCGGGGATTTCTCTTGGTTGTTCCCCTGCTGTTCTAAGTGTAAAATCCCCGTGACGCGGACGTGGTCGCCCGCCGTGACCTTGCCCGTGATGTCGTCTTCGATGTGGATGTCGATGCTCTGGGGGGTCTCACCGCCGCGCAGTCCCTCTGGGCTTTCCTGTACCCGGAGCTTCTGGGCGTCGATGAACTCAGACTGGTCGAAGTTGATGGAAAACGGTCCCTGTCGTTCACAGCCCTGACACTCGTGGGGTTCCTGAAAATCCCCGCCCGCTTGCTGGATGAACGACAGCGTCCCACAGCGCAGACACTCGAAGGCGGCTTCCTGAATCTTCGGCCGCACGTCGGTTGCCTTGCGGACGATGCCCTGCACCGCGATGAGCCGCCCGCGATGCCGTGCCCGAATCTTCCGGATGTCCGTCGCCTCCGGGAGGTTTCGGATGCGGATGTGCGCCCGGCCAAGGCCCACGTCCACCGGCAAGTCGTACATCCGCAGCGCCTCTTCTGCGTACTGCTGGAGCTGACCCGGTTGTGACCGGTAATCGTCTGCGAGGTCTGGGTCGAAGCGATAGAGGTCTTGATAGTCGAGATACAGCGACCGCTGCTCGTTTGGGTACTTCTGTGCGAGTTCCCCGATTGCGTCGCGGTAGTAGTTCCGGTAGAACTCTTCGAATCTGTCTATGAGCTCTGCGTTTTCCGCGTGCGCCATTCAACTGAAATGTACCCCACCATCGGCTAAGTAGTTTGGCAAAGGGCGGACTGAAAGTGAACCTCACCCGGGCGAATCACTATATATTAAGCCGACCTCGCCACATGCAGTGATTCGTTGATGCCCGGCCCTGCCTTTCTCTCCGGTGACACCGTCTCGTTGCACACCGTCTCGCGCGCAGACCTCTATTTCATCCAACAACACGCGAACGACCCCGCAGTCTGGCACTCGCTCGCCAAAGCCGAACCCGTAAACGAGTTACAGGAAGAACAGTGGTACGAGTCGTGGAGCGACGGCGACGATGTTCGGCTCCTCATCTGCACGGACGGTGACCCGGTTGGCTTCATTAGCCTCAGCAACTTCGACAGAGTCCACGGCTCCGGCCAACTCGGCTACTGGATTGCGCCCGACCACTGGGGCAACGGCTACGCCACCGAGGCCGTCTCGCTTCTCACCGACTACGGGTTTGGCCACCGTCGCTTGCACAAACTCATCGCCTACGTCTACGAGTTCAACGAGGGGTCGAAACGCGTGCTCGAAAAACTCGGTTTCCAGCAGGAAGGCCTGCTCCGCGACGGCGGCTTCATCGACCACGAGTACGTCGATTTACTGGTGTACGGGGTGCTCGAAGACGAATGGCGAGCGGCTCAGGACTGACTCGCACGCCCACCCGTCTCAAGCCCGACTCTGTATGATTTGAGCGTATAGTAGCCAATGCCAGCGACGAACACCACTGTCAGCACCCAGACGTAGAAGTTCACCACGAACAGCATCGTGACAGTGACCAACACCACGAGAATGGCGACCAGCGAGATGAGCACATCGAGTCGAATGAGAAGGTCTGGGTCTGTCATAGGTTGAGTTCCCTCTCTCTCAGAATAAGTATGCAGTAATTTCGCAGAGGACGACCGACCTCTCCTGTTCAGAGATACTGCTCGACGAACGCCCGGTGCTCTGTGGCCCGCTGGTCGCGCTCCTCACTCGACGCATCCTGATACCAGAGCGGAAGACAGGCCATCGCGCCCAACCGAGTGGTGAGGCGGTACACCTCCATCCGCGCGCGGAGTGCCTCGTCGAACTCCCACCCATCGCGCGCCTCGGCGTAGGCGGTTCTGAACGTCTCCCGGTGGGTGTCCGTCCGTTTCGCGCCATCTGTCTCCGGGCTCAACAGATAGAACTCCGTTTGTGCGAGGTTGTACGCGGGTTCAGCCGCCGAGAGGTTTGCCCAGTCGAGGACGGCCTTCGTCTCGCCCGTCTCCGTGTCGATGAGCAGATTCCCGAAGCGATAATCCCAGTGACAGTAGGTCGGTTGCTCGGGTGGCGACATCTCCTGAATCGCCTCTCGGAGATGCGCTCTGAGCCCGGGCACGAGGTCTGCAAAGCGCGTCGGCTGCTCTGCGAGATCCGGGAAAAAGCCGCCCTCGGTCAGACTGTCGAGCGTTTCCTCACTCTCGGCCAGCACTTTATCTCGAAAATCGTCGTAGCGCGGCTGGTCGTCCGTGTCCAGAACGGCCAGCTCCCCGTCCTGGACTCCAACCTTTCCCGCACCGTCGAGCGGCCCGAGTTCGTGGAGTTGTGCGAGATTCTCTCCTGCCTCTCGCAAAACCGTCTGGCGTACGTCGAACGACAGGTCTGCTGCCCGTCCTTCGTCGTTCTCCCCTTCGACGTACTCCATCAGATAAAACGGCGTGGGGTACGTCTCGTGGTAATCACAGTAGCCAAACACTGTCGGAACAGGGATGGTCGTTTCGCGCCCCATCAGTGCGAGCAACCGCGGTTCCGCCCTCGCGATGACGGGCGCGACGAAATCCGCCGTTGTTGCCTTGAGCACGACCGACCGGCGTTCTGCTGGTGTTTTCACAGCGAGTTTCGCGACAAAATCAGTGCCGTGAGCGCTGCGCTCGACCGACACAACCTCCCAGTTTGGCTTTAGCGCATGCACCATCCCACGCACCGCAGTTTCCGAGACTTCCGCAGAATTGTCACCCATCGCTGTCGTCATACGGCTTCTCTCGATTCAATGTGTAGAAGTTTTGTGGTGATAGGGTTGGAGTTCACCCGGATTTGAACCACGGTCGCTCGCTCTCGCTCTCTGCTTCAAATCCGCGGCTCATCAGAAGGCTCTCGCTCGCCAATTTGCTCGCGAGAGAATTATGGGACCACCCGGATTTGAACCAGGGTCACAGCGTCCCAAACGCTGAAGGATACCAAGCTACCCCATGGTCCCGCAATACAGGCTTATCGGCAGCAGTTGTAAAGGGTTTCGTTATGCGTCGGGCGATTAGCGGGTGGTTCACACGCCCCAAATCATGTAGATGCCCACCGTCGTCACGACCGCGAACACGAGTTGGAGGGGCGTCCCGATTTTCACGTAGTCCATGAACTTGTAGCCGCCCGGCCCGTAGACGAACAGGTTCGTTTGATACCCAACGGGCGTCATGAACGCCGTCGAGGCGGCGAACGTCACCGCGAGCACGAACGAAAAGGCGTTCGCGTCGAGGTCGCCTGCGGCCTGAATCGCAACCGGAATCATGAGCACGACGCTCGCGTTGTTACTGATAATGTTCGTCAGCAACGCCGTCCCGATGTAGAACACCGCAAGCACGCCAATCGCGGGCAGCACGTCTGCGGACATCACGATGAGGTCTGCGAGCAGCTTCGCCGCGCCGGTACGTTCCATGGCGATGCCGAGTGGAATCACGCCCGCAAGCAGGAAGATGACGTCCCACTGCACCGCTTCGTACACCTCGGGCGGGCGGAGACAGCCGGTTGCGACCATCGCAATCGCCCCGCCGAGTGCCGAAACGACGATGGGAACCACGCCGAGGGCGGCGAGCGCGACGACGCCGGTCACAATACCCACAGCTATCGGAATCTTCGACTCGCGGTAGTCAGGCCGCTCGACCTCCTGGGCGATGATGAAGTTTCGATTCCGACTGAGACGGTTGATGCTCTCGGCGGTCGCCTGCACGAGCAGCGTGTCACCCACGCGCAGCGGCGAGTTGTCCATGCGCTGGCGAATGACCTCGCCACCACGTCGCACGGCGAGCACGGTGGCGTCGTAGCGCTGGCGGAAGTTCGCCGTCGAGAGCGACTCGCCGACGAGCGCAGACGAGGGCGCGATGACGACTTCGATGAGGTTGCGCCCTTCGCCGATTTTCTCAAGTTCCTCGTCGGTGACTTTGATCTCTGGGAGGAGGTCTAACCCTTCTGCGTCAATCAGTTGGACGAGCGTCCGGCGGTCGGTACGCACCGCGAAAATATCTCCCGCCTGAATCATCTTCGGGCCGAGCGGTTCTAAGAAGACGGCGTCGTTGCGAATTAGCTGAATCAAGTCAACGTCGAAGTCGGTCTCTTTGAGCGCTTCTTGCACCGTCTGGCCGACGATTGGTGAGTCCTCCCGGACGACCACTTCGGTCAGGTACTCGGCCATCTCGTACTCTTCGGTGAGGTCTTCTTCCGGTTTGATGCGCTCTGGGAGCAGAAATCGCCCGATGGTGAGCAAGTAGAGTACGCCAACCACGGTCACAATTGCCCCCAGTTGCGTGAACTCGAACATCGTAAACGGCCGGTCGAGCAGTCGCGCAGACAGGTCTGAGGCGAGGATGCTCGTCGACGTCCCAATCAGGGTCAACATCCCGCCGAACATCGAGGCATACGAGAGCGGAATCAGGAGTTTCGACGGCGAGGTGCGCCCTTTGTGCGCTAAATCCGTCACCATCGGGAGGAGAATCGCCACGGCCGCAGTGTTGTTGATGAACCCCGAAATCGGGCCGACGATGCCGACCGTCGCGAACAGTTGTCGGCTCTCGCTCTCGCGGGTGTACCCCCCAATCCACGCCCCGAGCATCTGGATGACGCCGGTTTGCTGGATGCCGTAACTCAGAATGAACATCGCAAGGACGGTCACGGTTGCGGGGCTCGCAAAGCCGGAAAGCCCGTCTTCTGGGGTGATGCCAGTCACCGGCCCAAGTACCATCAGCGCGACCATGATGCCGATTGCGGTGATGTCGACGGGAACGGGCTCGGTCGCAAACAGAACGAGTGCGACGAGGATGATGGCAAAAACCACCATGGCTTCCGGTGTCAACGCTGAAAGTACCACACCCCTATGTCATGTGCAATTGGGAAAAAGAGTGCGGTCGTCAGGATTCCGGGTCGCGCAACTCGATGTTCGCCACGATTGCTGACGGATTGAGGCCCTTTCTGATCCCATCTAACATGATGAACGCCTCGTCCGGCGAGAGGAAGTGACGCGCCACCGCCCGCCCGAGGGGTGTCGGTTCGAACCCGTCGATGAACTTATACTGCAACAGTTTGCCAATCGCGTGTTTCGTTGGAATGTCGCCGAGCATGCGGTCGTTCAGCCGCTTTGCTCCCTTCCCGGCGACGACGAGGTTCGCAAGCGTCTCCTCGACGGCCGCATCCTCGTCGTACGGTGTTTCGACGGGTTCCATCTCGTCTTTCAAGAGTGTGAAGGCGACTTCGTCCTCGGAGCGTTCCATGCTGCCGTGGTAGGAGCCATCCGGTTCGACGAGCAGGTACACCACGCCCTTGTCGTGGTAATCCGGTCGGCCGGCACGGCCGAGCATCTGGTGGAACTCCTGTACTGAGAGCCACTCGATGCCCATGGCGAGCGAGTCGAAGATAACCTGCGAGGCCGGGAAGTCAACCCCCGCCGCAAGCGCCGCGGTCGTGACCACGGCGGCCAACTCCTGCTCTGCGAACAGCTTTTCGACCTTCTTGCGGCGCTTGTAGTCGAGTCCCGCGTGGTACGGCGCGGCGTTGTATTCCAGTTTCCGCGTAATCTCGTGACAGCGTCGCCGCGAGTTGGTGAAGATAATCGTCTGCCCGCGATAGCCTTTCGAGGATTTGGTGTCGAACGCTCGGCGCACCAGTTTGTTCTCGATGCGCGGCTTTTCAGCCCCCGACGCGAACGTGACGTGGCGCTCGATGGGAACCGGCCGCTCTTCGAACTCGATGAGCGTCGCCCGCAAGCGTTTAGCGAGCCACTTCGGATTCCCGACGGTCGCAGACAGGTAAATCCACTGCGCGCCTCCGTACGACTTTTTGCGTTTTGCGCGCTGGTCGCAGTAGTACTTCAGCCGGGAGATGAGGCCATCGAGGCGGTGGCCCCGACCTTCGTCTTCTAGCATGTGGACTTCGTCGATGACAACCGTCCCGATGTCGCCCAAGTCCTTGCCCGTCCGCAGCGCGTGGTCGATGCCTTCGTAGGTGCCGACGATGACGTCCGCGTTCGGGTCGAAGCGATTACCATTATCCTGCACCCTGCTCGCGCCAACGCGAATCGTGACCTTCCCGAGGTGGCCGTAGCGCTTCTTGAAGTCCTCGTGTTTCTGGTTTGCAAGGGCAACGAGGGGGACGAGAAACAGTAGCTTCCCCTTGTTGTTGAGGTGGTTGTTGATGCCCGCCATCTCGCCGATGAGCGTCTTTCCTGTCGCAGTTGCGCTCACGACGAGTTGGTCGTTGCCGTCGAGCAGGCCGTTTTTCACCGACAGACTTTGCACTGGTAGCAGCGTTTCGAACCGGTCTGTGAGCAGGTTCTTGATGCCCGGATGCAGCTTGAGCGACGCTGTTTTGACCGGATTTACGTCCTCGACAGTGGCCGAAATCTCGTCGAATTTAGTGAGGTCGGGGTCTAAGTTCCCCTTCAGGAGATTCGTGATCCGCTCTAAGTTCTGTACTGAGAGGAGGAGTTCTTCGAGGCGGTCAACGGCCGTCGCGGTCAGCTCGCCTTGGAAGGAGAGTTCGCGCTCTAGCTCGCGTTTCGCACACTCTGGACAGATGTGCTCGCGGTCGGTTTCGATGGCCGTCTCGCTCGTGAGCGGCGAATAGCGTCCCTCACCGGCGCAGATGCGGCAGGTGCGAACCCGTTTGGCGTCGAGTTGGTAGCCGTCGAGCATCTCCGTCAGCTCCGAGACGGCGTGCGGTGAGGACTGCTCAGAGATGCGAATACGTGTGGCTCGCCGGGCGATTTCAACGAACTGGTCGGGGCTGCGTGGCTCTTCGCTGGAGTTGCGAATCACCCGAAAGCGGGCGGGTCTGGGGCCTGCATTCGTCTCCTTGAGTTCGAGTCGGGCGCGAAACACCCGCTCGCCGTCGCGTATGACGGAGACGAGATAGTAGTCGCCAATCTCGTGGAGGAACAGCGTGTCGACCCGGGCGAGCTGCTGTGACACGGTCGAATGTACGCAGGCCCGGGTACTTCAGTCACTCGCTACTCGGTGAGGGAGATGGTGTCGTCGCCGTTTGGCACCGCACAGAGGAACGCCCCCGGTTCGTCGCCCTCGTTTCTGTACCAGTGAACCGTTCCGGCCGGAATCAACAGCGAATCGCCCGCAGCGACGGTGTACTCCTCGTCACCGATGCCAACGACGTACTCGCCTGCTAAGACGTACTGCTCGTGTTCGACCTCGTTCGTGTGTTTCGGGACGCTCGCGCCGGGGTCGAGCGTGAACCGGCGGATGGCGAAGTGCGGCGCACCCTCCGCCTCGCTGATGAGGACGCCTTTTGCCATTCCGTCTGCGGCTCCGACAGGTTCGTAGGTGATGTCTTCGGCGCGGCGGACGAGTGGCGATGGGTGGGCTGTCATATCCCTCTCTACCCGCGCCTGCGAGATAAGAATTGGTCACACCGCACGCGCTCTTAAGGGGCTTGCACACTTACTCCCTGCCATGCGAAGTTTTCAGATCGGGCGGCTGTTTGGCATTCCGATCAAACTCGACCTGACATTCCTGCTGGTACTTCCGGTGTTCGCGTGGCTCATCGGGACGCAGGTCGGACTGTGGACAGGGACGCTGAACAGCCTTTGGGGGACGGCCATCGACCCCGCAAACCTCGACGGACCGCAGCTGCCGTGGATTCTCGGCGCGGTGAGCGCTATTGGCCTGTTCGTCGGCGTCGTCCTCCACGAACTCGGCCACTCGCTCGTCTCCATGCGGTTTGGGTACCCCATCGAGTCTATCAAACTCTGGTTGCTCGGCGGGGTTGCCCAACTCACCGAGATGCCGGAGGACTGGAAACAAGAACTCCTCATTGCGATTGCCGGCCCTATCGTCAGCATCGCACAGGGCGTCATATTCTATCTCGTTCTCACCCTCATCCCCGGCTTCAGCGACCCTGTTAAGTTCGTCGTTGGCTACCTCGCACTCACCAATTTCGCGCTCGCGGCGTTCAACCTCTTGCCGGGCTTTCCGATGGACGGCGGGCGCGTCCTCCGTGCCCTCCTCGCGCGCAATCGCCCCTACGCCCAAGCCACCCGCATCGCCGCCGAGGTGGGTAAGGCGTTCGCCATCTTCCTCGCCCTGATTGGCCTCTTTGGTGGCGGTGGCATCTTCATGGTCGCCATCGCGTTTTTCATCTACATCGGCGCGTCCTCAGAGAGCCAGCAGATGACGATGAAGGCCGCCTTCGAGGGCGTCCGCGTGAGCGACATCATGACGCCGAAAAATCGCGTCGATTCGGTGAGTCCAGACAACTCTGTCACGGAACTGCTCCGGCGGATGTTCGAAGAACGCCACACGGGCTACCCCGTCATGCGAAACGGCGACCTCGTCGGCATGGTCACGCTCTCTGATGCCCGCGAAGTGAAGGAAGTCGAACGCGACGCCTACACGGTGTCCGATGTGATGAGCGACGACCTCCACACGATTTCGCCCGAAAGCAACGCCTTAGACGCCCTCCAGATGATGCAACAACACGGCATCGGCCGCCTGCTCGTCGTTGACGAGGTGGGCACGTTCCACGGCCTCATCTCGCGGACCGACCTCATGACTGCCTTCGACATCATCCAGTCGAGCGGGCCAACGCAGGTGAGTCCCGGCCGGTCTGCGGGCAACCCACCGTCGCAGATGTTCGACGACCCCTCCCAGTAATCAGGCCGTCTCGATTTCTTCGCGCAACCACGCCGCCGCCGCGTCGAGCGCGTCTTCGTCCGTTCCCCTGAGCTTCAGCCGATTTTGGCCTTCGTTGCGGTTCGGATAACACCCAACTGCGACCCCAAATTTGTCTCTGACCGCAGCCAGCACCGTGAGCAACTGTCCTTCCGGTGTTGGCGTGTAGAGCGTCCGCGTCTGCATTTCTCCTGAAAACTCGGCTGCGACCTGTTCGAACATGGCTTTCATCTCAGCGGGGATGCCGGGGACGGCGTAGACGTTTTTGACGACACACCCGGGTGAGAGTCCGGCGTCGTTTACGAGCACCCGCGAACCGGCCGGTATCGACGCCTCTGCGCTCGCATCGATATCCAAGTCAGGATATTTGTCGGCTATCGCCGCGAGACGCGCTTCAACGGCGGCTAGGGCGTCGTCGTTCACTTCAAGGTCGCGGCCGAACGCGCGGGCGAGACTCGCCATCGTCACGTCGTCAGGCGTTCCGCCGAGGCCGCCGGTCACGATGACGGCGTCGAAGGCGTCGCTGTACTCGCGAATCTGCGAAGCAATCACGTCTTCGTCGTCCGGGACGACGAGAATCCGCACGACTGAGACGCCTCGTTCGCCCAACTGGCGGGCCAGCCACGAGGCGTTCGTGTTGTCGATGTCGCCGGCGAGGAGTTCGTCGCCAACGGTCAACAGTGCGACTTGCATACCCACATCTGGTCCGGCGAGCGGTTAAGCGGTCTGGGGAACCTGCCAGCAAACCCCTTCGGTTCCAGTGGAGAATGCGGCCGAAAAAGCGAGAGTGTGGTGGTTACTGCTTCTGTTTTGCGACCGAGAGCGAGGCGAAAAAGCCGAAGTAGGCAATCACGCCGGAGAGCAGGCACAACTGATAGGCCCACTCCGGACCCTGCAGCACGTCGAATAGGATGGTCACGCCGGTGACCCAGCACAGCGCGAACGCGAGGTCAACGACCATCCCGTCGCGGTGGTTCTGGACGTGGTTTCGGACGGTGGCGAGGAGCCCACCGTTTGCCGTGACGTCCTCGCTCATCAGTCGTCACCTCGTTCGTCAACGACGAGTACGGGTCGGTGCGTCGTTCGAAGGACGCGCTCGGTGACACTCCCGAGGAGCGCCCGCTTGACGCCAGACCGGCCGTGGCTGCCCATCGCGACGAGGTCGATGTCGTTTGCCTCAGCATAGCCAGCGATGACATCGTGCGGTGCGCCGACGCGCACCTCTTCGTGGACGGAGACGTCGTGGTCTGCGGCCGCCGCGGCGACGGCTCCGGTCGCCTTGTCTGCCTTCTCTTGCAGTTCGGTCATCTCGCCGAAGTTGCCCTGCGTGATGCGGTCTACCTGTTCGGTGCCGAGTCCGAAGTTCACGGCGTCGATGTCGACGACGTACAGGGCGTGGAGTTGGGCACCGTACGTAGCGGCGAGGTCAACGGCGTGGGAAACCGCAACGTTCGCTGTGTCGCTTCCGTCGGTCGGGATGAGGATGTTCTCGTACATTGTTAGTCGTCAGCGGGCGTTTTGCCACCGCTGTTCGAGACGATGTCTTCTGCGCTTTGTTGGCGACCCATTGGCTCTGGGCTATGACACTGACGAACCATCCGCTTGGTCTCAAGTGGCGGCTCTGGGGTTACCAGCGAGACGGCGATGGTGACGAGGAAGACGAGTGGCGTGCCGACCAGTGCGGCCCCAATCGGGGGCACGTACTGGGCGTAAATTGGGATGAGCGCCTGCCCGGAGCCACCGGCGATGTCGGCAAGGAACGGCACGTAGGCGGGCAACACGCTGTTGATAATCGACGTTATCCAGAGGAGCAGCCCGACGGTCATCCCGGCGAGTGCGCCCTCTCTGTTCGTGTTCTCCCACCAGAGTCCAAGGAAGAACATCGGGAACAACACGGTTCCAGCGAGCGAGAACGCGTACGCGACGAGTTCGCCGATGAGCGCCGGTGGGTTGAACGCGGTCACGGTCACGAGCGCGCCGATGCCGATGATGGTTGCGCGACCAATGAGCACCTGTTGGCGCTGGGTCGCATCCTTGTTGATGAGTTCTGCGTAGATGTCGTGTGCAACGGCTGACGATGCCGTGATGAACAGCCCGGCGGTGGTCGCAATCGCGGCGGCCATCGCACCGGCGGCCACGAGGCCGACGAACCAGCGCGGGAGGTTTGCGAACTGTGCAGCGAGGACGACGATGACGTCACCCTCTGCGCCGGACATCGCCTGTGAACCGCTGAAGACAGCATCAGGCGAGATGTTGTTTACTTGTGCGAAGAGGTCGACGCCGAACGCCGCCATTGCGGGCGCAGCCCAGTACAGCAGGAGGATGAAGAATAGTCCCCACACGGTCGACCAGCGGGCGGTTCGTTCGCTTTTGACGGTGTAGAATCGCACGAGGACGTGTGGCAGGCCACAGGTGCCGAAGATGAGCGAGAAGGCCGTCGCGACCCAGATGTAGTAGGAGGCGTTCTGGAATGGTGCCGAGAACTCCCGGCCGAGGTCGTTGATGAGCATCCCGTACTCGATCTGCGGAAGAATCGTCGAGTAGCCCTGTGTGAACCCGACGACGTACACGCCCGCGAGGAACGCGATGATGAGGATGACGTACTGGACGGCCATGTTCTTCGTCGCGCCCAGCATCCCCGAGAGCGCGAGATAGCCCACGGTGATGGTCATCATCACAACGATCATCGGGATGATGTCGAGGCCGAAGACGTACTGGCCAACCAGTCCCATCCCGCGGGCCTGTCCGACCGAGTAGACGTACGCGATGAGGAGCGTCGTAAACGCCGCGAGCGCACGGGCTGTCGGCGAATTGAACCGGTCTGCGACGAAGTCAGGTGCCGTGTACTTCCCGAACCGGCGCATCTGCGCGGCGAGGAAGATGAGCAGGACGAAGTAGCCAGTTGTCCAGCCAACGATGAACGCGAGGCCGTAAAAGCCAGCCAGTGCGACCAGTCCGGCGAGGCCGAGATAGGACGCCGCGGACATCCAGTTGGCACCGATTGCCATCCCGTTCTCGATGTTCCCGATTCCACGGCCAGCAACCCACATCCCCTCAGTGTCCGCCACTTTGAAGATGTAGCCGATGACGAGGAACGACGCCATCATCAGGAAGACGATGATGGCCGGAACGAGCTTGAACGAGATATCGAGCGCTTCTGCTTGCAGTGGCAGTATCATTGGTCTACCCCTCCATCAGCAGCCTTTGCGTCGCTTTTCTGGCCACTTTTCGTCTGTCCAGCCCCCGTAGTGCTGTGTTCGATACCATACTTCTCGTCGAGTTTGTCCCGCTGGCGAGCGTAGACGGCCGCGAGGATGAGCGCGCCCGTCGGCGCGCCGAAGGCGATGAGGAAGTAGTGCAGCGGGAAGCCGAGAATCGGCATCGTCGCTGTCATCGCGTCGGGGGCGAGTGCCGTCGCCGTCACTGGGCCGAAGACGATGAGCGCCCAGATGGCGAAACTGGTCCAGACCACTCTGAGGTGGTCTCGCATGAACGGGGTGCTCGGTTTCAGGAGGTTCACCTCCTCGTTTAGGTAGTTCGTGTTTCGGTGTTTCCGTGCAGCCTGCGTGAGTGTCCCGCCATCGGGTTCGACCCGCGGCGAGTCCGCTGTATCATGTGTGTCTGTTTCTTGCATGGATGGGTTGTGCGCTGTGGTCGTGTGAGCTGATTGTGTGTGAAAAAGGTCGACTGGTCAGTCAGTCGTCCTGCACTTTCGCCGCGATGTCAGAGACGATTTCCGGATTTCTGAGCGTCGACGTGTTTCCGAGTTCGTCACCGTTTGCGATGTCCTCAAGCAAGCGGCGCATAATCTTCCCCGAGCGCGTTTTTGGCAACTCGGGCGTGAAAACAACCTGCTCTGGACGGGCGATTGGGCCGATGGCGGTGTTGACACCTTCAACGATGCGCGCTGCCATCTCGTCGTCACCCTCGTAGCCGTCTTCGGTGATGACGTAGGCGTAGACGGCCTCGCCTTTCACGTCGTGGTGGCCGCCGACGACTGCTGCCTCTGCGACGCCTTCGACGCCGACGATAGCCGACTCAATCTCCATCGTCCCGAGGCGGTGGCCGGAGACGTTGATAACGTCGTCGACGCGGCCGAGGACGGTGATGTAGCCGTCTTCAGAAATCTTCGCGCCGTCTTCGGGGAAGTACACCCAGTCGTCCGGGTCGTCGCTGTCTACGTCAGAATAGGTGCGCCAGTACTCGTCGATGTAGCGTTCGTCGTTGCGATACAGCGTCCGGAGCATGCCGGGCCACGGTTTGTTCACCGTGAGATAGCCCGCGCGGCCGGGTTCGACCTGCTCGCCTTCGTTGTCCACAATACGCACGTCGAGGCCGGGAAGCGGCGGCCCGGCAGACCCGGGCGACATCTCAGAGACACCGGGCAGCGTCGTAATCATCATGCCGCCGGTCTCGGTCTGCCACCACGTGTCCACGACGGGACACGCCTCGTCGCCGATGTGTTTGTAGTACCACTTCCACGCGCGTGGGTTGATGGGTTCACCGACCGTCCCGAGCAACCGCAGCGACGAGAGGTCGTGACGTTCTGGATACTCTGCGCCCCACTTCATGAACGCGCGAATCGCCGTCGGCGCGGTGTAGAGCTGATTTGCTTCGTACTCTTCGACAATCTCCCACAGCCGGTCTTTGTCCGGGTAATCAGGGGTGCCTTCGTACATCATCGTCGTCGTCCCGAGCGCGAGCGGGCCGTAGACGATGTACGAATGGCCGGTAATCCAGCCGATGTCCGCGGCGCAGAAGAAGGTGTCTTCGGGCTTGATGTCGAGGACGGCTTGTCCGGTCCACGACGCCCACGAGAGGTAGCCACCGGTGGTGTGTTTGACCCCCTTTGGCTGGCCCGTCGTTCCTGAGGTGTACATCAGGAAGAGCATGTCCTCTGCGTCCCGGGCGACGGGTTCGACGGTTGCGCCTTCCTGCGCGCTGACGAGGTCGTCGTAGTCGTGGTGGGACTCTGCGAGCGGGTGGTCGTAGGCGTCGCCGAGCCGGTCTACGACGACGGTTTCGACGCCGTGTTCGACGCCCGAAAGCCCCTCGTCGGCTTTCGCCTTGTGCTTGAGGGGGTCGCCCCGACGGTAGTAGCCATCACACGTGATGAGGTACTCCGAATCTGCGGCGTTCATCCGGGTGGCGAGGGCGTCGGCCGAGAAGCCCGCGAAGACGACGCTGTGTGGCGCGCCGATTCGCGCACACGCGAGCATCGCAATCGGCAACTCGGGAATCATCGGCATGTAGAGGGTGACAACGTCGTCTTCTTCGACGCCGAGGTCTCTGAGTGCGGCGGCGAACTCGTTTACCTCGCGGTGTAACTCCCGATAGGTGTAGGTACGATTTTCCTCGTCCGTTGGTTCGCCAATCCACTCGATGGCGGCTTCGTCGCCACGGGTATCGAGATGTCGGTCGAGGCAGTTTGCAGCGGCGTTGAGCGAGCCGCCCGTGAACCACTCGAAAAACGGCGGGTTCGAGTCGTCGAGAACGGTATCGTAGGGGTCATCCCAATCGAGGAGCGCCGCCGCCTGCTCCCAGCACCCGGGCCAGGTCTCTTCGAACTCCTCGTAGATGCCCTCGTCTGCGACGTTCGCTTGCGCGACGAACGATTCAGGCGGGCTGAATCGCTCTTGTTCTGCCAACCGAGCCTCCAGTTCGGCGTCTGTATCGTGCGACATGGTGAGCCGAGTTGACAAGCTACACGTTCCCCTATAAGTGGTGTAACTAACTATCCTAATTGTTCATATACGGCCGGGAGGGACGCTCTCGCGGTTGTTTTGGCGAGTGTGGTGCCTTGCCGCCACAGCCCACCCATCGCGCACGCTGTCGCGTCTCTAAATAATTAGTGTCTGTCCGAACACGAGTTGAAATAAAGTCGAGATTCCTAGCTGTTTCCGGCACCGTCGCGGACGGTCGTGTCCGCGTCCTCGATGACCGCAGTGAGCACCTTCTGTTGGGCTTTCCGCAGGTGGTTGTGGAGCGTCGGCGAGGAGACGCCCATCGACGCCGCGAGTTCTTCTGCGGTGGAGCCGCGCGGCCACTCGAAGTAGCCAGCAAAGTACGCCGCCCGGAGCACCGAGCGCTGTTTCTCGGTGAGGTTGTCTTCCATCACCTGTCGTACGCCGACGGTGGTCTGGGTTGGCAGTTCTATCTCGCGTTTTGCGACCAGCTCTGACCCGGGGAACTCCGCTGTGAGGGTTTCGACCACCGAGCGGATATCGACCCGCCGAGAGAACACGCCTGCAATTTCCGCGACGCCGTCTTCGACGGTGAGTTGCTGGGCGGTTCCGCCGCGGTCTACGAGTGCGGAGATGAACGTCTGGTCGCGCACGACGAGTTCGAGCAACGCACCCGAGCTATGGTCGCCAATCAGCCGCCCTTCGGTGACGCCCGACGCACTTGAAATGCGGTCGAGTACCGCCCGAACGTCGGCGTCTCGGACGGTCACGAAGTAGAGCAAGTCATCGTCTTCGACGGGCACCGCGCCTTCGAGGTCGAAACGACAGCCGAGGTCGTGTGAGGTCGCCACCAGAAAGTCCTCGGTGTCGGTAGAGCGAAACGTCAACTCGACGCCCGTATCCGCGAGCAAGAGCCGCTTGCGTTCGAGCGAGGTGATGGTCTCGCCAACCCGTCTGCCAATGTCTGCGACACACTCGCGGTCTACGGCTTCGACCGTCTGATGGGCCACACAGAGCAGACCGTGGACGCGGTCGCTCGACTTGAGCGGCGTGACGATGAGCGCACACCCGGTCAACCGTCCACTCACGTGGGTCATGACGTTCCGCAGGACGACGGCCGCTTCTTCTTGCTCGAAACTGTCGAACCCGCCCGCCTCGTCTACGACCTCGTGTAAGTCGACGTCGCCTTCCTCGCGGTGGTTTGCGTAGGTTCGCGGGATGCCCTGTTCGTCACACACCCACGCCGTGTGGTAGACGCCCGCGAGCGCTTCGCACGTGGCTCGTTCGACCTCCGTGCGCGTCGTCGCCGCTGTCAACTCAGTCCCAAGCGTCTGCATGCACTCAAGGAGCGTCTCACCCCTTCCAGACGGTGGCGCGGCGCCTCGTCGGTCGGGCTGGCGCTGTCTCGCCGTCGTCGCGGTGAAGGCGTCGATAATCGCTTCCTCGCTCGGCGGTTCGAAGTACGAGTCTAAGCTTTCAAGGCTCTTCCACCCGCCGACCGCCCGCACGATTTGCGGGTGGATGCGCTCTCTGTTGAGCAAGCGATGGGCGAAGTACTGGCGCAAATTCCGCGACGAAACCGCCTGCAGACTGGCGTCATCCGTCCGGGATGCCACATCTGTGACGAGCATCTGGATGCGTCGTGCGCTCACGTCGAACACCGGGTCGTCTTCGCCGATGTCGTTCACCGAGATGAACTTCCGGAGGTCGTGGGCCACGGCCGGGCGCAGGTACACGTCTCGGCTCTCTCGGCCGGTTCCCACGGTCAACAACGTGTGTGAATCGCCGCCGTGGTCGCGCGTGGACAGGTCTTCTGGACGAACGCAGGCGACCTCACTCGGCCGCAGTCCCGCGTCACCCATCAGCGTGACGACGAGGTCTTCGCGGTAGGTCTCGGTCGCTCGCTTCAGCCGCTCGAACGCTTCGGGTGTGAGCACCGTCGAACGCGCTGTGCGGGACATGCTATCATTCGCCTTTTTCAAAAGAGCTGCAGTTAATTCTTTCCCTGATTCTGTGGGAGAATAGTCGAGTTTTGCGACTGTCCGCGTAACCGCTCTCGAACTTCTCCGGAAAATTCTTTCACCTCTTTCGATTTTCTCGAAACGCTCACTCGTCAACGATGGATTCGAGTTCCCCGACGATTTCGGGATTGCGAAGCGCGCTCGTATCGCCGAGTTGCTCGCCATTGGCGATGGCTTCTAAGTGACGCCGCATAATCTTCCCCGAGCGTGTTTTGGGGAGTGCGGGTGCGAACGTAATCCGCTCTGGGACAGCAATCTCACCGATTGCCTCGTTCACGGCGTCCCTGACCGCCTGCTCTAATTGCTCGTCGCCGACGACGTTCCGTTCCGGGGTGACGTAGACGTGGATGGTTCGCCCCTTTACGTCGCGTCGGCCGCCCACCGCGGCGGCTTCGGCGACGCCTTCGACATCGACGATGGCCGACTCGATTTCTTTCGTCCCGATTCGATGGCCCGAAACGTTCACCACGTCGTCTTCGCGGCCGAGCAACTGGATGTAGTCGGTTTCGACCGCGCGGTCGCCGGTGACGTAGTGCCACTCGCCCGCTTCGTAGGCGGCGTGGTCGGTGACCACCCACTCGTCGTCGCAAAAGCCCTGTGGCATCGCGGGCCACGGCTTCGTGATGAGCAGGCGTCCGGGCTCGCCGGGTGCGGCTGCCACCCCCCGCCCGTCCACGATGTCGGCGTCGATACCCGGCAACGGTCGCCCGACTGTGCCGGGCTTCATCCGGTCTACGCCCGGCAGCGTGGTGACCATCATGCCGCCGGTCTCGGTCTGCCACCACGTGTCCACGATGGGGCACTCGCCACCGCCGACGTGTTCGTAATACCAGTGCCACGCGCTCGCGTCGATTCGTTCGCCGACCGTCCCGAGCAGGCGCAGCGAGGAGAGGTCGTGGCTTTTGGGATGTGACGCCCCCCACTTCACGAACGTCCGAATGGACGTCGAGGCGGTGTAGAAGATGTCCACGGCGTTGCGTTCGATAATCTCCCAGAGGCGGTCTTTTTCGGCCTGATTCGGCGTGCCTTCGTAGAGGACGGTGGTCGCCCCGAGCGCGAGCGGGCCGTAGACGATGTACGAATGGCCGGTAATCCAGCCAATATCCGCCGCGCAGAAGACGGTATCTTCGGGTTTGATATCGAGCACCGAGCGTGCGGTCCACGCGACGTGTGCGAGATAGCCACCAGTGGTGTGGCGCACCTCTTTTGGCTCGCCGGTCGTCCCCGAGGTGTAGATGTAAAAGAGGAGGTCGTCTGCGTCGCGGGCGACGGGTTCGACGCGCTCGCCTTCGTGGGCTTCGACGAGCGAGGTGTAGTCGTGGTGGTGGTCGAGATTTCCGGCGCTCCCGAGGCGGTTGACCACGACCTGCTCGACTTCCTGTGAGACGGTGAGACAAGCGTTGTCCGTCGTATTTTTCATCGTGATGGCGTTGCCTCGGCGGTAGTAGCCGTCGCAGGTGACGATGAGTTCTGAGCCGGATGCTTCCATCCGCGTGGCGAGGGCGTCGGCCGAAAAGCCCGCGAACACCACCGAATGCGGTGCCCCGAGACGGGCACAGGCGAGCATCGCAATCGGCAACTCGGGAATCATCGGCATGTAGAGGGTGACAACGTCGTCTTCTTCGACGCCCAACTCCCGCAGCGCCGCCGCAAATGCGTTCACCTCACGCGAAAGCGCCTGATACGTGTAGGTTCGCGTTTCGCCGAGTTCGCCCTCCCACGTGAGCGCCGCCTGATTTTTCCGACCGGCTTCGATGTGGCGGTCGAGGCAGTTGTACGAGGCGTTCAGCTTCCCGCCCGAAAACCAGTGAAATCCGTCGCTGTCGTCGAGGACGCGCTCGTAGGGCTGGTTCCAGTCGAGAAGCCCCGCTGCACGAGCCCAGCACGCAGGCCAGTTCTCTTCGAACTCCTCGTAGATGCCCTCGTCTGCGACGTTCGCCTGCGCGACGAACGCGCTCGGTGGCGCGACCCACTCGCTGGGCGATGACAACGTTTTCCCCGACCGATTCTCGCCGTTGTCCATGTGCGTTACATCAGTGTGGAGGGTCACAAAAACTGTACTGCTACCAGCAATTCATCTTACATCTCTGAGCGCGTGAGAGACCCACGTAGCACGACCAACTCCGCCTACAAATCGAGAGCATTCTCTCGAACTTCTATGCAAGAGCCAGTCACGCTTTTCCCGAGTCTCAGGTGCTGAGAATTGGTTTCCCTGATTAAGACGGTCTTCTTCGTAGAACCACTTGTATGAGTGACAGAATTGGTGCACCTGGAACTGGCATCTCCCGTCGAAAATTCCTCGCTGCGACCGGCAGCGCCGGGCTGTTTGCCACCGCGGGTTGTACGGCGATTTCACAGCCAACTGCGCGGACAGTTCCGCTCTCAGGCTCGCAGACGACCTCGTTGCCCGACCTCCCGGAGACGGGCAAACCCGAAGTGGTGAATCTTGACGAACGCGGCCACGAGGTAACCATCAAATCCGTCATGGCGCGCCACCACATTCACCCCGGCGAGACGATGAACGGCCCCATCACGCTCCCCGTCACGTGGGCGTTTCAGGCCGATGACGGCGTTCCGAGCGTCCCTGGCCCCATCCTGCGCTGTACCGAGGGTGCAGAGCTGAAGATTACGCTCGACAACTCGGAGATGCAGGTTCCCCACACGCTCCACTTCCACGGCGTGCGCAAATCGTGGGAGAACGACGGCGTGCCGACGACCACAGGCGTGACGGTCATGCCGGGTGAGTCCCACACCTACACCATCCCGGCGAACGTTCCCGGTACCCACCTCTATCACTGCCACTACCAGACGCCGATGCACATGGAGATGGGGATGTACGGCATCCTCCGCGTCGACCCGAAGGGGTACGAGGAGGCCGACAAGGAGTACTTCATGACGGTCAAGGAGTGGGACACCCGTCTCTCGCGCCAGCACGGCGGTGAGGACGTCCAGTACTCGCTTTCCTCGCGCCACGCAGACGCCTTCACCATCAACGGCAAGTCCGCGCCTGCGACACTCCACCCCGAGACGGGGTCACCGCTCATCGTCGAACCCGGCGACACCGTGCGCATCCACTGGGTGAACGCGGGCTTCATGAGCCACCCGCTGCACATCCACAACCACCGGTTCAAAATCGTTGAGAAAGACGGCAGCCCGATGCCAGAGGCGCTTCAGTTCCTCCAAGACGTGGTGAACGTCGCGCCCGCAGAGCGCTACACCATCGAGTTTGAAGCCGACGCAGACCCCGGCATCTACCTCGTCCACTGTCACAAAGTCGACCACATCAGAAACGGTGACAGCTACCCCGGCGGGATGCTCACCGGCATCGTCTACACCGACGCGATGGACACCGACATCTTCCGCAACCTGATGGAGTACGCGGGGTACGAGGGGTGACGGAGATGGCGTATGACGACACGCAGCTGCCCGTTGCTCGGCGTCGCTTTCTCGCCGCAACCGCGGGGGTCGCGGCCGGAAGCGCGCTCGGCGTGAACTTGCTCAGCCAGCCAGCCGTCGCCCAGTCAGACGGTCTCGAATCGTGGTTTGCGAACACCGATAACGTGACTGAGCTCGTCGATTTGCGCGGCCAAGGGACGGTCGAAATAGCCGTCGGGACAGCCGGAAACGGGGGGTCGTTCGGTTTCGAACCGGCGGCCGTTCGCGTCGACCCCGGCACCACCGTTCGCTGGACGTGGACGGGCGAAGGCGGGATGCACAACGTGGTCGCAAAGGACGGCTCGTTCGAGTCTGAATTCTATTCGAAGGCAGGCGAGACGTTCGAGTTCGCCCCCGACGCCGCGGGCGTGACTCGCTACGCCTGTGCGCCCCACGAGATGATGGGGATGAAAGGCGCGCTCGTCGTTGGCGACGCAGACGCCGCACTCGGCGCGACCGCTGGCGAAAACGGCGACTCCAGCCCAACAGAGACATTCGACGGGTGGCTTTCCAAGACGGACAACTACGACGAGGTGGTCGATATGCGCGGCAAAGAACAGGTGACCGTCGAAGTCGGCGCAGACGGAAACGGTGGCGCGTTCGCCTTCGAACCCGCGGCCATCCACGTTGACCCCGGGACGACGGTCATCTGGGAGTGGGTGAGCGACAACGAATACGACGTCGTCGACCCTGACCTCGGATATCACAGCGACCTCCTCACGGGCGTGGGCAACCGCTTTGCCGTCGAGTTCGGCGGCCACGGTCTCAGCACCTACGAGTGTACGGCCTACGGCGAACAGGGCATGCGTGGCGTCGTCCTCGTCGGAAACGGTCCAGACCCCGTGCTCTCGCCGCTTGGGAAAGTCGTCACCGGTGGGGTCGCAACCGTCCTCGGCGCACCGTTCCTCTACGGCCTGCGCCAGCACGTAAAAGATAGCACCCGAACCGACGCATAACCATTTTCACTCCTCTGCTTTCGCAGTCTCGAAGCGCTGAGAGGGCAGTTTAAGTTCGTCGAGTCCGGGCAGGTGTTTGACGTTGAACACAACTTTGAGTTCGTCAGAACACGGCCGCCCCACACACGAGAGGCGGATGCCGTTTTCCATCATCGACGGCGAGAGGACGTGGTTTGGTGGCATCTCCATGTCGCCTTCGATGACCGCGACCGCGCAGTTCGCACAGGCGCCGCCCCGACACGCGAACGGCCACGAGAAGCCGACTTCCTCTGCACTTTCTAAGAGCGAATCGCGCGGGTGGGCGAGTAGCTCGCCGTAATCTGCGGGCGTGAGACGCTCGCCTGCGGCTTTCGAGAACAGTTCCTCGTCGGTAATCTCCCAGCCGAAGTCGTCGAACACTTCGTAGTTGAGAAACTCGACTTTCGCCTCTTCGCGCTCGTCTTCGACGGGTTCTGGCGTCTGCTCCTCGGCTGTCTCGGTTGCGGGGTCGTAGCCAGCCTCAATCTGTGCGTACGCTGTCTGGACGGCTTTGAACTCACGCACAGAGCCACCGCGGTCTGGGTGGACCTCTTTGACTCGCGCTCTGTATGCGTCGACAATCTCCGCCTCGTTTGCATCCGACTCAATCCCGAGAATATCGAACGGGGACGCCACACTCGACATAAGCAATTCGTCGCATAAAACCTCTCTGGCAATTTCTCGCTCTCTTTGAGTGCTGTCGCCGTCTCACTTGCCGATTGTAGCATTCGTTCATTTAGCACGTGTTAATTCAAACTATTCTGAACTTCACAATAGTGGAAAAGTACATGTTTCAGACCGATAATTATGAGATAGAATGTCACCTTCTCCACCTTCTGAATCCTCTCACGGTACGAAGGTCCCGTATCTCATCATGGGACTTAGTGTGGGTCTGCTCCTCTCGTTTCCTGCCGAATGGGCGATTGTAAACGTCATTGGGGAAACGCAGCCAACCTATCTACTTATCACGAATGTGGCGATTACGATGCCAGTGGTGGCGGGTATATTTTTCGGTGGCTACTGGCTCAAGCGGGGTTGGCTAGACCCACAACGCCACAGGCGAATCGCGCTGTGGTGTTTTTCTAGCATGGCAGTCATCCTCGGGCTCAATATCATCGTCATGTTTATCACCCCGCCACTTACCGAGGCCAGTGGATACATCCAATGGGGCCGATTTATGGCGTGTCTCGGTGCAGGCGGTGGCCTCTTCATCGGCGTCATCGAGGCACGCACCATCGAACGCGAACGCGCAGCAGAGCGGGCGGTCATTCGCGCAGAGCAACTGGAGTATCAAAACGACCAACTCGAGTTTTTCAACAGCATCCTTCGCCACGACGTGTTAAACGGCATGACCGTCGTCAGTGGGCGGGCAGGAATCCTCTACGAGGAGTTAGACGATGGTGACCACCGCAGACAGGCGGAGACGATTCTCAAGTGGAGCGACGATGTCGTCGCAATCGTCCAACGCGTTCGGTCGATTCTCAACGCGCTCACCTCCGACATCGAGCCCCAACTCACCGCAATCAACCTCTCGGAGACGATTCGCACAGAAGTCGAACGCCTCAGTTCGACGTATCCCACCACAACCTTCGAGGTTCACGTCGACGACGAAGTGGTCGTCAAGGCAGACGAACTTGTGAACGAAGTGTTCGGAAACCTGCTCACGAACGCCGTCGAGCACAACGACCCTGATGGCCTACACGTGACCATCACCACCGAAGCCGACGACGACACGGTCACGACCCGCATCGCCGACACCGGTTCGGGGATCCCAGACGACCGAAAGAAAGCCGTCTTCCGCCGGGGCGAAACTGGACACGTGAAATCGACGGGCAGTGGCTTTGGCCTCTTTTTCGTTGATTCAATGATAACTGTCTATGGCGGCTCCATCGAAATACAAGACACCGAACCACACGGAGCCACGTTCGTCATCGAACTCCCCCGCGCATCAGCGGCACGCACGCACGACTCACCTGATGAACTGGTCGCCTCCGCCTAGACACGTCGGGTGGACGACTTTTCTGTGCATTTCACGCCTGAGAACGTACCGGTCCGATTGAGGCTAGTGGCACCGATGCGAGCGCTAGTCTCGCGTGTGTTGATTGACCGTGAGCGTGTCGTAGAGGACAAACAATGACGCGGGAACGGCGAGCAACCAGCCGACGTACGAGAGCGGTGCTGGCTGAAGCAGTGCGAGGTAGATGCCCGCGATGAGTGCGATTCCAGAGAGAAGCCGTGTGGCGACTCGCCAAAGCGTCAGACCGTGATAAAAATAGTCAACGAAGGGGTCTACAAAGAGGCTTTTGAGAACGTCAATCAAGAGCGACTGCATGTAAAAAAATCTGCATTTCGAGACTGAAAATCATTCGGGTTGTCTGTGGCACTCTCGATACGGCTGCGTGAATCGCTGGTTGGTTACTGAATATCCGTCCTGGTGAATCGAAGGAAGCCAAGACAAAGCGGAAGCACGATCCAGCCGGCGAGAATGAGGAACCCAACCCCATCTTGGAGGAAGGCTGCGTCTGATTGTGCAGAGACGGTGAGTTCGTAGTACGACGGCAGGACTGACCTGGTGGCGTACATGAACGCCCGAGACGGGTTCAACACGGCGATAAACTGGAGCCAATCGGGAAGCTTGGTGCCCGCCGGGAGCGTCGGCCCGATGAAGATGAGTTGGAGCAAGAGCATGAGGGCGTCCCAGCCGAGCATGAACAACGCGTACAGCGAAACCGTCCCGACCAGTGCCTTCGACCGTGAGTCCATCCACGCGGAGAAACCAACCGCGATGGCGACGTACACCGCCCCGTACGCCACCATCAGCGTCGTGTTGAGGAGAAACGCCTCGACGTCGAAGACCGCGTACGAAACCGCGGCGATGATTCCAACGGCAACGCCGGCGAGCGCCGTGGCGGCCATGACGACGGCCACCCGACCGAGGAACTTTCCGAAGACGACATCGCGGCGGGTGTGGGGCAGCGCGAGCATCATTTTGAGCGCGCCGCTCTCGCGCTCTCCGGCGATTGTGTGATAGCCAACCAGCAATCCAAGCAGCGGAATGAAAATGGCCCCGGGCTGCCCGAGACTGTTTAGCAGCGCGAGCGTGGATGTTGGTGTGCCGTCGTATCCGGGTTGACCGACGTTCGGTACCCACTGAATCACGGCGAAAAAGACTGCAGAGAGGAGAAAGAGGCCGATTACCGAGAGGACAGTTGGGGAGCGTCTACACTGAAAATATTCTTTTCTGGCGACAGCGCGCAGACTCATCACACGAAGCTTCTCATGACGCTCACCTAATGGTTTTGAATCTACAGTTTGGCTCGCCGCGCCCGCTCAGTCAGCACGAAAAATAGTCCGTCGTTTTGTCCACTCACACCGCGCTTATGCAGCGCCCTCTAGGCGCTGAAGGAGTTCGATGAATTTCGGGTCTAGGTCTGCGTGGTGGTGGACGATTTTCCACTCGCCATCTTCGAGACAGTAGATGTTGGTCGCCCGGTACGCAGAGTCGAGCGTCTCGCCCCCAAGCGTCATCGAGACCTCCTCAGTTGTGAGTTCGTAGGCCACGTCACCCATGACGCGAATGAACTGATCTGTGCGCGTCACCTCACCCTTCTCAGCAAGCCCGGCAACGGCCTTCCACGGCTCTTTGACGGCTTCCCAGCCGACTTCACGACCGCCAATCGGATGCATCGTCGTGACATCTTCTCGATGTGACCAGATTTCTTCCATCGAGTCTGCGTCGCCGCTTGCCATTTGCCCTAACGCCTTGTAGAATCTGTCCGACGCCGCCCGAACTCCTGTGTCTGCTTGTTTGATTGCCATGTGTGGCACCCACAAACCTAGACGCTTACTGAGGGCTTAACCGTCACAATTCTTATCTGGGCGATTTGCCATCGACAGAAAGACTATCCAGACGACGGGACCGTCCTCGTTCCGCGTTACTTCCAGTGCTAGCGCTGTTTGTTCCACCTCGAAGTTCGACTTACCCCATCTTGTAGCTCAACTAACCGTTCCACCTGTGGAACGGAATGGAACACACCCACTGCTCTCGAAATCCCCTCTTAACAAAGCAGCGTCATTACCAATGAGTGGGTACCATGGTGCAAATGCACAGTCTCACGGGCTTTCAACGCGATCTGCTGACCGTCATCGCGGGACACGCAAAACCCTCGGGCCAAGACATCAAGTCAGACCTCGAAGCCCACCTCGGCGACATCAACCACGGCAGGCTCTACCCCAACTTAGATACACTGGTCGAGCTAGAGCTCGTCGAAAAAGGTGCAATCGACCGTCGCACGAACTACTACGAGCTGTCTGAGACTGGTCGCAACGCGCTGGTGGAATACGCAGACTGGCGTGAGGGCTATCACGCAGAACTGTCCTCACCGATGCTCTGACACATCACGTTAAAAATCTGCCCGCTTCAACCACTCGACGGCAGTCAGGACGAACCAGACCATCCAGACGGTGAAAATGATCAGCGCCGCGGCGTAGTAGGCCTCTTTCGACCCGATTACTGAGGCACCCCCAACGACAGCGGCGGCGACGAGAAACGCAGCCACGTTGCGCTGCCAGTCGTCGAGTGCCTCGCGAAGCGCGGTCGTCCCGGTGTACGCGCCCATACTGACCAGTGGGGGAGAGTCGGCTTCAACGCTTCTCTGTTCGTGGCTCGCCCTCGCCGTTTGGACTTTCGTCTCCTCGCGTTGTTCGGAGACAGAAAGGTTCAGGTGCGAGAATCGAACTCCAGTCACTATCGCTCCTCACTTCGATTCTCCTCTAACTGACTTCTCTCGGTCTCACAATTACTCGCGGTGTTCTCTGACGAGAGCAAACGCTCACGAATTAAGAACGGAAAGAAGGTCCAGGTGCGAGAATCGAACCCGCGTCTCAGCCTCCACAAGGCTGAAGGATAGTCCACTACCCCAACCCGGACACGCACCTCTTTCTAACTCCGGTTTGCTCAAATACGTTACGACTCCGGACTGACTCCGTGTGGCTTTTTGCCTCGAACCGCCTACGACCGAGCACGCGTGGCCATCACGGACAAAATCTATCTGAAGAACCACCGCCAGATTGCCTCTCAGTTGGGGACGAACATCCCAAAGAGCGCGTTTAGCGGTGCGACTCTCGATATTCTCTTTCAGGGCGAGGGGCTGATGAAACTCGATGACGCCACCCAAGAGCGCGTCCTCGATTTCGCCGAAGACTTCCTCGATTGTGGCTGTGAGACGAATCCGTACTGTGGCCATCCTGAGCGCAAGTTCATCACGTATTTGCTCGAACTCCGGGCGCAGGGACTCGGCCCGGATTCCATCGTGGACGTGATGGGCGACGATTACATGCTCTACGCCTACGCTGGCGACATTCTCTCGTTTCTCGATGACTCGGTGCGGACGCTCGAAGCGGCCGAAGAACTCGCGGGGGTTGAAAACAACCGAGAGATCGAAGAAACACTCAGTCAGGCAAAGCGCGACTTATCTCGCTAACTCAGGTGGAACGTTTCGCTGTCAAGGTCGTCGTCTAAGTCGTCGAGGAGGATGACCTCGTCATCGTCGTCTTGATTCAGCTCGTCAATTCGCTGGTGGAGCTCCGTGATATACTGCTTGTAGTCGTCGAGTTGGTCGCGCAGGTGCTTGTTCTCCAGTTCGAGGCGTTCGTGGTCGTGGATGAGGCTCTTTGGCACTTCCACGCGCGGCGGGAACGTTGCTTGGTCTGTCGTCTGGTCGGCGAGTTCGTGTTCGGGGATGACGCGGACCTGGCCGTCGTGGGCGACGAGCGTCTGGACGTAGTCGCGAAACACCGCAGACAACGAGATATCGCGCTCTTCGGCTATCTCCCGAAGCGTCTCGAAGGCGTCTTCGTTGACGCGAAACGAGATGGTTTTGTTCTTGTTGCCCATTAACCGAAGGTCAACGTCCAGACTATTTAATCATTTGTCAGACGGGGTGCACGCGGAGCGAGTGTCGGGGTGTAACCGCCATTGCGGCCGAATGGTGGCTCACGGCAAACCAGGCTGTTAACCGCTGCGGTTCTGATTCAGGATAATTCGTGTGACGTATCCGGCTTTTGCGTGGCAGTTTCGGTTGTGTCTGTCGTCACGTAGAGCGAATACAGAATGAGGGCTATTCCGAGTGCGACGAACAGTGTTTGAATCATCCCGGCGAGAAACACCGCGAAGTGGAGCACATCATAGAAGATGCCTTCGAGCACCGACCCGACGCTCAAGAGGAGAAAGCCAACTGCGACAAAGAGCATCCGTGCGTTAGTTTCTCGGAGATAGGCACGATAGCCTTCGATTGCAATGAGGGCGCCGATAGTCACGACTCGGGCGGAATATTGGGGAGCTGGTATGCCCTGGTCGGTGGATTGTTCCTCCTCGGCTCTGTGGTTACCGTCCCTGCATACCGACGGATGGACGCGCATGAAACGGCTGAAATTACGCCAGTGCATCAAGCTGCAGCCCTTCTCGCCGTCTTCAGTGCGGCCGTTCACCTGTACTTGTTCCTTGAACACGGGACGTTGGTGATGCTCCCCGCTGGATTGGGCTTTCTCGGAGGGATTGGCCTGTTTTTCGCAGGAATCAATCGCCGTGTTCTCTATCTGGCAGGCATCGCCTTTACCGCACTCCAGATTCCGCTCTGGGTTCTCGAAGGGCTGGCACACCTCCAGAACTTTGGCCTCCTCGACAAGGTGGCGCAAGTCACCCTCATTGCGATTCTGGGCTATCTCATCTTCACAGAGGAGCTGTGAGCGTCTCACGCACTCTGTGAACCAACTGTTCGACGGTGTTCGAACCGGCTCGGGCACTTCCACACAAGGAGAACGACATACGGTGGTCGTGAGGTGACGGCGTGTCAGCTCAGTCATTTCGGTTGGTTCCAGATGGGTGGCTGTGTTCTGCGTACCAGTGCGGTTTGGGCCACTGGAAGCCGCCTTCGTGGTACACGTCGAAAACGCCACACTCGATATCGTCGCGGATGATGTCGGCGGTTTTCTCGTCGATGCTCACGAAGTGACATAGCGGGTGGCCAGGGTTCGCGACTGCGTTTTCGAGGACGCCAACGACGAGGCCGGTCGACGGCGCACGAACCGTCTCGACGGTGTTCTTGAAGTGATCAGAGATGGTAAAGAGCGGCTCACCCGCGTCCACGAGCGGGTGTGGGCCCCACTGCATCGTAACGAGGCCGCCGGTTTCGGCACGGAGCCACGTCTTTTCACCACCGCGGGCGACAACACGCGTCCAACCGGGCCAGGAAACCGGTCGGTTGGGGAGTATTTCGTGTTCTGCGAGGACACTTGCAACGCAATGGAGTGCTCGGTCGAGGTGTGCCGTCTGGAACCGGTGGGCACGCCCCATCTCGACGGTGACCGTCGGAATACCATCTCGACAGGCAACGCTCCGGAGTGTTCCGTGTGAGCCTTCGCCATCGAGAATTACGCTCGTGCCGAACGACCGGGCAAGTCGTTCGACGGCTGGATCACTCATGTCGGCGCGGACGTGGTACATCGTCGTCCGATTGCGCGTCGACGTGTGAAAGTCGAGGCCGAAGTCACACTTCGAGACGAACTCCTTGTAAATCGTATTTGCGAGGCGCTTGGCCATCGTCCCTCGAGGGTTGCCGGGAAACGACCGGTTGAGGTCCTCGTCGTAGATGGGGATGTAGCGCTGCTGGGCGAGAAAACCGGGGACGTTCAGTACATGCAGACAGACGAGTGCTCCGTGAATGTCGGCAGGCTCGTAGCGAGCCGCGACCTCTTGGATGATTTTGATGCCGTTGAGTTCGTCGCCGTGGACAGCAGCGGTCAGGAAGGCACACGGGCCCATCGACTCGCCATTGATCACCGTCACCGGAATTTCGAGCGTATCGCCGTGATACGTCTCACTACACGCGAAGCGGAACGAACGCTTTTCTCCCGGATCGATTGTGCGTCCACCAACGGTTACTGGCACTGTCGTCATCGAAACTGCCTCATGTTGCAGACAGGTCGACCCCCTTGAGTCGCCGGGCGTTAATGGCGACGATGATGGTCGAGAGCGACATGAATACGGCACCGATTGCTGGCGACAGAAGGATGCCGATGGGCGCGAGGATTCCCGCAGCGAGTGGGAGTGCAATTACGTTGTATCCGGTCGCCCAGACGAGATTTTCCTGCATCTTCCGATAGCTCGCCTTCGAGAGCTTGATGAGCCGGACGACGTCCAGCGGGTTGTTGTCGACGAGGATGATGTCTCCCGACTCGATAGCGACGTCCGTCCCAGAGCCGATGGCGATGCCGACGTCGGCTCTCGTGAGGGCGGGGGCGTCGTTGACACCGTCACCGACCATCGCCACCAGCTTTCCCTCCGACTGGAGTTGCGCTACCGTGGTGTCTTTCTCTTCAGGTAGCACCTCTGCGAAGTACTGGTCGATGCCGAGTTCCTCGGCGACCGCCTTTGCGACCTCCTCGGAGTCACCGGTCAACATCGCCACCTCAATGCCCATCGCGTGCAGCGCCTCGATGGCCTGCCGACTCTCGTCTCGGATGACGTCCGCGAGGGCGAACGCCGCCACGACCCCGGACTCCTCGTGAATGAGGTAGATAACCGTCTGTGCGTTCGCGCCAGCTTCGTCGGCAAATGCAACGATGTCGTCGGAGCGCTCGATACCGAGGTTCTCAAGCAGGTTGGGGCCACCGAGGTGGACTGTCCCGCCCTCTCGCGGGTCGCTGCGCTCCCCGCTCCCCTGTTCGGAGCCGTTTCGCGGCTCCGACTCGACGGTCGCTCTGACGCCGAGCCCGCGGAGGTTCTCGAAGTTCGAGACCTGCGCCCGTTGGACAGCACGTTCTGCGGCGGCGTTGCGGATGGCGCGCGCAATCATGTGTTCGGAGTCGCCTTCGACGCCCGCAGCAACCGCGAACGCGCGCTGTTCGTCCCAGTCGCCCACCGTTTCAATGCCAACGACGCCCTGTTCGCCCTTCGTGAGCGTCCCGGTCTTGTCGAACATCACTGTATCGAGGTTTCTCGCTTCTTCCATGGCGATGCGGTCGCGAATGAGCATCCCGTTCTGGGCTGCTGTGGAGGTGTTGATGGCGACGACAAGCGGGACGGCGAGGCCGAGCGCGTGTGGGCAGGCGATAACGAGAACGGTCACGACGCGTTCGAGGACGGTGCTGTTGAACCCGACCGCGATTACCCACGCGACAGCCGTGATGCCCGCGACGGCGAGTGCGATGTAGAACAACCACCCTGCGGCGCGATCGGCCAAGAGTTGCGTGCGGGATTTCGACTGCTGGGCCTCGTCGACGAGTCGCATGATGCCAGCCAATGCAGTCTCCTCGCCGGTCTTCGTCACGCGAACGCGGAGACTGCCGTCCTGGTTGACCGTCCCGGCGACGACCTCCACGCCGGGTTCCTTGTCCACAGGTCGAGATTCGCCGGTGATCATCGATTCGTCGACTGAGGACTCCCCGTCGACGACTTCGCCGTCTGCGGGTACACTCGCACCCGGGCGGACGAGAACGACGTCACCCTCGCTGAGTTCGGAGACGGGCACCTCCTCCGTATCTCCGCTCTCGGTGATTCGTTCGGCGGTATCGGGCATGAGCTTCGCCAGTTCGTCGAGCGCGCCTGAGGCCTGACGAACCGACCGCATCTCCATCCAATGGCCGAGCAACATGATGTCGATCAGCGTGACGAGCTCCCAGAAAAACGGCGTCGCCCCCTCGAGAAACAGGCTGGCGAGTGAGTAGACGAACGCGACGGTGATCGCCAGCGAGATGAGCAGCATCATCCCCGGCTCGCGGTTCTCAAGTTCGGTCCGAGCCATCGAGAGGAACGGCACGCCACCGTACGCGAAGATTACGACCGAGAGGACGGGTGTGATCCAGACGCTTCCGGGGAACGACGGCGCTGTGTAGCCGAAGACATCCTGAATGAATTCGCTGAAAAAGATGACTGGAACCGAGAGCACGAGCGACACCCAGAATCGGCGGCGGAACATCTGTTCGTGACCGGTGTGGTCTGTGTGAACGCGGTGGTCTTTGTGTCCTCCCTTGTGCGCACTGTGGTCGTGTGCGTCATGCTCGTGGACGGCTGCACCGTGACCGTGTTCGATCTCGGTGTGGCTGTGTCCCGACTGACCTTCGTGCGCGTGGTGTGCCTGTTGGTCCGTTCGTTCGGGCTTGGTGTTGGTCTCGCCTGGCGGGTCGTGAGTCGCGTGTTCGGATGAGTCGTGTCCGGAGCGCTCGTCATCTGGATGATTTCTCATAGGTTGTGTGTTGGTACCGCTACACATTATTCTGTCCGTACCCTGACACTGTGCGGTTGAGGGGAAGTGGGCCCGAAAGAGAACGGAATGGGTAAGTGTCCGCGAACGTTCTGCGCGGTCTCAGGCGTGGGCGGTGTAGCCAGCGTCCTCGACAGCCTGTACGAGGGCTGAGACGTCGGCATCGCCATCGATGCTTGCCTGTTCAGCCTCACGGTCGGCGGTGGCGTCGGTCACACCGCTTACCTCTCGAAGCGCCTTTTCGACTGTCTGTTCACAGTGACCGCAGGACATTCCCTCTACGGTGATGGTCGTCGTCATACAGGAATACGTACGCGCCCCACTTTTATCGGGGTTTTCCCTTCGTGTGAGTGGTAATAATTGCCCAAAACTTTGGAATCGAAGTCCATTTGCATCCACCGCGAGCCCACCTAAGGTCGCGTGTTGGTTGGGACTGTAACCTTTGGTGGGTCTCGACTGCGGTGGTCGGTGCGATTTTTCATAGGATAGAGATGACTCAGTAGGAATTTACAAATTGCTCCAATTCAGTATTAAATCTACAAGTGGCGTTACAATGTCGACGTGACAGCCTTGGACTCAAGCTGCTGTTTGAAGAACACGAGCTCCGTATTGGTGTGGTCGTAGAGCTTCTCCTTTCCGTTAAGCACAGTCGTGAAAAGCCACTTCAGGAAGCGTCCACGACGGTTGTTCGGGAAATCCATCCAGACGGCGTGTGACATCCGAGTTCCGTCTGACGTCTCTTCGAGTCGAATGGTGCCACCTTCGGGGAGTCGAACAGTGACGAGGCCACGAAGGAAAGGATAGTACGCCGTTCCCGTCCAGACCGCTATGTTCGGATGATTGATGTACTGAAACCGACCGTGGAGGTTGGCGAACATCCCGGCGACTTCTTCGCGCTGGTGGAAGGTCGCTCCTTCGCGCGGGCGGTTGTCGGGCGTGTCGTATCTGAGCCCGTAGTGCTCCGCAGGATTTGACGCCGTCCAGTGGACGGGGTCGGTCACGTACTCCCAAATCTCCTCGGGCGATGCGTCGATGACGATTTCAGCTTTGTCGGTTACGTACATGGGTCGTTTCCTCGTTTTATCGTGTGAATACGTTGTACAGCCACGCGAAGGGGTACACGAGGACGAAGCTGATTATCGCGGCTTCGACCATGCCTGCCAGGGTTCCGACGACGGTCGGCTCGAAGAAAAGGTGCCACTGTTCCATCATCGCGACCGCGCCCTCATAGACCCCGATCGCGCCGAACACGCCGAGGAGCAGCATCACGACCGCAGAAACGACTGCCGCAGAACCCGCGAGTGCCAGCTCGTTGAGGTGCATCTCACCGGTGGTTGGTTCCATCTCGTACGAGTCTTGAGTTGTGGTCGCAGTGCTCATATGTAGAGATACGCTCCACTCATTCAATCGAATTTCTCTTACAATTCGAAAGAGCGACCCGCCCACTCAAGGTGCCACTGGAAAGTAGTGCAGAAAAAGAAGGCCACTGAGTCTTAATCAGTACATCTGGCCGACCAAAGAAGTCACAGCATTTCACAGAAGAGAACAAGATGTCCTCAGTATTATGATCGGAAACACCGGTTTCGAGCGGAAGGATGTTGTCCTCCTCGAAGTCTACCTTAGAATACAAACTTAAAGGCGGAATTTCCCTCAGATTCTCAAGAATAAGTGCCAAAACTGATGGCTGCGATAGTCTAGGTATGCAAGCCGCTCTCGTCGATGGAGTCCTTGAGTCGTTGCGGATCGGCGTCGGCTTTCTCTGGACTGCCGCGTGGGCGATCATCATGGGCCTGGTGGTCACGAGCCTCGTTCAGGTTTACGTTTCCAAGGAGCGGATGGCCAAGGTTCTTGGAGAGGAGAATCTGAGTGGACTCACGAAGGCAACAGTGTTCGGCGCGGCGAGTAGCGGCTGTAGCTTCGGGGCCGTCGCTATCGGGAAAGGTCTGTTCAAGAAGGGCGCGCACGCAGTGAACGTCCTCGCGTTCATGTTCGCCTCGACAAACCTCATTGTCGAGCTCGGACTCATGATCCTCATCCTCCTCGGCTGGGAATTTCTGGTTGCCGAACTCCTCGGCGGTGTCATCCTCATCGCTGTGATGGCGCTGCTCGTCCATTTGACGCTCCCCGAGAATCTCTTCGAGCAGGTTCGCCAAGAACTGAATCAACGCGACCACGACCAGGGAATCACTGAGGATCCGACCTGTGGAATGGAGGGCAAAGACGAATACTCGCTCACGACCGACGGGGGCGAGACGCTGAAATTTTGTTCTGCGGGCTGTATGGAGACCTACCTGCAGGAGGCGTCGAGTAGTGGCGGGTGGCGCGACGAACTCCTGTCGTGGGGTGGCTGGTACAAATTGGGGAACCAGTACCGCAAGGAGTGGTCGATGATCTGGAAGGACGTTATCGCTGGCTTTCTGATTTCGGGGTTCGTCATCGTGTTCGTCCCCCAATGGGTCTGGAACGCGCTCTTTCTCCAGGGGGAAGGACTGCTCGTGAGCGCAGAGAACGCCATCATGGGTGTGGCAATCGCGGTCATCAGCTTCGTGGGCAGTATGGGAAACGTCCCGTTCGCCGTCGCGCTGTGGGGTGGGGGAATTAGCTTTGCGGGCGTCATCGCGTTCGTCTACGCCGACCTTATCACGATCCCCGTCCTGAACGTCTACCGGAAGTACTACGGCTGGAAAGTGATGCTGTACATCCTCGGCATCTTCTTCGTGACGATGGCGTTCACAGGCTTTCTCATGGAGGAACTGTTCAATGCTCTCGGCATCGTCCCGAATCTCGCTAGCGGGCAGACGGCCTCCGAACAGACGTACTTCGAACTCAACTACACCTTCTACCTCAACAGCATCACGTTGGCCCTCTCCGGCTTCCTCCTCTACGTCTACCGTCGGGGGTTGGGTGCCCTCGGACAGCACCGGGATCCCGTCTGTGGGATGCGGACCGACGATAGCGGCCCGAGCGTTACCCACGACGGCGAGACGTACTACTTCTGCTCGAACCGGTGCAAGCAATCGTTCGAAACGCACCCATCCGAATTTGCACATCAGCACCCCCAAGTCTCAGGAGCTGGAGGTTCCCAGAGCCATGAGCATCACTGAACCCCACGTCTCGATACCACGTTTCACGGCCAAACAGTCCCGAGTATTGTTTCTGCCAATCACAACTGCTACACCGCTGTCTCACCAACGCGTAGGTATGAACGAGTATCCCGGCAGATTGAGGTGGGATAGATGAATCGACGGCGAGTAGATACAGGAGTCGGTGGCTTGGTCGCAGCCGTCCTCATCGTCGGCGGGGTGCTCGGCTGGCAAGCGTATCAGCAACAGCAAGCATTCGAAGAGATGGGGTCAATGATGGGCACGTCGATGGGAGCGGTTCACGGAACGAATCCGCTCTGGTACGTCCTCGGAACCCTCCTCGTCTCTGCGGTCATCGGTGGGGGGTATCTCGTTGTTCGGGATGACCTCACCGGCACAGACAGAATCGACCGCTCCCAAGATGAGCGAGCGAATCGAACCAGTTCTGAGGTCACCGAATCACCGGAAGAAGTCACGAATCCGGAGTCTCAGCCACACGCTCGCGTGTTAGATCTCCTTCCGGATGACGAACGCCGTGTCCTCGAACCGGTCATTTCCTCGCCCGGTATCACACAGATCGAATTACGAGATCGCTCAGGCTTCTCGAAGAGCAAGGTCAGTCAAACGGTCAGTGGCCTCGAGAAGCGTGGACTGTTGTACCGTGAGCGTCAGGGGCGAACCTATCGTATTTATCCAAGTGACGACCTGCAGCAAAGTCAGCGATAGCCGTTGCGAGCGCCTGTCGACCAGTTTTGTAGGTGGGCGTCGTATCTACTCCTATGTGTGATCGCCACGTCGCCCACCTGATTGCGGAGTACGAAGCGGCGCGGCTCGACGCCGACGAGTCGGGAGCCGAGAAACCCCATCGTAGCGACTCAGACCAGACGGCGAGACCGCAGCCCGGATTACTGGCGGCTCTCAAGCGCCGAATCGCCCGGTAACTCCAGACTCAGGCCAACGCCGGCGATTTCAGCGCGCATGAACGATTCTATTCCTGAAAAACGATTAGAACGGTCTATACACGCTCTCGGACGTTTTCCTGCGCGGGTTCACACCCATCGTGATAACCCTCGAGTCGCCCTACGAGTAACCGAGGAGAAAGACAATGACCAACTTCAAACTCGGCCGCTGGCTGCTCGTGGCGCTCGCACTCGTCGCACTCGCGCTCGCCGCTCCCGTGGTCAGCGCACACGGCAACGACACGACTGCAGACGACGCACCTCCGTCCGACGGAACCACCGACGGCTGGGTGGCATGGATGGAAGCACACATGACCGACCACATGGGTCCCGGTGCCGTCGAGTGGATGGAGTCGCACATGGGTGCGTCCGTTGACGAGATGGCCCACGGTATGACTGACGACGACCACGACGGCGGAATGTACGGACAGGGCCACTGCTGACCGCCCTGCTCGAATCGCTCGTTTCAACCCAACACCGCAACTCACACACGCAAGCTAATGACGCAACTCACGACTCACATCGGACGCACGGCTCGTCGACTGGGGATACTCGCCGTCCCACTGCTGGTCGCGACGACTGGCACGGCTGCTGCCATGGGCGGGAGCTCCAGCGGCGGAATGATGGGCGGTGGCTGGGGAGGCTTCGGCGGGACGATGGGTCTCTGGGGACTCCTCTGGCTTGGGCTGTTGCTCGCAATTCCACTCTCCCTCGTCGTCATGCTCGGGAAGCGTCGAGAAGGTGGACGCAGCGAAGACCCGCTGGCGATTCTTCGAGCACGGTACGCCCGCGGTGACCTCTCAGACGATGAGTTCGAACGGCGGCGTGAACAGCTGGAACTTGCAGAATAATCCCGCAGGTGTCGTCCCGAATCCATCCGGGATAACCTCATCGAAACCCCACAGTTAAGTCCCACAACCGTGTTGAGTATTGTATGAAATACACAATACAGACGTCTGTAGCCGGTGCGTTCGGCCAGGTAGTCGAGACGACGATTGACGCACTCGCCGACGAAGGCTTCGGCGTCCTCTGTGACATCGACGTCCAGGCAACCCTCGAAGCAAAACTCGGAGAAGAATTTCGACAGTACCGCATTCTCGGTGCGTGCAATCCGCCGCTCGCACACGAGGGATTGACCGCGGAGCTCGAACTCGGCGCGCTCCTTCCCTGTAACGTCGTCGTCTACGAAACCGACGATGGCGAGGTCGTGGTGAGCGCGGTCGACCCACAACAGCTCGTCGGCATTGCTGACAACGAGACGCTCGACTCGATTGCACTCGAGGTTCACGACCGATTCGAGCGCGTCCTCTCGGCTGTCAGCAACGAATTCGACTCCTCTTCGGCGGTCTAATCCCCGCTCTCGTCGTCGAACCACCTCGACCCGACGGACATCGTTTTCTCCATTCTCAGGGAGGCATCGTTCTTTCCTTCCGGTTGTCGTCTGCTTTACTCCCCCGTCGGCTGGTTGAGCCCGAATGCATACTCCAGCCCGAACATGACGACTGCCACCGTAAGCGCCTGAACGAGGAAGAACTCTGTATTCAAAAGGAGGCCAGCGATGAGTACGCCGATGCCGCCTGAGAAACCCAAGAAGCAGCGTATTTCCCCTGCGAGAGCCCCCGCAGCCACGCATCGACGCGGTTGTAGAGCCCCATCACCGTTACCATACCCAAACTAGATAGCTCACCGACAAATTTGTTTCTGGAGTGCGGTTTCTCAGATAAACTCACTCAAATCCATGATTCCCTCTGAGAGTTCCAATTGCGCATCAAACGGGTTGTCTCGAACGGCGCGACTGACATCACCCAGGACTTTCGGCGAGAATTCATGCCGAGCAGATCCGAGTGGCAGGAGTTGCTCGCGTCAATCCCCCCACGACAACGCGAATTTCTGAACACGGCTATCTTCCTACGAGGAGAGAATCCCGCCCTTCAGGGCGGGAGTGAATCCGACACTCTCCCTACAGTCCACCGACGATTGCTGACTGGATATTCCACGCTAATCCGAATCATTAAGTAGGTTTGTCTACATTACCTATGTATGGCGATTCGGGTCACCCGAACCTACGTTGCTTCCATCAGGAACCAGCAACAGGTCATGAGTGACTTGGACTCGCTCGGGTTCGCCGCCTCGAAACTCTGGAACATCGCACGCTGGACGTGCGACCGCATCTGGAGCGAAACAGGGACAATCCCCGGGGATGGCCCGCTCAAAGCATACTTGAAGACCCACGAACGCTACGCCGACCTCAATTCTCAGTCGAGTCAGCGAGTCATCGAAGAACTCGCTGAAGCGTTCCGTGGCTGGTACGCCAAGCGCCGAAACGGGGACGACCGAGCAAACCCACCGAAGTACAGAAAACACAACGGCGACCACCCGCGCTCGACGGTCACGTTCAAAGAAGACGGATTCAAATACGACGCCCACCACAACCGGATTCGCCTCTCCAAAGGCCGAAACCTGAAAGAACACTGGTCGGACTTCATCCTCTGCGAAATCGAGACTCGACCAGATGTTGTTGTTGAGAACGTTCGCCAAGTGCGAGCCATTTGGAATGGTGATGAATGGGAACTCCACATCGTGTGCAAACACGAAATCGAAGCCGAGTCTCCCGGCGACGAAACCGCCGGAATCGACCTCGGCATCAAGAACTTCGCCGCCATCGCGTATTCCACGGGCGACCACGAGTTGTATCCGGGGAACACCCTCAAAACCGACGAACGGTATTTCGCCAAGGAAATAGCAAAGTGCAACTCCTCTCGGTCAAACAAAGCACTCCGTCTTCGACGGAAGCGTTCCGAGCGTCGGTCGCACTATATGCACGCCGTCACCAGACACATCGTCACTGAATGCGTCGAACGAGGTGTCGGAACGATTGCTGTTGGTAACCTCGAAGGAATCCGTGAAGACGACGAAACCGGCGAGGCTCGGAACTGGGGCGACCGTGGCAACGAAGGGTTGCACGGGTGGGCGTTCGACCGCTTCACGAATCTCCTCACATACAAGGCGAAAGCCGAAGGCATCGCTGTGGTTACGGTGAGCGAGCGAGACACCTCGAAGACGTGTTCGTGTTGTGGGCAAAAGCGAGACGCCAACCGTGTGGAGCGTGGCTTGTACGTCTGTCGTGGGTGTGGGGCCGTGATGAACGCCGATTCGAATGGTGCGGAGAACATTCGATGTCGGATAGACCAAGCAGAAAAGGTAACTCTGAGTCCTCGGTCGTCCGAGGATAGGAGTAGCGGGTGTGTGGCACGTCCAGCAGTCAACCTGTTCCGCCGTGGAGAACACGGCCCGAGTAGTGGACAGGGGACGTTCGCTGAACAAGCGAGCCTCTGCAAACCATAAATATCCCAACGCGGCACGGGAAGCCCCGCCGTTCACGGCGGGGAGGATGTCACTGCATACGGCTATTTCGAAATTCCACGTCAAGCCACGCTCGAGGAGATTGCAGAAGAGATGGGAATCGCGAAGGCGACTGCCTCTAACCACCTGCGGAAAGTACAGCGACAGCTCGTGGAATTCCTCCTCCCGTATATCAATCTGGCAGTACAGGAGACGTGAGTTACAAGAAACGGCCTTGTTACCCTTCTCGGTTGATGCCACATTTTGACGATTCTTCTGGATACAGGGCGCGAGTCCAGTCACGAGTGTGCGAGTTTCCAGAACCCCTTCGGGATGGCCGCAAGAAACGGCAGTAAAAACAGCATGAACAGCCAGTCGGTTGACGAACCAAGCGGTGTGACTATCACGACTACCACAGCACCCACGATGAGGGCATACGTCCACGAATCACGTACTCTACGACCGGGAGCGCTTCGTTGGGACATATCATCAAATGCTGTTGAATTAACACAATTCCCACTGTCACTGGCCCCTTCCGGGGCTGTGTCGTTCAGGAAAAACGAAAAGCAGACGCACTCCACGGCGGAAGCCGAAGCTTGTCGGAACCGCTTACGCGGCGTCGGCTTCGAGCGCTTCGCTGTCGTCTAGGCTTTCGAGGGCGGTGAGCACTTCTTGCTTGTAGCGAGAGACCGGCAGCTCGTACTGCTCTTTTGCCATGCGTGCGTACTCGTTGGTCTCGTCGTCGAACGCTTCGATGCGGTCCATCGTGCGCTCTGCGGTTTCGACGACCCAGCGGTCGCGCGTTTCGGCGGAGACGACGGAGATTGACTCCGGTCGGATGGAGACGTTAATCGAGCCATCGTCCGTCTCGTAGGTGCGTGGCTTGCCCGCGATGGCGACGTAGGCGGGTGCTTCGACGTCACGGAGGACGCTCGCGGCTTCTGGCTGGTACTGCCCAGCGTAGACGAAGAACGTCCCGGTTGGGTCGACGACGCGCCCGCGCCAGTACTCGCTGTCCTCACCGACGTCTTCTTTCTCGGTGAGCGTGCCGACGACGAACACGCGGTTTGCTCGTTCGCCCGTCGGGAGCAGCAGGTAGACCGGGGCGCGTTCGTCGTCCGATTCTTTGAATGTGTAGCCAGCGTCGTTGAACTCGCGGGCGAAAACCCGTCGAGCGACTTCTCGGGTTGGTGCGGAACTCATTGTTACATCGACCTCGCTTTGATGAGGACTGCTTCGGCATCGACCGGGCCGGTCAGTTCTTCGAACTCGTTCGCTAAGACGTAGCGGCCGAGCGTCGGACCGCTGATGCGGTAGTAGCGTCCGAGGACTTTCTCGCGCATCTCGTCTGCGACAATCGTCGTGTCGAGTGCGTCCATCGCCATCTCCTTTGCCTTTTCGAGGGTGATGCCGGTGAGTTCCTCGGTGGCTTCTTTGTTGAAGATGGTCTCGTGGACGGTCATGCCGTCGTCCACGACGCCTTTGATGCGGAGGTCGAACTCGCCTTCGACCTCGCCGTGTTCTGAACAGCGTCCGTTCTGGAGGACGCGCGTGCAGTCCTCCTCGGGACACCGCTTGATGAGTCCGCTGCCGCTCTGGATGTCCACCATCGCGCCTTCGATTTCGGCTTCGTTGTCGCCGACTTCGAGGTCTTCGTCGAGTTCCTCGATGCCGGTTGTCCGGTTGAGCTTGACCGAAAAGCGGCCTTGGTACTCGTCGGAGACGACGTTCGAGAAGCGGTAGACCTTCCCTTCTTCGAGGGCAGGGAGGTCGGATTTTGCCCACTTCGTGAACTTGATAGTCCCGGTCGGGTCACCGAGCAGGCCGACCTGCCCGATGGACTCGTGGCCGGGGTCCCAGAGGTCGACGACCTTCGCGGTCAGGTCGAGCCACTGTTCGGCTTCGTCCACGGCCGAAATCTGCATTTCTTGGTTGCCACCGGAGCCACGGAGGTCTTCGCGCTCCATGCCCGCTTCGTCGAGGTAGTGACTCGTGACGCTGCGGCGTGCCTCGTCGATGGGAACTTTGTACTCGCCGACGAGTTTTTCGAGACGTTCCTCAACGTCTTCGACCGTCAGCTCTAGTTTGTCTGAAAACTGCTCGTGTATCTCTACTGCGTGCTGGTGCACATCTGTCATTGGGTTTCACTGTCTCCGCCTGTTTTCAATGGGAGACATACGACGGTTGGTTCCCGATGGTATAAAAAGTACTGTAACCGGAGTGGAAGTGATTCCCTCGTGCGGTTCCGTTATAGGCCTTAAAACCCCGGTTTCCACTCTGAAGCGAGCAAGCCGTAGAGGACTTGGTTGACCCACTCGCTGCCGGTGAATTCGGCCTCGCGTTTGGTTCCTTCGTGGGTGAATCCAAGCTTTTCGACGACGCGCCGGGAGCCCTCGTTCGGCGCTTCTATCCACGCGTCGATGCGGTGGAGGCCGAGTTCGTCGAAGCCAAACCCGATGATGGCTTCTGCGGCTTCGGTGGCGTAGCCCGCACCCCAGTGGTCGGGCGCAATCCAGTAGCCGAGATTGCCGAGTTTGTTCCGGTCGTGGAAGGGCATGAGTCCGATGTGGCCGACGCGCTCGTCGCCATCCCAGATGACGAGCGAGACGACGTTCTCGCCGGTGTGGAACTCCTCGAAGGAGTCTTGCTGTTCCATCTCCGAGTAGGGCGTCCGGAAGCTGCTGATGTGTTCGCGGATTTTCGGGTGGTTCAAATGCGTGTTGAGGAACTGCTCGTCGTCGTGGGTGACTGGTTTGAGCTCGAGGCGTTCGGTCTGGAGGTACGGTGTTCGTGACATAGTGGTGGTTGTGACTCGGTCTGAAAACGGTGCGTGCGCAAACAGGACTCAGCAACTCGGGCGTCGAGCGCGAACCCGGTCAGAAACAGGTGAAAACGGTCATCGGATACCTGTTTGATAGCTTACGGAGCAGCGGCAAAAACGTTGCCCCGCTGTGGAATGTGAATTCGTCGCGTGAACCTGAAGACCTATTATCATCGACGCCGGGTGTTGATTCAGTGCCATGTTCGCACTGTTCGACAGCATCCCCCTCTCGGTCATCAAATTCCTTGTAATAATCACGGTCGCTATCTTCGCGCTCCTCCTTGCGTACATCGTGGGAGGCGGATCGACGACTCTGGACGATTGGCCATTCTCCGGGGACCGATGGCGGTGAGACGAACTGCATCGCTCGAAATCAGGGGGAGTACACTGAGTCTGTTCCCCGCCCCGTGACGCTTTGTAGCTCCGTGTCCATAGAGCGAATATGAGCAACCGGCGGCGCATCGAACGCCTCATTCGCCAGCAGTTTCGCAGGGCAGGCCGCCAGGTCGAACAAGCACGCCACGAGTATCGAGAAGGGAGGGGAACTCGCGGGCGAAACACCGACCCAAAAGAAACCGACGGCGGCCGCGAGATGAACCTCGTCTGCCGACGCTACGCCGAACGCCGCACCGTTACCCTCGACGCCCAGCAACGCCCTCATTGCTTCGACGCAGAGAGCATGGACTGTCAGGGCTGTGTCGAAGACATCCGCGAAGGCATCATCGAAACGTGGTAGGGCGACGATATTGAAAGCAACTGAGTGATAGTTTTTACCGACTCGTGTCATCCCGTGCGGCGAGGTACTTGTATCCCCACGCGGTGAGCGCACCCAGCGAAATCCCCCAGACGAGATGCGTCACGAATGACCAGAACGTGAGATTCGGAATCGGCGCCGGGATACCGAGGAGTTGCAACCAAATCGGCGCGATGATCCCGGACGCGCCAACCCAGAGGACAAGCCCCCAGACCGCCCCGATGGCGACGTAGGCAAGGACGCTGGTTCGATAGCGTTCCGGAGCCATCGAGACCAGGTTGACGAAGATGAACCCGAAGACGATGCTGTGAAACTCGTGAGTGAGCCAGCCGATGACGGGATTCACCGCCCCGTAAAAGACGCCGATGCCTGCAACCGACCGACCGAGCGCCATCGCCGCGATACCGAAGAACACACCCGCAACGACCGACGCCCCGAGCGTAACGAGCATGTGCTGGATGGTCGGGCGCACGGTGTCCACGTCCGTTCGGGTGGGTTGCAGTCCTATGGTTTCTGCGTTGGCTCGTGGGAGGACGACGGTCACCGTCGTTCCACTCGCTCCACTCTCGGTCTCGAGTGTTCCCCGATAGTTCTCAACGAGGAGCCGAACGATTTTCAGCCCAAATCCGGCCGTCGGGTCGTCGAACTCTTCGATGTCGGGCGTTTCAAGCAGTGCCTGTTGACTCTCAGGAAGCCCGGGCCCATTGTCTTTTACGGACACCCGGACGCTGGTTCGTGTCACCGTCACCTCAACGGTTGGGGTCTCGTCGCGTCCGTGAATGAGTGCGTTCTCAAGGAGATGCGTGAAAACCTGCGCGAGTTGTTCGTCTGCCACCACCTTCGCAGTCTCGGGAATCGACTCGATGGAAATTGCGGCTCCGGAATGACGGCTGGATACCTCCTCGACGCTTTGCTGGATGGTATCTTCGATTTTGATGAGCTTTCTGGACCCATCGTTCTGCCCTGCTCGGCGGGTGAGATATTTCACTTGGTCTATCGTCTGCTCGATAGCAGTCAGCCGCTTTTCGATAACCTTCCCGGTCCCCGCATGCTCGTCACGGCTCAACGATGCGTACCCACGAATCACCGTCACCGAATTGAGTATCTCGTGGCGGAGGAGGCGGTTGAGTATCACGAGACGGTTGGTGTGCTGTTGCAGCTCTCCGCGCTGTCGGCGGGTTCGTGCCGCGTACAAGCCAGTGAGTGTCCCCCCAACGCTCCCCCCAATAAGAAAGTTCGACAGGTACGCTTGCGAGCGAATCATCGTCACGGTCGGTATGCCATCGACGGCAGTGCCTAACAGCGTCAGGGAGACGAGAATCAACATCGTTCCAGCTCCGATGACACACCAGCGCGCCGTCGTCCGAACCAGCGACGGTTCGATGTCAGCGACGGCCAGCGCCACACCGAACGCGGCCAACCCAAGGCCGAGCGTCAGTGGAAGAACGCCCGAGAGGTAGAATTGGACTGGGCTCTCGTAGAGTGCGAGTGTGACGGTAAATCGAGTGAGAAAGAACCCAATGGCAGCGATGATGAACCCACTCGCATTCACATTCATCGACATCTTCTAGTGTGCTATCAATATCCAATAAGTAATAACTATCCATCAGAAATTTCTGCTAAAATTGTCTTTTGCGACTGTGTAACGACGGTTTTCGGTCCGCGATGTGGCGGACTGCTCACGGTTGGGTGGCCTCCCTTTGGCGTGAGCACCGCACCAGCGCCAGTAGGATTTTTCGCCCTCGCCGTTGATTTCCTCGCATGACTCGGCCCCTCGTCGCGCTCGTCCTCGCCGGCGGCACCGGCACGCGCCTCTACCCCGCAAGCCGGAGCCACCGTCCCAAACAGTTTCTCGACTTCGGCGACGGCTCACTGCTCGCCCAGACCGTCGACCGCCTCTCGTTTGCCGACGAACGCTACGTCCTCACCCGCGAGGCGTTCGCAGACGAGATTCGCGACCACGCTCCCGAGGCTGCCGTCCTCACCGAACCAGAACCCAAAGACACCGGCCCCGCGCTCGTCTACGCCGCTGCGCGCATCCGCGAACAGGTCGGCGACTGTGTGCTTTTTTGCGTCCCGAGCGACCACCACATCACCGGCGATTTTGCAGAAACCGCGAACACAGCCGCTCGCGTCGCCGCCGAAACCGGGTCGCTCGTCACCATCGGTATCAAGCCAACGCGCCCGGCCACCGGCTACGGCTACATCGAACCGGGCGCAGCCCACGGCGATTACTTCGACGTCGCCTCGTTTCACGAAAAACCGGATGCGGAAACAGCGACAAAGTACGTTGAAGACGGTTTTCTCTGGAACGCCGGGATGTTCGCGTGGACGCCCGAGGCACTGCTCCGCGAAGCCGCAGACACACCGCTCGCTCCTTTGGTTGACAACCCACACGACTTCGACGCCGTCGAGCCGGTGAGCATCGACTACGCCGTGCTCGAACGGACGACCCGTGCGACCGTCGTGCCGGCAACCTTCGAGTGGGACGACTTGGGCGCGTGGGACGCGCTTGGTCGGATTCTCGACTCTGACGAAGATGGCAACGCCGTGTTCGGGGACGTGTCGGTGGTCGATACCACGGATTCGGTCGTCGTCACGGACGATGCACACGTGAGCGTCGTCGGCGTTTCGGACCTCGTGGTGGTTTCGTTCGACAATCGCGTACTCGTCGTGCCGAAAGCAAAAGCGCAGGCAGTACGAGCCCTCGTCTCGCAACTCAAAGCAGCGGGCCGCTTCTAACTCCGGAGTTTGCCACCGTCGATTGGCAGGGAGACGCCGGTCACGTAGCTCGACCGCTCACTGGAGAGAAAGGCAACTACGTCGCCCAACTCTCGTGGGTCGCCGATTCGGTTGAGAGGGATGTCTTCGGCCCAATTCCTGAGTCCTTCTTCGTAGTCCGCGAGCTCGCCGCGGGCAACGCCCTGTTCTAAGAGTTCGGTAAAGCGCGCCGTCTCGTGTGCGCCGGGGAGGACGGCGTTCACGCGAATCTCAGGGGCGAACTCGCGCGAAAGCGTCTTGACGAGGCCGATGACCGCGCTTCTGACCGAGTTCGAGAGCACGAGGCCTTCGACCGGTTCGCGGACGCTAAGCGAGGTGATGGCGACGAAGGTGCCCGCACCGCTCGTTTCGAGGTGTGGCTGGGCGGCTTTCGCCGTCCAGACGGCACTCATCACCAACAGGTCGTAGGCTTTGTACCAGTCGCGTTCGAGCGTGTCGAGAAACGGGCCAGAGGGTGGGCCACCTGCGGACGTGACGACGTGGTCGAGGCCGCCGAACTCGGCGACGGTCTGCTCAACGAACGCTTCGACGTGGTCTGGGTCGGTGATGTCGGCTTCGACGGCGAGCACGTCTCCGCGCCCCGCTTGGTCGACCCGCTTTTCTGCGTCTTTGAGGCGGGCTTCGTCCCGGCCACAGATGGCGACGTTCGCACCCTCCTCTGCGAGGGCGATGGCACTCGCCAGTCCAAGGCCACTCGAACTCGCCGTTAGGAGCGCGCTATCCCCAGCAATTCCAAAGTCCATGCTCGGCCCAACGGGGGCCAGCGTCAACGCGTTTTCCCTCTATGACTGCTCGGCGCGGCGCACCCGAACCACGCCTTCGTGGGTCACGCCAATCAGGAGGGCTTTGACCACCTGTCGGCCGGTCACGGCGTCGCCCGCCTCGTCGCCGACGACTTTCATCAGTTCGGGGGCGGTGTGGCCGACTTTCACGCCCGCGTCGTCGCACGCGCCGTACACTTGGGCGGGCACGTCGTAGAGGTCGGTTCCGGCGTCGACGGTAATCTGTACCGGCGCACGGAGCGTCTCGGCGAACGCGACGGTTTCGCGGGCTTTTTCGATGTTCGACCGCGCGCTCGATTCGATGCTTGAGACGTTCGCCCTCGACGTGCCAAGAAGGTCTGCGATGGTGGCTTGGGCTTCGCCCTGTTCGCGGAGTGCGAGCACCTCCGCTTGCCGTCGGGTGAGAATGCTCGTGTCGGGGTCGAATCCAATGCGGTCGAGCAGCGCGTCAACGTCGAGTGTTGGGTCGTCGCTCATCACTGTCGGACTAGCTGCCCCAGAAATTGTCGCGGCTGCCAAGACGCTCGGGGCGTTTTGGCTTGCTGTAGCCGCCCGCTTCGTCGTCTTCAGCGTTCGCTTCGTCGGCTTCTTCTTCCGGCTCCATTGGGAGCCGCTCGAGTGGGTCTGCACGAGCGTGATTCGACCGTACCTTCGTAATCTTCACGCGTGCGCGGGCGTCGGGGAGCACGCCGTCTACGAAAATGATGAATCCGTCCTCGGTCCGGCCCACTCCGGCCCCACTCTCGTGGATGTCGGTAACGTCAACGACGACTTCTTCGCCGATTTTCACCGGCTGTGACTTCAGATCGCGGATTGGCTGATTGTAGTGGCTACACCACTCAGCCCCGCCTTTGTCCCCGTAGTGCTGGCACCCCATCCCCTGGATGTGTTCACTGAACTTGGGGCATTCATCCGCGAGTGGACAGTCGGGCATATGGCCTACGTTTAGAGGCCGCAGTCTAAACGCTTGCGTCTGTGTAACTCCGGGAACGCAAGAGAGTCAGGGGAACGAGAATAGCTTGGTTACGCGAGCGGCGTCCGCTCGACAGCCGTACCATCTCACCTTTTTACTGCGCTCGCTTGCAAAAAGCCGAACAAAAAAATTCAGTCGATTACGCTAGTGGCGTCCGCTCAACCACAGTCCCGTCAACCGTTGGATACTGCTCGACTATCTCGCCTTTCTCCACGTCACCGTCTTCGACCATCTCCTCTAAGAGCCACCACGCAATCTCGACGTGACTCTCTTTGACGGTGTAGAACTCTTCGGGGACGCCGAGGGCTTCGAGTTCTGCGGGCGTAATCCACGTCTTGCCGTAGACGAGTGTGCCGTCGTCGGTCACGTCGTCGAACTCGCGGCGGAGGTTCTTGGCCATGCGTTTCAGGCGATTCCGGTGCTGGGCGGCGTCTTTGAACACCGAGGTACAGAAGTAGACCTTCGGGTGGGCGGCCATTTCTTCTAAGATGTCGTGGGAGCCTTCGACGGCGCTCATGTGGCCTTCGCGGAGTTCGTAGCCTTCCGCCTGCATGCGCTCGTAGTTGCCCTCGCTCATCTCGAACTCGTTGATGTTACAGAAATCCGCCGCACCCTCATCTAAGAACTCGATGAACTCGCGTTCTGCGCGGATGCCCGGAATCTCGAAGGCGGGGGTGAGGCCTTCTTCGCGGGCGATGTAGAGGATTTCTTCCCACTCGGTGCCGTGCATGTCGCCCCAGAGCTCGTACGGCGGGTGGAAGCGAATCTCGTCTAAGCCGGCTTCTGCGAGCCGGCGCATGTTCTCGCGTCCGCCCGTAATCCCAGTGTACAGGTGGGTGTGGTGGTCCTCGCCGAACTCGTCTTTCAGGAGGCGGAGGTACCGGCACGTCTTGTCCATCGCTTCCTGTGGTTCGCCGCCGGTAATCGAGGTGCCGAGGGCGTCCATCCGCTTTGCTTCGGTGATGATGTCTTCGTCGGACTCGACCTGCCGCTCGTTTGCGTACACCTGGGTCACGTTCTTGCGATTCTCCCCAAGCGGACAGTAGAAACAGTCTCGCTGGTCACAGTATCCATAGACGAACAGCACCATTTTGCCCCCCTTGGCGCACTGTTCGCAGCCCTTCGAAATCATCCGTTATCGGCTCTCTTACCTGTCGAGCCCTAAAAACTGTGCGACTCGCGCGGACGACTTATCCCTCTTGTTGACGTGTGTCGCGGTATGGCTGCTCGCTCTCGGCGCACCATCAGCATCGTCTTTGCGGTGGTCTTTCTCGACTTGCTTGGCTTTGGTATCATCATCCCCATCCTGCCGTTTTACGTCCGCGCGTTTGGCGCAAACGAACTCGTCATTGGCCTCCTTGCGGCCTCCTATTCGGCGATGCAGTTCATGTTCGCGCCCATCCTTGGCCAACTCTCAGACCGCCGCGGCCGGCGGCCGGTCATCCTCCTCTCGGTGCTCGGGAGCGCCATCGCGTGGACACTGTTCGGCCTCGCAGAAGGCCTCTTTCTATTATTTGTTTCGCGTATGCTCGCGGGCGCGATGGGCGGGAACATCGCCGCTGCCCAAGCCTACGTCGCGGACGTGACACCGCCCGAGGAGCGTGCAAAGAGCCTCGGGCTCCTTGGCGCGGCGTTCGGTCTCGGCTTCATCTTCGGTCCCGGAATCGGCGCGGTGTTCACCTTTGAGGTCGTCGTGAACTTCTTCCAGAACCTCATCCCGTGGGTCGCCATCAACCAGTTTTCGCTCCCGAGTTTCGTCGCGGCGTTTCTCGCCCTCCTCAACTTCCTCGTTGCCTACCGCTTTCTCCCCGAATCGCGCGAACTCGCCGATACGCCGAGCGTCTACGAATCGCAGCTCGCACAGCTCAAAAGCGCCATCACCAACGAGAACGTGCGCGGCCTGCTCATCGCGTTTTTCCTCATCTCGTTTGCGTTTTCGGGGGTCCAAATCATGTTCATCCCCTTTGTCGCGGACATCTACGGGTACACGGAGTCACAAAGCGCCCTCCTGCTCACCTACATCGGCGTGCTCGGCGTCCTCGTCCAAGGCGTGCTCATCGGCCGGTTGACCAAACGCTACACCGAGAGCCGGCTGGCGGTCGCGGGAACCGCCCTGCTCACGATTTCCCTGTTCGGGATTCCGGCCGCGCCGCTCGTTGGCGAACTGTTGTTCCCAAGTCTCACCAGCGTCGCGCCGTTTCTAACCGAGCAACTGCTTGGCCTGCTTGCGGTGCTCGCAGTCCTCTCGCTCGGCAACGGCGTCGTCAACGTCACGCTCACGACGCTCGTCTCGCAGAACGCGAGCGCAGACCGGCAAGGAAGCGCGCTCGGACTGACTCAAGGCTCGGGGAGTCTCGCACGCACGTTCGGCCCCGTTTTGATGGGGGGTATCTACGCCGCGATTGGCTACTGGTCGCCGTTCGCCCTCGGTGGACTTCTGTTGCTCCCGGTGCTTGTCATTGGCCTCCAGCTTGCGCGAAACGATGAGAAGAACAACCCGACGGTGAGCGAATCAGACCTCACCCACTAGCGCCAGAAAACAGTTATACGGCAGTCTCTCCTAGCCTTCGATAATGCTGCTCGTGTTGTGCATTGACTTGGACGACGACCTCGGCCGAAAGACGGGGCTTCAGACCCCGGTTATCGGCAGAGACGCCGTCGAAGCCGCCGCGGTTGCACTCGCCACGGCAGACCCCGAGGACTCGGACGTGAACGTCCTGTTCGAGGGCATTCACATCCTCGACACCATCGAAGACGAGACCGTCGAAGTCGCCGCCGTCACCGGCCTTGAAGGAAGCGACATCGCCGCAAATCGGAAGGTTGGTGAGGAAGTCGATACCGTCCTCGCAAGTCTCTCGACCGGCGAAGACGTCCGCGCGCTCGTCGTCACCGACGGCGCACAGGACGAGTCGGTGATTCCCGTCATCCGCTCGCGGGTTCGCATCGACGGCGTCCGCCGGGTCATCGTCCGCCAAGCACAGGACTTAGAGTCGATGTACTACACCATCAAGCAGGTGCTGAACGACCCCGAAACCCGGGGGACGATTCTCGTCCCGCTTGGAATCCTCCTGCTCATCTACCCACTTGCCATCATCGCCGATTCGCTCAACCTGCCGGGGTCGGTGTTCGGGGTGACCTCCGGCCTCATCGGCCTCTACGTCCTGTTTCGCGGCCTCGGGTTGGAGGAGGCAATCGACCGCTGGGCAGACCGCCTCCGTCGCGGCCTCTATGCCGGGCGCGTCACGCTCATCGCCTACGTCGTCGCGGGCACCCTCCTCCTCATCGGCGGGGTGAGCGGGATGGAGATGTTAAACCGCATTGAGGCGACGACGCCCGGCGGTCAACCGAACGCCCTCTACGTCATCGCGGCGCTCCTCTACGGTGCAGTCCGGTGGTTCGCCGCCGCGGGCATCACGACGAGTTTGGGGCGCGTGACCGACGAGTACCTCGATTCGACGTTCAAGTGGCGCTACCTGAACGCGCCGTTTTACGTCCTCGCCATCGCCATCGTCCTCCACGCCGTGAGCGCCTACTTCCTCGGCCTCGTCACGCTCTCATTTCTCGCGGCGGCACTCACCGGTGGGACGCTGCTGGCGCTCGCCTCGACGCTCGCCTTCGCGGTAGCAGAAACCCACTTCGCCCGCCCCGTCGAAGCCTGACCCACCCTGAGAGACTATTTACTGGTTGGCCGCCTAACACTCCCCCATGAGCATGAGACCGACCGTCTACCAAGTCGATGAGTACGAGCCACAGGAGTTCGACTGCATCCTCGTCCAAGAGAGCGTGGCAGTGTGCCTGCGAAAAGAGCCACGCCTCGCCCGCGTCATCCCCCTCGACAAGGTGAACCACGTCGATGGCGACCCGCGGATGTTGCTCTCCGGCCCGGAAATTCCCGATTCGTTCTACGGCGGCGGCATCTGTGGCTACATCGACACCTCAGAGTACCCAGAAATCGAAGCCCACCTCGCAGAAATCGAGCGCGAAGAGTACTAGACCGACCGTTACCTCACGAATCTTTGAACGCAACGCATGGCCGACCACGTTGCACGCCTCGGAATCATTCTTCTGGTGCTCACGCTTGGCGTTTCATTGTTGTACGAAACTGAACCGCGCACATTTCTCGCTGGCCTTTTGTTCATCGTTGCGTTCGTCTTTGGGCCGATGACGCCCCTCGACTGGGACACCGAGTAACGGTTAGCCCGTCGATTCGAGCACCGATTGAATGAACACAGACTTCTTTTCCGCGTACGTCTCGCGGTCGTCTGCGTATTGTTTTGCGAGGGCTCGTTTCAGGTCTGCGTACTCCTCGACTAACGCCGGGGCTGCGAGCAACGCATCTCGAAATGCGACATACTCTGTGAGCGACTCGCTCCCGGCTTCGACCACCGCGAGGTGGTGGGTGCGCGTTTCCTCTGGTCCGCGGACGAAAAACAGGCGGCCAGCGAGTGGGTCATCGGGCTTGAACTCGTAGCCGAGGCTCTGGATTTTTGGCACCAACGCTTCGGCACGCTCCAAATCAGCAACGACCACGACCACGTCGAGAATGGGTTTCGCAGGAAGGTCGGGTATTGCGGTACTGCCGACGTGTTCGATGCGGTCGATTTCGTCGCCGATAATCGAGCGTAACTCGCGGGCGGCTATCGAAAACGCCTCCAGCCACGCCGGGTCGTGGGGGTGGAGGGAGACAGTTCCACGGCGCAGGCCGAGGCTCATCGCTCGCGGACGACGACGAACTCGGCTAAGTCTCGGAGGTAATCGAGGGCTTGGGAGTCAGCAGCGTTCACGCGGTCGAGTGCGTCGAGGGCGGCGTCCGAGTGCGCGCGTGCCCGTTCGTTCGCCTCCTCGGGCGTGAGTTCGGTGATTTGGACGAGTGAGGGGCGGTCCATCTCGGCGTCGATGCCCGTTGGCTTGCCGAGTTCTTCTGCGTCTGCCACCGCGTCGAGCACGTCGTCGCGGATCTGGAAGGCAATCCCCACCTTCTCTGCGTACTCGCCAAAGGCGGTCACCGTCTCCTCGTCGGCCTTCGCAGCGATTGCGCCCAACTCGGCGGCGGCGCGAAACAGCGACCCGGTCTTCCGCCGGGCGAGCACCATGTATTCGGCCTCGTTTTCGGGTTTTGCGACGAGTTCTGTTGCCTCGCCCTCACCGAGTTCGACCATCGACTCGGAGACGGCTTCCATGGCGCGGCCGTTGCTCGAAAACAGTGAAAACGCCTCGCCGAGCAGGCCGTCGGAGGCGATAATCGACGGGCCGTAGCCGAACTCGGCCCACGCGCTCGTGACGCCTCGGCGGATGTCCGAGTCGTCGATGATGTCGTCGACCACGAGCGAGGCGTTGTGGACGAGTTCGATGCCGACGCCGAAGTCTATGGCGTCCTCTGCGCGGCCGCCGACGGCCTCACACGACAGTACGGTCACCATCGGACGGACGCGCTTGCCGCCCGAAAGCGTGACGTGTTGCATCTGCGCGGCGAGCGCCGGTGGCTCGATGTCGCCGAGCACCTCCTCCAACCGTGTCTCGACCATCTCGCGTCGGCGCTCCAGATACTCCATTACCGGGAACTGAGGGTGGGCGAAAAAAGTACGTGACGGTTCTTCGGACAACTTCGACGAGTACGTGGGCAGAACAGTCGTCTCAAACACATCGTTTCTCTCCGGTGAACGAACGACTATGCCTCTCGCTCAGAAACGTCCCTATGAGACTCTATGACACTCGATTTCGATGTCGTTGAAACCACTATCGACGACATCCACGCCGCCTACGACGCAGACGCCCTCACCTGCCGGGAACTCGTCGAGCGCTACCTCGCCCGTATCGACGCCTACGACGCGGACGGCCCCGCGCTCAACTCGATTATCACCGTCAACCCGAACGCCACCGACAGAGCCGACGAACTCGACGCGGCGTTCGAAGAAGACGGACTGGTTGGCCCCCTTCACGGCATCCCGTTCGTCGTCAAAGACCAGGTCGAGACCGCAGACATCACGACGACGTTCGGCTCAGAAGCGTTCGCAGACTACCAGCCCGCAGCCGATGCGACGCTCATCACGAAGCTGGAGGACGCCGGCGCCGTCATCCTCGCAAAAACCAACCTCCCCGACTGGGCGACTTCGTGGTTCGGCTACTCGTCGGTCAACGGCCGAACGAAGAACCCCTACGACCTCGACCGCGACCCCGGTGGCTCCTCAAGCGGCACTGGCGCGGCGGTCGCCGCCAACCTCGGCGCTGTTGGCATTGGCGAGGACACGGGCGGGTCGATTCGCCTCCCGTCTGCGTACAACAACCTGTTTGGCATCCGCGTGACGCCGGGTCTGCTGAGTCGGAACGGGATGTCGCCGCTCGTCGTCTCACAGGACACGCCCGGCCCGATGGCGCGAACCGCGAAGGAACTCGCCGTCGTCTTAGACGTCGCCGTCGGTTACGACGAGACCGACGAGTACACCGCCGCCACCGAACTCACCGACGACGCTGGCTCCTATACTGACCAACTGGATGCGAATGCGCTCGCCGGCGCTCGAATCGGCGTTCTGCGTGACGCATTCGGCGCGGCGGACGACCCCGACAGCGGCCCCGTCACCACGCTCGTGGATGACGCAATCGAAACGATGCAGGACGCAGGCGCGACCATCGTTGACTCGGTCGAAATTCCGAATTTAGACGAGCACTTAGACGCCACGTCGCTCTACATCCTCCAGTCGAAACGCGACCTCAACGCCTTCTTCGCTGCGCGCGACGACGCACCCGTCGATTCGGTCGCCGAACTCTACGACTCCGGCCAGTACCACGACATTCTCGACCTGTTCATCGGCATCGCCGAAGACGGCCCCGACGACCCCGAACAGGAACCGGGCTACTGGAAAAGCGTCGCCGCCCAGCTCAAATTCCAGCGCGACGTGCTGAACGTCTACGCCGAAAACGACCTCGACGTGCTGTTGTGCCCCGACGCACAGGTCATCCCGCCAACGGCAGAAGCCATCGAAGCCGGTGAACTCGACACGCTGACGTTCCCGACGAACACCGTCCTCGCCTCACAGTCTGGGCTCTGTGCTGTCTCCGTTCCCGCCGGACTGTCGCCCGACGGTCACCCAGCAGGCGTCGAACTTATCGGGAAACCGTACGATGAAGCAACGCTCCTCTCGCTCGCGTACGCCTTCGAACAGGTCGCAGACACGAGAGAACCGCCGGAAACTGCGCCACCGCTCGACAACTGAGGACACAGCCGCCGCTGCCCACTCTTTTTGAGCCGTGAAAAACGGAAAATCGAGGACGCTTACTGGAACTGTTCGGTCAGCGCTGGCACCACGTGCGACCACCTTTTTCCCGTCCTCACTGCGTTCGGACGGCAAAAGTCTGTCTTCGCAAGCGTCAGCGAGCGAAGGCTCGTGAGACGCGTCGCGTCTCACGGTGGACCAAAAAATTGGTCGTTACTGGAACTGTTCGGTCAGCGCTGGCACCACGTCGAACAGGTCGTCGACGATACCGTAGTCGGCGATGTCGAAGATTGGCGCGTTCGGGTCGGTGTTGATGGCGATGATGGTGTCTGCACCCTTCATGCCAGCAACGTGCTGCACTGCGCCAGAGATGCCGATGGCGATGTAGACGTCTGGCGTGACGACCTTCCCGGACTGGCCGACCTGCCGGTTCTTTGGCAGCCAACCGTTGTCCACAATCGGGCGCGAGGAGGAGAGCGTCGCGCCGAGGGCGTCTGCGAGTTTCTCGACGAGTTCGATGTTCTCCTCTTCTTTGATACCGCGGCCAACGGAGACGAGGATGTCCGCTTCCGTGATGTCAACGTCGCCGCCGCCGACTTCTTCGAAGCCGGTGACGGTCGATTTGACGGCGGACTCGTCGATGCTTGCGTCGAAGGAGACGATGTCTGCGTCGCCCGTGCCTTCTGCGGCTGGCCATTCGCCGGGGCGGATGGTGAGCGCCACGTGGTCTGCGTCGACTTCCACGGTTGTCTCGACCTTCGAGCCGTACTGCTCGCGGGTGACTTCTAACGCGCCGTCTGCTGCGAAGTCGATGGCGTCAGTGACCAGTGGGAGGGATAAGTGGTTTGCGACGGCTGGCGCGTAGTCGAGACCGTTTACGGAGTTCGGCATCACGACCGCACCGGGCTGCAGGTCGTCGTAGAGTTGGGTGATAACCTGCGTGTACACGTCGTGGTTGAACTCTTCGCCTTCGTCTACGGTGTGGATGGTGTCCACGCCCTCGCGGTTGAGGTGGTCTGCGAAGCCAGAGACGTCCCCGGAGATGACGGCGAGGTGAAGGTCCCCGCCGAGGTCGTCTGCGAGCTGGCGGCCAGCCGTGATGAGTTCGTAGCTGACGTCGCGGAGTTCGCCGCGGCGGTGTTCGGTGATGGCAAGCACGTCGCTCATGCCTGACCAACTCCTTTGTCGCGGAGGAACTCAGCCAGCTTCCCGGCGGTCTCGTCTGCGCTGCCTTCCCAGATGGTGGCGTCGCTCTCGGACTCTGGTTCGTACATGGAGGTGAGGGTAATCTCGCTGTCGATGACCGAGGCATCGAGGCCGAGGTCACCGAGGCTCTTTGGCGCAATCTCCTTGCTCTGGGCTTGGCGGATGCCACGGAGCGAGGCGTAGCGCGGTTCGTTGATACCCGTCTGGATGGTCAAGACGGCTGGAATATCGACGTCTGTGAGTTCCTCGATACCGCCTTCGAGTTCACGACGGAGGTTGGCAACGCCAGCTTCGACATCGAGGTCGAGGGCGTTCACGACGGCTGCCCACTCGAAGTCGATGGCGTCTGCGAGCGAAACGCCGGTCGCGCCGAAGGCGTCGTCGCTTGCCTGTACACCGGTCAAGATGAGGTCTGGCTGTTCTTCCTCGACCACGGCGGCGAGGATGTCGGTCTTGGTGGCGACGTCAACGAAGTCAGCTGCTTCGAGGGCGTCGTCCCAGACACGGACGGCGCGGTCTGCGCCTTTCGCGAGGGCCATCCGGATGGTCTCCTCTGCGCGCTCTGGACCAATCGTGACGGTGACGACTTCGACGTCGTCGTTTTCCTCCGCGATTTGGACACCCTCTTCGACCGCGTAGTCGTCCCACTCGTTCAAGTCGTAGTCAAGGTAGCGCTCGTCGATTTTGAGTCCGTCAATTTCGAACTCGTCTTCGACTTCTGCCACCTCCTTTACGGTGACAAGGACTTTCATGCTCACTCTAAATGGCTCCCTGCGCTGGTTAAACGTTTTCAAAACGGCATACACATGACGTAGAATTTAATTTTCGGCGTCTGACTCGCCGTCAGGCAGGCTGATGAGGTTCTCCCGACCAATCCGCAGTTTCTCGATTTGGCCCGCTTCGTCCATCGCAGAGAGCAGTTGGGAGACCTTCGCGTTCGACCACCCGGTCTCTTTGACGATGGTTGCCTGTTTCATGCGCCCCCCTTCTGCGCGCAAGAGCCGCTCGACGCGCTCTTCGTCGCTCAGCAGGTCGAGATCGACGTCCGCTGCTGGCTCGGCGGGGTCGCTCGCAGCCTCGTTGTCTGTGTCGGTACCCCTTGGCTCTGATTCACTATCGCCACCGTTTGCGCTCGCCGCTGGAGCTGTCGGTTCGTCCTCCCGCCGGACGTACCACATGTAGGCCGCGAGTGCGAGCACCAAAAGCGCGAGCACTAGAAGGCCGATAAGCGCCACCCAGTTTCGCTCCGGCGGTGGCTGTGGTGTTTCTACGTCTGCCGGGCGGTAGGTCACTTCGAGGTCGTCCTCGGTGAACGTGGCCGGCCCTTCCCAGCGCAGCGTTTCGTTACGGAACCCAATCGGAGCGCTGCTCACTGCGAACCCTTCTGGCGGCAGCATCACGAGCTGCTGGTCGGCTCGAAGCTCCGGCAACCACGTCCCACTGGAGGTGTTGAACGCATCACCAACGCGGTAGTCGTCTGCGGTGACCGTTGCGAAGTTCGTCCACGTAAAAATGAGCGTCAGCCGCCCCGTTTGGTTCTCAACGCTGTGACTGCGAGCAACGCCTTCGATGGCCATTTCACGGCCGGTGTGCTCGCTCGCCGCCTTGCTTGCCCGCTTGAAAATATCGACCGAGAAGCCAACATCTGAGTTCCCGTCTTCGAACTCGGAGGCGAGCGTTTCGAACGCTCTTGTCTCATTTTCTGAATCCAGACTGAACTCCGTCGAGACCTCCCAGCGCGCATCGCCGTTTGGCTGGAGGTCTATCGTCATCGTCACGCCTTCGTTCGCCGGTTCTGCTTGGAGGGCGGTGGCTCCCAGCCCAGCACTAGTGGCAACCGCTCCGGGCACCGCAACACTGAGTATTACGAGGAGGGCACAGATCGCGGCGACGCGTGACCGCATATCCTTTTCTGCTCAGCACGGGGGCAAAACGCTTTCTATCCAATATAAAACGTCTCAGGCGGCTTTAAACGGTCTCGGCCTCGCTCAGACGCTCGCTCACGCCGTGACGAAGCTTCAACTGACTTTTTGTACTGCCGGTGGATAGATGGATGTAGATGCGTCGCACTCTCGCGTTCACTCTCACGCTGGTCGTTTTGCTCTTAGCCAGCGCCGTTGCCGTGCCCGCCGGAGGGCAGCTCTATACCCAATCCGCCCCGGTCGTTCCTGCAAACAACACCACTGCCTATCTCACGATTGCCGACGACGACCTCGAACGAACCGGCTACGGCACCGCTTCGCTCGACGTTGGCGCAGCGCTTGCCGCACAGAACGAAGGGCTTCACGCGCGGTGGGGCGCGCTGTCACTCGAAGAGCGCCTCGCTGTCGCGAGCGGGAGTGCAGAACAACGGTCGATTCTCCAGAGCGAACTCGACCAACTCACCACCGACGTTGCGGCGCTCGAACAGCGCAAGCGCGACGCGCTCGCCGCCTACAACAGTGGCACGCTCACGACCGACGAACTCGTCCGCGAACTTGCCGCAATCGCGCTCGTCGCGGAATCGCTCGAAGACCGACTTGACTCGCTCGAAACCGCCGCAAACGATGTCCAAGACACACAGATTGAGACCAGCCTCCGGGAGTTACAAGTCTCACTGCTCGAACTGCACGGCCCCATCCGCGACCACTCCTCGCTCGTCGTTGAGGGGCGCGCCACGCCCCGGACGGTGTACGTAGAAACCTCTGACACGGGCGTCGTTTTCGCCACGATTGCGGGCACCGAGTACGTGCGCGAGGTTTCGATTCCAACCGCGAGAGACCCAGCCGCTCCAGACCAGTACAGCGGTGACTTAGACCGGGTCGAAGAACGCGCAAAAGAACTGCACCCGTGGGCGGTAAACCACAGTCGCGGCCGCAACTACGGCTCGCTTGAGTTCGGTTTCGTTGGCGTCTATCCAATCGAACTGCCACACAGCCACGGGACGCTCCAGAGCTATCTTGACGGCGGCACAGGCGACGTGTTCTACGAAACACAGACAAAAGACCTCGATGAAATCCCGACGAACCCACCAATAACCGGCGGTGAGGACGGCCTCACGCTCACCGTAGAGACGACCCATCCAAGCGGGCCAATGAACGTCACGCTCGTCGATGCGCGCACGGGCGACCCAGTCGATGGTACCCTCACACTCGACGGCGAGCAGGTTGGAACCACTGGCGACGACGGCACGGTGTGGGTCATTCAACCGCGCGGTGGCGGTACGCTCGTTGCCTCAGCAGGCGGCGATTCCGTCCGCGTCGCGCTCGCGTAACTTTATCAACGAATACGCACCAGGCGTCGATGTGTCTCGTCGTGGAACCTCGCCGGTGCTCGGTGTCGTGTTGCTGACTGTGCTCACGGTTGTGAGCGCCGGGTTCGTCGGTGCAACGTTGGTACACGCCCCACCAGACCCGACGCCGCAGGCGGTGCTTGACGTACAGGTGGACGCCGCCGGGGAGTTCACGTTTGTGCACCGAGGCGGAGATGCGCTTTCGGTGTCCGCACTCTCGATTCAGCTGCTGGTGAACGGCGACCCACTCACTCACCAGCCACCGGTTCCGTTTTTCGCGGCCCCGGGCTTCGAAAGCGGGCCGACCGGTCCGTTCAACGTCGCCGCTGAGGATGAATGGACGGCTGGTGAGGAAGCGACGCTCACGCTCGCCGCGACGAATCGCCCAGCCATCGCTCCGGGCGATGTGGTGACCGTGCGAGTGACGAGCGAAAACGCGACTGTTGCGGTCGCGGAGGTGGTAGTGTAATCAGTTCTCGGGCGCGCGTGCGACGGTGACGATGGCGATTTCCGGGCTGTATTTTGGCCCCATCAACGTGTGTTCGATGTCCACGAAGCCAGCCTCGCTGAACATGCGGTCTGCTTCGGCTTCGTCGTAGAACAGCATCATCGCGTCTGCGAGCTTGCCCATGACGAAGTTCTGTGGGTGGTTCGGGCCGACGATGAGCACCGTGTTTCCGGGTTTGACGACGCGGCGAATCTCGCGGAGGGCTTTGACTGGCTCTGGCCAGTATTCGATAGACCCGGACGACCAGACGTTGTCGAACTGGCCATCGCGGAACGGCAGGCGCTCTGCGTCGCCCCGATAGAACTTGACGGTCTCGTGTTTACCGAGTTTCGCCCACGCCTTTTCGAGCTGGTGGATGCTCTGGTCTAAGCCGTGGACGTCGTCCGTATACTGGAGGAGGCCTTCGGTGGCGAAGCCGGTGCCACAGCCGACGTCGAGCACGCGGTCGCCGTCTTGGATATCTATCAGTTCGAGGGCCGCTGCACGCATGTCCTCGTTCCAGATGTACGGGTTCACCTGGTCGTACACCTTGGAGAGATACTTGTAAAACAGGCGGGCACGGGCCTTGTGCTCGAGGACTCCCATTGGGCGAGGCTAGGGAAGGGTGGGGCATAACTCTGCGGATTGTCTACTGACAGGTCGCGTGTGTGTGGACGTTCCGCATGCCTCCGTGCGTACGCGAATCGTATTCGCAACTACCATATAGGCGCTTGTGCAACTTCCGGCTGATATAAGAATGGCTAGGCCAGAGGTTCTCGACCGAATCAAAGAGGCCGAGCGGGAGGCCGATGAAATTGTCGAACAGGCCGAGACCGCGCGCAAAGAGCGTATTGCGGAGGCACGCGAGCGTGCTGAAGCGATCCGCGAAGAGGCCCACGAGGAGGCCCGCGAGCTTGAAGAAGAACGACTTGCGAAGGCAGAGACGAAACTCGAAGCCGAACGCAAGGAAATTCTCGCAGCAGGTGAAGCGGAACGTGAGGCCCTCGAAGAACGCGCGCAGTCGCGGGTAGACGACGTTGTGACATTCGTCGTTGAATCCTTCGAGGAGGCGGTTCATGCTCAGACCTAAACAGATGAGCCGCGTCTCGGTGACCGGCTCAAAGTCCGTTATGGACACGGTCATCGAGACAGTCCACGACCTGAACATGGTGCACCTCTCTGAGTACGATGGTGCATGGGACGGCTTCGCCCCCGGCGACCCGGTTCCGGGAGCAGACGATGCTTCTGAGAAGCTCGTCACCGTCCGTTCGATTCAGAGCATCTTAGACGTCGACGAAGAAGACGCGGGACCGACCCGCATCGTCACCGACGAGGCGCTCGAAGACGAACTCGAAGAGATTCGGACCGACGTAAACACGCTCGACGACCGACGCGACGAACTCCGCGATGAGTTGCGCGCGGTCGAAGACCGAATCAGCACGATGGCGCCCTTCGCCGCCCTCGGCATCGATTTAGACCTGCTCTCCGGGTACGACTCGGTGTCCGTCGTCGTCGGTGAAGGTAAGCGCGACGCCGTCGAACGCGCGCTCGTTGAGTCAGACGAGGCCACCGCGTTCGAACTGTATTCGAGTGATAAAGCAATCGCCGTCGTTGCGCAACTCGAAGACGAGTCGTCGCTCGATGACATCCTCGTCGGCAACGCGTTCACTCCGATGGACATCCCAGACGCAGACGGGAGTCCAGAGGAGTACGTCGAAGAACTCCGCCACCGTGCCCAGCAGCTTCGCTCGAAGCTGAACGGTACCGAAAGCGACTTAGAGAGTCTAAAGCTCGAAGCGGCAGGCTTCCTGCTCGCCGCAGAAGAGCGCCTCTCGATTGACGTGCAAAAACGCGAGGCACCCCTGACGTTCGCGACCACCGAAAACGCGTTCGTCGCGGAAGGCTGGGTGCCAACCGAGCACTACTCGTCGTTCGCAAGCGCGCTCAAGAGCGCCGTCGATAACCACGTGGAAATCGACGAACTCGAACGCGCAGACTACGACGCAGACGGTCACGCACATGCGTCGGAACCGGCAACGTCCGGCGCTGGTGCGGCGGCCACCGACGGTGGCACGACCATGAGTCACGGCAACCCGCCAGTCATCCAGGACAATCCTGCTGGCACGGTGAAGCCGTTCGAAGCACTCACGGGTGTCATCAACCGGCCGAAGTACACGGAACTCGACCCAACGGTCATCTTGTTCCTGACCTTCCCGGCCTTCTTCGGCTTCATGATTGGGGACCTTGGCTACGGCCTGATTTACATGGGTCTTGGCTACCTCATCTACAGCCGCTTTGCAAACGAGGTCGTCAAAAGCCTCGGTGGCATCGCGATGTGGGCCGGTGGCTTCACGGCGCTGTTCGGTATCCTGTACGGCGAAATCTTCGGGTTACACCAACTCGGCGAAATCGTCTGGGCCGGAAACCCACCAATCCACAAGGGGCTCCAGCCACACTACGCTGAGTACGCCTCGACGTGGCTCGTCCTGAGCCTGCTGCTCGGGCTTGCCCACATGACCATTGGCTACATCTTCGGCTTCATCGACTACCTCTCACACGGCGTCAAAGATGCCGTGCTCGAGAAGGGGTCGTGGATCGTGCTGATGGCCGGCGTCTGGGGCTGGATTTTCAGCCACCACGCCGCCGATTCGAAACCATCGTTCATGTTTACCGTGTTCAACGGTGAGCCGCTTCCGCTCGGCTTCGGTGGCTTCTCGGAAGTGACTGGACTTGCAATGCTCGGCATCGCAGGCATCGGCCTCGTGATGCTGCTGGCTGGCGAGGGTGCCATTGGCCTCCTCGAAAGCCTGAACGTCGTCGTGAACGTCCTGTCGTACACGCGTATCGCCGCAGTGCTGCTCGCAAAGGCGGGCATGGCATTCGTGGTGAACCTGCTCGTATTCGGGGCGTACGTCCACGACGGCTCGTTCCACCTCATCTTCTTCAGCGAGAAGGCGCTGTCGGAGATTCCTGCAGAAGAAGTAATGTTCGCCGGGATGCTCAACGGTTCCTCGCCAACTGAGCTGTTACTCGGCGCCATCGCCGGACTTCTCATTCTCGTCGTCGGGCACCTGCTTGTGCTCGTGCTCGGCATCACCAGCGCCGGTCTACAGGCCGTGCGTCTGGAGTATGTCGAGTTCTTTGGGAAGTTTTATGAAGGCGGTGGGGAGAAGTACCAACCGTTCGGCTACGAGAGAACGTACACCACTGAGGACTAAGTAAAACCACAATGTTCGAAACTATCATGACACTGATGAGCGTCGTACTGCAAGAAGGAAGCACTGAGGCTGTCGCAGCCATCCCCCCAACGGCCGCCGCGGCCCTCGCTGTCGGTCTCGCCGCATTCGGTGCAGGCTACGCAGAGCGCGGTATTGGCGCAGCAGCAGTCGGCGCCATCGCAGAAGACGACGAGATGTTCGGTCGCGGGCTGATTCTCACGGTTCTTCCTGAGACGCTCGTGATTCTCGCACTCGTTGTCGTGTTCGTGGTCTAAACACCCCTTCTCTTTCACCCATGAGTCTCGAGACAGTTGTTGAGGATATCCGGGAAGAAGCCCGCGCGCGTGCGGAAAACATACGCGCAGAGGGCGAGGAGCGTGCCGAAGAGCTTGTCTCTGAGGCCGAATCCGACGCCACGGACATTCTTGACGAACAAGAACGGGAAGTAGAGCGCGAAATCAAGCAGATGCGAGAGCAGAAGCTGTCGAGTGCGAAGCTTGAGGCCAAACAAAAGCGCCTCGAAGCACGCCGCAACGTCCTCGCTGAGGTTCGTGCGGACGTTGAAGCCGCCGTCGCAGGCCTTGAAGGCGACCGTCGCGAGGAACTCACCCGTGAGTTGCTCGAAGACGCAAGCACCGAGTTCGACGACAGCGACGATGTCACGGTCTATGGCCGCGACGACGACGCTGCCCTGCTCGAAACCCTCGCAGACGACTACGGCTACACCTACGGAGGCGAGTACGAGTGCCTCGGTGGCGTCGTCCTCGAAAGCGAGGCGTCGCGCATTCGGGTCAACAACACGTTTGACTCGGTGCTCGACAGCGTCTGGGAGAACAACCTGAAAGAAACAAGCGAACGGTTATTCGACCAATGAAGGCACGGGTGACCGACACCAGTTCAAACTACGAGTACGTCACTGCACGTGTTCGGTCGCGCCGGGCATCGCTGTTCAGCGAAGAGGACTACCGCAAACTCGTCCGGATGGGACCGGGGGAGATTGCGCGCTTTATGGAGGAGACAGAGTACGAAGCGGAGATGAACGCGCTCGGCTCTCGCTTTAGCGGGGTCGACCTCATCGAATTCGCACTCAACCGCAACTTGGCGAAGCACTTCAACGACCTGCTTCGCTTCGCGGACGGCAAACTGTACGACTACATCGCACGCTACCTCCGCAAGTTCGACGCCTGGAACGTCAAGACGATTATCCGCGGCATCTACTCAGATGCTGCCCGCGAAGACGTAGAGGCCGACCTTGTTCGTGCAGGAGAGTTCAGCGACGACTTCCTCGCACGCCTCACCGAGGCGAGCGACATAGAGGACGTCGTCGAGATGACGTCGGGAACGATTTTCGGCAAGCCACTCGCTGCCGCGTACCCCGAATACGAGGAAAAGGGCGTGCTCGTCCCGCTCGAAAACGCCATCGACCGTGCCTTCTACGGCACGTTGGTGAACGCGTTGCCTCCAGAACCAGACCGCGCAACGGGACTCTACGTCGAGTTCCTCCGCGCAGAGATTGACTTCCGTAACATCCGCAACGCGCTTCGGCTCGCCCGGAGTGGCGCGGACGTAGACCCCTCTGAATACTTTATCGAGGGCGGACGTCTCTTCTCTGGGACGGAACTGCGCCAACTCGTCAGTAACACCGACGAGCTGGTCGCGCGCATCCGCGATAGTCCGTACGGCGACGACCTTTCTGTGGCACTCGACGAGTTAGAAGCTGCAGACAGCCTCATCGCGTTCGAGCACGCGCTCGACGCAGCCCTTCTCGAATACTCAGACCACCTGAGCCACGCCTTCCCGCTGTCGGTGTGCCCGGTGCTCGCGTACATCCTCGCCAAAGAGCGCGAGGTCGAGAACATCCGCGCCATCGCACGCGGCCTTGAGGCAGGACTCGAAGCAGACGAAATTGAAGACGAACTGGTGATACAATGAGCCAGGAAATTGCCGTCATTGGAAGCCCCGACTTCACGACGGGCTTTCGGCTTGCGGGTGTCCGCAAGTTCGAGAACGTCGCAGACGAGGACAAAGAGGCCGACCTCGACGCCGCCGTCGAGCGCATCCTCGAAGACGAGAACGTCGGCATCGTCGTGATGCACGACCCCGACCTCGAGTACCTCTCGCGCAACGTTCGCAACGACGTCGAAACAAGCGTTGAACCGACGCTCGTGACACTCGGAGGTGGCGCCGGCAGTGGCGGCCTCCGTGACAAGATCAAGCGGGCTATCGGTATCGACCTGATGGAGCAAGACTAAACCATGAGCCAAGCAACCGAATCCGACACCGTCCGTGAAGATGGTGTCATCGAGAGCGTGAGTGGTCCTGTTGTGACCGCCACGGACCTCGAAGCCCGAATGAACGACGTCGTGTACGTCGGCCAGGAAGGGCTGATGGGCGAGGTCATCGAAATCGAAGGTAACCTGACAACGATTCAGGTCTACGAGGAAACGTCCAACGTCGCGCCCGGCGAACCGGTCGAAAGTACCGGCGAACCGCTCACCGTCGACCTCGGACCGGGGATGCTGTATTCCATCTACGATGGTGTCCAGCGCCCACTCGACGTCCTTGAAGAGAAGATGGGCGCGTTCCTCGACCGCGGTGTCGACGCCCCCGGCGTCGACTTAGAAAAGACGTGGGAGTTCTCCCCAACCGTCGAAGAAGGCGACGAAGTCACCTCCGGTGACATCGTCGGGACGGTTCCGGAGACCGAGAGTATCGAGCACAAAGTGATGGTTCCACCGGACTTCGAAGGCGGCGTCGTTGCCGCAGTCGAGTCGGGCAACTTCAACGTCGAAGAGACGGTCGTCGAACTCGAAAACGGCGAGCAAATCACGATGCTCCAAGAGTGGCCCGTGCGTAAGGCACGCCCGTCGGTCACCAAGAAGACCCCGCGCGAACCGCTCGTCACGGGTCAGCGCATCCAGGACGGTCTGTTCCCAATCGCAAAGGGTGGGACGGCCGCCATCCCCGGCCCGTTCGGTTCGGGGAAGACGGTTACCCAGCAGCAACTCGCCAAGTGGTCTGACGCAGACATCGTTGTCTACATCGGCTGTGGCGAGCGCGGCAACGAGATGACCGAGGTCATCGACGACTTCCCGAACCTGGAAGACCCAAAGACCGGGAAGCCGCTCATGAGCCGTACCTGCCTCATCGCAAACACGTCCAACATGCCTGTCGCCGCGCGTGAGTCCTGTGTGTACACGGGAATCACCATCGCAGAGTTCTACCGCGACATGGGCTACGACGTTGCACTGATGGCAGACTCCACGTCTCGCTGGGCAGAAGCAATGCGCGAAATCTCCTCGCGTCTCGAAGAGATGCCCGGTGAGGAAGGCTACCCAGCATACCTCTCCGCGCGTCTCTCCCAGTTCTACGAGCGCGCCGGGATGTTCGAGAACCTGAACGGCACGGACGGTTCGATTTCCGTTGTGGGCGCAGTCAGCCCACCGGGCGGTGACTTCTCAGAGCCAGTCACGCAGAACACTCTGCGTATCGTCAAGACGTTCTGGGCGCTCGACGCAGACCTTGCAGAGCGTCGTCACTTCCCATCCATCAACTGGAACGAGTCGTACTCGCTCTACCGTGAGCAGCTCGACCCATGGTTCGTCGAGAACGTCACCGAAGACTGGCCGGAGACGCGCCAGTGGGCGGTTGACGTGCTCGACGAGGAGACGGAACTGCGCGAGATTGTCCAGCTCGTCGGTAAGGACGCCCTCCCCGCAGACCAGCAGCTGACCCTCGAGGTCGCTCGCTACCTGCGTGAGGCATTCCTCCAGCAGAACGCGTTCCACGACGTGGACACCTTCTGCCCACCGGAGAAGACCTACCGCATCATCCAGGCAATCAAGACGTTCAACGACGAGGCGTTCAAGGCGCTCGACACGGGGCTTCCTGTCGAGGAAATCACCTCCATTGACGCCGCGCCACGTCTGAACCGCATCGGGACGGCCGAGGACTACAACGAGTTCGTAGACGACCTCGAAGCCGAACTCACCGAACAACTCCGGGAGCTCTACTAATGAAAGAGTACCAGACAATCACCGAAATCAGTGGCCCGCTGGTGTTCGTCGAAGTTGACGAACCGATTGGGTACGACGAAATCGTCGAAATCGAGACGCCTGACGGCGAGATAAAGCGTGGTCAGGTGCTCGAATCGAGTACTGGTCTCGTGGCCATTCAGGTCTTCGAGGGTACCACCGGTCTGAACCGTAAGGCATCCGTTCGCTTCCTTGGCGAGACGATGAAGATGCCCGTGACCGAGGACATTCTCGGTCGCGTCATGGACGGTTCTGGCCAGCCAATCGACGGCGGGCCAGAGGTCGTCCCCGAAGAGCGCCGCGACATCGTGGGTGAGGCAATCAACCCGTACTCGCGTGAGTACCCGGAGGAGTTCATCCAGACGGGTGTCTCCTCGGTTGACGGCATGAACACCCTCGTACGCGGCCAGAAACTGCCGATTTTCTCGGCATCCGGCCTGCCACACAACGACCTCGCACTCCAGATTGCTCGACAGGCAACCGTGCCTGAGGAAGCAGGTGACGAAGGCGAGGAAACCGAATTCGCCGTGATTTTCGGCGCGATGGGCATCACCGCAGAAGAGGCAAACGAGTTCATGGAAGACTTCGAGCGCACGGGCGCACTCGAACGCTCTGTGGTCTTCATGAACCTGGCAGACGACCCCGCAGTCGAGCGGACGGTCACGCCGCGCCTCGCACTCACCACCGCAGAGTACCTCGCGTTCGACAAGGGCTACCACGTCCTCGTTATCCTCACGGACATGACCAACTACTGTGAGGCACTGCGCGAAATCGGTGCGGCACGCGAAGAGGTGCCGGGCCGTCGTGGCTACCCCGGGTACATGTACACTGACCTTGCCACGCTCTACGAGCGTGCAGGCCGCATCAAGGGTCGTGAAGGCTCCGTGACGCAGATTCCGATTCTCACGATGCCGGGTGACGACGACACGCACCCAATCCCCGACCTGACGGGCTACATCACCGAAGGCCAGATTATGATGGACCGTGACCTGAACAGTCAGGGTATCGAGCCACCAGTGAACGTGCTCCCATCGCTCTCGCGTCTCATGGACGACGGGATTGGCGAGGGCCTCACCCGCGACGACCACGCGGACGTCTCAGACCAGATGTACGCCGCGTACGCAGAGGGTGAAGACCTTCGTGACCTCGTGAACATTGTGGGCCGTGAGGCACTCAGTGAACGCGACAACAAGTACCTCGACTTCGCAGAGCGCTTCGAAAACGAGTTCATCCAGCAGGGCTACCACACCAACCGTTCGATTGAGGAGACCCTCAACGTTGGCTGGAACCTGCTGTCGATGCTGCCAAAAAGCGAACTCAACCGTATCGACGAAGAGCTCATCGAAAAGTACTACGAGGACGCAGACGCCATCGAGGCGGAGGCATAAGGGCACACCGCCCGTAGGAATCTACCATGGCCACTGACGTCAAACCAACTCGGAAAAACCTGATGGCGATCGAAGATCGCATCGACCTCTCCGAGCGAGGCCACGGCACGCTCGAAAAGAAGCGTGACGGCCTCATCATGGAGTTCATGGACATCCTCGACCAGGCGCGCGACGTGCGCGCCGGTGTCGAGGACAACTACCAGCACGCACAGCGAACCATCAACATGGCCCGCGCGATGGAGGGCGACGTTGCGGTTCGTGGTGCCGCTGCTGCACTCAAAGAGCACCCGGAAATCACGACCCAATCGAAGAACATCATGGGCGTCGTGGTGCCACAAATCGAGTCGTCACGCGTCAAAAAGACGCTCGACCAGCGTGGCTACGGCGTGCTCGGAACCAGCGCTCGCATCGACGAAGCCGCAGAGGCGTACGAGGACCTGCTCGACAGCATCATCCTCGCCGCCGAAGTGGAGACGGCGATGAAGAAGATGCTCGACGAAATCGAGACGACCAAGCGTCGTGTCAACGCCCTCGAATTCAAGCTCCTCCCGGAGCTGTACGAGGGCCAAGACTACATCGAGCAAAAGCTCGAAGAACAAGAGCGCGAAGAGATCTTCCGGCTGAAGAAGATCAAGGCGAAGAAGGAAGAAGAAGAGAAGGCCGAACGCGCCGAAGCAGAGGCAGAGGCAGCGGCGCTGCCTGCTGACGACTGAGTTCTTCTATCCCATTCTCTTTTGTCTCACCGCGACAAGCCGTGGCTATGGACTGTCCACGCTGTGGCGAACCGGTCGTTGCCTTCGACGTGCCTGCTGACCTGCGAGACTGCGTCGCGGGCGAGGAGCCAGTCGTCGGACTTTGTACCTCGTGTCTCACCCTGTCTCCCGCGGAGAACCCCGACCAAGACCCTGACTTTTCGTCCATTAGTCGGGAGTTTCCGACGCTTCGCGGCGCGGCGATTCCGATGGCGTTGCTCCTTGGGTTGCTCTCGTCGCTCGCGGTGAATCGCAAAGAGATAGAGCGGCTTGTCGAGCGCGTCGAACGGACGGGAACCGACCCGCTGTTGGTGTTAGACCGGCTGGCACGCGACCCAGAGATAAACGCAGAGACAGACCTCAGGGGTCGGCAGACGCAACTCGAACAGTTTCTCGATTAACGGAACTCGTCGGTGATGTCGATGGCCTCGTCGCGTATCGATTCATAGTAGCTCATGGCCCACTCGTATGCCGCTTGCGTGTCGTTCGTGATGACGCCCTCCATGCTACCGCTTTCGTTGTAGACTACCACGCTCACTTGAATGCCGTCGTCGTGAGTCGTGATGGCGAGGCCAAAGGGGACGGTATCGACTTGGAGCACGCGGAAGTTTCCGGTCGCGACCATCCGCTCCATCTGTTCGCGGTTGTCTTTTGCGAAGTATTCGAGCAGTTCGGCCCGATGAATCTTCTCTGCGTCTAGCCCATCTTCGATGCATTCGAGAAACCAGTTCAGCGTGCTCGCTTGGGAGACGGTGTGGGTCACGCCACGATGCGTGTTCGCGTTGCGGAGTTGGGCTTCGAGGTGATTTACGGGTTCGTGAGCGGCCGGTGGTGTTGCTTCGTACACCGTACACGAAGAGAGCAGGTCGGTCGTGATGGGCACGTCTGCGGGGAGGTGTGAAAAGAGGCGCTTCACCTCGTTTACGGTCGTAGAGTCGTCGATAAAGTCGGCGTATACTTCGATGGCGAGGCGTCCACTGAGCGTGGCGGTAAAGCCGTTGTCGACACGCTCTACGAAGCCGTGGGTCATGAGTTCGCGCAGACCGCGGTCGACTGTCGAACGCGACACCGAGAGTGCGTCTACGAGGGCAGGCTTCTCCAGTGGCTCATCGAGGGTGACCTCCAGTAGCTCGCTCCGACGGGTCAGGACTGACACTACAGCTTCCGGGGGTTCACTTGACGCCATCTGTTCGTGGCCGAAGTTACCAGTGAACGCATAACTAAGTTCTGGAACGTACCGTAGTCAGCCGAAAATCGTAAAAAACAGGCAGGAAACGACGCTTAGACGCCGGTCGCGTAGCGGAGGATGCCCGCGATGCCGCCAAAGGCGTGGAGCAGTTGGTCGCCTTCTTCGAAGTCCGTCGAGATGAATTTGGTTTCCGTCCCGCGTCCTTCTGCGATGGACATGAGGTGTTCGATGGCGTCTTCGCGCGCTGTGACCTCGGCTTCGGTGCCGTCGTCACACTCGTGGGTGGGCGTGTTTTTGCGGCGGTCTAAGAGTTCGTACTCTTCGGTCCCATCACTGCACTCGTAGGTCACGACGTCCTTGCGAAGGTCTTCGCTGATGAGGAGTCGGTCAACGGAGCCCATAATGAGGTTGCGCCGGGTGGCGTCGAACCCGTAGGTTGCGAGGTCGCCCTCGTGGAGTTCTTTGAAGAACTCGTCCATCTGGGACTTGTCCTTCATTACCTCGTGGTCTGCGAGCGAGTCCTGGGCGGCGTCTACGAGTTCGCGCAGGCCACTTTCGTCGGTATAGGAAACGTCGAACTTGTCGATGACGATCTGTTGAATCTCGTGGTGGAGGTAGTCGCCGTCTAAGAACTCGTCTTTCGTGGGCGATGGCCCGCCGACGAGGACGCCGTCCATGTCGTGGCGGTACGGGACGAACAGGTCGTCTGCCATGCCGGCAACTTCCTGATAGAAGTTGTCGATGGCTTCGAGCCGGAGGCGGGCGAAACGCTGGGCGGACTGGCCACCTTTGCGCTGTTTGCCCGGCACGAGCGATGAGGCGGACTTGACGGCCTCGATGCGCTTGCCTTTGAGCCAGCCAACGGTTGCTTCGCGGCGGTCGAGGACGATGAGGCCGATGAGACCTTTGTCCACGAGCATGTCCGAGAGCGGCTCGGTCAAGAACGCGGAGTCACAGTGATACCGGAACGATTCGACGGGTTCTGGGGGACTCTCTAACACCTGCGTGACCATGTCGGTCTGACCGCCACCGGCGTCAATCGCGCCCGAAAACAGCACGATGCCGTTGTCTGGCGGGTAGACGTCGTAGTAGCGAAGCCGGTCTTTGATGCTGGTGAGTGCGTCTTGGACCGCAGTCCGTGTCTGCTTTGACTTGATGTTTGCCGCCTCACTGTGCTCCTGGGTGACGTGGGCGACGACGTCACTAATCTGCTTGTCTTCTGGAACGTAGATGGTGACGAGTTGCGTCCCGGAACCAGAGTATTCGTCTAGCTCCTCGATGACCTTTTGGAACTCGTATTTTCGCCGGTCATCCATCTCTTCTCCCTCCCTGCTCATTATCTAGGGTAACCCTGTGGCCGCGTAAGTAACCTTTGACCCGATACGACGGTGTGTGCGTTGCCCTGCTACGACAGTGCGTGGCCGCCTTCTGGCCACCCGATTGTTTATATCAGTCTTCGCCGTGGGTAGGTATGACACGCGACATGACAGGGGAAATATACGCGGTGGCAGGCGGCAAAGGCGGCGTTGGTAAAACAACGACGGCCGTTTTCTGCGGTCTCTTGGCCCACGACGCTGGCCACGACGTGGTCGTCGTCGATGCCGACCTCGAAATGGCAAATATCGCACAGCTCTGTGGTATCGATGTGACTGGCCCGACGCTCCACGACGTCCTCGCGGGTGAGGCGTCGCTTGCTGACACGATTACCGAAGGGTCGACGGGCCTTTCGGTCGTCCCCGGAGACACCTCGATTGATGGGTATGCGAACGCCGTTCCAAGCCAACTTGGTGCGGTTCTCAGTGACCTCACCACGGAGTTCGACTACGTGTTCGTCGATACGGGCGCGGGACTCACCCACGAGGGAGCGATTCCGCTCCGCCTCGCAACGAAAACCGTGCTCGTCACCACGCCGCTTCCGGTCGCGGTTGCGGACACGGCGAAAACCGCAGCCCTCACCGAACGCCTCGACGGCACGGTCGGCGGCGTCGTGGTCACGATGGCTGGTGACCACGGGCTTTCTGCGAACGAAATCGCCGCTCGCCTCGGCTCTCCCGTGCTTGCGACCATCCCGACCGACCCCGCCGTCACTGCCGCGCTCGGTGCCGACGAATCGCTCTCGTCGGTGTCCGGCCCGGCGAAAACCGCCTACGAGACGTTGCTGGCGGAGCTTTTCGAGTCAGAGGCTCAGTCGGGAGACGACGAACCACGCGAAACGGACGCGGCAATCGAGGCAGACGGCGGCGCTGACGGAGCGAGCGATGAAGCGGCTGACCCACAGCTTGCCGAACTGACCGCGCCTGCTGAGACCGTCATCCCCGACGCTGAGGAACCGACTGCTGAGACGTCGGTCGCAGCCCCGCTCGACGCAGAAGCGAGCACGGAGGCGGCCACTGGGACAAAACCGGAAGACGCAGACCCACTTGACGACGAACGCACGCAGAACTCGTCTCCAGAAACAGACGAGGGAGACAACTCCACTGGCCTGTTCGCTCGGCTGGCTCGGCTGTTCGGCTGAAAGAAAACATCTAAGCAACCCCTGCCCACACAGACGCATATGGAAAAAAATGAGTCCGTCCGACTGAGTTGGATACTGCTGTTCCTGCTGATGGCGCTCGGGTTTGGAGCCCTCGTGCTCCTCGGCGTGGGCGGCAGTTTCACCGCCTGAACGGTTTACATCGTGGTCGGCGCGGCAATGCCGAGCACCGACAGCGCGTTTGCGATGGTCGTCCGTGACGCCGCGACCAGCGCGAGGCGCGCGGTACGTACCGATTCATCTTCTTCTTTGAGCACCGGACATTCGCGGTAGAAGCGATTGAACGCCTCTGCGAACTCACGCGTATAGGTGGCGACGATGTGTGGACGGAGTTCTGCTGCAGCCTCTTCGATGACCGCCGGGAAACGTGCAATCTGGCGGAGCAAGGCGCGTTCTGCCTCTGCGGTCAGCACGCTCGCGTCGATTGCTGTTGGCACGGCAGCCTCGTCTAAGATACCGCACGTCCGCGCGTGGACGTACTGGACGTATGGTGCGCTCTGGGCTTCGAAGTCGAGGGCTTGTTCCCACTCGAAGGTGATGCCCTTCGTTGGCTGTTTCGAGACGATGTCGTAGCGAACCGCGCCGATGCCGACCTGTTCTGCGATGCGCTCGATGTCGTCTTCGGTGAGTTCGTTGTCGCGCAGGCGGGTGTCGATGCGGGCTTCGACCTCGTCGCGGGCACGCGAGATGGCTTCATCGAGCAAGTCGTCTAAGTCGATGCCCGTGCCTTTGCGGGTGCTCATCCCGCCTTCGGGGAGATTGACCCACGAGTAGTGAATCGACTGGAGCTGGCTCGTGTCGTTGCCGAGGATTTCGAGGGCACACGAGAGCTGGTCTGCTTGGAGTTTGTGGTCTTCTCCGAGCAGCGTCACGGCGCGGTCGAAGTTCGCGAACTTCCACTCGTGGTGGGCGAGATCGCGTGTGGTGTAGAGTGAGGTCCCGTCAGAGCGCAGGAAGACGAGGTTTTTCTCGATGCCAAACTCGTCGAGTTCGAGTTGCCACGCGTCCTCTTCGAAGACGGCGTACTCGGATTCTTTGAGCCGCGCAACCACGTCGTCACACGAGCCATCGCGCATGAACTCGGTCTCTTTGACGAACCGGTCGAACTCAGCAGGCAATCGATTGAGCGTGTTTTGCATCCCACCGAGGACGGTGTCGACGACGTACTGGACGCGCTCGTAGGTGTCCTCGTCGCCCTCCTCGATGCCTTGGAGGATGGTCGCGATTTCGGCTTCTGCCTCCTCGACTTCGTCGGGGGCGGCGTTCTCCAAGAAGGCGTTGCCCTTGCGGTAGTAGCGAACAAGGTCGTATTCGGGGCTGTCGCGGGCTGGTTGCGCCGCCAGATCATCCTCGTCAAACGTCTCGTAGGCCCACGTGAACACGGCCATCTGGCGCCCGGCGTCGTTTACGTAGTAGTGGGTTTCCACGTCATTGCCCGCAAAGTCGAGGATGCGACGCAGCGAGTCGCCGATGATGGGATTGCGCGCCCGGCCGACGTGAATCGGGCCGGACGGATTGGCGCTCGTGTGTTCGACGACGACGGAGTCGCCAGTTGGCTCTAAACGCCCGTACTCGTCGCTCTGGGCGGCGGCTAAGGTGCCGCCGTAGTAATCGTCAGTTGGGAGAAAGTTCACATAAGGGCCGAGCGTTTGCACCGAGGCGAGATACTCGTAGGGGTCGGTGTCGATGGCGTCTGCGATGTCGTGGGCGATTTTCGGTGGCGGCGCACCCACTTCGCTCGCGAGGCGAAACGAGACGCTCGATGCGAGCACGGCGTCTACGTCTTCTGGCGGCTCTTCGATGCCGAGGTCGTCCGTCGGCAAGTCGAGACTGGCGAGCGCGTCGGACAGGGCCGCTTGCACGTCTGTCCGGAATGAGAGGAACATACCCAGAGTTTAGAAGCGGCCGGTATAAGAAAACGGGTTTTACGCGAGGTTCGCAAGCGCTTGCTCGTTCGCAAGCTTATCGAGCAGGTCGGGGACGCTCTCTGTCCCCGCTGGCTTCGAGCATGGGTAGACGCCGCAAATCTCGTCTTCGTCGCGCACGAGCACGCACATGATGGGCAGGGTCAGTTTTTCCTGTTCGTGCTTGCGTCCCGGACGCGTTTTGAAAAACGGCTCCATCGAGTAGTCCGTCTCTGCGAGTGCGGCCTCGATTTCTGCGACCGTTTCGAGCGTATCTTCCGCCGAATCGTCACCGACGCCGACGCGACTGCTCCAGAGATTCACCGACACCCCGTTGAGTGCGTCGCTTTCTGCGTGTTCACGCAGTGTTTCGACCATTTTACGCTGGCGCTGTTGTGCTTCCCACGGCACGAACGCCCGCATGTACACCTCCACCGTTAGTTCCCTCGTGAGCGCGAGACTCATGGTGGACCTTACTATGTGAACCCAACATATAATGTTTTCTCGCGAATAACTTGGACAAAATTATATCCTATTAGGGGGCATTAATACCGCTGCTGTCTGGCGATTTCTTGGCTGCCGTCAGACACACGTCAACTTTATTGAACCTCATATCAGGCTTGCCGTCACTCGAATCCATCACAATTTCTAAATGTTTGAGTGCCTTTACGTCGTGACCCACGACCTATTACTGGTTTATTAACAGTATCTTGAACCACCGCTGCCTCCTGCGCGTTGCTCCTCTTCGATTGACATTTTCTGCGTGTTACCACAACGGTATGTATTGGATATTACGTCTGCAGGATACGGATACTCCGTGCAATCGAGAGCCTCTCTCCCGACCAGACGTGCTCCAGTGAGGGGCGTCACGCATGGTCCATTTCTCGCGTGCCACATCCCACGATGAACCCGCATTGGCGGTGTTCGATGGGCCTGTTCCTCGTGAATCCAGCAACCATCCACCCTATTTTTTCGCCGGTTGGTGGCCATCCCAGCGTGTATGACAACTGCTGCCCTCAACGACCAAGCCCTCCGCACCACGTTCAAAACGCGCGAGTGAATCGCCGCTGGTGTGGACGGTTCGCGGGTGGAAAGAGTGTTGTATGCCCGGTGTCCACACTGCTAACAATGAGTGATTCGGACGGGCCAGGTCAGGTGGGGACGCCGAACTACCACCACGAGAACCACACGGCCGCCCAAACCTGTGGCTGGACGGCGAACGCCCTGCGCGGAGAAGGTCGGTGCTACAAAAACATCTTCTACGGCATCGAATCACACCGCTGCATCCAGATGACGCCGGTCGTAAAGTGCAACGAGCGGTGTGTCTTTTGCTGGCGCGACCACCGCGGCCACGCCTACGAACTCGACGACGTGCAGTGGGACGACCCAGCGGCCGTCGTGGAGGCGAGCATTAAACTCCAGCGCAAACTCCTTTCTGGGTTCGGTGGCAACGACAACGTTCCCCGCGAGCTGTTCGACCAAGCGATGGAACCGCGCCACGTTGCCATCTCCTTGGACGGCGAGCCGTCTCTCTACCCGTACCTCCCCGAACTCATCGACGAGTTCCACGCCCACGACATCACGACGTTCCTCGTTTCCAATGGGACGCGGCCCGAAGTCATCGAGCGGTGTGACCCGACACAACTCTACATCAGCGTTGACGCCGCAGACCGCAAGACGTTCGACAACACGGTTCGCTCCGTCGAGGACGACTCGTGGGAGCGGCTCATCGACACGATGGACGTGCTCGCGGCGAAGAAAGCCACCCGCACCGTCCTCCGCACGACGCTCGTCAAAGGCGTGAACATGCAGAATCCTGATTGGTACGCTGCCCTTTTCGACCGCGCGGACCCCGACTTCGTGGAACTCAAGGCGTACATGCACGTCGGCCACTCGCGGGGTCGCTTAGACCGCGATTCGATGCCGAGTCACGAAGAGGTCATCGCGTTCACGGAGGCGGTACAGGAGTTCATGCCCGCCCACACCGAACTCAAACACGTGCCCGCTTCGCGGGTGACGCTCCTCGCAAAAGACACGGATACGTGGGTGCCGAAACTCAAGAAAGGAAGCGACTTTTGGGCGCGCGACCCGCTCACGGGACAGCCGTAGTCTCTCGATTTTTGTACATCCGACGAAATCCGCCGTGACCGGAGCCTTTAGGCGTCTCCTCGCCATCAGAACGGATACGACACTCGGCGCGCGGCGCGTCAACCATCTCATTTCTGAGATGCTTTCCATTTCCGTTATGCTTATCTCTGGTGAGAGAGAATTCTCAGGTATGTCTGGAATCGCACGGCTCGAAATCGGGCACGACGCCCTCGCAACACTCAAACTCCTCGCCCTTGATGGTGCACTTTCTGGCGAGGTGAAGGCCTCCTGTGCCAACCTCGCCGCCCGCCTCGACGCCTCGAACCAAACCGCCTCTCGCCGCCTCCAGCGCCTCGAAGAGGCCGACTTCATCGACCGCGAAATCGTGAGCGACGGCCAGTGGATTTCGATTACCGACGCTGGCGAGCGCGCGCTTCGCCGCGAATTCGCCGACTATCGACGCATCTTCGAACAGAACACCCAAATCGACCTCTCCGGGACCGTCACCGGCGGGATGGGCGAAGGCCGCCACTACATCTCACTCCCCGGCTACCACGAGCAGTTCGTCTCTCGACTCGGCTACGAGCCGTTCCCCGGCACGCTGAATGTAAACCTCACCGATGAGAGCGTGCGAGCGCGGTCTGGCCTCCACGCCCTCGACCCCATCCCAATCGACGGCTGGGAGGACGACGAGCGAACCTATGGCCCGGCGGTCTGTTACGCGGCGCGCCTCGAAACCGTCGATGGCGAGTCGTACGAACCCGTCCACGTGGTCGCCCCAGAGCGCACCCACCACGACGAAGACCAACTCGAACTGATTGCGGCGACGAAGCTCCGTGACGAATTACGCCTCGAAGATGGCGACCACGTCACTGTGCACGTCGTGGAGGGCAACTGATGGCCCAAACCGCGAGCGATTTAGACCGCGTGATTGCGGCGTTCAAAGCCGGTGGCCCGGTGCTCATCCACGACGCCGCAGACCGCGAAGGGGAAACAGACCTTATCTACCCCGCCGCGAACGTGGCTCCGGCCGACGTCGCTCGGCTGCGAAACGACGCGGGCGGCCTCGTCTGTGTGGCGCTTTCTGACGCCGTCGCCGACGACTTTGGCCTGCCGTTCCTCCAAGACGTGCTCGACCACCCAATCGCCGACGGCCACGACCTCGGCTACGACGAGCGCTCGTCGTTCTCGCTCACGGTGAACCACCGCGATACGTTCACCGGCATCACCGACGAAGACCGGGCGCTCACGATTGCGGAACTCGGCCGCGCCGCCGCGGACACAGCGGCCATTGATTTCGCCGCCGAATTCCGCGCGCCCGGTCACGTCCACCTGCTTCGGGCAGCACCGGGCCTGCTCGCAGAGCGCATGGGCCACACCGAACTCGGGATTGCGCTCGCAGACGCCGCGGGCGTCGCCCCCGCCGTCGTGGTCTGTGAGATGCTCGACGACGAGACGGGAAAGGCACTCTCGCCTGCGGATGCGCGGGCCTACGCAGACCGCCACGGCTTCCCGTACATCGAAGGCGCACGACTGGTCTCTGAGCTCTAACACGGTTTTGTCGGCTCCTTTCCGCGGCTCACAACAACAAGAAATGATGGTGAAGGTTTCTGAGTCTTTATACCGGTGGCGTCCATTTCTCGGAGTATGAGTGGCTTTGCAGACATGGACATCGATACGATTTGGATGAACGGCGAGTTCGTCGATTGGGACGACGCGAAGATTCACGTCATGTCCCACGGCCTCCACTACGGCACGGGGGTTTTCGAGGGCGTTCGCTCCTACGACACCGAGCGCGGGCCCGCGATTTTCCGCTGGGAGGAGCACTTAGACCGCCTCTACAACTCCACGAAGCCGTACAACATGGAGATCGAGCACTCCCCTGAGGAACTCACGAACGCGACGGTCGAACTCTTAAAACGCCAGAATCTCAAATCGTGTTACATCCGCCCGATTGCTTTCTTCGGCTACGACTCGCTCGGCGTGAGCCCGCGTGACTGCCCGACCGACGTGGCCATCGGCGCGTGGCCGTGGGGCACCTACCTCGGCGACGACGCACTCGAAAACGGCGTCGAAGTGATGGTCTCCTCGTGGCGCAAGCACTCCTCCAGCCAGATTCCGACCAACGCCAAAACGACGGGCCTCTACGTCAACAGCCTCCTCGCGGGCGAAGAAGCCCGCCGCAACGGCTACGCAGAAGCCATCGTCCTCAACAAAGAGGGCAACGTCGCAGAAGGGCCCGGCGAGAACATCTTCCTCGTCCGCGACGGCGAAATCTTCACGCCCGGCCTCGCAGAGAGCATCTTAGACGGGATTACCCGCAGCACGCTCATCACCCTCGCCCGCGAGCAGGGCTACACCGTCCACGACAACGCGACCATCTCCCGTGGTGAACTCAACACGGCAGATGAACTGTTCTTCACCGGCAGTGCTGCGGAAGTCACGCCCATCCGCAAGGTCGATAACGTCGTCATCGGCAACGGGTCGCGCGGCCCCGTCACCGAGCAACTCCAGCGCGCCTTCTTCGACCTCGTCGAGCGTCGCACCGACGCCCACGACGACTGGTTCCTCTACGTCGACGAGCAGTAACCTCGCCCGCTACTTTCGGCTGTAACCGTTGTGGCCCCTCGCCTCTTTTGCCGGCGAGAGTGTCCGCTGGCCGACAGCCAAAAGTACACCTTCTTTGGTTCCCCACCCCGAGTGACGACCATGCACGAAGCCGTCGCCCGCGCCTTCTACGCCGCGATTGACGAAGGCGAGTACGACCGCCTCGAAGGGCTCCTCACCGCTGAGTTCGTCCACGACCGCCCCGACCAGACGCTTCGCGGCCGCGAGACGTTCATCCGATTCATGCGCGACGAGCGCCCGCTCACCGAGACGCACCACGACGTCGAGGCGGTGTATGTCGCGGAGTCGGAAGTCGCCGTTCGCGGGACGCTCCGTGACGCAGATGGCGACACGCTGCTCAAATTCGTTGACGTCCACGAGGGTACGGATGAGCGCATCAGCGCCATCACCACCTACACCACGAAGGTGGCATCTCAACTGACTGAACAATAGCACTATTGAGCTATCAGCGTATTATTTCCACTATTGCCTAAACTATATATTTAATAGCAACAATTATTGTATTAAACTCCGCAGTGTTCCGTGGATGCCTTCCAACTTCTCCAGACGGAACCTCATGCTCGCAAGCGCGCTTGCGGCCATGGGCAGTTACGCACAGAGTGCAAAGGCGGCTCGCGGTGACCACGACGACGATGGGCCAACGCTCAACCGGTTTGCGACGACCGTAAAAGGCGCAGAGATCACTGGCCTGTTCCTCACCGCAGGCGGACAGCTGTTCTTCAACGTCCAGCACCCATCCGAGGAAAACGACGTTCACGAGGGGTACCAACAGGGGGCTGTTGGCCACCTGCGCGGGTTCAACATGCACACCCTCTCCGAGGACTTCGAGAGCGTCCAACTCCCGAAAAACGAGTCCCAGCGCGAGCAAGTCAGAACTGCTCGCGGCACCTACGAGTTCCTCGCCCACGGCGGTGAGCAACTCCCGAACGGCGACTTGCTCGGGATTCCAACGACGCCAGAGGGCGAACCACTTACTGAAGGGATGAACCCCGACTTCAACGGCTTCGTCCCCGTGGCGGAACGCTCGGGACGGAGACAGACACCGGAACGCGAGGGCTATCTGTTCACCAACTGGGAAGCCCGCCCCGGCGCGATGAGTCGGCTTCACCTCGAACAGCGTGGCAACCGCTACGAAGTGGTTGACCGGATGAACGTCGATTTCTCCGGCGTCGAGGGGACGTGGGTCAACTGCTTTGGCTCGGTTTCGCCGTGGAACACGCCGCTCACCTCAGAAGAACTCTACTTCGACAACAGTGCAGATTGGAACAACCCCGACTATGGCTACATCGACGGCGTCGAAACCCTCGCCGCCCACCTCGGCTCCTACCCGAATCCGTACCGCTACGGTTACATTGTCGAGATTACGGCGCCAGCAAGCGACGACCCGACGCCACAGAAGCTGACGCCGATGGGCCGGTTCTCCCACGAGAACTCCGTCGTCATGCCCGACGAGCAGACGGTGTACCTGAGCGACGACGGCACGGGCACGGTGTTCTTCAAATTTGTCGCAGACGTTCCGGGTGACCTCACCGCAGGAACCCTCTACGCCGCGAAGGCGACCCAAGACCGCGGAACCGACTACAACACCGTCGGCTTCGACCTCGATTGGCTCGAACTCGCTCACGGGAGTACCGACGAAATCGAGTCGTGGATTGCCGAGTACGACGGCATCACCCAGGACGACTACGTGGCTGGCGAGAACTCCTACATCACCGACGCGGAAATCGAGGCGTGGGCGCGTGGCGAGGCCGACGACGACCGTGTCGCGTTCTTAGAATCACGCAAAGCCGCGGAGGCAATCGGCGCGACCGCCGAGTTCCGCAAGATGGAGGGCGTAAATATCAAACGCGACGCCCGGCCCGGCGACTACCTCTACATGGCCATGTCCGCCGTCACGAAGACGATGGCAGACGACGAGGGTGACGTGCAACTCGCGGACAACGAGTACGGCGCAGTGTACCGGATGCAACTCGGCCGCGACTACAATGTCTCGCGCATGGAACCCGTCGTGACTGGCGGCCCGAATGCGAACGTCTGTGGGGGCTGTCCGTACGACGCCAGCCCCGACTCTGCGAATACCGCCTGTCGTGACTGCGCGCACAACCCGAAAAACGAGGAAAACGACGGCTTCGCCACCTTCGGCGGCGAGCGAGACCCAGACAACACCATCGCAAACCCGGACAACTTGGTCGTGATGGACGACGGTCGCGTCATCATCGGTGAGGACTCGGGCCTCCACGACAATAACATGATTTGGGTCTACAACCCCAGCGAATAGACCGTTTTTCTCTCTTTTTCAGAGCACGTCACGCGCAAAATGAGCGAACGCGCCAGCGACCACAAAGGCGAGCGCGAAGAACAAGCCGAGTCGCGCTAGGAGCTCAAAATCGCTCGTGGCGTACTCGACGGTCACGAAGAGTGCGGCAAGCCCGAGGAGCAGAAACTTCAGTTGAACCACGTCGCCGAGGCGAACCATTGTTGTGACGCAGGTGCCGAGAACCGAAAAACGGTGGGGTGGTCAGTCGCGCTTGCCCGCGCCGAGTGCCGCCTCACCAACCGGTTGGTGACCCTCGATGACTTCTTGCCCGCCCATGTACGGTCGGAGTGCCTCGGGGACGGTGACCGTGCCGTCTGGGTTCTGGTAGTATTCGAGCACCGCGACCAGCACGCGAGGGAGCGCGAGGCCCGAAGCGTTCAGCGTGTGGAGGTATTCGGCGGAGCCGTGGCGTTCTGGCCGGTAGCGCAGGCCGGCGCGGCGGGCTTGGAAGTCCTCGAAGTTCGACGCCGAGGAGACTTCGAGCCAGCGGCCGCCCTCGTCGGGGCCGTCTTCCATGTCGTCGCCGGGGGCCCAGACTTCGATGTCGTAGGTCTTCGCGGAGGCGAAGGTGAGGTCGCCGGTACACAGCGAGAGGATGCGGTAGGGCAGGCCGAGTTGTTTGAGGACTTCTTCTGCCTCACCGAGGAGGCCTTCTAAGCGGTCGTAGCTCTCTTCTGGGCGGACGAAGTTCACCAACTCGACTTTGTTGAATTGGTGGACGCGGACGATGCCGCGGGTTTCCGTGCCGTGTTCACCGGCCTCGCGCCGGAAGTTCGGCGTGAAGGCCTGATGTTTGAGTGGGAGGTCGTCGTCCAGCAGAATCTCGTCTCGGTACATGTTGGTGACGGGCACCTCTGCGGTCGGGCAAAGCCAGAGGTCTTCGCCTTCGAGTTTGTAGGCGTCGTCTGCGAACTTCGGCAGTTGACCCGTGCCGGTCATCGACTCACTGGAGACGGGAATCGGCGGCATCACGTCCACGTAGTCTTGCTCGCGGTGGACGTCCAGCATGAACTGGATGAGCGCGTGTTCTAAGCGTGCGCCGTCGCCTTTGAGGAAGTAGAAGCCTGCGCCGGACACTTTTGCGCCGCGGGCTTCATCGATAATCTCTAACTCCTCGCCGAGTTCGTAGTGGGGTTTGATGGAAGCCGGAAGGATGCGCCGGTCGTCGAAGCCCCAGCGGCGCTCTTCGACGTTGTCGGACTCGTCAGCCCCGACCGGGACGCTCTCGTGGGGGACGTTCGGGAACTCGAGGAGTTCTTTTTCGAGTTTCCCTTCGAGGTCGTCGGCCGCGGTCTCGATGCTCTCTAGCTCTTCTTTGAGCTCGCTAGAGCGGTCGATGCACTCTTGGGCGGCCTTTTCTTGGCCCTCGCGCTTGAGTTGGCCAATCTGACTGGACACCTCGTTGCGCTCGTGTCGCAGGTCGTCCCCGCGGCTTTTCAGGTCGCGCCACTGCTCGTCTAAGTCGAGCACGTAATCGAGGTCTACGTCGTTCGCCATACCGCGTGCGGCAAGGGCGTCGCTGACCTCTCCTGCGTGCTCACGAAGGTATCGCCTCCCAAGCATTCGTGGCCGAGGGTTCACGACGCCGGGGCAAAACCGTGTCGCTCTCACCCCCGAGAGCTTTTTCTTTTCCGGCCCGTGGGTCGCGTATGGGAATTGGTGACGTTTACGAAGTGACGACCGGCAACTGTTCTGATCTCTACTATCTCGACACGGGGATGTACGACACGCCCCAGTACGGCGCGGTCTACATCCTCGACGCCGACAACCCCGCCATCATCGACACCGGCATCGGCACGCGCTATGAGAACATCTTAGACGCCCTCGCAGAACTCGACATCGCCCGCGAAGACGTCGAATACATCCTCCCAACGCACGTCCATCTCGACCACGCGGGCGGCGCGGGATACCTCGCAGCGGAACTCCCGAACGCGACGGTCGGCATCCACAAAATCGGTGCCCGCCACCTCGTTGACCCCTCTCGCCTCGTCAAAGGCACCAAGATGGCCGTTGGCGATGCGTGGGAGTTCTACGCCGAACCGAAGCCCGTCCCCGAAGACCGCATCCGCGAACTCACCGACGGCGACGTTATCGACCTCGGCAACCACACCCTCGGCGTCCACCACGCGCCGGGCCACGCCCCCCACCAAGTCATCTTCCACGACCCGCGAAACGACGCCGTGTTCACCGCCGACGCCGCGGGCATCTACCATCAGGACGCAGACCGCGTGCTCGTCACCTCGCCGCCGCCGAATTTCGACTTAGCCCAGTGTCTCACGGACGTAAAGCTCATCGACGCGCTCCAGCCTTCGACGCTCCTCTACGCCCACTTCGGGCCGAAAGAGACCGGCGAGCGCCTCCAGACCTACGCGAACGTCCTCACCGAATGGGTCGATGAGATTGCGGCGGCGAAAGCCGACCTCGGCGACGATGAGGCGGTCGTAGACCACTTCCTCGAAACCACTGACCTTGATGAACTCTGGGGTGAGCGCAAGGCGAGAGACGAGATTCGGATGAACACTTCGGGCGTGTTGCTGGCTCTCGCGCGCGAACAAGAGACCGCGTAGACGCGAACGGTTCTGGGGTGGGAACACGGGTGTCCTTTCTGTCACCTGCGTACCACCACTGAAAAAAGACTGGCGGGTCAGTTTCTCACGCTATCGCGACCATGTAGCGGCGATGTATGCCGATTAGTGGCCATCTGAAGAGGTGCGTTTATCAGTCGTCCGTCCGTTACCGCGACTAATGGAGGAGACACAGTGGCAGAAGGCGGCTCGCTGATTCCGCTCGTCGCCGCAATCATCGGCATCGGCGTCGGCGCGCAGGTGTTAGCAGACCGATTCCGTGTGCCGAGTATCATCTTCCTCATCGCTTCCGGGATTGTCCTCGGGCCAGAGGGGCTTGGCTTCGTTACTCGGGAGTCGTTCGGAAGCGGCCTGTCGACGATTGTGGGGCTCTCAGTCGCCATCATCGTCTTCGAGGGGGCGTTCCACCTGCGAATTAACAACCTGCGAGAGGCTCCCGCAGCGACCATCCGCCTCGTCACGGTTGGGGCGGCCATCGCCCTCGTCGGAACGGCGGCCATCGTCCACTTCGCCCTCGGCGTGTCGTGGACAGTCGCCGCGCTCGTTGGCGCGTTGTTGGTCGCAACCGGCCCGACGGTCATCGCCCCGATTCTCGTCGTCGTTCCCGTCCGCGACCGCGTGGCGACGGCCCTCGAAACGGAAGGTATCGTAAACGACGTGACGGCGGCCATCATCGCCGTCGTCGTCTTCGAGATTCTCCTCGTCGGCGACGCGACGCCATTCGAGTTCATCCAACTGTTCATCGAACGCCTCGGTGTTGGAATGATCGTCGGTGCGGTGGTCGCCGCCGCACTCTGGTACCTGCTCCGATACGTCGACCTTTCGCCCGCGAACGCGCCGCAGAACGCTCGTCTACTCACCCTCGCAGGGGCGCTCGTCGCCTTTGCCGCCGCAGACGCCGTCCGCACGGAGGCGGGCATCGCGGCGGTCGCAACCGCAGGCATCCTGCTCGGCAACACGGACGTGCCCTACGAGGAGCAAATCTCTGAGTTCAAAGGCGACATCACGCTGCTCGTGTTGTCGTTCGTGTTCATCGCGCTCGCGGCGTTGCTCGACTTCGAGACGCTGCTCGGCCTCGGTGTGCGCGGCCTCATCGTCGTGGTCGTCGTCGCGCTCATCATCCGCCCGGTGCTCGTGTTCATCTCGACGCGAGGCGACCGCTTTACGCAGGGTGAAAAGCTGTTCATGAGCTTCGTTGGCCCGCGCGGGATTATCCCCGCGTCTGTGGCGACGTTGTTCGCCGTCGAGTTACAGGCACAGGGATTCGACGAAGCAGCGACCGTGCTCGTCGGCACGGTGTTTCTGGTCATCCTCATGACCGTCGTGTTCGAGGGTGGCTTCGCTCGGTACATCGCAGAATATCTGGACGTGATTCCAATGCGCGTAATTATCGTCGGCGGCGGAAAGGTGGGCCGCGCGCTCGCCGAACGCCTTGTCGACCGTGGCGAGAACGTAGTGATTATCGAACAAGACAGCTCGGTGCTCCAAATCGCCCGCGACGCGGGCTACACCGTCCATAACGGTGATGGAACCGACACGGACGTGTTGCGCTCTGCGGGGGCGGACAACGCCAAAACCATCGTCGCCGCGACCGGCGACGACGACGTGAACCTGCTCGTCTCGCAACTGGCGAGTTCGAAATTCGGCATCGACCGCATCATGGCGCGGGCGAACAATCCCGACAACGTCGATGCGTTCGAGGAACTTGGCGTGCGCACCATCTCTTCGTCGCTCGCAACCGCCTACGCCCTCGACAACCTCATCGAGCGCCCCGCGCTCTCGAACTGGATGACCGAAATCGGGCGGTCTGGCGACGTTCAAGAGACGGAAGTCACCGCGGAAGAACTCGTGGGGAAAACCATCGGCGAAATCGACGTAGAACTCCCCGATGGCGTCCTCATCGCGCTCGTGAGTCGCGACGGGAAAAACCAGATGCCAGACGAGGGCTTCACCCTCCAAAACGGCGACCACGTCACGCTGCTTGGGCGCAAAGAGTCCGTCCGGCAGGCGCTCAAGACGTTCCACCCACACGACTAACCAGCCGTTTTTGTTCGTTTCCTGCGCTCACTCAGCGAGTGCGGCGTCGAGGTCGGCAATGAGCGCGTCTTCTTTCGCCGCGAGGTCGGCAACGGCGTCGCTAAGCTCCACAAACTGTGTGCGCAACTCAGCGGCACTCTCTGCCCTGCTCGCGGCTTTGAACTCCGCGCCAACCACCGTCCAGTCGTCGGCAATCTCGTGCATTCGCTCGCCGTGGCTGGCGGTAATTTCAGGGAGGACGTCGGCCATCGAATCGAGAAACTCGGCGTAGAGCCGACGGAACGAGCCACCGCCGGTTCCGCGACGTTCGACCATCTGGTAGGCAAAGCGCGCCGTCCACGTGACTTCGCGGCAGTCGCCGAGCGACGTGAACTCGGGAAGTTCTGCGGCGAACTCATGGAGGCCAGCGAGGCCGTGGGTTGCGTCGACGGCTCCGAGCGGCCACGGCGAGGTGTCGGGGTCTTGCATGTACGCGACCGCCGTCTGAATCGCTTGCCGTGCCGCCTGTTCGAGCGTGGCCTGCGGCTCTGGGTCGGTGACGACGATGTACCGCCGAGAGAGTGGCACCATCGCCTGTGAGGTCCACGCCTGCTCGAAATCTTCGCGGGAGACGGTTTGCAGCTCGTCGAATTCGCTATCTGAAATCTGCACCGTCTCCTCGTCGTACCCCACGAGGAGGACGATGTGCGGAGCGAAGTGGGTGTCCGTGCCGTAGTAGTCGAGGTAGAACAAATCGACGAACGCCATCACTGGCTTGTCCGCGTCGATGGCGGTTTCGACGGCGCCCCACGCGTCTGCTTTCTCTTGGCCCTCGCGTTCGACGTGCGGGATGTCGAGATTCGAAAAAAACGCCGACTCCATCCAGAGTGGGCGGCCGAGAAAAATGCGGTACGGCGAGTCGCTGGTGTGGAGGTAGGTGAACCCAAGTCCTGAGGCGAGGCCGAAGCTCTCGGCTTCCGAAAAGCCCCAATTGTAATAGGTCGCGAGATTGCGAAGTGAGGTAGACCCACAGTGCCGTCCGGGTTCGTGGGCGTAGCCCGAAAGGTGCATAGCGGCGCTTCGAGAGCGCGGGCGATAACGATTGTGTCCTCGGTGGTCACACCCGCTCGCTCGTGTATCTGACGTTCTTACCGGCTGAATTCGATGGCCGCACCTTGGCCAAAGCCGACACAGAGGGTGGCGAGGCCGAGGGCTACGTCCTGTTTGATCATCTCGTGGATGAGCGTGACCGGGAGACGCGCGCCGCTCGCGCCGAGCGGGTGGCCAATGGCGATTGCGCCGCCGTTCACGTTGAGGATGTCCTGGTCGATGCCGAGTTCGTTCGCCGAGTAGACACACTGGCTTGCGAATGCTTCGTTGATTTCGACGAGGTCGTACTCTTCGATGTCGCGTCCGGAACGTTCGAGCAGGCCGCGCGTTGCGGGGACGGGACCAATGCCCATCACCGTTGGGTCAACGCCCGCGACGTTGTTGTTGCCGACCTCTGCGAGGATGTCGAGGTCGTGTTCTTCTGCGAACGCTTTGGAGGTGACGAGCAGGGCGGCCGCGCCGTCTGAAATCTGGGAGGCGTTGCCCGGCGTGACCGTGCCGTCAGCCTTGAACACGGAGGGGAGCCCGGCGAGCTTTTCTGCGGTGGTGCCCGGTCGGAGCCCCTCGTCTTTCGATATCTTCGCCTCGCCGTTGTCGATGGGGACGATTTCGTCTTTGAACCGGCCGGATTCGGTGGCTTCGACGGCGCGTTGCTGGCTGCGGGCGGCGAACTCGTCTTGCACCTCACGGCTGATGTCGTATTCCGCTGCGACCTTCTCTGCGGTCATGCCCATCGAGAGCTCTGCGACGTTGTAGTGGTCGTTCATCGCGGGGTGGGTGTTGTGCGTGTTCTCGCCCATCGGGACACGAGACATGCTTTCGACGCCGCCGGCGATGATGGCATCGCGCTGCCCAGCGCGGATGGCGTCGGAGGCCGAAATGACCGCCTGCATCGAGGAGGCACACCAGCGGTTGATGGTCGTCGCCGGGACGGACTCACCAAGCTCTGAGAGCAGCGCGATGACGCGCGCCATGTTGTTACCCTGCTCGCCGCGCTGTTGGGCACAGCCCCACATGAGGTCGTCAATGTCGTCGCCTGCGAGGTTCGTTCGCGCGAGGATCTCGTTTACGAGCGGAATCGAGAGATCTTCTGCGCGGACGTCTGCGAACACGCCGCCGTCTTTCCCCTGGGGGGTTCTCACGGCCTGTACGATGACGGGAGTGGTGTCTGCCATGGGGGTACATAGGTGCTTGGTGTTTGTTAAAGGCACGCGAACCCACAGGCCGAGTGTTCGGAGTTTATTGGGGCCGTTCGACGGTCTTATGGCACTCGCCCCCTTAATCCCCCGAGAATGAGCAGCCCGGAGCTTTCCGTCGTTGAGTTCTTGTTGACGACACATCTCTACAACCAAGACCGCGACCGCGACGAGAACGACCTTCCACCCCGCTATCGCCGGGTTTTCTGGGGTGAGGAGGGCATCGAGCGCCCGCTTCCTTCGACCCTGAAGAAAGCCGCCGCGGCCACCGGCGTCGAACACCCGTGGGAGGCGGTCTCGGGTCTGATGTTCACTGATTTTGACGACTTCAACCAGGTCATCAAACTCACCGAAGCCGACCTCGCAAAACAGTGGTATCTCGATCGCGCCGGGCCAGAGCGCATCATGGACGTCCCTACCCTCGCCGCGGCGTTCGAGGAGGAGGTCGAAGGCCTCGATTACGAACACTCCCGGGCACAAAACCGCCCCCTCCGCGCAGACCGCGTCTGGATTGACAGCCTCTTAGAGGAGTACTTCGAGAGTGAGGAAGAAGAGGAGATGCTCGACCTCGTGGACATCCTCGCACCCGAAGAAATCGATATGAGCCTCGATGACCTCGTCCTCACCGCAGACCAGGAAGGCGAGATTCTGAAGATCATGAAGGCCATCGAGCACCGCGACTACCTCGCCCAGATTGGCCTGCGCGAAATCGGGAAGCTCCTCTACGTCGGCCCACCGGGAACCGGGAAAACGACGACCGCTCGCGCGCTTGCCCACGAACTCGACCTGCCGTTTGTCGAGGTCAAGCTCTCGATGATTACGAGCCAGTACTTGGGTGAAACGGCGAAAAACGTCGAGAAAACGTTCGAGGTGGCAAAGCGCCTCTCGCCGTGTATCTTGTTCATGGACGAATTCGACTTCGTCGCCAAAACGCGGGCATCGGACGAACACGCCGCCATCAAGCGCGCGGTGAACACCCTGCTCAAGTCCATCGACAACATCAGCCTGATTCAAGACGACGTGCTCCTCATCGGCGCGACGAACCACCCAGACCAGCTCGACGCAGCAGCGTGGCGGCGCTTCGACGAGATTGTGAACTTCCCGAAACCAGACCGTCAGATGCGCTCTGACATCCTCTGGCTCATCACTCGCAACATGGAGATCGTGGACTTCGACCCCAACGAGGTCGCAGACCTCACCGAGGGGCTCACCGGGAGCGACCTCCGCCTTGTGATGCGCGAAGCCGTGCTCGAAGCGCTCACTGAAGAACGGATGGTGCTCACCCAACAAGACCTCTTAGACGCCATCACCGACTTCGAGGAGCGCGACACGCTCAAAGACTTAGACATGATGAACGGCGACCACGACGCGCTCATCGCGGGCGGCAGCGACATGCCCGGCGGGTCTGACTCGGACCACGACCACAGCCACGACGACCACGATCACGACCACGACTGATGCAGGTCACGCTCCTTGGCACCGGTGACACGACGGGGACGCCCACCCCGAACTGTGGCTGTGACACCTGCGAAGAAGCCCGGGAGCGCGGCGTCCACCGCAGTCGCTTTTCAGTGCACGTCTACAACGAACGCACCGACGAAACTCTGCTCGTAGACGTGAGTCCAGACTTTCGCCACCAGTTTCTCACGAACGACCTCACGCTTCCCGACGCGGCGCTCATCACCCACATCCACTTCGACCACGTCGATGGCCTCGGGAACGCCTACCGCCTGCTCTCCGACCTGCCAGTCTATGCAGGTGCGGAGGTAGACCCCGTCACCGGCGAGAGCGTCGCGGAGACGATTCGACAGAAGTTCGACTACCTCCGCGCGGTCACCGTCCACGACGTCCACCCCTTCGAGACCCAGCGCCTCTGTGGCCTTGACGTGACGTTCGTGCCGGTTGACCACCCACCGCTGCTCTGTTACGGCGTCGTCATTGAAGACCCGGAAACCGGCGCGAAACTCTCTATTTCCGGCGACACGAGCTTCGACATGCCCGCCCAGTCGCGCGACCTGCTCGCCAATCCAGACTTACTCCTCGCAGACGGCATCGTCCCCGGCCACCTCTCAAAACACCACCCGGCAGGCGGCGACCACCACGACGATGACGGCAACCCGCGTACCTTCGGCTCGAAACACATGACCCGCGAGGGAGCGATTGCGCTCGGAACCGAACTGAACGCAGCCATCACCCGCCTCGTCCACATCGCCCACTACTACCCCGTCGAGGAAGCGTTCGAAGACCCGCTCGCCGTCGATGGCGAACAATATCGACTATAGAAAGCGGTCGAGCCCGCTCTGGGTGCGCGGGCCTTTTGGCTTTGCGACCCACGGCGTCCGACTGTCGCGGACGGCTTCGACGTCCACTTCGGGCGGCTCTGCGGGTTCGTAGCCCGGACACGCCGGGCCGCACTCGTCTGTCGGATTCACCACGGAATCTTTCCACTCGCAGTAGGGGATGCCTTCGGCTCCGGCAACCGTTCTCGCCGCCCCGTGGACACACGCCGGAAGCGAAAAACTCCGCCACCCCTTGCCATACGCCCGCTCGGCCATCCGGCGGCGGAGTCTGGCCTTTTCGGCCGCCGTCGCAACCTGCATGTCGGTTCGCCCGGTGTACGCATCGACGATATCCACGCCCGATGCAGCGGGGTCAAGCGGCGTCGGTTCACGGATGACTTCGAGGCCCCCCGTTTCCGGTCGAAACCGCCACACGCCCACTTCCTCGGGGATTCTGTTCAAGTGCGCGCCGGTGACGTAGGATTCGGTGGCGAGAATTACCTCGTCGAACACGCCGAGGGACACGTCTTTGCGCAACTGGAGTTCCAAATCACCCGGCACAGCAAGGTCTGGCTTGTTCTCGATGCCGACCAACTTGCCGAACCAGTCGTCGGGATACCGCGCCGTCTGTCGGACGTAGAGGCGCGACCCTCGGCGCACGCGCTCGAAAAAGCCAATCTCGATGGCACGCTCTGCGACGCTCCGCGCCCGGTCAGGGTGCATATCGAAGCAGTTTCGATAATACCGGGCTTGGCCCACTCCCGCGCGACTTTCGATGGCCGCCTCGGGAATCTCGTGAGGCGTGATGGCCGCCCGTTTCTCGAACGCGGGGCCGGGTTCGACGCAGATGATGTCCATGATGCGCCGCCCGTGGACGCTCGCGCCGAGTTGGCGGGCGATAATCTCGTCTCGCTCGCGCTCAAGGAGGGCACAGAGGGCCACCTCGAACGCAAACTCGGACATATGGGGTTGCTTGGTTCGTGGTGAGGAAAAACCTCGTGCTAGACGGTAACTCTGCAAAACACGCTAACAATAACTCAAACGCCTCGAAAGCCCCCGGATGCTTGACTCCCGCGGTACACGCTGCGCTCCTCGGCCTCCGGCCTGCGGTGCTTGAGGCACCGGGGTTCCCCGAGCATCCGGCCCCTTTCAGTCCCACCCGTGGCGGTTGGCTGGTCGTCTAGACGCCCAGTTCCTCGGCCAATTCGTAGAAGGTCTCAATCGTCAAGTCGGGGTCGCCGCCGAAGGTCTCGTAGGGCGTGCCCTTCCGGTCGACCCAGACGCCCTGCATTCCGGCGTGTTGTGCGCCCATCACGTCGAACCAGCCAGCCGAAACGTGCGCAATCTCTTTGATTGGTGTCCCGGTTCGCCCAGCGGCGTGCCGATAAATCTCGGCATCCGGCTTGAACGTCTCCACTTCGTGGGCGGAAATCGTGTCAGTAAGCAGGTCGCCGATGTCGGCGTGGGAGACCATCGAGGCGAGCATCTCGGGGTTCCCGTTGGAGACGACATAGCAGTCGTAGCCGCCATTTTTGAGCCGCTGGATCCCGTCGCGCACGTCGTCGAACACGTCGAGTTCGTGGTAGACGGCGAGGATTTCGTCGCGCTCGTCGGTCGAAATATCGACGCCGTGGACGTCCAGTGCGTACTGGAGGGCGTCGCGGTTCATCTCGTAGAAGGGCTGGTAGGCGTCGACGAAGTTCGCCACCATGGTGTACTCAATCGAGCGCGCCCGCCAGAGTTTGGAGACGGGTTCGGGAGTCGAAACGCGGTCTGCGAGCGCCTGCTCTGCGGCGTCTACGTCAACGATGGTGCTGTACGAATCGAAGGTAACGGTCGTGACTCGGCCTGCGTCGAATGCCATGTCAGTGCATTGCAGGCCGAGTCACAGAACTGTTTTCCCTTATCGAGCGAGGAATGAACCCACGGCCAGCGGGAGTGCAAAGAGGCCAGCAACGGCGCCAACCCACAGTAACACGAACAGTGCCGGTGCAGGCAGGAGGGCCGTGGCGACCACGGCGACCGCGACGAGGGCCGCGAACGCGAGGGTCACCAGGAGCAGCGTGACCAGCACGTCTGCGGCGGCGTCAGCGGGCGTTCTCGGTGCCAGTCGGGTCGCAGATGACAGCTGTGGGTTGGATGCGGCCATGGGTTGTTTTCCTCATCTGAGAGAAGGCGTTGTGCGACCATATATGATTCTTGAATTACATTTCTGTAAGCGGCCGTACTGAATCGCACTTCTGTAAAAATTCTGTCCGTTTAGGCGGTCGTCCGCGAGTCTGCGGGCGTGCCCGTCGGGAACGTTTCGACGTCGGTCACGGTCAGGTCGCCGTCCATCGTGACGCGCAGTTCCTCGTCGTCGAGCGGAATCGTCACGCGAATCGACCACGGGTCGGAAGATAGGATGGTCGTGTGCTCGTCAGAGACGCACCACGCGAACTCCCAGTACGGCGTCGCACAGAGGTCGATGCCGTGGGTGCGGTGGAACGTGACCACATCAGAGTGGTCAAGCAGCTTGAGGCCTGCCGTCGAGTGGATGCGGTGGTCACACTGCGCACAGCGGTGTTCGACGCACACCGTGGCGGCAACGTCGGGCTCTTCTGCCCGCCGGAGCGTGGTTTCCATCTTGCCGTTGCACTCGGGGCAGACGCCGTCCGCGGCGAGACAGTGGAGGTGGCGCACGCGCTGGTTGAACGCATCCATGACCTCCTCGCGGGTGCGGTCGTTCAGGCCACCCGGTGGGAATGAATAGCGCGAGTGAATCCGCCCGCAGGCAGTACAGTCGATGGTGATTTGCTCGTCAGCGTAGGCGGCTTGCAGGCCCGCGCCGCAATCTGTACACGCTCCGGAAATCCCGAAGGAGGGGAGTTCCGGGTCTTCGTTGAACGAGCCTTCGAGGACGGCTCTCACGACCTTCTTGCCCGCGTGGCGGAAGTCGTAGCCGCCTTCGGTCTTTGTGATGAAGTGGCCGGTGAGCTTGCCGAGGTGGTAGTTGAACTGGGCGGAGTCGCGCATGCCCACCGACCGCCTGAGTTCAGAGAACGTGACGGGCCGCTCTGGCGCCGTCCAGAGGGCTTCTAAGATGGACAGTCGCGTCTCGTTTGCGATGGTAGAAAACGCCTCAGCGGGCGCGAGACACTCCTCGCACTCTTGGATAGAGGTTTCCTTCATTGTGTTAACAATTGTACGCCACCGCGAAAAAGCTTCAGTGAACGAATTTTTTGTAAGGTTTGTGACTATGCGTCAATCGCGCCGACGACGAGTTTGATTGCGGCGAACGGTACGAGGATGAGGCCACTGACGAGGGCAACCATTCCGAGCACGAACACGGCCGGGGCGGGGAGGAGCGAAATCACACCGAGTGCGAGCACGGCAAGGACGACGGCAAGCGCAAGGACGATGACCCCAGCGCGGAGGTACGCGACCACCCGCTCTGTTTTGGTTTGGGCTGGTCTGCGGTAGGCGTACTGGGTGGCAGACAGGGTGCGAGTGTTGGTCTTCATGGACAGGTGAACACAGGAGAGGAAGGGCAAAAAGAGTAATCTGAATTACATTTCTGTAAGCGATGATACTGAAGTCCGTTTCTGTCGAAAAAGTGAGCTATTTGCGGGTGTACTGCTTCGCCCGCTCGACGGCGACGACGGCGATTTGGTCATCGACGGTCACCCGAAGTTCCTCGTCACCGAGGGTGATGGCGACGCGAGCGCGCCACGGGTCGTCCCCGATGACCGTCGTGTGCTCGTCACCGACGCACCACGGCAACTCCCAGTAGGGGACGTTCCCGAGGTCGATGTCGTGGTCGCGGTAGAAGCTCACCACGTCAGGCTGGTAGAGTAGATTCATCCCGATGGCGGCGGTCACATGCGATTGACACTGCATGCACTCGTGGCCAACGGCAATCTGGAGTTCGGGGAGACACTGTTGGCCGTCTACGAGCTTCGACTTCATCTGGCTCCCACACTCGGGGCAGACGCCGTCCGCGGCGAGGCTGTAGAGGTGGCGCACCCAGCGGTTGTACCCGTCCAGCATCTCCTCGTGGGTGCGCCCTTGGACGGCCGCGGGCGGGAACGGATAGCCGCTGTGCAGGCGTTCGCAGACCGAGCACCGGACGGCCAGCACCTCGTCTGCGTAGCTCGCGACGAGTTGTTCACCACAGCCGACGCACGTCCCCGGCAGCGGGAAGGGGTCGATGGTGATTTGGTCGGTGAATCGTCCCGAGATGAGCGTCCGGAGGACGTGTTTTCCGGCGTAGGTGAGCTTGTAGCCGTCGTCGCTCTTGTGGACGAACCGGCCGAGGAGTTGGCGCAGATGGTAGTTGAATTGGGCTGAGTCTTTCATCCCAACCGCCCGATTCAGGTCAGTAAAACTCACGTGTCGCGTCTCCGCCTCCCAGAGGGCTTCCAAGATGGCGAGGCGCGTCTCGTTCGAGATGGTGGCGAACACCTCTGCCGGTTCGGTTATCGAGGGATTCGCCTGCTCGGCTGGCGCATCCTCTGGTGTGGGCTGAGATGACATACCAAAGCTATGCGACGAGGGGGCTAAGGTCTTGCCTGAAAATTTTTTCAGTAGATTTCGAGCAAACCCCCAGAGGGCGTCCGGGTGTCCAGAAACTCGCGAGCGCGCGTTGTGGCCCGAGAACAGTAGGTTTATGCGTCGCTCGGGGTGATTACTCTGTAAGATTACTCTCGAAATGACAGGGAAACATCAACAACCGGAGGTGAACATCGGACTCGTCGGCCACGTCGACCACGGAAAGACGACGCTGGTCAGAGCGCTCTCAGGGGAGTGGACAGACCAGCACTCAGAGGAGATGAAGCGCGGAATCTCTATCCGACTTGGGTACGCGGACGCGACGTTCCGAAAGTGCCCCGGCGTCGAGGAACCGGAGTGTTACACCGTCAAAGAGGAGTGCGAAGACGGCACCGAAAGCGACCCGCTCCGCACGGTGTCGTTCGTGGACGCTCCCGGCCACGAGACGCTCATGGCGACGATGCTCTCCGGTGCCGCCATCATGGACGGCGCGGTGTTGCTCGTGAGCGCCACCTCGCCCGTCCCCCAAGCCCAGACCGAAGAACACCTGATGGCGCTCGACATCATCGGCATCGACAACATTGTCATCGCCCAGAACAAGGTCGACCTCGTCTCTGCAGACCAGGCCCGCGAGAACTACGAGCAGATAAAAGAGTTCACGAAGGGCACGGTTGCAGAAGACGCGCCGGTCGTCCCCATCAGCGCCCAACAGGAGGTCAACTTAGACCTGCTCATTCAGGCCATCGAAGAGGAGATTCCAACGCCTGAACGCGACCCGAGCGACGATGCCCGACTGCACATCGCGCGCAGTTTCGACATCAACCGCCCGGGGACGACGTGGGACAGCCTCACCGGCGGCGTCATCGGCGGCTCGCTCGTCGCGGGCGCGCTTGAGAACGGCCAAGACATCGAAATTCGCCCCGGCCGCGAGGTCGAAGAGGGCGGGCAGACCGAATGGCGGCCAATCGAAACGAACGTCCGCTCGATTCAGGCGGGCGGCCAGTCGGTTGACACCGCCACGCCCGGTGGCCTGCTCGGCGTCGGCACGGGACTCGACCCAAGCCTCACGAAAGGTGACGGCCTCGCTGGCCAGATCGCTGGCCCACCGGGGTCGCTCCCGCCAACGCGGGAAGCCTTCGAGATGGAGGTTGACCTCTTAGACCGCGTCGTCGGCGACGACGAGGACACAGTTGACGAAATCTCGACGGGCGAACCGCTCATGATGACGGTCGGCACGGCCACGACGGTCGGCGCCGTGACGAGCGCCCGCGGCGGCGAATGTGAAGTTCGCTTAAAGCGCCCGGTCTGTGCGGCCGCCGGTGCGAAAGTCGCCATCAACCGCCGCGTCGGCGCGCGCTGGCGGCTCATCGGCGTCGGGACAATCACGGAATAGGATGACGACGGTGCTCATGGACGCAAACGCGCTGATGATGCCGGTCGAATTCGACGTGCGCGTGTTCGACGAACTCGACCGGTTGCTCGGTGACGTGCGCCTCGTGACGCCCACCGCAGTCGTCAATGAGTTGGAGAAACTCTCGACGGGCGCGGGCCGCGAGGCGGTTGCGGCAAGCGTGGGGACGGACCTCGCGCGTGAGCGCTGTCGTATCCTCTCACACGACGAATCGTATGCAGACGACGCCATTGTCGAACTCGCCACCGGCGGTGAGTGCGACTACGTCGTCACGAACGACGGACCCCTGAAACGGCGGTTGCTGGCCGCCTGCGTACCAGTAATTGGTATAAGGGGCCGGAACAAACTGGCAATCACTCGACCATAAGTATGTACAAACGGGTCAGACTCAAGGACACGGTTGAGGTTCCACCGCGGCATCTCGCAGACGTGTCTCCACAACTGGTAAAGCAGCTTCTGCAGGACAAGCTCGAAGGACGAATGGACGAAGACGTGGGCAGCGTCGTCAGCGTGACGAAAGTCCACGAAATCGGCGACGGGGCGGTCATCCCCAACAAGCCCGGCGTCTACTACGAGGCGGATTTCGACGCCGTCACGTACGACCCACAGATGCAGGAAGTCGTCGATGGCGAAGTCGTGGAAGTCGTCAACTTCGGGGCGTTCATCGGGATTGGTCCCGTGGACGGCCTGCTCCACGTCTCTCAGATTTCGGACGAATACCTCGCCTTCGACGACGAGAACCAACAGCTCGCCTCGCGTGAGTCCAACCGCTCTCTCGGCGTTGGCGACTCCGTTCGCGCGCGCATCGTCACGAAGAGCATCGACGAGCGCAACCCACGCGACAGCAAGATTGGCCTCACGGCCAAACAGGTCGGCCTTGGCAAACACGGCTGGCTGAAAGAGGAACGCGAGCGTCGGCAGGCCGCCGCAGGTGAATAACCATGGCCAAAAAGCGAAAAGTGTGCCGTGACTGCCACCGCGTCCTCGAAGTCACCGACGGCGACGTCTGTCCGGACTGTGGCTCTACGAGCCTCACCGAAGACTGGGCAGGCTACGTCGTCATCTCCCACCCGGAGCAAAGCGACATCGCAAAAGAAATGGGCGTCACCTCCCCCGGCGCCTACGCGCTGAAGGTTCGATAGTGCCAGCAGACGCCGTCCTCACGCTCCCTGACGACTTGCGGTCGGCGTTCAAAGACCCGCTTGGCCCGTTGTTTACTGACGCAGAGATGTTGCTCGACGAGGCAGGAACGCCGCTCATCGCCGTTGGCGACATCGTCACCTACCACCTCACCCAAGCCGGGGTCATCCCCGACGTGGCGGTCATCGACGGGAAGACGAAGCGGACGGCAGTGGATGCGGCCATCACCGAGGCCATCGGTGGGTACGAACGCAGCCACGAAGTCACGAACCCCGCCGCGACGCTCTCGCTCGACCTGCTCGCTACGCTGCGAGAGGCCATCGACGCTCCCGAGACGACGGTCATCGTGGTCGAGGGCGAAGAAGACTTGGCAACGCTCCCGGCGCTCGTCGCCGCCCCAGAGGGTGCAAGCGTCGTCTACGGCCAGCCAGACGAGGGGATGGTGCTCGTCACGGTCACGCCGGAGGTTCGCCATCGCATGATTTCTCTGCTTTCACAGATGACTGGCGACCACGACGCGGCGTGGGCAGCGCTCGGTGTTGACGCCGAATAAGCCGCCAGTCCCTTCGAAATCCTTTTAGCCGGTTCGCCGCCAAATCCCTGTAACTGAGTTACCATGGATATCACAATCCTCGAAGAATCGGAAAACCCGATGCTTCACCGAACAGACGTTCGCTTCGAAATTCTCCACGATGAGGCCACGCCGTCGCGCCTCTCTGTCCGCGACAGTCTCGCGGCCAAACTGAACAAAGACGCCTCCGAAGTCGTCGTCCGCAAGATGAACACGAAGTTCGGCATGCGCAAGACGCGCGGCCTCGCAAAGGTGTACGACAACCCCGAGTTCGCCCGCGATGTCGAACACGAGCACATGCTCGAACGCAACAAGATTCTCGCCGGCGAAGACGACGCAGACGCCGAGGCGGAGGAAGCATAGATGTCTCGCTACGAGATTTACAACGACGACGGCACGACCGACCACGAGCTGTGCCCAAGCTGTGGCGACGCATTCCTCGCAGAGCACAGTGACCGCACCCACTGTGGCCGCTGTGGCTTCACCGAGTGGAAATAGGGGATGCGCGTACTCGGTATCGAAGGCACCGCGTGGGCAGCGAGCGCGGCGATTCACGACACCGAGACGGATTCGACGACGATTGTTTCAGACGCGTATCAACCTGCGTCGGGTGGCATTCACCCGCGCGAGGCCGCAGAACACATGGCGAGTGCCATCCCTCGCGTCGTCCGCGAGGTGCTCGCAGACGCAGATGGCCCCGTCGATTACGTCGCCTTCTCGCGGGGACCCGGTCTCGGGCCGTGTCTCAGAATCGTCGGCACGGCCGCTCGCTCGCTTTCACAGGCCTTAGCCGTCCCGCTTGTCGGCGTCAACCACATGGTGGCCCATCTCGAAATCGGCCGCCACCAGTCGGGTTTTGACTCGCCGGTCTGTCTCAACGCAAGCGGCGCGAATGCCCACCTGCTTGGCTTTCACAACGGCCGCTATCAGGTGCTCGGCGAGACGATGGATACCGGCGTCGGCAACGCCATCGACAAGTTCTCCCGGCACGTCGGCTGGTCGCACCCCGGCGGCCCAAAGGTCGAAAAACACGCCGAAGGTGGCGAGCTCATCGACCTGCCCTACGTCGTCAAAGGGATGGACTTCTCGTTTTCCGGCATCATGAGCGCCGCGAAACAGGCCTCCGACGACGGTGCGGCAATCGAAGACGTGTGTTTCTCGCTCCAAGAGACCATCTTTGGGATGCTCACCGAAGTCGCAGAGCGCGCGCTGTCGCTCACGGGGAGCAACGAACTCGTCCTCGGCGGTGGTGTCGCCCAGAACGCCCGCCTCCAAGAGATGCTCCGCACGATGTGCGACGAGCGCGGAGCGGACTTCTTTGCGCCCGACCCACGATTCCTCCGCGACAACGCGGGCATGATTGCGGTGCTCGGTGCGACGATGGCCGCCGCGGGTGACACCATCGAAATCGAGGAGTCGGCGGTGAATTCTGACTTCCGCCCCGACCAAGTGGCTGTGACGTGGCGGGCAAACGAGAGTGTCGCTGTCGTTGGCGACACCGGGCGCGAACTCGTCGGTGCAGAAGCGACCGTGACCGTAGAGGGCGACCGCGTCGTGAAACGCCGCCTGCCCAAATCCTACCGCCACCCTGACCTCGATGCGCACCTCCGCAAGACGCGGACGGTACAGGAGGCACGCTTGTTCAGCGAGGCGAGAAAACAGGGCGTCCCGACGCCCGTCGTCTTCGACGTGGACGTACAGGAAGGTGCGCTCACCCTCGAACACGTTGGCGAGGGCGATTTGAGCGACAACCTGACCGCCTCGCGCGTCCGCGACGTCGGAGAACACCTTGCCGCGCTTCACCGGGCGGGGTTCGTCCACGGCGACCCGACGACGCGAAACGTGCGCGTCGGTGCGTACACCTACCTCATCGACTTCGGCCTCGGCTTCTACACCGACCACATTGAGGACTACGCGATGGACCTCCACGTTTTCCACCAGAGTTTGACGGGGACCGCAGCCGACCCCGACCCGCTTCGGGACGCCTTCGAGGCCGGCTATCGCGCAGCGGGTGACGAGCGCGTCCTCAGTCAACTGCGCGAAATCGAAGGGCGGGGGCGCTATCAACAGAGCCACTAGTTCCTTAACCCTCCCCTGCGTAGTAGACGTATGGCTGACAAACCATCGTCCGGTGAGATACTGGGGATTCCGTACAACTTCGAACGCCCAAGCCTCAAACGCATGCTCCAGTCGTACTGGCAACCCGGCGACGAGATGCTCGTAGAGAAGCCATTCGGCATCGGCTACACGCTGAATCTCGCAAACTGGCGCTCGTGGATTGTCCTCGCCGTCGTCGGTGGGATGCTCTATCTGGAACGCGGGAAAGGTGGCGAGAAGGAAGCGAAAGAAGCAGATGACGGCCCCGTCGAAGTCATCGTCGATTAAGCACCTTCCCACACCTATTTGTTGCGAGCACGCGGTCACCAGTCGATAGGCTATTTTCACCCCGCCGCTAGCGTTTCTGCATGCTCCGATTCGTCACCGGGAACGCGGGGAAAATCAGAGAGGCCGAACACTATCTCACCGACCCACTCGAGCAGGTCGAGTACGACTACACCGAGATTCAGAGCACCAGTCTCGCGGACATCGCCGTCCACGGCGCGAAAGAAGCGTTCGACCACCTCGATGGCGATGACCCGCTCATCGTTGACGATACCGGGCTCTTCATCGACGCCCTCGGCGGCTTTCCCGGCCCGTACTCGGCCTACGTCGAGGATACGGTTGGCGTCGAACGCGTCTGGAACCTCGCCGCGTTAGAGGACAACCGCCGCGCCCGATTTCGCACCATCGTCGCCTACTACGACGGCGAGCGCGCAGAGACCTTCGAGGGGAGCGTCCGCGGGCGCATCGTCGCGCCCCGCGGCGACGACGGCTTCGGCTACGACCCAATCTTCGAACACAACGGCGTGACGCTCGCCGAGATGGACATCGAACAGAAAAACTCGATTAGCCACCGTGGGCGCGCACTTGCGAAGTTTGCCGAGTGGTTCAGCGCGGACGGCGAGTGGAATCCGGGCGTCTCTGACTAAGCGCGCGGGTCGCGGTCGGGGCCTGGATACGCGCCGCCAACGACCACTTCATAGAGCGACTGCGGGTCGAACAGTTTGGCGAAGGCGTCGGGGTGTTTGACGCTCGTTTTCACGCGCTTTTGCATGGCTGCCCCCGCCTTGGCGCTCCGGAGGCCTTCGTCGAACGAGAGAATGTGGGCGGCCCCACCGTGGTAGGCGGAGGCGAGTGCGGGGTGGTCGTGGTCGGGTTGTTCGACTCGCACGCGAAGAGCTTCGATGTGTTCGCGCCAGTCTGCGGCCAACTCGGTGTCCGCGAGACGTGAGATGGTGGCTTCTGCGTCGTCCAGTAGCTCATCGGTCGCAACCAACTCGACCCACGAGTGACGCCGGATGTGGTCAAGAGCCTCGCGTGCAGGCCCACCGACGAGCAAATCTGCGGCGAGAACGTCTGCGTCCGCAACGACGCGGGCGGGATTTGGATTACTCACTGCGCACCTCCGCGAGCGCGTCGCGTACGGCTTGTTCTGAAATGTCGTCGCGTTCTGCGCGCTCGAAGAGGGACGCCCAGCTCATATGCTCCGTTACCCCCAGCGGGCGAAAACCGTTACGCGACTCTGTCGAGCAGCCACCAACCCGTGACGCCCGCAACGAAGGCGACGCCGACGCCGAACACGAGGCCGACGACGCCGATGGCGACGGTAACGGGCAGGTGGGCTGAGTCGAGCGACACCGCGCCTAGCTGGACGGCGACGACGACGAGCAACACGCCCAGCAACGCCATCGGGAAGCCGACGAGGACGCCCGCGACGAGCGCGACGAGCGCGTAGAGCACGCCGAGAATCACGTTCGCGCCGCCGGTTCGCGCCCCGAAGGCGTACTTCCCGGCGAGGCCACCGGAGCCGTGGCACATCGGAAGGCCGCCGAGCGGGACGGCGAGCAGGTTCATGGAGCCCATGCTCGTGGCGAGGTTGTCGGCCGACACGTCGCGCTCGAACAGGTCTGAGAGCAGGAGCGAGGTGGCGACGGCAGCGTTGCCGACCGTCATCGCGAGTTGGCCGACCATCCCCTCGGTGGCCGCGAGGGAGAACGTGGGCGGGGAAACGGGGAACACGGAGAGGGTGGGGAGCGCTACAGCAATCGAGGTTTGTGACACGGCGAGGATGCCGCCGACGGCGAGGACGACGAGCGCGCTCGCCCGTGCGTAGCCGCCGAGGGCGACGAGCACGACGATAGCAAGGCCAGCGAGAGCCATGGGCAGGTCGCCACCACCGAGGGCGAGTCCGGCCTCTGCGAGCAGGAGGGCGACGGCGAGTTGGATGCCGCGGATGACGGGCAGGCCAACGACCGTCGAGAGCCGTGAGAGCAGACCAGCCTGTCCCGCGACGAGTAGAATCCCGCCTGCGAGCAGGCCTGCAGCGACGAGTTCGCCGTGGGTGATGGCTCCGGCGATGGCGAGTCCGGCGAGCGCCTTCATCGGCTCGACTGAGAGCGGAATGCCGTAGTAGACGCCCCAAACCACCTGAAACAGGCCGAAAAACAGCAACATGTGGGCGAGTGAGGCGTCTGTGAGCGTCCCGAGCGCGACGATGAGCGGAAGGGCCGTAATCGAATCTCCTAACGCACCGGTCAGTTCACCGGTCGTGAATTTCAGGGCAGATTCAGTGCGCGCTTCGTACCTAATCGCCATCTACCTAGACGATTTTCTCGAACCGTCTTCATTCTTCTCAGTAAACGAAAGTCTACACACTCAATTGAGGAAATAACCAGTTTACGTTACGTTGGCACGCCAAGGTTTAATGCGCGAGTTGCCTTCGGTACAGCCAGACAAATGCAACGACGACGGTTCCTCCAAGCCGCCGGTGTGGGTGCGGTGCTCGCGCTCAGCGGTTGTCTTGGTAATGACGACACCGCGGACGACCAACAGCCGAGCGCGTCGGGCGAGGGGTCGATGGGCGGCGCGACGGGTGACACCGAGTTGGTGCTCGCGACGACGACCTCGACCTACGACTCCGGCCTCTTAGACGAACTCAACCCTGCGTTCGAAAAACGCTTTGGCGTCACCATCAAGACGCTCCCGAAGGGGACGGGTGCGAGTCTTCGTACCGCCCAAGACGGCGACGCAGACCTCGTACTCGTCCACGCCCGCGGCGCGGAAGACGAGTTCATCCAGCAGGGCTACGGCGTGAATCGCCGCGACGTGATGTACAACGACTTCGTTATCGTCGGACCGAGCGACGACCCGGCTGGCATCTCGGGGGTGGGAAGTGCGACCGAAGCGCTCGCTACGATTACGAACGAACAGGCGACGTTCGTCTCGCGAGGCGATGACTCGGGGACGCACAAGAAAGAACAGGCCCTTTGGGAGCAATCTGCGGGCGAACCTGGCGGGACGTGGTATCAGTCCATCGGCAAGGGGATGGGTGACACGCTGGTGCAGGCAGACCAGAGCGGGGCGTACACGCTCGCAGACCGCGGAACCTATCTCTCGATGGAAGCCGACATCGGCCTCGAAATCATGGTGGAAGGCCCGCTCAAAGGCGGCCCAGAAATCCTCAAGAACCCCTACGGCGTCATCGCGGTGAACCCGGCGAAGTACCCCGACGTGAACTATGCGATGGCGATGGCATATATCGGTTTCATCACCAGTCCCGAGGGCCAGTCCATCATCGAGAACTACACCGCGAACGGCGAACAGCTGTTCTATCCGAACGCGCTCTCAGAAGAGCCGACCTTCGGTGAGTACGTCCCCGAAGACTACGAGGGATAAATCGGGCCACTCGTGGCCTTTTAGTCGTCTCCCGCCCGAGGACAGCACGTGTTAGAGAGTCTCGCTGACTTGAACTGGCGCTATCTGGTCAGCATCATCGTCGTCTCGCTGCAGGTGAGCACGACCGCCGTCTTGGTGAGCACCCTGCTCAGCCTGCCAATTGCCTTTGGTGTGAGTTTCAATCGCTTCCCCGGCAGGGGACTCGTCACGTCGGTTATCAACACCGGCATGGGTTTTCCGAGCGTCGTCGTCGGATTGCTGGTGTTGCTCATGCTCTCTAACTCCGGGCCGCTTGGCAGTCTCGACCTCCTGTTCACCGTCGAGGCGATGGTCATTTCACAGGTCATTCTCGCCACCCCGGTCATCACGAGCGTCACGCTCTCTGCGCTCTCGGGCGTCGAACAGTCGGTCAAAGACGCCGCCTACGCGAGCGGCGGCACTCGCGTGGACGTCGCCCTCGTCGTCATCAAAGAAGCCCGCTACGGCATCATCACGGCCATCCTCGCAGGTTACGGCCGGGCCATCAGCGAAGTCGGGTCGGTGCTCATCGTCGGGGGGAACATCGTCCTTTCCGACGGAACGTCGCTCACCAGTACGCTGACGACGGCCATCACCGTCGAAGCCCGCCGCGGCCGGTATGAGACGGGAATCGCCCTCGGCATCGTGTTGCTCGTGCTCGTGCTCGGCGTGAACGCGCTCGGCGCGTGGGTGCGCGACCGCGGGCGGTGGGACGCATGATTCAGGCTCGCGCACTCTCACACGGCTTTAATGGCACCGACGTGCTCTCGGCTGTTTCCCTCGATGTGTCCGCGGGCGAAGTGCTCGCCATCGTCGGACCGTCGGGGACGGGCAAAACCACCCTGTTGCGTCTACTCGCGCTGTTCGACCCGCCACAGGCGGGCGACGTACTCGTCGATGGCGACGACGTCTGGTCACTCTCGCGTGAGGAGCGCCTCGCTCGCAGGCGGCGCATCGGGATGGTGTTCCAAGACCGGAGCCTGTTCAGCACGACGGTTGCCAAGAACGCGGCGTACGGCCTCGACGTGCGCCAACCGTGGCCAACACGCCTCAAACACATGCTGACCCGCGAGCGTGCGCCATCTGCGGTGCTCGACGCGCTCGATACCGTTGGCATGCGCGACAAAATGAGCCAGCACGCCCGGGGGCTGTCTGCGGGCGAAGCCCAGCGCGTCGCCTTTGCCCGAGCGCTCGCGGTCGAACCCGACGTGCTGTTGCTCGATGAACCGACTTCGAACCTCGACCCGCGGAACACCGCGCTGCTCGAAGAAGCGGTCACACGGGCGCGAGACCGCGGCATCGGCGTCGTCATCGCCACCCACGACATGCAACAAGCACGGCGCGTCTCAGACCGAACCGCGGTGCTGTTGGCTGGTGAGTGCATCGAGTACGGCGCGACAGAACGGGTGTTCGAACGCCCACACGACGAGCGGGCGCGAAAATTCATCACCGGCGAATTAGTGTATTAGCTGGCCGTCGCCGTCCGATTCGGCCCGAGTAAGACCTGTTTTACGGCGTCCATGTCGCCAACCTCTGCGATGATGGAAACGCGGTCACCCGGCTGGATGACGGTCTGTGGGAGCGGAATCGTCTGTGCCTGGTGCGCCCGGCCGTGGGCGTAGAGTACGGCCCCCTCAGGCAGGTCGATTTCGCTCACGTGCAGGTCGATGATGGGCGAATCCTCCGGCAGCGAGAAGCTGGCGAGCGAGAGGTCTGCGGTGAGGTCTGCAATGATGTTGAAATCCCCGCCAAGCAAGGCGTTTTTCGCCCCGATTGCGCCGAGGCGTTCGGGGTAGATGATTTCGTCTACGTCTGCGGCGTACTTCTCGTAGATCTCCTCACGGTAGTCCTCGTCGATGCGCATGACTGTCCTGCAGCCGTGTTTTGCGGCGACGATGCAGGCTGCGTAGTTCACATTCAAGTCACCAGAGAGGCCGCCAAAGGCGTCTGCCGAGTTGAGGTCGGCGTGGTCGAGGGTGGCTTCGTCCATCGCGTCGCCCTCGATGACTGAAAACCCCTCTTCGCGCGCTCGGTCACACTTTTTCGCGTCGATTTCGATGATGGTCACGTCGTGACCCTCCTCTTTCAAGATGCGCGCCGTTCGGTGTCCCACACGCCCAAATCCGACAATCACATACCTCATCGAGGTGTCATACGTCGGCTGGCGTAAAAACGTTAGTTACTGTCTGTCATGGCGAATGGTGCCGGTCGAGCCATCGCGTGCTGTGACGGCGCCGGAGGCTGGTTTCCACGCGAATTCAGGTAGCTAGATAGTTAATTTCACACAATACCACACTAGATATAAGGGCGTACATCGACTACGACCGATAGGGGGTGGGACGCGGTGACTGCACGGCGGGTCGACTTACAGCGACCCGTTGTACTCCGCTTTGAACTGCCGTCGGTACTGGGGTTCCGGCGGCGGTCTCCGCTCTTCCGTTCACGGCGACACGTCGTGTCCACGTCCGTCATCACATCGGTTCGTGGGTGACCTGTCGCTCCGTCTCCTGCCCCCGCTTCGTACGCGACACAGACAGTGGCAACTCGGAACGAGTGTTTGTTCGGCTCTGCGTTTATCAGCTGGCTCGCTGCGCTTGCCGTATAATTTCGTCAGAAAAGCCTAGGCCGGGATTTGAACCCGGGCTCTCGTCCTTACCAAGGACGCGCTTTACCGCTAAGCTACCCAGGCAGGCAATACCAACTTACGCCGTCCCGTCTTTAGACGTTTCGATTCGCGTCAGGGGTCGGTCGCCGAGGTGCGGACGCCGTCGTCCACTCCTAGTCCCGCATCGTGGGCGGCGAGATGGCCCGCGAGCGACTCTGTGACGGCGTCTGTGAACAGGAGTTCCGGGTCGGGAAACACCACGTCGTCGTAGGTGGTGGTCAGGTCGCGGACGAACGTGCGGAGTGGGGGTGAGGTGGTCGCGCCGACGGCGGTGGTTCCGGCGACGAGCGCGAGGTCGAACACGTCGCGTTCTAAGTTGCGGTCTAAGGTGTCGGTGTCGGCATTGGCGTCCGCGCGGCGGGTTTGGTCGCGGCCGAACGCTTGGACGGTGGCGACGGCCTTGTCTGCGGCTTCGGTTCGCGCGAGGAGATGAAAGCCCCGCGAGACGAGCACGTCTGCGGCGAGTACGTCCAAGTTCGCTTGCTCGACGTCGGTTTCCCACGAGGGGTTTTGGGTGAGCGTCCGGGTGAGTCGGAGGCCTTCGTAGATCAGTTGAACACCTGCGGCTCGGGTGCGAATCGCGTTCGGCTCGACGTTGTCGACAGCCTGCGCACAGAGAAGTGTCAGAACGCCCGGGGCCATCGACCCGGCAGAGAGTATGGCCTCAATATCGCCACGCAACCGCGCTGGCTCGATATCGCGTATCGCGTCCAGTGCGGCGTGGCGAACCGCAGCGGCTTCCTCCATTGCCCCAATTTAGCGTCGGGAAGGGCAAAGACCTTTGGAAACGGACGGTCACTTCCTGCCATGATTTCGACCACGGACACCGACGGGCTACGGGTGGTCACGCTCGACCGTCCAGACCAGCGAAATGCGCTCTCTAAAGACGGGCTCCGCGCGCTCGAACGCGCGGTCACCGAGACGGACGCTGCCGTCATCTACATCCACGGCGCGGGCAGCGCGTTCTCTGCGGGCGCTGATTTGGCTGAAGTGCAGCAACTCGACGGTCCGAGCGCGAAGGAGTTCGCCGAACTCGGCCAGCGCGTGGCGACCGCCATCGAGGACACAGAAGCCGTCACCGTCGCGGGCATCACTGGCCCGGCACGTGGCGGTGGCGTCGAGATGGCCCTCGCGTGTGACCTGCGGGTTGCTACCCCGCGAGCAACGTTCGCCGAACCGGGCGTCGTGTTCGGCCTCTTTGGCGCGTGGGGCGGGACGGTTCGCCTGCCGAAAATCGTCGGGCAGGGCGAGGCCCTCGACATCGCGCTCACTGGCCGCGTCGTCGATGCCGAAGAAGCCCTCCGGATGGGTCTCATCTCCCAAATCACGGAGAACCCGCAGGCGGTCGCAGAGCGTATCGCCACGAACAACCCGGAGGCGCTCCGCGTCGTGAAACAACGTGTCCGCGACGAGGCCGAAGCTCCGGTCCAAGAACAGGCCGAAGCCGAAGCGTTCGCCCACCTCGTTGAGACGGCGGTCGATTTTGACGCGCACCGAAAAGGTTGAGTTTGCGCCATGAGTGGCTAACCCATGCCCGAGTGTTCGTACTGCGACGAGGCGTTTTCTTCTGCGGATGCCTATCACGACCACCTTCGGAGTGACCACGCCGCAGAACTCGGGCCAATCGACCGCCGTCGCGTCGGGCTGACCGAGGACGAGCCTACGGCCACCGATGTGGCTCCCTACGCGCTCGTCGTCGTCATTCTCGCCGTCGCGGGCGTCATCGGCTACGTCACCTTCTTCGCGGGGAGCGACAACATCCAGCCGACCAACCTCGGCGGCGCACACTTCCACGGCCCTATCACCGCAGAAATCGGCGGTGACCGACTCGATTTTAGCCAGTCGCGCTTCCAGAATCAGGATAGGGCGTTCCACTTCGAAGGCGGCGACGGCTCTCAGTGGCACGGCCACGCGAATCAAATCACGCTCAAGTACGCGATGGACACCCTCAACATCTCGGTGACGGAAGCGTCTGTGAGCTACGACGGGACCACCTACGCGCAGGCAAACGGCGACACGGTTCGCGTGCAGGTGAACGGCGAGTCAGTGAACCCAGCCGAGTACCTGCTGCAAGAGGGCGACAGAATCACGATTATTGCGAGACGCGGCTGAGTTAGAGCGAAGAAAGGGACGTTGGTCCCGGCGGGACGTTGCGCTTGTGCTCGCTGTTCGTATACAGTTCGTCAACGCGGTCGACGACCGAGTCACCCACGCCGAGCGCCGCTACCGTCTGCGCCTTGGTGAGCGGGCCATCGACGTAGAGTGCGAGCACCTGGTCTAAGGTGTCGTAGGGGACGCCCATCTCCTCCTCGTCGGTCTGGCCAACCCACATTCCTGCGGTCGCGGTTTTCGCGGCGAGGTCTTCTGGCACGCCGATATGGCGGGCGAGTTGGCGCACCTGTCCCTTATACAGATTCGCAATCGGGTGGCAGTCAACCGCGCCGTCGCCGTACTTCGTGAAGTAGCCAACGAGCGCCTCAGAGCGGTTGCCCGTGCCGAGGACGAGCCGCGATTCGTGGTTCGCCACGAGGTAGTTGAGCACCGCCCGCGTGCGAACGCGGACGTTCCCGGCGGCGAGTTGGTCGTCTTTGGCTTCTGGAACGGCAGCCAAGAACGCGTCCACAATCGGATTGATTTCGATGACGTCGTACTCGATTTCGAGCAGTTGGGCAACGCGCTCTGCGTCGCTCATGTTGTCCGCGGCGTTCACCTCACTCGGGAGGACGAGGCCGTGGACGTTCTCTGTGCCGAGTGCCTCGACGGCGAGGTGGGCGGTGAGCGTCGAATCGATGCCGCCAGAAAGGCCAAGCACGGCTCCGTCGACGCCCGCAGCGCGCACTTGGTCGCGGATGAACTGGGTGATGTGTTCGCGGTGTGCCTCTAGTTCCTGTTCGGTGAACGAGAGGTCGATACGCTTTCCGGCGTCAACCGTCTGCGTGTCTGTCATTGGCGAGAATACGGGTGGGAGTGTCAAATAGTCTTGTCACTGCGGCGATTTTGTGGACGATTGTTGCGTCTTTTGGTAGTATGTAGCTTCGAAGACGCAAAGCCGAGTCTCTCCGATAGTGTTTAGAAAATGTGTCGGCCGGGAGTGAGCACCGCGAAAGCGGTGCGAACAACGGAGAGACGTGGTCTCTCCGGGAATTCACCGAGCAAAGCGAGGTGAACGTCGGCCGACAAACGACCGCAGGGAGTGCGTCGGCCGGGAGTTGAACCAGAGCAAGACGGTCGCGCTCACTGCGTTCGCGCGCTGCGACTTGCAGGGTTCGAACTCCCTACAGAACGATGATGTCTCTCACCTCCGCTCGAGACAATAATGCGTCGGCCGGGGAGTTCACCGAGCAAAGCGAGGTGAACGTCGGCCGACAAACGACCGCAGGGAGTGCGTCGGCCGGGAGTTGAACCCGGATTAGAGCCTTGGGAAGGCACTGTCATGCCATTAGACCACCGGCGCTCGTTACACTCGCGCCGAGCCGTACCTCACTTCGTTCGGTACGACACCGGCGCACTCACATCGTCGTGAGTCACTGGCGTTCAGTGTGCGTCTTTTACTTCTCCGTCTTTGCACTTGAACGTAGCGCTTCTCACGGCGGTTTTGTGACTGGCTCATCGCGTGCCATAGGTTCCGGGAGCGGGCAACAAGCCGTAGGCAACGGCGGCGAGGACCGTCACCACGCCGAGGACGAGAAACGTCGTCTCGAAGCCGGATGTGTCGCTGAGAATGCCAACGAGCGCCGGGCCGGAGGCGCTCATGAGGAAGAACACCGTGCGCACGAGGCCCCACGCCGCCCCCTGTACCTCGTCGGGGAGGAGGCGAATGATGTAGGCGTTGGTCACGGGATACCCACCGAGTCGGACGCCCATCACGACCGCGAGGATGGCGAGCGGGATGAGGCCGGAGACGAACGGCAAGATGAACAGCGGCACCGCGGCGATGGCGGCTGAGGCGACGAGGACGATGCGGTCGTTGTAGGCATCAGCAATCCCTCCGGCGAGCGGCTGAGCCACCGCCGCGGCGAGGAATATCAGTCCGTAGAGTCCGGCGGCGGTCCCTTGGTCTAAGCCTTTTGCCTCTGTCAGGTAGGTTGGGAAGAAGGCGGCGAACCCTTGAAAACTCAGAATCAACAGCGTGACGGCAATCACCGTGATGATGACCGGGCGAGTCAGCACGCCGCTGATGATGCCGTCCATGTCGCCTGCAACGCTCCGGCCGTCGCCGCCAACCGCCGCCGACCGGGCGTGGGGAACGACTCGCCAGACGTAGAGGCCGGTGAGGAGAAACAGCGGGACGGTGAGGCCAAGCGTCGCGCGCCAGCCGACAGTCACGACGAGGACGCCAGCGAGAAATGGGAGCACTGCGCCGCCAATACTGCCCGCAGAGAGCGTCACGCCAATCGCCGTCCCGTCGCTTTTGTCGTACACCGCAGAGAGCAGCGTCCCGCGCGGTGGGCCGTAGAGTCCCATGGCGAGGCCGAGTATTGCACTCGCTGCGACGAGGATGCCAAACAGCGGGGCGGCCGCAAGCCCGACGATGGCGAGTGCGGTGAGGCCCATACTCGCCCCGAGCAGCGTTCGCTCGCCGAGGCGGTCTACGAGCAGTCCGGCAGGAAATTGCGACACGGCGTAGCCAACCCAGAGCGCGGAGTAGGCGAGTCCAGCGGCCGCGTTGGAGAGCGCGAACGTCGTCTTAATCTGCGGGAGCAACGCGGGAATCGCGGCCCGAAGGCCGTAGACGAGAAACCAGCCGAACGAGATGGAGACGAGAATCGGGCCCCGGCCGTTGCTCCACAGGTTTCGGATGCTCGCGCTGAGGGAGCCATGTTCTGCAACGTCGGGGGTCATTCACCGACTCTTTTCCGCGCTCGGTGAAAACCGTATGTGCGTCGTCAGGTGCTGCCGATTTTTTAGAGGCCACCCTGATTCGTGTGCGTGTTCCAGTTGTCTTGGACTCCAGACAGGCTCGTGCCGTCCATGAACCGGTTGCCGCTCACGATTGCGTCTTTGACCGAGGCGCGGCTGTACTGGTAGAGGGTTCCCGACTTGAACTCGTTGTTCTGGAGTCTGACGTAATCTGCGTCGTCGTCGAGAATGAGCGAGATGCCGTCTTCGCCCTTGTTGTGGTAGAACGTACAGCCGGAGATATCCACCCACGGCGCGTCGACGACGAGGCCGTGGCGCTTTTCGCCGGACGCTGGATTCAGCCTGACTTCCCAGTTACGAATCTTCACGTTCGCGCGGCTGATTCTGCCGAGCTGTGCCCGGCTGCCTTCGCCGCCGGTGTCGTTTATGGTCCAGTTCGAACAGATAATCGAGCCTTCGTCGTCGCCATCCCCGGTAAACTCACAGATGTACTGCGAGCGGTCTGAGTTGACGTGGATGTTCGTCAATTGGCAGTGTTTGGTGTCGCCGTTGACCCGAATGAGTTCGGAGGGCGTCCCCTGCTTTGCGTCGATGTAGATGCTGTTTGCGACGGCGTGGCGGGCTTTGGCCACCCAGAGGGCCGCGTAGGAATAGCCGCGGTCTTCTGCGTCGTCGTTGATGAGGTGGCACTTGTAGGCGAAGTCGCCGTCCCCGAGCCGGAGCATCCCGGCCCCACAGTTTTTGATTTGGGTGTTCCGGATGCTCACCTGCCCCTTGTGGCCTGCGCTGTAGATGCCGTTGTTGATGAACCCCTCGATGAACGAGTTCTCGATGACGAGGTGACCAAGGTGGTCTCGTTCGAGCGAAATCCCCATCGGGTGCTCTTGTTCATTCTGCGCGGGGTCGTAGTACCCGCCGTCGGGCATCGTGACGCTCACGTAGCCGCGACCGGTGTTTTTGAGCAAGGTTGGATGGATGGAGTACACTTGGCCGTACTCGCGGTCCATCTCGCCGATGATTTTGCAGTTGTTGATGTAGAGGTACTCGTCAACGGCGGCCTGAATCGAGGACGCAGCCACGTTCTCGGTGGTAATGTCGAACGTGATGTTTTCGGTGAGGAACATGTCCGCACGATTCTGTTCCCCGCTTCCGAGCTTCAGGAAGTGCGTCATCTGTGGGTTGGTACACTTCACCTTCGCCTGCGGCTTGCCGATGATGCCAAAGGCGTCGAATCTCTCCACAGTGACGGCCGTGTTCCACGTGTATTCGCCTTCGGGGAGCACGTAGAGCGTCGTGCTGTTGACGCCGCCGTCGAAGTCGTTTTTGATGAACGCGCCGAGGTCGTCGTCGGTGCCAGGTTCAACGCCGCGTTCGGTCACGTCCACGACGTTCCAGCTTTCTACGGACATCGATTCGAGGACCGCCCCACCCGAGATTTCGAGACTTCCCGGGTTCGCCACGCCTGCGTCTTCCTCTTTTGCGCCCGTGATGGGTGACTGGAACTTGACCGGGCCGGGCCCGCTTTCGTCGCCTTCGTACGCTCGCATAGACCACGTCTGAGCCACGGAGTCGCGCAGCTGAATGCTCCCCTCACCCGTGCCCGAGGTACTCCACGAGGAGTAGTCGTCCTTGGCCTCGATGTCGTCGATGTTGAGGATGTTGTTCCCTTCGAGGTCCAGGTTGCCATCGACAGAGAGCGCGCTCCCTTCCGGCGTCAGACTTTTGAACGTGGGGTCTGGGGAAAACTTGCCGTTCGACGTGAACCCGAGACCTGCAACTCCGGCAAGCGCGAGCAGGCCCCGTCTCGTTGTGTTCACTGTCTCGTCCGCCTCGTCAGCTTCGTTTGATTTGTTACTCATTTTGATTCTCACTCTAAAAAGACAGTAGTGTGAGACTGACTGTTATTATAGGCTGATTAATTCGTGTTGCAACAAAATGATGATTCTGGAGTTACATCTACTGAAACGCTATAATTCGATGTTTTGAACGATTTCAACCGGATTAGCGGCACGAACCGCCGACGCCGCTCGTATTGACATATCTGTGCGTTCACTTGTAGCACGATTCCAATTGTTTCGACACACTTCCACTCGAAAAAATCGAGGGCAGTGACCGCATAACTAGCGGTTAGAAGCTGTGTAACAATACCCATCTCCCGCGCAAGAAGGTGTGGGGGAGAAAAGTGTACGAAACTGTGTTCGGTTATCGCTGCTGTGAGGCTTGGCTGTGAAGACCGTTCAAACGGGTATCGAGATTCTGGACCGAAAACTCGGAGGCGGAATCCCGGCCGGGAGTCTTGTCGCGCTCGTTGCGCCACCCGCGAGTCAATCAGAGTTAATTCTCTTTGAGCTGACCGCGACGCGCGAGACGCTGTATCTCACGACTGCACGGTCTACGGAGGCCGTCCGCGATGCCCTTACGCGTACGAACACCCGGGTTGGGTCGCCAACCATCAAGGAAGTCGAGGCAGACGCACCGATTGACCACGCCCTCCGACTGATTCGTCAGTTGCCAGAGGGCGCAAATCTCATCATCGACCCCATCGACGTGTTGGAGGAAGATGGCGGGATCCGGTATCGAAACTTCCTGAACGACGTGCAGACGCACATGATGAACATCGGCGGCATTGCCTTCTTACACTGCCTCAGTGGGCGTGCCGTTCCACCGATGCGCGACACCACCGAATACATGGCCGATCTCGTGTTCACGCTCGCAATGGACGTGAAAAGCGACAGTATCGAAACGCGCCTCACGATTCCGAAATTCCGTGGCGGCGTGGTGACCGGCGACGTCATCAAGCTCCAGTTGGCAGACCGGGTCGCAATCGACACCAGCCGCGACATCGCCTAACGACACTTTTCACCCTGTCACTACGTCCATGAGCCGTTCTGTTCCGTCTTCTGCAAAGCGAAGCGGCCGTCGCCACCACGGGCCGTTTCCTGAGTCACTCGACCATTCGGTCACAATATGATTCGCCGTCGCGCCTGCTTCTGGCGAACTCAGTGGCACTGCCCGTTCGTACAGTCGCGAACCGTCAGGGTCGCCGCGCACCAACACCCGGGCGTCGAACGGGTCGCGCTTCAGGTGGGCGTTCGACGAAAAGGCGGCTCGCTGTTCGGCAGTGAGGGTTGTGAACTCTTCGCCCGTCACCGGAGCTGCAGCGAGTTCGAACTGGCCGATGAGATAACAGCCCCAGCGCGGCGGAATCCACGACGCAGGCTGGTCACCGACCGTCGAAAGCGTCGCGTAGAAAAACAGGTAATCGCCTGCGGACAGTTCTGCGATGGGCGTTGCCTTCACGCCGAACGGGTCACCGTAGGTGTAGGCTTTACACGGGCCGTAGCCCGCGAACTCAGGGTCTAGGTGAACGGGCGTTTCTCGAATTTCGTCCGGCAGTTCCATCGATAACCCGAGATCTGCGTACGTCGGTACCGGCTCGGTCGTGGCTTTTTCTTCGGGGATTGGTACGTACTCGAAGCTTCCGTCGTCGTAAATCGGGCCACGAAAGCCGGGGGCGTTGGTGTTCGCACCGACGTTGATGGCGACGCTTCTCGGCATAGTCGAAACTCAGGCGGCTACGAATTTACCCTACACGGAGAGCGGTTGGATGCACTGTTTGCAGAAAATAAAAATGGGGTCCGGTTCGTTTTGGGTGCCACAGTGTGGGCAGCTTCTAAACTCGCCTGCGACCGGTCCGCTGTGGCTCTTGAAGTCAGCGCTCGCGCTCGCGGCCTCGAAGCCGGAGGCGTCGCTCGGCGAGAACTGTTCGAAGCGCGAATCGTCGCTCGTTTTGAGGTACTGATAGACCAGCAGGTGGATGATGGTGAACCCGATGATGTAGGCAACGACCCATCCCCACGCGTCGAGCATACTTTGAGATACGGTGTCAAGGTACTTTGTCTCTTCGGCGTTTCAGGCCGTTAGGCGGGCCTGAGTCTGATAATTCGGTCGTCTCCGGATTTCGCCGCCCCGCGCCCGTCTCGGTTGCTGGTCGTGACGTACAGGTCGCCGTCTGGTCCCGAAAATGGCGTCCGAAGGCGGCCGAAGGCATCGACTAACAGCTGTTCTTGTTCGACTACCTCGCGTCCGTCGAAGCGAATCCGCCGCAGATGCGTGGCTTTGAGCGTCCCGAAGAAGAAATCACCCTGCCACTGGGTGATGGGGCCGTCGTAGAACATCGCTCCGCCCGGCGCGATAGTGGGCGTATAGGAGGCAAGCGGGTCGGTGAACTCGCCGTCTGAGTCGCCCATGACGTCCGGCCAGCCGTAGTTGTTCCCGGCTTCGAGGACGTTGATTTCGTCTGAGTGGTCAGGACCGTGTTCGACCGAGAATAGCTCGCCGTCGCGGAACGCAAGCCCCTGTGGATTGCGGTGACCGTAGGTGAACACCTCGTTGTCGAAGGGGTTGTCGGGGTCGGGTTCGCCGTCCAGCGTCAGGCGGAGCACCTTGCCGTTCAGCGTGCTCGTGTCCTGTGGGCCGTCCTGCCGGGCGTCGCCCGCGGTCGCATAGAGCGCACCCTCCGGCCCAATCGCAAGTCGCCCGCCGTCGTGGGTGGTCGCACCCGGAATCCCGTCCAGAATCGGCTCGAACGCCCAGTCGTTCGCGATGTCGTGGCGGAGGATGCGGTTTGCGAGCCCCGACCCCGCGCTGTACGTCTGGTAGGTGTATGCGACCTCCTCATCGGGGTGGAACACGAGGCCAAGCAAGCCACCCTCCCCGCGGGCAGCGGTCGAATCGCCCATGTCGAGCACCACCTCGTGGTCGCCGTCTCGCGCCCGGACGATGCGCCCGGAGCGCTCGGTGATGTAGAGGTCGCCGTCGCGGAACGCCCCGTCCCACGGCACTTCGAGGTCGGTGACGACCGACTCGACGACGATTTCTTGCTCGCCGACGGTCGTCGTCGTGGTTTCGGGGGCCGGGCCGCCAACACCGGGGAGCGTACAGCCAGCAAGTCCTGCGCTCGCGGCTGCGCCGATGCCAGCGAGGTAGGTGCGTCTGTTCATGCGCTGGTTAGCAGTCACGGTCAGAAAAGCCCTCCTCTGAGAGAATTTCCGAGGTTTCGGCATAGCGTTTCGAGAGTGCGACGTAGTGAGCTGCGCCAGCAGAAACGTCCGCGTTGTCAAGGTCGAGTTTCACCGTCGCGGGTGCGCCAGTCACGAGTACGCCCGGAGGAACTTCGGTGCCTTCGGTGACGACGCTTCCGGCGGCGACGATGCTCTCACGGCCGATGTCTGCATCATCGAGTACGACGGCATTCATGCCAACCAGACTCCCTTCGCGCACCGTCGCGTCGTGGACGATGGCTCCGTGGCCGACGGTGGTAGAGGCTTCCAAAACGACGTCTTCGTGGAGGGTGGCGTTGTCTTGGACGTTCGCACCCTCGCCGACGACGATGGTTCCCACGTCGCCACGGAGGACCGCGTTCGGCCAGACGCTGGCGTCGGGGCCGATTCGCACATCGCCGATGACGACGGCGGCGGGGTCTACGTAGGCGCTCGCAGCAATGTCTGGCTCTGTCCCGTCAAATGACCGAAGCATGGCTCGACAGAGAGGGTGAAGCCACGAGTAGGTTGCTGTCGCAGAATTTCAGTTCGGCGGCGTACGAGTGCGCCCGAACTCGTCGAACACGTCCAATTTCTCGGGGAGGTCGTACGGGAGTTTGCGCTCGTCTCGGTGACTCTCGTATTTCTCGTCTACCGGGTGGGCAACGGACTCCCAGCCGGGTTTCACGCGGACGCTCTTTGCAGGTTGACCTACGACGACGTGGTGGGCGGGCACGTCGTGCTGGACGACCGAGCGCGCGCCGACGACGGAGTTCTCGCCGACTTTGACGCCTGCACGAACCATCGCGTCGAAGGTCAGGCGGACGTCGTCTTCGACAATCGTGTGGAAGTTCTCGACCGCCGTTTGGTCGTTGATATCGTGGTCGTGGCTGTAGACGTGGACGCCGTCAGAAATCGAACACCGCTTGCCAATGGTGAGTTTGCCGCGGTCGTCTAAGTGTACATCGTCGTGGATGACGGTGTTGTCGCCAACAGAGATGTTGTGGCCGTAGGTCATCGTGACGCCCTTGAAGATGCGGAGGTTGTCGCCGGCGTCTTCGAACAGATGGTTTGCGAGCATCTGACGGAAACGGAGGGCGAACTCGATGTTGTCGGCCATTGGCGTGGCGTCGAACTGCCGCCAGAGCCATTGGAGGTGCTTTGAGCGTTTGAACTTCTCCTCGTCTTTCTCGGCGTAGTATTCGCTTTCGAGCGAGGAGTTACACGGGTCGTAGCCCTGCAGGCGGACGCGCTCTGCGGTCGAGATGTCCTCGCCGTTTTGCCATCGTTCATACGCTTCCCGGTCGCCATAGAGGTCAATGAGGACGTCTTCGACGACCTCACAGGTGCTTTCATCGTCAGAAGAGAGGCGGTCGTCGACCTCGTCGATGAAAGCGCGGATGCCTGCCTCGGCGCCAGTGGGCAGGTGAACGTGTCGCTTCGTCATGTCCATCGGTTCACGCTGGTGACTGATAGGGGTTTCCGTTACGGCACTCCCGGTAGCGACCGCCACAATAACTGTACCGGCCGTTCGGCGGAAAATCCACACGGATAAGTGCCTCTCTCACCTAGCCGCGCACATGCACTACCGAACGCTCGGCGATTCTGGCGTCGAGGTAAGCGAGGTTGGCTTCGGCGCGTGGGTCGTCGGCACCGACTGGTGGGGCGACAAGACTGAAGCTGAATCCATCGAGATGGTTCAACACGCCCTCTCTGAGGGGATTACCTTCTTCGACACGGGCGACGTGTACGGCCACGGGCGCTCTGAAGAACTCATCGGGCAGGCCCTCGCAGAGCACCGCGACGAAGTCACCATCGGGACGAAAATCGGCTACGACTTCTACAACCACGCACAGGCGGGCCACGGCGAGATTCCGAAGAACCTCGACCCAGAGTGGATGCGCCATTGCGTCGAACAGAGCATCGAGCGCCTCGACATCGAACACATCGACTTCCTCCAACTGCACAACGCAAACGTCGCGGAAGTCACCCCCGAGGTCATGGACGTGCTCTCCGACCTACGCGACGAAGGCCGCGTGGACGCCCTTGGCTGGGCGCTTGGCCCGTCGATTGGCTGGCTCGCAGAAGGCGACCGCGCCGTCGAACTCGATTTCGACGCCGTCCAGACCGTGTTCAACATGTTCGAGCAGGTTCCCGGCCAGCACTTCATCGACACCATCCGCCGGGAGAACGCAGACACCTCCGTCATCGCTCGGGTTCCCCACTCCTCTGGGCTGCTGAACGAGCAGGTGCGCCCGGAAACCGAACTCGAAGCCGGTGACCACCGTGGGTTCCGTCCCGACGAATGGTACGAGACGGGCTGGGAGAAAATCGAAACCGTCCGCTTCTTAGAGCAAAATGGAGAACGTACGATGGCACAGGCCGCCATCCAGTGGCTCCTCAGCCACGATGAGGTCGCCTCCGTCACGCCGACGTTCCACTCCACCGACGACATCACCGAATGGGCTGCCGCCTCAGAGACTCCACCGCTCACAGACGAGGAACAAGCCCGCGTCGCAGAGCTGTACGAAACCAACTTCAAAATCGACAGAAACGACGGCATGGACAGCCTTCGCTCCTCGGTTGACGGGGAAGATATCGACGCCGCTGGCCTGAAGCTTAAGAACGCTGGCGCATAATCTGAACCCCTTCGCTGCAACTCGAAAACAGTGGGGCGGAAGGCGTCTGACGCGGATTTTCGTTCACTTTCACCGCGCTGTATTTGTCGCTGAATCGTCACTCAACACAGCAACTCATCTTGGACATGTCACGGCGAAATGACTGACAGGCGTGTTTGAACGCCTCTGAGAACGTCGGAAATGGATGAATTGTGTCGATGATGTCGTCCACCGTCAGCCCGAATTGCACGGCGAGCGTGGCTTCCGCAATCATGTCAGCCGCCCGTGGGGCAACCATGTGGACGCCGACGATTTCGTCCGTCTCGTGGTGTTTGACGACCTGGACGAGCCCGCGAGTGTCTTTCACCGCCTTGGATTTGGACTCGTCTTTCATGAGAACCGTTCGGCACGAGCAGGTGCCGTGTTCTTCCATGTACTCGGCTTCGGTGATACCCACGGAAGCAACCTCTGGGCTGGTAAAGACGACTTCCGGGACGTGTCTGTAGGTGATCGATTGCCCCTCATCGCCGAACGCATTTTTGACGGCGTGGTTTCCCTCTTTGGCGGCCACGGTTTCGAGCATCGGCTCGCCGATGACGTCACCCGCGGCGTAGACGGTCTGATTGGTCGTCTGGAAGAAGTCGTCCACGACGATTGCGCCCGTTTCGTCGCGCTCGACGCCAATCTCGTCGAGGCCGATTCCTTCTGAATTCGGCTTCACACCCGTTGCGACGAACAGGTCGCTGGCCTCGAATCGCTGTGTGTCGCCGTCCACTGTGGCTTCGACGAAGACGCCCTCCAAACCGCTTCGCTGCCCGCCATCCGCCGTGACTGACCCGACGCGTTCGAAGCTCGCCCCCGTCACGACCCGAATGCCCTCCTCCTCGAAGGTGCGCTCTACTTCACGGCCGAGGTGCGAGTCCATCCCCGAGAGAACGTGCGCAGAGCGCTGGAGAATCGTCACATCGACGCCCGCGCGGTGGAGAATCTGCCCCCATTCGAGGCCGATGTAGCCGCCGCCGAGCATGATGACGCTCTCTGGCAATTCACGTCGTTCGAGGATACTCTCGCTCGTCTCATACTCGACCGATTCGATACCATCAATCGGGGCGATTTTCGGGGAGCTCCCGGTCGCGACGAGGATTTTCTCGCCCGAAAGCGTGACCCCCACGTCGTCTCCTTCTCCGATTTCGATACTCGTGTCGGTGGCGAACTGGCCGAACCCCTCGTACACGTCTACGTCGAAGTGATCTGCCACGTCCACGTAGTTCTGCTCGCGGAGCGACGCAATGAGTTCGTTTTTCTCGTCGATTGCTGTGGCCCAGTCAACTTCCGGTTCCTGTTCGTAGCGAACGGCTTTGAAGGGGTTCCGTGGCGGTTCGAACGCCATCTTCCCGACTTCGAGCAGGTGTTTACTCGGGACGCAACCGACGTTGACGCAGGTGCCGCCGAGTGGTAGTCCAGTGTTCACGAGTGCCGTCGAGAGCCCGCGAGAACTGGCTTCCGTGAGCGCGGCGAAGGCGGCCGCTCCGCCACCGAGAACCACGAGGTCGTAAGAACTGTTCGAAGACATTTCAATACTCGTTAGACTATTTGGCCGTATAACTATGGCGATTATCGCAAACAGCAGCCAAACAGAGGGATTATCTACGATACCTTCTAATTCAATCTAATGACTGTTTCACTGTTGAACGCTAGCGAAGACGTGAATCGGGCACGAGCCAATATCTTTAGTGCTCTCTCCGACCCGACGCGCTTGCGCATCTTCCAGACCATCGTGGAGGCAGACGACCGGCTCAACGGCACGGCAATCTGTGACCGAACCGGCCTCGCGGCGAATCTCGTTTCCCACCACCTCCAGTGTCTCACAAACTGTACACTAGTCGCAGCCGAGCGCGACGGGCGCAAGAAGTTCTACCGAGTTGCACGGCCAGAGGCTATTGGGCTACTCGAACTCGCGGATGAGTGTATCCGACAGGACATAGAGAGTGTGCTTGGCTGTGAAATCGTCCGCGACGAGTGAACCCCTTCATTGCGAGTCGAAACTCACTGAGGGTGATGTGTCTGACGTTCGAAATGAAGCGTGACACAGACACGAGAAGTTGTTGACTGCCCAAGACTTATCGCCGCCCTCTGGGTCGCTTCTCATATGGGAGATGTCTTGCTCGTAAACCAGCGCATTGCACCCGGAAAAACCGAGCGCGCGAAAGCGTTACTCTCACAGATGGACGACCCCGAGTACGCCGACGCGGCACTCGCCATTCTCGACGCAGAAGGCGTCCACACCGAGTCTGCCTTTCTCCGTCGCGGAGACGACGGCGATTACGTCACCTACTACATCGAAGCCGAAGACGGCGCGACGGTGTACGACGTATTCAAACACGTCACCGAACATCCCGACGAGCTCCCCAACGAGATGGGGGCGTTCGTCGCGGAGTTCAACGCCGTGATGGACGGCGACCCGTATCTCGTAGACTCGGACGTACTCTATCACCTCGTGAACCCCGAGCGTCCGGCTTGAATCCTGCCATTAGCCATACATTCTTTGTCTCCCACCGTGTAGCCGTGCCAATTAATGACTCAAGAGACGTCACAGTGGAACTCCTCGCTCTACGACACGCATCATTCGTTCGTCCACGAGTACGGTGCATCGCTTATCGACTTGCTCGCTCCCGAGCGAGGCGAGCGCATCCTCGATGTGGGCTGTGGCACGGGTCACCTCACCGCAAAAATCGCAGATAGCGGGGCCACGGTTGTCGGACTCGACCAGTCAGTCGAGATGCTCGCACAAGCCAGAGAGCAATATCCTGACCGCACCTTCATCGAAGGCGACGCCCGCGACATCGAGTTCGACCGACCGTTCGATGCCGTGTTTTCGAACGCGGCACTCCACTGGATTCCCGAGGCGGATGCAGTCGCAGCCTCGCTCGCGGCTGCCCTCAAACCCGGCGGGCGCATGGTGGTCGAACTCGGCGGCACGGGCAACATCGAGACCATCGAGACGGGCCTCATCGAGGCCGCTGCAGACGCTGGGTACGACATTGCGCCCGAAAATCCGTGGTACTTCCCGAGCGTCGGCGAGTACGCAACCGTCCTCGAAGACGCAGGGTTCGAGGTGCGAGATGCGACGCTCTTCGACCGCCCAACGACGCTCGATAACGGCGAAGCAGGCCTCGAAAACTGGCTGCAGATGTTCGCGGGCGCGATGCTCGACGTGATTCCAGAAGCCGACCAGCAGGCGGTTCTCAACGACGTAACCGCGCGACTGCGGCGCGAACTGTTCGAAAACGGCGAGTGGGTGGCCGACTACCGGCGGTTGCGAGTTAGAGCCGTCAAGCTGTGAGTAGAACCGTCGGAGGGGTCGGCCAGCAAAGAAAGAAATTTAATCGGCCGGTTGCGGTGTCGTCCCTTCGGGTGCGCGAAAAGAGTCGCCTTTCCACACGATGTCGAGGCGGTGGCGCGAGACGTACGGCGCAATGTCATCGACGCTGAGCAGGCCGTGGTAGACGCCATTTTTGACCACTGGCAGGTGTTTGACGCCGACCTCTTGCATCGTGTCGGCGGCGGTGTGAACGCTTGTTTCCGGCGTCACGGTCGCGACTGGGTTCGACATGAACCCCGAAACGGGCAGCTGCGTACTCTCCGTTGCGACGAGCGCGACGATGTCTGCTTCTGTCACCATTCCCACCACCGTTTCCGTGGCGTCGACGACGACGAGTGCGGGCACATCTGGTTCTCTGAGCAGGTACGCCGCCTCTTTGGCGGTCGCGGTTGGTGGGACAGTCGGGAGCGCGGTTGCCGCGAGTGAGGCAACGAAAATCTGTATCATCTTACTCTTGACAACCAGTCACCACTGTTTAACCGTTCTGGACATACACATTAATATTCTTTAGATACCTAGGTGAATAACAGCTAATCAACTCTCTCCCCGGACGTTTGTCCTTCGAAACTTGGTGGGGCTGTGCGTTCGCGCCGCTCACCTCTTAAACCCGTCAAAATATACTGCCAGTTTCGACACAAACGCGCGAAAGTGCCGGGCTCTGCTTACGCGAGGAAGACGTGACGCGGGCGGTCTGCGAGGATGTCGCGGCCCCACTGGACGGTGTCGCGGAACGCCTCGCTGCGGAAGAAGGCCATGGCGGCGTCGCGGTCGCGCCACTGGCTGGCGATGAACATGTCGTTTTCATCATCGAGATTGGCGAGCAGTGCGGTCTCTAAGTGGCCGTCCATGTCCGCGAGCAGGCCGCCAACCGTCTCGAACTTCTCGACGAAATCCGCTCGGTACTCGGGTTTCACGGTGTAGAACATCCCCATGGTCCCGAAGCCGGACTCCTCGCCAGCGCGGGCGACGATGCCCGGCAGGTCTGCGAGGAAGCCGCCTGCGGTGTTCGCCGCGCTCTGGGTCTTCCAGATGCTGACGATTGCCGTCTTCTCAGCCATCTCTGCGGTGTATACCGCGGTTTTGACGTGCGTGTCGTAGTGGTCGAACCGCTCGCGCATGCTGTCAACCTCGTCGTAGACCTCCTGTGGGTCGGCCTCCGAGTAGAGCACCATCGACCACACGTCTTCACCGTGTGGCTGGCCGGAGTAGATGTTGAGGTCCTCTAACTCAGAGCGCAAGTCTTCGTCTTCGTCCGTGCCGTGGGAGGTGGATTCGTCCGTCTCGTCGGCTTCGTCCACGTCGTCACCGAGCAGCGCGCCCATTCCTGATTCGACGCCATCTAAGTCAGAGAGGAAGCCCGCGGCCGTCTCCGCAGCGCGCTGGTTCTTCCAGAGGCTGATGACGCCTGCGTGCCCAGCGTCGGCGCGAACCGTGGTCATCACGTGCGTGTCGTAGTGGTCGAAGTTCTTTCGCAGACCACTCACCTCGGCGGCGAGGTCTTCTGCGTCCGCGGTCGACCGGAAGATGAGGCCGTAGCCCGCTTCCTCGTAGTCGGAAAGCGAGATGCCGTGGGTTCTGAGTGCCTGTTCGAACTGTTCTGCATCCACTTCCTCGTGGGTTGGTTCGTCGTCGTCCGCGACGGGTGGCCCGCGGTGGGTGCTGTCTGCTGTCTCTTGGTCGACGTCGGGGGCCGTCCCGGTCGGGACGTGTTCGCCCGCGAGGAAGGCTGCTAAGTCCGCCGGTGGGAAGCGCCGACCCGTAAAGAAGGGGCCGAACTCTGCGAATTTGGAGGTAGAGGGGTCAAAGCGCATCTCGTTCAGCAGTTGCTTGATGTCGGTCATGTCGTCTGCGAACAGCGTGACGCCCCACTCCCAGTCGTCCATCCCAATCGAGCCGGTGATGACCTGTTTGACCTTCCCGGCGTACTGTTTGCCGATTTCACCGTGGCTGGAGAGGTGGTCTGCACGCTCGTCGAACGGGAGGTCGTACCAGTTGTTCTCTGGCTCCCGGCTTTTGCTCATCGGGTAGAAGGAGACGAACTCGGCGTCGGGGAGGTCCGGTTTGATGCGCGACTGGATGTACCGGGCGATGCCGGTGTCAACCTCGCCGTCGTCCTCGAAGTACTCCTGAGACATGTAGCCAGAGACCTCCGTGACGGAGACGTACGAGGAGGACTGGTCGGTGAACTCGGCAAAGGCGGTCTGTTCGAACTGTCGTTCTGCCACGTCGAGCTGGGCCATCGTCGGGCGCAGGTGTAAGATAAGTAGGTCAGCTTTGTGCCCGAGAATCGAGAACACCGCAGACGCGCCTTCTGTCGTGTCTTCGAGCGCCTCGTGTGCGGTGAGGTACTCGATGCCCTCCTCAGTGGCTCGCTCGCGGACGCGGCTGGACGCTTCGCGCCAAGCGTCCCAGTCTATCGTCCGAAAGTCGTGCAGTGCGTACCAACCCTCGTCGGTCTGTGGCGGTTCGCGTCGCTCCATGACAGGGTGTTAGTGGGCACGAATAAGGGCGTTGTGAGTTTCAGGCCAACAGTTGCGGCCCGAAAATCATGAGCACGAGGCCCGCGAGCATCGTGAGCGTAATCGAGGTGGTAATCGCGCGTGTCACCTCGCGGCCGTCACGAATCGGCAACCGCGAGACGATGGCCTCCGTGCTGGTTCGCAGAATGTGGCCGCCGTCGAGCGGGAAGGCGGGGATGCAGTTGAAGAAGCCCAACTGCAAGTTCACCCAGCCACCCCAGAACAGGACGTTTGCGACGGTGAACAGGCTCCCGCCCATAAACGCGAGCGGGCCGCGGATTTCGTAGAAATTCGTGACCATGTCCACGAACCCGGCGAAGTTGTAGTTCAGCCCTGGCGAGAGAACGCTTGCAAACGGCAAGAACAGGATGACGCCGATGCGCTGGATGAACGATACGGCACCGAAGCCGCCCTCACCGTCGCCGCCGAGCGCCGCGAGGTACTGCTCTGCGGGGTACGGGTCAACGCCGAAATCATCGACGGTCACACCCGAGATGCCGGGCTGGGTGAATACGCCGAGTAAGCCGCCGCCGGTCCGCGGGTTTTCATCGAGCGTCACGTCGTAGCTGACCGTTTCGCTGTCCAACACACCCTCGATGGTGACGCGCTGGTCGGCGTCCGTGTTCGCAAGCGCGGCTTGGAGAGCCTCTTGGTCAACCGTCCGTGTCCCGTTGACCGAGGTGATTATCATCGTCTCCTCTGCGGGCGCACCCGCCGCGGCGAGCGGGCCGTCCGCGCTCACTTGCACGAGTGCGCCGGCGGCGAACGTGGCGCTCCCTTTGTCGGTCTGGAGGGTCGCAACCGTCCGATTCTGGAGTGCATCGCGCAGTTCGCTCCGCGTGTGGACATCCGTCCCGTTCACCGCCTGTATCGTCGGCGGTGCGTCCCCGGAGAGGTCGATGCCGTCTACGACCCGTGGGACTGCTCCGGTGATAATCAGCGACCGCTCGACGGTTTTCTGCTCGCCGTTTTTGAGGGTGACATCGACGGTGCGACTCTCGTTTGCGAGCACCGTCGGGAGGTCGCCCGCGCTCGTCACGTCGACGCCGTTTATTTGGGTGATCACGTCACCGGCTCCGATTCCGGCGTTCGCGGCCGCAGAGCCGCCAGCGACGTTGCCAACGGGTGCGCCCGAAACGACGGCGATAGAGCCAACTACGGGGCCAAACAACAGGGCAAAGGCGATGAGCGCGACGGCGAAGTTGTTGGTCACGCCAGCGGCGAACATGCGCGTCTGGCCGCCGCGGTCTGCCTTTTGTCTGCTCTCTTCGTCGGGTTCGACGAACGCGCCGACGGGGAGGAGCGTGATGAGCGCAAGGCCCATCGAGTCGATGTCGATGTCTTCGACCCGGCAGAGCAGGCCGTGGCCGCCTTCGTGGACCACGAGGCCAATCAGGAGGCCAAGAACGATTTCAGGGGCCGCAGAGAGCGGGAGGAAGTCGTTCACGCCGGGGATGACGAGGACGTTTCGGGGTTCGGTGATGGCGCTCGCCGTTGGCTGGGTGAGCGTGGTGTACGCAGAAAAGAGCACGGCGAGGAACGACCCGGCCATGATGACGAGCGCGATGCCGATGCCGAGATTCCCCCACGCGCGCCAGAACCGTTTTGGCCCCGCGAGCCAGTCGAGAAATGCCTTGCCGCGTTGTGTATGAATTGTCGTGATGGGACCTTGCACCCGAACCGACTCGGGCAGCAGTCCCCGTGCTCGCAAGCCCATCGCAACCAGCGAATAGAGGGCGAGACCGGCGAGCACCCACACGAGGGTGTTTACCATTACGCTGAATCAGGTGCCTTACCGCAAAGAGGGTTTTGGGGCAGCCGAGTGAGCCTATCCTTCTCGACGGAGTCGCGTGACGACGAATTCGCGGTCGAGTTCGCCGAGGAACGTGCCGAGGCGCGGCCCCTGTTCGGCGTCGAAAAACAGCCGGTAACCAGCGGTGAAGAAGTCGCCAACGCCAACGTCGTGACGCTTTGCCGTCTCGTAGATTTCGCCTTGAATCTCCTCGCCGTCGTGTCCGGCTTCGACGAACGCTGCGAGGTCTGAGAGTGCGGCCTGCGTCGCGTCGTCGAACGCCGTCTCCGGCAACTCGACTTGCAGGCGGTAGTTGTACTCGTTGTCCAGTCGCTCGGCCCAGTTGCGCGCCTTCTCGACGCGCTGGAGGGCGTCTTCGACGGCCCAGTCGGGCGTTTCGTCGGTGAAGTGCTCCTCGTTTCGCGCCATCTCCTCGCGGAGTTCCACGTCGTCGGTCATCCCGAGGACGGCCGCGAAGGTGTACGGTAGGCGCACGCGGTCTTCCTTGACTTCGTCTACGAGGAACGGATACACGCGGTCTGCGAGCGGTTTCAGGTCCTCGTCTGTAACGCGGTCGAAATAGATGTGCTCGAAGCGATCGAAGTCGTCTACCAGTTGGTTCAACCGCGACACGTCGAAGTCACGTGCCTTCTTCGGCGTGAGCGAGAAGAAGTACTTGAACACTTCCGGTTCGAGCAGTTCGAGAATCTCGTGGGCGGTGACAACGTTCCCCGCAGACGACGAGAGTGCCTCGCCGTTGTAGGTGAACCACTCGTACACCATCGGGACGGGGGCTTCGTTGCCGAGGACGTTCTCTGCGATGTCCTTGCCGGAGGGCCACGACCCGGCGGCGTGGTCTTTGCCGAACGGTTCGTGGTCGACCTTGAGCACCTGCCACTGGGCGGGCCACTCGAAACGCCACGGCAGTTTGCCTTCGCGGAACGTCGCCGTGCCCGTGTGGCCACAGCCGTCGATGACGTTGCCGCCCGCCTTCAGGTTGGTACACTCGTATTCGACGGTTCCCGCGGCTACATCGAACGACAGCACCGTCTCGGTGAGTTTGCCGCAGTTCTCACAGACCGGGTTGAACGGGATGTACTCTGCGTCAACCTTGTCCTGGTACTCGGAGAGCACTTCGGCCGCTTTCTGCTGGTTTTCGAGCAGGTAGGCGACCACGTCGTCGAATTTTCCTTCGGCGTACAGTTCGGTGTTCGAGACGACTTCGATGGGCACGCCAACGGCTTTCGCGTTCTTCTCGAGGAGTTTCGTCTGGTGTTCACCGAACGACTCACAGCAGCCGAATGGGTCGGGAACCGACGTCAGGGGCTTGCCGAGGTTGCGCCCGAGTGCGCCGGGGTTTTCGAGGTCGCCGAGGTCTTTGATGGTGAAATCGAGGGCAGCGAGGCGGCGGGGAATCTTGCGAAGCGGGTCTTTGTCGTCGGAGGTGAAGATTTGGCGCACCTCGTGACCGCGCTCGCGGAGCACCTCCGCGACGAAGTAGCCCCGGAGAATTTCGTTTAAGTGGCCGATGTGCGGGATGCCGGAGGGTGAGACGCCACCTTTGATGATGATGGGGTCTTCGGGGTCGCGTGCTTCGATTTGGTCTGCCACCTCATCGGCCCAGAACACGCGGTGGTCGCCTGCGTCGTCGCTCATGGAACCCAGAACGTCGGCTCGTCCTTTGCGCCTTCCGGGATGATGTCCGTGCCGTCGTGTTCGCCCGTTCGCACGGCCGTCCCGATGCGCTCTGGGTCGGTTCCATCGAGGACGATGGCGCGCATCGAGGAGCGTTCGATGAGTTTCGCCGCGAGCAGGTCAACCGGCGCGCTCGAACCAGCGTTCATCTCGATGTTGGCGATGACATCCACGAGTTCGTCGGCCTTCATCTCGTCAAAACGCGTCGCGTCCTCGTCCGTGCGCGGGTCTGCTGAGTAGACGCCGTTGACGCTCGTCGCGTAGACGAGTAAGTCTGCGTTCACGTACTCTGCGAGCGCGGCGCTCACGGCGTCGGTCGTCTGGCCGGGGGTGACGCCGCCCATCACGGCGATGTCGCCGCGACGGAGCGCTTCACCGGCGGCTTCGTAGGTGAGTGCCGGACTCGGGGCGGCCTTTTCGCCGAGCGCCGTGAGTAAGAGCCGGGCGTTGAGGCGCGTCACATCGATGCCGAGCTGGTCGAGTTGAATCTCGTTTGCGCCGTGGTCGCGCGCGGCGTTGATGTACTCTCGTGCGACGCCACCGCCACCGACGACGATGCCGAGGTCTATACCCTCCGATGCGAGCGATTCGACGACGGTAGCGTGTGCCTTTACTCGCTCTGACCCAAGCGATGGTGCGAGCACACTCCCACCGATAGAAACGACGACCTTCATATCTGTTCGTGGTTGCCCAGAGTTAGCCTTAAGAGTTGCCAACTGGACGGCGAAGCGTACAAGCGACTCGCGTGCGTTTCGGCGGATATGTACGTCTTCTCAATCTGCGGCGACGACGCTGCGGCGCTGGCCGAGCAACTGGCTGCCCGCCTCGGTTCGGACGCCCGCGTGGCCACGATTTCGCGCGTCGATGCGCTTCCTGTAGACGACCGACCGACCGGCGTGACAGCCACTTACACCCACGCAGACGCGGGGTGGACGGGAGCGGGGGACGACTCGCTCGACCAACTCGTAGACCGTCTCGCCGCAACCCACGACTACGCCATTGTCCACGGTGACACCGGTGTTCGTTTGCCACAGGTCGTTTGCGGCGACGTGTCCCACGCGGGTGAGGTGCTCTATCGGGTGGCGGACGTGGAATCCGCCAACCTCGACGCCATCGTGGACGCTGTTGCAGACCTCGACCCCTACGAGACGCTCGAATCGCTGGTCGCGCAGGTCAAAGCCTCCGAAAAGGCAGAACTGTCGGGCGCGATTGCCACCTTCACCGGGCGCGTCCGCGCGAAGGAATCTGACGACGACGCACCCACCGAGTACCTTCAGTTCGAGAAGTACGAAGGCGTCGCAGAAGAGCGCATGGACACGATTTCGCGGGAACTCGAAGCGCGCGAGGGCGTCCTCTCCGTCGTGATGCATCACCGAACCGGCGTCATCGAGTACGGCGAGGACATCGTGTTCGTCGTCGTGCTCGCCGCCCACCGCGGGGAGGCGTTCGAGACGGTCGAAGACGGCATCAACCGACTCAAAGACGAAGTGCCGCTGTTTAAAAAGGAAGTGACGGTCGATGAGGAGTTTTGGGTCCACGAACGACAGTGAGCAGCGCGCGCGCAACCGACTAAGCCGTATTTTGAGGGGATTGTTGCCGGATATGTCCGCGTCTGACGGGCGAACTTTGCGGAATTTCGTGAAAGGTTCTTGTCCGGGAGTTACGCATTCTCCTGCTGTTTTAAAATATTAAAAGCGTTTTAACGGCTTCGTAAAAGGTTGTCTGCCACCCTCGATTTCGCTAAAACGACCCAAATCAACCCTAAGGTTCTGCCGCTTATATGCTCTGGAAGTTGCAAGGGAGATTCGAGGTGTTAGAGATGAGCGCTACAACGGAGCAACCCTCCACTGTCAGCAAAGAAGACCGGCTCAAGAGCTACCTGAAGCAACGTGCGATGGAGAAGGGCGAATTCTTCTTCAAAGGGAAGTTCATCGCCGACGACGTTGGCCTCTCGCCAAAAGAAATCGGCGCGCTGATGGTCAAGCTCTGTGACTCCGCCACTGATCTCACCATCGAAAAGTGGTCGTACACGAGCGCCACCACCTGGCGCGTCCAACAGACCACGGCGTAAGGCGTCAAAACTGCACCTTCAAAACCAGACAGTCATCGCGTGCCACCACACGCTGACGTTCCAATTCGGTCACCGCGTGCCACTGCCGTGACCACCCGCTGCGTGCCACCACACGCAACGGAAACCACTAGGTCGTTCCAGACCCTCCCGTGGTCCCCGTCACGGGATTTATCACTGCTCCACTCTTACTGAGTGCCAATGGACAACCCCAGTCCACCGGCTGATGGCCCTCCGGTGGATGCGTTTTCGAACGTGTTTCATGTCTATGAAACGCGAACCGACGGCACTCGCCTTTTCTACTACGGCGTCCCACTCGACACCGCAGACTCAGTTGAGCAACAGATCTGGCCGTTGTTCAGAGACAACGGCTACGAAGTAACGCTCACCCAACAGACGGGCGAACACGTCCTCGTCGCAGAGCCACACACGACTGGGACTCGGGGATTCCCGTGGACGAACGTCCTCATGGCGCTGCTCACGATTCTTTCGACGCTCTATGCCGGGACGGCGTGGTACTACATCGACATCACGCAGAACCCCCTCGACATCGTACAGGCGTTCCCGTTTGCACTCGCCATCCTCGGCGTGCTCGGCGTCCACGAGTTCGGCCACTACGCCATGAGCCGGTATCATGGCGTGGACGCAAGCCTCCCCTACTTCATCCCGTTCCCGACGCTCATCGGGACGATGGGCGCGGTCATCCGCATGCGTGGGCGGATGCCAGACCGTAAGGCGCTGTTCGACATCGGCGTTGCTGGCCCGCTTGCCGGGCTCGTCGCCGCCGTCGTCGTGACGATTATCGGGCTGTACATGGACCCGGTCACGGCACCCGCCTACGTCCTGAGCGACCCGGGCTCCGTCCAGATTCGCTTCAACAACCCACTCATCCTCGAACTGATTGCGACGGCGGTTGGCAGACCACTCGAATACGCAGACCCCGCGATGTCCGTAAACCCTGTCGTCATGGGCGGATGGGTCGGCTTCTTCGTCACGTTCCTCAATTTGCTCCCCGTCGGGCAGCTAGACGGTGGCCACCTCGTCCGCTCGATGATTGGTGAACGCCAAGAGACGCTCGCCGCGCTCGTTCCCGCGGTGCTGTTCGGGCTTGCAGGGTACCTCTACTACTTCCACAGCTCCTCGAACGCCGCGGGCATCTGGTTCTTCTGGGGGCTGTTCTCGATGGGGATTGCGTACGCAGGCCCCGCCCACCCCGTCCACGACGACCCGCTCGACGCGAAACGCATCGCTATTGGTGTGTTGACGTTCGTGTTGGGGCTGCTCTGTTTTACCCCCGTCCCAATCGAGTTCCTCAGCTAATTGCCGTGGGTGTAGCCACGGTCTGGCAGTGAGTTATCGTCCATCTCAATTCCTCCGTCAGTGACCGCACCGATGCGCGTGAGTGGGTCTGGACAGGCTGAGACGGCCCCCTCCCACGCAGCCTCGGGAATCGTCACAAGCAACTCGAAATCCTCACCGAAAAAGAGGCTCAGTTCGCGGCGGTCGGTCGCGTCCGCTGCGAGTTCTCCGACCGCATCGACAACCGGAATCGCGGCTTCTTCAACCGCAAAGCCACAGTCGCTGGCTTCTGCAAGTTGGTGGAGCGAGCGCGCGACACCGTCGCTTATGTCCATCATGGCGCTCGCGTGCGGGGCGAGTGCGACGCCCGCGGCCACGCGCGGCGTGAACTGAAACAGGTCGTTCGCACGGTCGAGTTCCCCCTGCTCGAACAGCCGAAGCGCCGCCGCCGATCGGCCAAGGCCGCCAGTCACTGCAACCACGTCTCCCGGTTTCGCTCCTGAGCGGAGCACCGGGGTGTCGGTTTCGCCAAGCGCGGTCGTCGCCACGGTAAATTCAGAATGGGTGTCTAAGTCGCCGCCGACGTATTCCGCGCCCACGGCGTCGCACACGTCGCGTGCGCCGTCGAGATAAGCTTCTAACTCCACTTCGTCGAACGACGGCGCGGCGTAGGCAGACACCGCGACCGTCGCGCGTGCACCCATCCCAGCCACGTCAGAGAGCGATGCACCGACGGCGCGCCACCCGGCGGTGTAGCGGGTCGTCCCCGCGGGAAAATCCGTTCGCTCGTGGAGCATGTCGGTAGTGATGACCTGTCCGTCCACGACGGCAGCGTCGTCACCCGCGGCTGGCAGGGTTGCTGCGATGCGTTTGAGGGCGGCCCGCTCGTCCATACCGGTGCATCTCATGGCCGAGACAAAAATGCGTCCGGTTTGGCTGAAATCCCGTAGTCGGAGGGTTGAAGCGCCCCACACTCGTTCGTCTGACCAAATGGGCCTCGACGCTGACGTTCGCACCATTATCCTCGGATTTCTGAGCGCGCTCGTCGTTCTCGCCGTGGTGTTCTGGCTCGTCGGCATCGACGCCATCGTTGCTGCGCTCTCGACGGCCAACCCGATGATTTTTCTTGGTGTCCTCGTCTCCGGGGCGGTCTGGATTGTCGCGTGGGGACTTGCGCTCTGGACGGTTGTAAACGTCCTTAACGGCCCGATGAGCGCGGTTCGCGCCATCATGCTCTACGCAGCAGCCATCTTCGCGAACAACATCACGCCGTTTGGGCAGGCGGGTGGCGAACCGTTCAGCGCTCTCCTCATCTCGCGGACGACCAAAACGAAGTACGAGACTGGTCTCGCCGCCATCGCCAGCGTTGACGCGCTCAACTTCGTCCCCTCGATTGGCCTTGGCCTCATCGCGGTTGGCTATTTCCTGACGACGGCAACCGTTGGCGGCCGCCTCGAAATCGCCGTCGTGGCCGTTGGCGTCCTCGCGGTGGCCGTCCCGATGGCGGGATTCTTGCTCTGGCGCCATCGTGAGACGGTCAAAGGCTGGACTGTAGATGCACTCACGCCAACAGCGCGCGTCATCGCGCGCGTGCTCCCCCGCGTCGAACCGCCGGAGCGCGAAAGCGTTATCCGGCGTATCGACAACTTCTTTGGTTCCATCGAGCGCGTGGCGTCGAGTCGGTGGTCGCTCGCCCGCGCGCTTGGGTTCTCGGCGCTCGGGTGGGTTGCGCTCTCGACCTCACTCTGGTTTGCCCTATTCTCGCTTGGCCACGCCGTCCCCTTCCCGGTGGTGTTGCTCGTCATTCCCCTCGGGAGCGTTGCGAGCATCACGCCCCTGCCGGGTGGCCTCGGCGGCGTCGAGGCGGTCTTGGTGGGATTGCTCGTCCCAGTGACGAGCATCGACCCGGCGACGGCGGGGGCGGCGGTGGTGCTCCACCGGCTTGGCACCTACTGGTTACCAACGGCGCTCGGCGGCGGGGTAACCGCAGTCATCGCCAACCGGACGTGAAACAGTGAATTTAAACCTCGTGCGAAGGAAGGCGTAGCCATGCCAACGCTCTATGACGTGCCGGCAGATGCGCTCATCGAGGCGCTCGCCGAACGTCTCGCAGACGAAGTCGAGGAGCCCGAGTGGGCCGCTGTCGCAAAGACCGGCTCCGACCGAGAACTTCCGCCAGAACAGGACAACTTCTGGCAGGTTCGCGCCGCGAGCTTACTCCGTAAAGTCGCCACCGACGGTCCCGTCGGCGTTGACCGTCTCTCGACGGCCTACGGCAAGACGAAGAAAGGCTCGAACCGCTACCAAGTCGCTCCAGCCCACAAGGGCTCGGGCAGCAAGAAAATCATCCGCACCATCCTCCAGCAGTTAGAGGACGCGGGCTACGTCGGCACCGAAGGCAGCGCCGGGCGCATCGTGACCGCAGAGGGTCGCAGTCTGCTCGACTCCGTCGCGGGCGACGTGCTTTCGGACTTAGACCGTCCCGACCTCGAACGCTACGCCTAAGCCCGTCTGCCGGCGGTCTTGAGGCCTTCTGCGTTCTGAGTGCTCCGTAATTGTTTTGACGACCAATCTATAAGTGACAGCTATGAGTGGCGCACCGAACGAAGACGATATCGAGGAGCTCCGACGCAAGAAAATGCAGCAGTTGCAAGACCAACAGGGCCAAGGCGGGGCCGACGAGGCCGCACAGCAGGCCCAACAACAGCAGGCAGAAGCCCAGAAAGCTGCCTTGCTTCGCCAGTACCTGACCGACGGCGCGCGCAAGCGGCTCAACTCCGTGCGCATGTCGAAACCGGACTTTGCAGACCAGGTCGAACAGCAAATTCTCGCCCTCGCCCAGAGCGGGCGACTCGGCGGGCGCATCGACGAAGACCAGATGAAAAACCTCCTGCGCGAACTGAAACCCGACGACAAGAGTTTCAACATCCGTCGGCGCTGATGGAGGTCGGCTTACTGTTCAGCGGTGGGAAAGACTCCTCGCTCACCGCGTTGCTTTTAGACGAATTTTACGACGTGACGCTCGTGAGCGCGCACTTCGAAGTGACCGGCGCGTGGAAACACGCCCGAAAGACTGCCACCGCCCTCGGCTACGACTTCGAGGAAGTCATCCTCGACCAGGACATCGCAAAAACCGCAGTCGAACAGATGGTCGAAGACGGGTTTCCGCGAAACGGCATCCAACAAGTCCACCGCCACACCTTAGAGACCGTCGCCGCGATGGCGTTCGACGCCATCGCAGACGGCACGCGCCGGGACGACCGCGTCCCGAGCGTCTCGCGCGCGCAAGCCCAGAGCTTAGAAGACCGCCACGGCATCGACTACCTCGCCCCGCTCACCGGCATCGGCCGGAATGCGGTCGATAAGATGGTCGCCCAAACGCTCGAAATCGAGAGCGGGCCGAGCGAAGAGATCCCGAAAGGCGACTACGAGGTTGATTTACGCGCGCTGATGGCCGACCTGTACGACGATGAAACCGTCTCGCAGGTGTTCCCCGCCCACACCCAGACGCGTGTGGTCGCGCGGCGCTAGAACAAAAGGCTTCAAGCGACCCCTGCCCCAACGGGCGGGCATGTACGACCGCATCAAGGGCTTTCGGGATTTCTACCCCGACGAGATGCAGGCCTACCGCGCCACCTTCGACACGCTCGAAGACACGGCCAGAGGCTACGGCTTCCGTGAAATCGGGACGCCAGCGCTCGAACGCACGCAGATGTACGTGGACAAATCCGGCGAGGAAATCGTCGAGGAACTGTACAGCTTCGAGGACAAGGGCGGGCGCGAGATTGCGCTCACCCCGGAACTCACGCCGACCGTCGCGCGGATGGTCGTCGCCAAACAGCAAGAACTGTCGAAGCCCATCAAGTGGTTCTCGACGCGGCCGTTCTGGCGCTACGAACAGGTTCAACAGGGTCGCTTCCGCGAGTTCTACCAGACCAACATCGACATCTTCGGCTCCGCAGAACCGGAAGCGGACGCAGAGATTATCGCCACTGCCGCCGACGCGCTCACGAATCTCGGCCTCGAAAACGACGACTTCGAATTTCGGGTTTCCCACCGCGACATTCTGGGTGGCCTCTTAGCATCGTTCGACGCCGACGTAGACACTGAAGAAGCCATCCGCACGGTTGACAAGAGCGACAAAATCAGCCACGCCGAGTACATGGACTTGCTCGTCGCCGCAGGCCTGACGTACGACCAAGCCGAGCAGTTCGACGACCTGCTCGACTGCGACCCCGACGAATTAGACGACCTCATCGAGTTCGCCGGAACCGAACGCGTCGAGAAGGCGGTCACCAACCTCCAGAACGTCCTTGCCGCCGCAGAAGACTTCGGCGCGCGCGAGTACTGCACTCTCTCGCTCGAAACCGCTCGCGGCCTCGACTACTACACGGGTGTCGTCTTCGAGTGCTTCGACTCAACGGGGGAAGTCAGCCGCGCGGTGTTCGGCGGCGGGCGCTACGACGACCTCATCGAGGGCTTCGGCGGCCAGCCAACCCCCGCCGTCGGGTTTGCGGTCGGTGACGCCACGCTCTCACTCCTGCTCCAGCGCGCGGGCGTCTGGCCAGACGAGGAACTCTCGACCGACTACTACATCCTGAAAGTCGGCGACACGCGCAAGGAGGCCGCGCGCATCGCCCGCGCACTCCGCGAACAGGGCCACGTCGTGGAATCGGACGTGTCGAGTCGGAGCTTCGGCGCGCAGATGGGTTACGCCGACTCCATCAACGCAAAAACCGTCGTCATCGTCGGCGAGCAAGACCTCGCAAACGACGAGGTCACGCTGAAGGACATGGAATCCGGCGACCAAGTGCAGGTTCCGGTCAAAGACTTCCCCGCGGCGTACGACGAGCCGAGAGTTGCTGACTTCGAATAGCCGACAAAAGCTACCACGTTTTAGTCCTCCTCTCGCAACTCTGAGCCATGCGTGCGTTTCGGGTCGCCTACGACGGGAAGCAGTACCGCGGCTTCCAGCGCCAGCCCCACGGCCAGACCGTCGAAGACACCATCTTCAGAAATCTCAAAAAACTCGGTGCGATGCCCGAAGACGCCCGCGTGCCGCCGTACTACGCCGGCTCCGGTCGGACCGACGCCGGTGTCTCTGCACTCGGGCAAACCGTTGCCTTCGAGTGTCCCGACTGGCTCACGCCACGCGCGTTCAACGGCGAGTTGCCCGGGTCGATTCGCGCATGGGCGATGGCCGACGCCCCCGCCGACTTTCACGCGACCCACGACGCGACGCGCCGTCACTACACCTACCATCTGTTCGCGCCCAACCTCTCGCGCGGGCGTGTCGCGGACGTGCTCGCCTCGCTTGCGGGCGCACACGACTACCACAACTTGACGCCCGATTCGCGCAACACAGCGCGGGTCGTCGAAGCATCCGTCGAACGCACTGGTGACTTTCTGGGACTCGAAATCTCGTCCGACGGCTTTCCACGCCAGTTCGTCCGTCGGTTCGTGACCGTGGTCTCAGAAGTTTCGGCGGGCGAGCGCCCCGAGTCGTTCGTAGAACGGGCGCTTTCAGCGGAGGAGCTCTCGGGTGGCGACGGCATCGGCCCAGCGGCCCCCGAACCGCTTGTGTTGCGCCACGTCGAGTACCCGATGCTTGACTTTGCGGTGGACGGGGAAGCGGCGGAAAGCGCTCGTCGCGTGTTCACCAACGACGTCGAGTATCACCGAACGGCAACCCGCGTCGCAGCCCAGCTTCAGGCAGGCGTGTCGGGCGAAAACTGACCGAAGGCTTACTTCCCTCACTGTGTAAGAGTGAGCCATGAGTTCGGTTCCCGAACGAAGTGAAATCTCTGCTGAGCACAAGTGGGATCTCGACAGCCTCTTTGCCTCCGTCGAAACGTGGGAGGAGCGCTACGAATCGGTCGCCGCCCAGATTGCAGACCTAGAGGAGTACGAAGGCCACGTCACCGACGATGCGGAGACGCTCCTTGCGATTCTCCAACTCCGCGAAGATATGATGCGGACGGTGTCGAACGTGGCGTCGTTCGCCCGCATGCGCCGCGACGAAGACACCCGCGACCAAGACGCCCAAGCCCTGCTTGGCAAGGCCCAGACGCTCATCTCACAAGCTTCGAGTGCAGCGAGCTACATCGAGCCAGAGCTTCAGCAGTCCTCGAACGAGGAGCTAGACGCGTTCATGGAAGACGAACCGGCCCTAGCGCAGTACGACCACTACTTCGACGAAGTGCTGCGGATGAAGCCCCACACCCGGTCTGCAGAGATTGAAAATCTGCTCGCAGAACTCGGTGAGGTGACCGGTGCGTCGGGTGAGATTTACAATATGCTCACCAACGCAGACCTCACGTTCCCCAGCGTCGAGCACGACGGTGACGAGGTTGCGATTACCCAGAGCAATTTCACCAAGCTCCAGCAGGAACAAGACCGCGAGCTTCGCCGCAAGGTGTACGAGACGTTCTACGGCGAGTGGGAGACCATCCGCAACGCGGTTGGCTCCTCGTACAAAAACAGCGTGAAAGCCGACGTGAAACTCGCCCGTGCGCACAACTACGATTCCGCGAGAGAAGCCGCCCTCGACTCCTCTAACATCCCCGTCTCGGTGTACGACAACCTGCTGTCGGTGGTGCGCGACAACCTCGACTTGCTCCACCAGCACGCAGAATTGAAGCAAGCGAGCCTCGGCGTCGACGAACTCCAGATGTGGGACATCTATATGCCGATGGTGGACTCAGAGACGCCGGAGATTCCGTACGACCAAGCCTGTGAGTACATCATCGACGCGGTTGCGCCACTGGGTGAAGACTACCAGACGCGGCTCACGAAGGGCCTCGACTCGCGCTGGGTCGACGTCTACGAGAACAAGGGCAAGCAGTCGGGTGCGTACTCCGGTGGCACCTACGATTCCCAGCCGTTCATCCTGATGAACTATCAGGACGACATCTCCTCGATGTTCACGCTCGCCCACGAACTCGGCCACTCACTGCACTCTGAGTACACGAGCGAGACCCAGCCGTACGTCTACAGCGGCTATGAAATCTTCGTTGCGGAAGTGGCGAGTACGGTCAACGAGACGCTGCTCACCCACCACCTACTCGACACGGTCGAAGACGAGAACCTGCGTCGTCACATCTTAAACGAGTACTTAGAGCGCTTCCGCTCGACGCTGTATCGCCAGACGATGTTCGCGGACTTCGAACACCAGACGCACAAGTTGGTCGAAGACGGCGAACCGCTCACGCCAGACCGCTTAGACGGTATCTACAGCGACCTCAAAAAGGAGTTCTACGAGCCAGCGGTCGTAGACGACCATATCGCGCGCGAGTGGATGCGCATTCCGCACTTCTACCGCGCGTTCTACGTCTACCAGTATTCGACGGGTATCAGCGCCGCCGTCGCGCTCGCAGAAGGGATTTTGGAAGGCGGCGAAGACGCCGCGACAGACTACATCGACTTCCTGCGCGGCGGCTCTGCGGCCTACCCACTCGAACTGCTGCGAGGTGCGGGCGTCGATATGGCGTCGCCGGAGCCAGTCGAAGCCGCGCTCTCGGTGTACGGTGACTATCTCGACGAGTTCGCCAGCCTGCAGTAACGCTCATCAATTTTCACTAGCCTGCGGTCAATTTTCACGCTTCCAAGCAAGTGTTGCCGAAATCAACCGCGACCCAAAAGCACTTCTAACGGTGGGTTCTTAGTCGGCGTTGTCTGATGTCACGTAGCCCCTCTCTCCCTGACAGGCCGCGGCTTGATTTGGATAGCGACCTGTCTGAAGACGAGCGCCTCGCGGTTCTCGAAGATCACTTCACCGAAATACTGCAAGTGAATCGCGAACTCGGAGAACAGATCGAGAAAACCAAAGCACACGGCCAGACGTTGCGCGATGACATTTCGCGGCTCGAACGCGAAAACGAGACGCTAAAAACGGCGTCGCTGTACCTCGCCACCATCGAAGACATCACCGAGGACGGTGTCGTCATCAAACAGCACGGCAACAATCAGGAAGTGTTCGTCGAGGTCTCAGAGCAGATGAAAGAGCGACTCGAAGCAGGCGACCGCGTTGCCATCAACGATTCCTTTGGAATCCAGACGCGCCTCGAACAGGAGACCGACGCCCGCGCACAGGCGATGGAAGTCACCGCCAACCCGCAGGTCGCCTACGAGGACATCGGCGGCATCGACGACCAGATTCGCGAAGTGCGCGAGACGGTCGAGCTGCCGCTCGTGAACCCAGAGCAGTTCGAAGAGGTCGGAATTCAGCCACCGGGCGGCGTGTTGCTCTACGGCCCACCGGGGACGGGCAAGACGATGCTCGCCAAAGCTGTCGCGAACCAGACCGACGCCACCTTCATCAAGATGGCTGGCTCGGAACTCGTCCAGAAGTTCATCGGCGAAGGCTCACGGCTCGTCCGCGACCTGTTCAAACTCGCCGCAGAGAAAGAGCCTGCAGTCATCTTCATCGACGAAATCGACGCCGTCGCGAGCAAGCGGACGGACTCGAAAACGTCCGGTGATGCCGAGGTTCAGCGGACCATGATGCAGTTGCTCTCTGAGATGGACGGCTTCGACGACCGGGGCGACATCCGCATCATTGCGGCCACGAACCGCTACGATATGCTCGACACCGCCATCTTGCGCCCGGGTCGATTCGACCGCCTCATCGAAGTGCCGGAACCGAACGAAGAGGGCCGCCACCAAATCCTCCAGATTCACACTCGCGGCATGAATCTGACTGACGAACTCGACTTCGAGACGCTCGCGGCTGAAACGGAGGGATTCAGCGGCGCAGAACTCGAAAGTCTGACCACCGAAGCCGGGATGTTCGCGCTACGTGACGAGCGAACGGAAGTCGAGATGGCAGATTTCGATGCCGCCCTCGACAAACTCACGTCTGACGAGGAGTCTGTCGGCCAGCCGGTTGCGTTCTACTGAACTGGAATCGTAACCGCTTACGTTGTTTCGCTGTTTTCCACTGGTATGAGTCACATCCGCGTCGTCTGGGGGGCGGCAAGCGCACCCACCCCCATGGCCTCGTTCGACGCCGCGCTGCGAGAGGCCAACATCCACAACTACAACCTCGTCGCCGTCTCGTCGGTGATTCCAGACGACGTGGCCGTCGAAGCCGTCGGCACGGCCCCTGACCTCGGCCCGGTTGGCAATCGCCTGACCGTCGTCGAAGGCAAGGCCACCGTCGCACCCGCTTCTGGTGACACCGCTGCCGCCGCGCTCGCGTGGGCGCAGACGCCCTCTGGGAAAGGCATCTTCTACGAAGCCTCGGGACACGACCCCGCGAACGTTCGCACCCGCGTCGAAGAAGGTTTGGAGGCGGGCAAAGCCCTCCGTGAGTGGGACTTTGGCGAGACGAACGTGCAACTCGCCTCCGCACCCGCAGATTCGGAGGAGTACGTCACCGCCCTCGTCGTGGCGGCCTACGGCCAGAGTGAGCCTATCATTCGGTAAGATAGTTGACCATGTTAACGACTCGCACGCTGTCGGAGGGTTTTTACCTCAGTAGTTGCTACGAACGATAGCAATTTTATGTATGGAAACACCCCGTATGCGGGCGACGACAGCACCGACCGGGCAGCACACGCCGTGCTGACGCCCGACCAGCGCCGAGAACTCCGGCGGGGCGTCGTCGGTGTTGCGACGCGAACGCGGGCGTTTCTGCCCGATGAGTACGTCATCGGCACGGAACTCACCGCCGGGCTCGACGGCTCACCCCACGCCCTCGTGGCAGTCCACCCGCCGATTGGTTCGCCCGTAAGCGCCGGTATCTCGCCGGACGACGACGACTTCGAGCGCGAAGGCGGCATCATCAGCGCCGAAGACCGCGAAGAAGTCGCCCGCAGCCTCGCCGCACAGGCAGCGCTGCAGGTCAAACAGTCGGTCAATTCTGACGTTGACGCGACGGCCCGGTAGCCGGGTCGGGCGGATTGTAAAACAAGACGTAGCCCATCGCCGCGAGCACCGGCAACGCGCCGAGCAAGATGGCGACGTACATCGGCACGGCGAACCACCAGCCTGCGACCAGCCCAACGACGAGCCCGACTGGGATCACCACGAACACGGCGTCGTACGCCGTCTCGCCGGGCCAGACGGCCACGACGAGCGAGAGGAGGCGGTGGCCCAGTCGTCTCAGTACCATTGTATCTCAGTGACCGACCGAACCCTTTTAGAAGTAGTGGCTAGGGGTCGGTATTCGACGTGCGCAAATCGGTTTCACCTTCGGCTGTCCACTCGACGACTGTCTCCTTGAATTGGGAGTCGAATACGATACTGACTTCCGTAGATTTCGTGGTTTCTGACACCTCGAAGACGGCGATTCCTGACAGTCGCTCATCTGGCTCGACTGCGCTCCCTTCTGCGTTCCAGCGACCCGTGGTTGGCACGTCGTCCATCTCGCGGATTCGAATTGAGGGGTCGAACTCGGGATGTCTAACGCTGTGAGTCTCGCGGTTGGTTGTCTCATCGTTGAGCAACGTGAACACCGGTCCATCAATCGGGCGCAACTCGTCTGCAGTGTTACTGAAAGTCAACGGAGCGAACAGCAACGCGCTCTCGTCTGGCATCGTGTACGTCGCTCCATCATGCTCGAAGGTTGTCGAAATAGTGGGTGTCTCAACTGTAATTTCGAGGCCAGAAAACGCATACGCTTCGCCAAACGCTCGTGATTCATCAGGTCGAACGACGGCTGGTTTGCTCGTCGCAGTTGGTGTCGATTTCGTCGTCGTTGTTGCAGGCGTTTGGCTTGTTGTCTGCGTCGTGGTCTGTTCTGTCGGTTGTTCAGTTTCGTCGCTCCCTGAGAGACAACCGGCCAGGGCAACGAAACCACCGAGGAGGAGCTTTCGACGCGTGGAGGGCATTAGCAAAAATACAAACGGTTGTCACTTATCTCTTTTCGTGGCCCATGCTCGTAAAAACGAAATCCGACTTTACTTCCCCCAGAACGGGTCGCGCTTGCGGTGTTTCTGGAGGTACATACTGAGCGCCTCGCGCTCGTCTGCCGGGATGTCTTCTTTCAATTCTTGTTCGAGAATCTTCGCGTGTTTCTCGGGAAGTTCGGCCCAGAGCGTGTCGCCTTCGTCGATTTGGCGGCCAACGGTCGGGCCGTCGATGGCGACGCTCACGCGGGTTCCGGCGCGGGCTTCGTCTACGTCTTCGCCCTGTTCTTGAATCCCTTTCACGAGGCCGACGCGCTTCGGTTCTGCGCCTTCGAAGTCCACGACCGGGGTGTTGCGCTTGAGCGTCCCCGAAAGCACTTCGACGCCGACCACGGCCGGGTTCGACTGGCGGAACACGTGGTCTTGGAGAATCTGGAAGCGCGCGGGGCGGCGAATCTTGTCGAGGACGGCCGTCTGCTGGGCGCGCTTGATTTCATCGACGTGTTCCTCGTAGTCGTCGATGAGCTGGTAGATGACGTCGGATTCGAAGATTTTGACGTCCGACTCCTCGGCGCGGCGTTCTGCGTCGTCTAGCACGCCGACGTTGAACGCGAGGATGACGCGGTTCAGGTCCTCGTCCGCGGTGGAGGCGACGGAGATGTCGCGCGGGGCAACGTCGCCGACTTCGGCGCGCATGATGGGCACCTCTGCTTCCTTGAGCGCGCTCGCAATCGCTTCGAGGCTGCCGAGGGTGTCGGCTTTGACGACCACGCCGTCGTCTTGAGTGTGCACGTCGATTTCCGAGAGTTCGGCTTTGACTTCCTCGATGACGTCTTCGAGTGGGCGGTCGCGGACGACGCGTACCGGCGCACCGGCCATCGCATCATCGAGGTCGGGCGCGGCGATTTTGATACCCGCCGCGGCCGTCACCTCGTCGAAGCGGTCGAAGCGTTTCTCGGTACGAATCTCGGTGAGTGGGCGCGGTTTCAACAGCGCACGCACGTCGGTCACGATGGGGTCGTTTTTCCCGCCGACGACGATGGTGTCGCCCTCGCGGACGCTCCCGTTGTAGAGCACCACGTCGAGGGTCGCGCCGAAGCCGCGTTCTTCTTTGACTTCAAGAACCGTCCCCGCGCCGGGGCCGTTCACGTCGATTTCCATGGCCTCTTTCATGTAGCGCTGGGAGAGCCCCATCAGGACGGTCAGCAGGTCGGCGACGCCTTCGCCGGTGAGCGCGGAGACGGGGACGACGCCGATGTTCTTCTGGAAGTTCTGGACGCGCCAGTAGAAGTCCGCCGAGAAGCCCGCGTCGCTCATGTTGCCAATGACTTCGTAGAGTTCGGCTTCGAGCTTCTGACGGGCACGGTCTGACTGTTTGTCGAACGTTTTCTGCACCGGGGCATCGGGCTGGGCGTTCCACCCGGGTGTGGTGTCGATTTTGTTCGCCGCGACGATAAAGGGCGTCTGAGTTCGCTTGAGAATGTCGATGGCTTCGAGCGTCTGGGGCTGGAAGCCGTCGTTTACGTCCACGACGAGCACGGCAATGTCCGCGAGCGCCCCACCGCGCGAGCGCAGGGTCGAAAAGGAGTGGTGACCCGGCGTGTCGATGAACAGCAAGCCCGGCAGGTCGAAGTCATCGGGGTTGACGAGGTCACCGGCGATGTCAGAAATGACTTCTAACGGGACGGCCGTCGCCCCGATGTGCTGGGTAATCGCACCGGCTTCGCCCTCGATGACGGCGGAGCCGCGAATCTTGTCGAGCAGACTCGTCTTGCCGTGGTCTACGTGACCGAGGACGGCGACGATAGGAGTCCGCAGTGAATGTGTATCTGGTGTGTTATTGTCCGACATGAAATCCACCCGTAACAAAGGTTCTTACCTAGACCAGCAATTCTCGGCTTAAAAGTCTTTCAAAAGGGTGTACGGGTGGTTGGCGCTGCGACACGAGTCGAAACAATCGCCTGCGTTGAGCGGGGTGTTGGCGGGTGTTCGGGCTATTCGACGACTTCGAGGATGCCTTCCATCCCGAAACTCTGGTGGGGTGCACAGTAGTACTCGTACGTGCCGGGCACGGCAAAGGTGAAGGTGAACTCGTCGCCTGAACTGTAGGTGGTGCCGTCGCCGCCGGGGGTTCCCTCCCAATCTGCGCCGTCTGGCTGCGAACGCGGGCGCACGTTGTGGCCTGATGAATCCCACGTCCACGTCACCTCGCCACCGACTTTGACCGACGCGCGGGTGGGCGAAAAGCGCAGGTTGCCGTCTTGGCCGACCGTGATGGTGATGGCTGACTGGACGGGCGTTTGTTCTGCGGTCGTCGTTGTGGCGGTCGTCGTCGTTTCGCTGGTCGTCGTGGTCTGCTCCGTGGTTGGCTCCGCCGTCGTCGTCGTTTCGGTGGTTGTTGACTCGGTGGGTGTCGCGGTCGTTGTGGTTTCTTCGCCGCCACCACCGGTGCACCCGGCGAGGAGACCGAGTGTCGAAACCGTGACGCCGTGTTTGAGGAGGGTTCGTCTGTCCATAGTCCGGGCTACGTTGTGTTGATGTATCAACGTTTGCGACAGCGCTGGCGGACGGGTGTCAGACATCCCCGTGCCGTTTATATGAATTGATGTGGAACTGGTGGGTATGCCCGAAATACTCGCCGAGAATCTGTCGGGGAAGGCCGTGATGGGCTCAGACGGGGCTGAAATCGGGATGCTCTACAACATCACGATGGACCTCAAGACGGGGTCGCTCCACGAACTCATCGTCGAACCAACAGAACAGACCAATACGCGCAACGTTGATTTCAGCGTCAACGACAGCGGGCGGTTCAAAGTGCCCGTAAACCGCGTCCAAGCAGTGAAAGACCACATCGTTATCCGTCGTTAAATGCACGTTCTCGACACGTCCGCTTTTATCCACGAGTATCATACGCAAGCGAAGAAGGCCTCTATCCCGCTCGTCCGCGAGGAACTCGAAGCCGAACACGCCTTTCGCTTCGACGCGATGGAAGGCGCTGGGATGTACATCCACATCCCCGACGAGCAGTCCGTCGAAACCGTCCAACGCGCCGCGCGCAAGTCGGGCGACTTAGCCGAGCTCTCTGCCACCGACATCCGGCTGATTGCGGCGGCCTACGAACTCGAAGGCATTCTCGTCACCGACGACTACGCGATGCAGAACGTCGCAGAGCGCCTCGAAGTCACCGTCGAGGTCATCGCCCAAGACGGTATTGCAGAACAGCGCAACTGGAAGTTCCAATGTCAGGGCTGTGGCCGCGTCTTCGACGAAAACAAAGACCGCTGTCCGATCTGTGGGACGGGACTCACCCGCAAGAACCCGAGTAGCGCCTAATCGAGCGAGGAAAGTCCGGCAGAAATCAACTGCCTGAGCACCTCTTCTTCCGTGAGTCCGTACTCTTGCGCCAGCTGAGTCACCTGCTCTGCAAGGTGGTCTTCACAGACGAGCGAGTAGTGGCGCATGTGGGTCTGTACCACACTTTGACATATAAATTTCCGTCAGACAACCGTCAGACCGGGCTGCCAGCGAGTTGGACGTAGAGCTGGAAGAATTGGACGGCGTTGAATGTTCCGTGAATCAGGATAGGGACGACGAGGTTTCCGGTTCGGCGGTAGGTCTCACCGAGCAGGAGCGAGAGGATGAAAATGACGACGAGCGTCGTGAACGTCGAAGCCGGGTTCGTCGCGCTATAGTACTGTGGGATGTGGATGAGTGCGAAGATACAGCTTGCGACGACCACGGCAGCGCGCTCAGAGAAGCTGTCGTACAGCGATTTCTGGACGATGTTACGGAACACGAGCTCTTCGCCCGGGCCGATAACGAGCCACGACAGCGGGATGAGCACGAGCAACAGCGTCGGATTGCCCTCGCGTGCCTGTTGCTCGATACTGCTCTCTGCGCCCGAGAGCCCGAGCGACTGGAGCACGATGCTGATGGCGATGGCCGCGCCGTAGAGCACGACCACGCCGCCAACGGCGTAGGCGAGGTCACGTTTGCTCGGCATCCGGATGTCGATGTAGTCGAGGCCAATCTCGCGGAGTTTCAGATACGCAATCGCAGAGAGGGCGAGTCCGAGTCCGAAGAATGTCGTGAACACGCCGAACTGGACGGCGAAGCCAACGTCCGCGACAATTGAGGTGGGGATGATAGAGAGGGCCATTCCGACGAGGAAGCTCACGAGGCCAACCGCAGACGCAATCGCTACGTCGCGGACCATCCGTGAGATGCGTTTTGCGGAGATGTCCGCACCGTCTGCAACCGCCGCGCCGAGCGCGAACAGCCCGGCAAACGCGGCGACGGGGAGGCCACCGCCGAGCGCGCCGCTTGCTGCGTCAGAAAGCGTTGGGGCGAGGAGCGTGTAGATGGCGGCGCAGACGACAGCCCCGCTTGCGAGTCCAGCGAGTGGGGCACCCCACGTCCGGGGCAACACCTCGTGGCGTCGAAGCAGGAAGGTGAGCAAGGCGACACCCGCGAGGGCGGCACCGGCAACGCTCCCGATGGTGAGGCCAGCGACGGACGTGCCCGCGCCCATCCACGGGAGGAACGCGGCGGCGAGGGCAACACCCGCGAGCGCGACCCCCACACTAGCCGCAGGGCTCTGTGACATACCGGGACGTAGGCGGGGACGGCTAAAATCGCTACGGTCTTACTGAATCCAGTAGGCCTCTTTGTCCGCGACGGCCTGTGCTTCTTCGAAGTCGCCGCCACCGAGCAGGCCGCGGGCAGCGCGTTTGCCCCACTCGACGGCGGGCTGGTTGAACGTCTCGACGCCGTAGAGTTCGCCCGCGAGCACACAGGCAGCTTCCATCTGATAGAGCAGCTTCCCGATGCCTGCTGCGTCCACGCGCTCGAGTTCGATGCGGACGTTTGGCTGGTTGGCCGCCGCGAGCGAGGCTTCGGTCGCGCGAAACTCGGCGTCTAAGAGGTCGCCAAGTGAGTTGCCGCTGAGGTAGGCAAGTTCTGCTGCGTCGGTTTCTGGAATCTCGCGGTCTTCGCGGTCGCGCGGGCGGACGAGCGTCACGAGTTTGTCGTTCGGCCCGGCGCGGTAGAGTTGGAGTTGGGAGTGCTGGTCGGTTGCGCCGAGGGCACGCACCGGCGTCTGGCCCATGCCGTCTTTGCCGAGGCTTTCGGCCCAGAGCTGGGCGAACCATTCGGCGAACGGTTCTAACGCCTCTGCGTAGGGCACCATCGCGTGGATGCGCGCCCCCCGGAGGTCGAGCGCGTAGGCAATTGCACCGTAGGCGTAGGCGGGCGAGTCGAACAACGACCCAGAGAGCGACTCCATTGCCTGCTTGCCGCCGTCGAGGACGCCTTCGATGTCGCCGCCCATGATGGCCGCCGGGACGAGTCCGACCGCAGAGAGCGCAGAAAAGCGGCCCGGGACGCCGTCTGGAACCTTGAGCGTCGGGAGGTCGTGGGCGTCTGCGAGTTCGCGAAGCGGCCCGTCGTCGCCCGTCGTCACGAGCGTCCTGTTGGCCCAGTCGACGCCCGCGGCTTCCATCGCGTCGCGGACGATGAGGAAGGTGGCGAGCGTTTCGACGGTCGTGCCCGAGCGCGAGACGACGTTAACGGCGGTTTTGTCGAGCGGGAGGCTGTCGAGGACGGCGGAGGTGTGTTCGGGGTCAACGTTGTCGAGGACATAGGCGTTCTCGATGTCGAGAGCCGTCGAGATGGTGGCCGCGCCGAGGGCACTCCCGCCGATACCGACGGTGAGGACGGCCTCTGCATCCGTGAGCGAGGAGACAGCGTCACGGATTTCGGCTGCATCTGTGCTGTGTGGGAGGTTGAGGGCTTCGTAGCCGTGTTCGTGGGCTTCGCGGCCCTGCTCGATGCGCTCGTGGGCGGCCGCGACGCGCGCATCTAAGCGTTTTAAGGCCGCTTCGGTCACACCGGGCTTTGCGACCGAGGCGAGTGCGTTTCCGACGTCCAGGTGCATAGAGAACCCCTTGGGTGGAACGATAAAATGATTGGTGAATTTCGGCCGTGAGAGTTATACCACCGGTTGCGTGAGAAACGCGCTCGCCAGCCCAACTCGGAGCCAGCATATCGCGTGGTTTAATCGGGTCGCTCGCCAACGTCGGGTCATGACAGCCGGTGTGACCAGCGAGTCAGACGACGCCTATCGCGGCGTGTTCGGCGCAATTCCCTACGCGCTTCGCGCGAGCGACTCGCTGCTGTTTCGGTCGTACGTCGTCGTCGGCTCGCTCGCCTCGGTGCTCGTCGCGCTCATCATCACGTTCGCGCTCGTCGTGCTCATCGCCGCCACGTCGAACGTTCCCGGCGGCTCGCTCACCCTTTCGCGGGCGTTCTACGTCGTCATCGGCATCTTCGTCCTCGGGCCGCTGCTCGCGCCCATCCTCTTCGTCGCCCGCCGCCACCGCCGCAACCTGCCTGTGAGCGACAACTACGACACGGTTCTCGCGATTGCAGGCTACCTGTTTCTCTGCTCGCTCTACATCGGGCTCATCATCTCGATTCCCGAGTGTTTCGTCTTAGACGGCCAGATGACCTGCCGCGACCCGCCAACCGGTCTCTTTGCGCCGCTCATCTCCCTCCTCTACGCACTGCCAGCGCTGACGAGTCCACTGCCGCCATTTTTCGCCGCACTGCTCATCTTTGCAGTCCACCGCCGCCTGCGTTAAAAATTGTCAACGGTTTAAGTGTGCGGACTCCTAGCATCCACTATGGGCACAGCCTTCGACGACTTGGCGTTTCTCGCCGGGTCTGAGAATCGGCCTGCCGTTTTACTCGCCGTCACCGAGCGACCGCACACCCGCGACGAACTCGAAGCGGAGACCGGTGCCTCTCGCGTGACGCTTGGCCGCATTCTCGCAGACCTCACCGACCGGGGGTGGATACGTCGTCGAGGGCGACAGTATGAGGTGACCGGACTTGGTCGCCTCGTCGCTACTGCGTACCGGACGTTTCTCGAAACGATGGAGACGGTCGCCCAGCTGCAGCCACTCGCGCCGTGGCTCCCGGTCGAAGATTTTAGTTTCGACATCGACCGGCTCGAAGACGCTTCGGTGACCGTCCCCACGCACTCTGACCCGCTTGCACCGTATCGTCGCGCCGCCCACACCCAGCGACAGGCATCGTCGCTCTCGGTGCTCACGAACGCGACCGCCCCCCAGAACATCGAAGTCATCTGGCGGCGCACCACGGCCGGTGACCTGACCATCGAAGCCATCCTCACCCACGACGTCATCGACACCATCCAGAACGACGAACAGATGGCGTCCATGTTCCGCGATATTCTGGCCTCCGGACAGGCAGAAATCCGCCGCTACCCCGGCGAGATTCCGTTCATCGTCTCCGTGGCCGACGACCTCGTCGATATTGCGATTGCCGACGAAGGCGGGCTCCCTCGTGGTCTCATTCAGGTCGTAGACGAGGAAGTGCGGTCGTGGGCAACCCGGACAATTTCCCGGTACCGCGAGCAGTCGGTGGTGCTGTCTGTCGAGTCGTTTGCCGACTGAGGCGTACACGAAACGCAGAAACCCAACGAGTCCCTAGCCCCGCCCATGGAACAGACGGGTACGTTTCTCTGTACGCACGCCGAGGTGGATGCGGCGATTCTCACGGACGTTTCGACCGGGCAGGTACACACGCTCGGGTCGAACCCCGGCATCGAGGAGGGCGACGCCATCGAAGGAACCGTCGCACCCGAACCGCCGATGGAGGTGTCGTGGGAACTCGTCTCCGTCGAGCGCCGCTGGCAGATTCCGGTCGAGCGAAGCGACGAGACGCCGACCCAACTCGAAAAAGACCTCGCCGCTGCCCAGGAAATCGGTGAACTCACCACGCGCGAGCGCGCTGGCATCGGCGAGATTCACGTACTGACCGTCGAAGCTGACCAGACCGACGCGGCTGTAGAAGACGTTCGGACAGACCAAGCGACCCGCGAACGCGCCGCGCGTCTCGGCGTCAATCGAGTCGAAATCCGTGCGAACGCAGGCGTCGTTGCGATTCGCTACTTGCCCTGAGGCGCGGCCTGACTCTGGACGAGCCACCCGCCGCGAATCCCGCAGGCTTCGCGTTCTACGTATTCGATTTCGGTTGTGGGGCCAACGCGGTCGCCGCCCTCGATGGCCGCTACCTTGAGCGGCACGTCGAGTGAATCACCACAACAGCCCACGTCGAGGAACTCCTCGAACTCGTCGCCAACGCGGGGCGCTCCGAGCGTTTTCGTGAGATAGGCGCGAAACCACGGGGTGTCGAGTTGGCCGCGTCCCCACCCGCTCAGGTCTGCCGGGTAGGAGACGACGACGCGCGATGCATCGCTCATGGCATCTTCTATGCGTGCCAACCACAAGCACGTTGTGGGGCGGGTGAATTTCGTTCGCTTCTCAATTTCGTATAAGAAGGCTTATTCGACGGGAATAAGGACCCACAGGTATGGTCGAGTTCGAGGTACCGGAGGTCGATTTCTCCCGGTACACTAACCGCCAGTTGGCGGCGGTGCCTCTTGGAGTGCTCGCCGTTGCGCTTCTCATCATCGCTGGGTGGACCGCGATGACGGGTGCACCGGTCACCCCGGGCATCGCGTTCACCGGCGGCACCGAATTACAGATACAGACAACCGATTCACCGGCACAGATTGAGGCCACGTTCGACACGCCGGTCGAGTCGGTTCAACCGATTCGCTCGTCAGCCGATACCTACATCGTGACGTTCCAAGCGGACGGCGATGAAGCGTCTGCGTCAGCGATCGAACGACAGGCGCGGGATGCAGGCTACACCGTCGAGTCCTCACAGAGTCGCTCCCCGAGTTTCGGGGCTGAGACCCAGCGCCTTGCCCTGCTTGGCGTGCTCATCGCGTTCGTCGGGATGAGTCTCATCGTCTTCATCCTGTTTCGCTCGTTCGTCCCGTCGATTGCCGTCGTCCTCTCTGCGTTCTCGGACATCGTGATTCCGATTGCGTTGATGAACATTTTCGGCATCAAACTCTCGCTCGGGACGGTCGCCGCGCTGTTGATGTTGATTGGTTACAGCGTGGACTCAGACCTCCTGCTCAACAACCACATTCTGCGCCGGAGCGGGGACTTCTATGAATCCACCTACCGCGCGATGCGCACGGGTGTCACGATGACGCTCACGTCGCTCGCCGCGATGGCCGTGATGACGCTCACGGCGTTCCTCTTTGGGATTCCGCTGCTCCCTTCTATCGGGATTGTCCTCGTCTTTGGCCTCACCGCTGACCTGATGAACACATACATGCTCAATCTGAGCCTGCTTCGCTGGTACAAATTCGAGGGGGTGGCCCGATGAGTTCGTTTCGCGAAAACTGGCGAATCGTCTTGCTGGTCGTCCTCATCGTCCTCTCCGGGGTCGCCCTGTTCGCGCCGACCGGTGGCGCAGACGGCGGCCAAGCCGGAACTGTAGACACGGGGCCGACGAACCTCAAATACGGCCTCGAACTCTCCGGCGGGACGCGCATCCGCGCGCCGCTCGTCGGCCTCACCGCAGAGGAGGTCTCGATTTCGCCTGACAACGACCGCGAGGTCGCAAACACCGTTGCCTCCCAACTCGACATCTCGCGCACCGACGTTCGCGTCACGCCGAGCACCGTCGAGGTGTTCACGAACAACGTGACGCAAGCCGAGTTCGCAAGCGCCCTGCAAGCGGCGGGCGTCGATGCGACCGAGGAGAACATCCGCGATGGCGTCACCGCAGAAACCCGTCAGACGGCTGTCGCGGTGCTCACGGAGAAAATCAATCGTATCGGCCTCTCTGGTGGGTCGGTCCAACAGGTCGAAACCACCCAAGAGACGTTCATCTTGATTGAGGTGCCAAACCAGAACCGTTCTGACGTCATCAACCTCATCGGCGACCGCGGGAAGGTCGAAATCGTCGCCGAGTTCCCCGCCCAAGGCAACGGCACGACTGAGTACCGCCGCGTCTCGATGCTCACGCAGGGCGACTTCACCGAAATCGGTGCGCCCCAACAAGGTCAGGGCAACCAGCCGCCGTCCGTGCCCGTCGCGCTGAACGACGAGGCCGCCCAGAACTTCTCAGAGGGGATGCAGAACTTCGGCTTTACGAGCCAACAGGGCATCCAGAACTGTCGGTACGAGTCCACACCCGACGACCCGGGCTACTGTCTGCACACCGTGGTTGACGGGCAAGTCGTCTACTCGGCGTCGATGTCCTCGGGGCTCGCAGGAATCCTCCAGAGCGGCGAGTTCGTAAACGACCCGTCGTTCACCATGACGACGACGAACATGTCAGAAGCGCGCGCCCTGCAGGTCAACCTGCAAGCCGGTGCGCTCCCGACCTCCCTCGACATCGAGGGTGAAGGGACGACGTACTTCCTCGAACCCGCACTCGCTTCTGAGTTCAAGCTGTTCAGCCTCATCACGGGCATCATCGCCGTCCTCGCCGTTGCTGGGATGACCTACCTGCGCTACGGCCGATTCGAAATCGCCGCGCCGATGGTCGTCACCGCGCTCTCTGAGGTCATCATCCTGCTCGGCTTCGCCGCGGCAATCGACCTCGCGCTCGACCTCTCGCACATTGCCGGACTCATCGCCGTGATTGGGACTGGGGTGGACGACTTGGTGATTATCGCCGACGAAATCATCCAAGCTGGAGACGTGAAAACCGGCCGCGTGTTCCGCGACCGCTTCCGCAAGGCGTTCTGGGTCATCGGTGCGGCCGCCGCGACGACCATCGTTGCCATGAGTCCGCTCGCGGTGCTCAGCCTCGGTGACCTCCAAGGGTTCGCCATCATCACCATCGTCGGTGTGCTCATCGGCGTGCTCGTCACCCGCCCGGCCTACGGTGACGTGCTGCGCAACCTGATGAACATCGACTAGTCGAGTTCGTCGTTCGGTCAATTCAGTAACCATTTTCACGCCGTTTCGCGTCGCTTCGACCGATGCCCTCTCGCCGTCAAGAACTGTGGTTCTCGCTGCTCGCCGGGCTGTTGCTGGTCGCAGCTGCGGCATTGCTGTTGAATGCGGGTAGCAATCTACCGACTGAATAGTTGGAGAAACTGCCTCACTCTACGCCGACCCCAACGCCCGCGGCGAACCCGAACCACGCCAGTCCAAAGCCAAGTGCGGTCACGCCGAGTCGTGTGCCGTCTGGAAGCCCGTTCAGCAGCGAGATACCGGCGAACGTCGTCACACCGGTGAACAACCCACTCACCGGACTGGGTGCTTCTACGGTTGTCAGATGTGTCCAATAGCGAAGCCAGACGAACGCACCCGCGGCGTACACTACCCCGAGTCCCGCCAGTATGTCGAGCGAGGCTTCTGGCGGCGGCGCAACCAGATAGACGAACCCCGTGACGCCGATGGCGACGAGAACCGAGAGGGCGTAGCGAACAGATCGTTCCATACGAACGCTTCAGCCCACTATCACTTAATTCCGCTTAGTGGCCGCCCGAGACGAGATTCAACCCAACCACGCCGACGACGATGAGGCCGATGAAGCCGAGGCGAGCGACGGTGGCGGGCTCGTCGAATAGGTACATCCCAAGAATCGCGGTTCCGACTGCGCCGATGCCGGTCCACACGGCGTAGGCCGTCCCGACGGGAAGGTTCTCGACGGCTTTTGCGAGCAGCACCATGCTGATGACGAGCGCGACGACGGTTCCAGCCGTCGGAATGGGCTTCGTGAGCCCCTCAGAGTAGCCAAGTCCGATGGCCCACGCGATCTCGAACAGCCCCGCGACGAAGAGCAGATTCCAGGACATTTACCGATTCGCACGCGATACAGGCGGCTAAAGCTGCTGATTTTCTCGATCGCGTGCTTGGTGCTGTCACACCGCTAGTACCTCTTCAATCGTCGACCGATAGCTGGAATCGGACGACAACTCTCGATTCCAGCTACTCATTCGGGATTGAAGTGCCACTATTCGTAATTACGCTCCAGTAACTCCTCGATTTCGGCGACGAGTTCCTCTGGGTCGCTGAGGTGAACCGTCACGACCGGAACAGGAGAGACCCGAAGCACCTTCTCCGCTACGCTTCCGAGCAGATATCGCTCGAAGCCAGTTTTTCCACGTGTCCCCATCACGATGAGGTCGATGTCATTCCTGACGGCGTAGGCGATGATGGCGACTGCTGGGTCGCCCCACCTAACCTCCTCCTTGCTTTCGATACCTCTCACCTCGGCGCGTGATGCGATCGACTTCGTCGCACTCTTTCCGTCTTCTTGGAGCGTGTCCCGAACCTGATGGCGTGCATCCTCGGGGACGGTTTCATAGGCGGTTTCATCAACGACGTACAGCGCGTGGATGGTCGCCCCGCACAATTCGGCGAGACCGAGGGCGTGCTCTGTAACCCGTTTCATCCCGCCACTTCCGTCAGTCGGAAGGAGAATCTCGTCGTACATCAATGTATGTTACTCAATAACATGCTAAAAATGAGCGGGTCGGACGCGGCGAACGGCGTGTCTCACCGGTTCAAAATTCGCTCAGGCCCGCCTGCTCGCGTGCGGCGAGGGCATCCTTGCTCGTCTGCCACGACGCGCGCGCGCAATCGGGCAGGTTGCCGTTTCGTTCGACGAACTCGGTGAGAAATGCCTTCGTCGTCGGGTCGCTCGGATAGCCGCTGCCGACCTCGCCGTACGCTGAGGCTAACTCCGCGACGTGGGCGTCGCGGGCGACCTTAGCGATGATGCTCGCCGCGCCGACAATCAGGTGATTCTCGTCTGCGCCGTGTTCCGCGCGGAGGGTGACATTCTTGTCGAGTTTTCCGGCCACGCGGCGGGCAAAGCGCGCTTCGTCGGTGTCACAGGCGTCCACGATGCCTTCCATGTCGTCTTCGAGAACTTGGCGGAGGGCGTCTGCCTGTGCGCGGACGGTGAGGGTGTTCAGGTCCGTCTCCGGGTCGTCAATCTGCGAAACCGTCACCTCCGCGATGCCGACTGCGACGTTCGGCGACGCGCGGAGGGCGTCCGCGAGTTCTTCGCGACGGGCGGGCGTGAGAAACTTCGAGTCGGTGATGCCGTCCGGGAGTACGTCCTCGTCGGGCACGCTCACGGCGGCGGCGAACATCGACCCGAGGACGGGACCGCGCCCGGCCTCGTCAGCACCAAAGCGCCCAGTCATCACACAAACGTTGCAGAGCAACTAAAAAACGTTTCTGCCCGCTAGTCACGGAAGAACTCCTCGGCTTCGAACGGTTCGTCTTCGCCTTCGACCGCAACCACGTCGAGCGCGGTCACGACGGCGTTGACGCCGAGCAGGCCGGTCAGGCTCGGTTTGGTACGGCCGTCGTCGCCGCTCACGAGTTCTTTAATGTAGAGGCCGCCCGCGCCGTGGATGGTGAGGTCTGCGTGATATTCGTCCACCACCTCGCCTTCGATGTTGTACACCTCGCGTACGCGGGTCAGGTTCGCTCGGCGGTGGTCGACGCGCTGGGGCGTGTACTGCTCGATGGTCGCGCCCTGCAACTCGGCTATCGCCGCCTGCAGGTCTTCTGTGGTCACCGGATGGGCGAACTTCACGTCCATGCGGTAAGTCTTCGAGGCGTCGTGTTCTTTGACTCGTTCGACCATCTCGTAGGTGCACGCGCGCAGGCCCTCGACCTCGATTTTCCCCTCGGCCTGCTCGTTGACTGCCTCTTCAAGCGCGGCCAAATCGACGTGCCGAACCTTCGGGTTTGTAATCTCCATCACGAACGGGCGGCCGGTTCCGAGCATGAGCGCGTCTACGTCCTCGCGGCCCGCGCCGTGGAAGGTCGTTGCCTCGCCATCCATTGCTTCGAGCAGCGGTGGTGCGGCGAGCTGTTCGACGCTCTCGGGGTAGCGATAGCCACTCCCGGCACAGACGTGACACGGGTCGCCGCGGATGTAACCCGTCTCGTTGCACTCAGAGCACGGCCATTTCGTCTGGGGAATGTCGCGTTCGAGTTTGCGGTAGCGCCCATAAACAAACGTCGAGTGGTTGCGCATCTCGACTGTGTCGCCCTCTAAATTGAGCGTGAACATGACGTGCGGGCGGCCAAAGTCAACTTCCGTCTCGGTGAGCCGTCCAATGCGTTTGCCCACCTCGCGGTTGAACTCGGACTTGAACTGCTCGCCCGCGTCCTCCGGGAGCCCGGCGCTCTCGCGCAAGAGGAGTTCGTTTTCTTCGATGAGCGGCGGCGTGCGTGTGCCAACTTGATACGTGTCGAACTCGATGCCCTCCACTGCTTCTGCGGCGCGCTGCGCCCACTCGTCGAACGTCGCACAGAGGCCTTCACACACCCAACACTCTGCCACGTCGGTCGGTTCGTAGGGCTCGTCGTCTGCCAATGCCACGGCGGTCCGCAGCGCGTTCCCGCGCTGTTCGTTGGTGAGGCCGAAACTCCGCTCGGCGAACACCCGGCCCAGACACGAATCGCAGACGGGGCCGTTCTCTCCGACCGCTCGCGCATCGTCGAGAATCGTCATTATCGGAACTGCGTCCTGCTCGGATTAACAGTCTTGGTTTTGCCGTAGCTCGCACGAACGTGTTGGTTGATTAAGATATTTGATGACCGCTCGCGAACCGGTGTGTATGGCCTCCTCCAACCGTTCGCTGCTCACCACCGCCGCTGTGTGGTTTGGGGCATTCCTCTTGTTTCCGGTCCCCGTTGCGTCCGTCCTCTTCCACAGCGTCGAACTGCTCGCAGGTGTTGCAGGCGCAACGTCGCTGCTCACCGATAGCGTGAGAACTGCCCTTCACGTTGTCACGCTCATCGTCGGGGCACAGGTCGCCTCCGACATCGCCGCAGTCAGACTTCACGGCTTCGCGTACTTACACCGAGGCCGTCGAGGTGTGCGACTCGCACGCCATCTCATCCTCGCAATCGTGGCGCTCGCAACGTTCCTCGTCGTTGGCTCACTGCTCGTCGCACTCACGCAGTGGGGTCTCGACACCGCCAACACGGTGTATCTGGCGTTCGTCGGGATTGTCGCGGTCGCGCTCTGTTGGGTTGTGCTTCGGACAGTGAAGGCGTTCAGACAGGGGCTGTCCGAACCGACTAGTTCGGATGGCGACTGACTTCTGGAATCGAAAACTGTGGGGGTAGATTAAACCGTCGAGAGTTCGATGCTGGTCGTCTGGGTCGCACCGGTCTCGTCGGTCACTCGGAGGGTCATCGTGAGGATGCCACAGTAGTCAAGTTCCACCTCAGTGGTTTCACCCGTCTGCTCGTACTCGCCGTCCTCGTCTATGTCCCATTCGTAGCTCGTAATTGCGCCGTTCGGTGAACTCGACTCAGTTCCCGAGAGCGTCACGGTCGCGCCTGAGTCGAAATCTACCTCCTCAGCGTTCTCGGGAGCGGTCGTGATGTATGCTTTGACCGGTTCGCGCTCCGGTTCCTTTGGCGAGTCATCCACCAGCGTGTGCTCGGGGCCGGGCATACTCTCGCTCGAAGCGAGTGCGTACACACCACCTACTGCGCCGTACGGTGGGGTTCGCGTACCGGAGACCTGTACGTAGAGGTGGTCATTTGCGGGTACGGTGGAGAGTGCGAAGTAGTCGGCCCCGGCCTCGTCGATGCCGTAACTCCACTGCTCTGACCCATCGTCCGTGTCGAGTGCGTACACGATGGGCCGGGCGTAGGCCGTATCGACGTAGTCGGCTCCGTGTTCGAAGTAGCCTGCTTCGCGTTCGCTTTCGACGGCGGCCATGGTCGTGTACTGCCCCCCGACGTAGATGGTGCCGTCGGTGACGGCAGGCTTGCCCACGAGTTTCGCGGCCGAGACGAACTGCCACTGTTCCTCGCCCGTCTCGGTGGAGAGCGCGTGAACCGCGCCGACGCGTTCGTCGTCATCCTCGGAGGAGACGTACACCGTTCCGTTGGCCACTGCAGGGGGACTCAGGTTGTTTGGCTCGCTGTCCTCGAAATCGGCAGCGACCTGCGTCTCCCAGACCACCGAACCGTCTGCTTGCGAGAGTGCCCACACCGTGTCTGAGGTCGATGCCGCGCCAGATGCCATCGTAAGGTAGAGGTGGATGTCGGCGGCGGCAAGCGTGTTTGCATCGACACCGTCGGGGGCATCCGACTGCCACTGGACGGTTCCATCGGTTCCAAGCGCCACAATCGTTTGGCCGCCTGCCGCGTAGAGCGTCTCCTCACCGAACACCAGCGTGCTGAGGAAGTTGGTATCGTCTACTTCGACGCTCCACTGTACGTCGCCCGTCGCGGTAGCGAGGGCGTACACCGTCGCCCCTGAGATGGCGTACGCCGTGTCGTCACGAACGAGCACTGCACCGTTCGTGTACCGCAACTCCTTGTTCGTCCAGAGCGTCTCGCCGGTTTCTGCGTCGAGGGCCAAAATGCCGCCGTTCGGTGGCGTCTCACCCTGTCGGCCACCTTCCGTGTAGCTGATTGCTGGGCGAGCGGCGACGAACACGCGGCCGTCTGCGACCGTCGGGGCCGCGATCACCGCACCGATACTGTCGTCGTCGCGAATCCAGCGGAGGCCACCGTCCGTGCCGTCGTAGGCGGCGACCTCGCCTGTGCTCGCGTCGACGTCGTACGAGCCAACTGTCCCAACGTAGGCGGAACCGTCTACGACCGTCACTTCTGTGGGGTCTGAGAGTTCGTCGCCAGGTGACCAGCCGGGACCAGCATAGGGTTGTGGCCCTCGACCTGTGGTGTACCCCGTCCGCCCGTCCGTGCCACGGCTCACGGGCCAGTCTGGTGTCTCCCCGTCCGGGGTTGCTGCAATTGCATTTGTGCCGACGAGGCCGGCCGCGCCAGCCACACCGATACCTTTCAGGAACGTCCGTCTGGAGGGTCGTACCATGCACCCTGACCAAAACGTGTTGGTCTACTAACTATCGGGTGCCTAATATCGCATTGGGTAACCCTTTCACATCTCTTGAGCCGATTTTATTCTATCTGTGGACCTGTGCATTTTAAACGGTGCGTGTGGCTATATTGGCATTTCTTGGCGCTTTCGCCGGGCTTTCTGGGGAGATAAAATGAACAAAACAGTGCGCGGCGTAGACCGGCGAACGCGAGATGGCGGTCGTTTGGGTCACGTCCGGCTCGTCGGTCACTTCGAGGATGCCACAGAAGTTGAGGGTGATGGCCACGGACTCTCCTGTTGCGGTCTCACCTCTCTGACAGCACGTCGTGGCAGTATAGGTGCACGGTTAGGTGATGATTTCGTTTTCGATGGCCTGCAATCGCTCCATCTGCTCGACCATCAACACGCCGTAGATGCCGCGCTTGCTCTCGTCGAGCCGATGGGTCTTGAGATGGTTTCGGGCGAGTTCTTTCAGCGTTGCTCGGTCTATGGCCTCCACTCCACTCCGGACGTAGCGTTGGTCACAGACTGGACAGGTGATTATCCCGTACTCCCCCATAGCCTCTGTTTCCCTCGTCACAGCAAGAACCTTACGGACGTTATCGAACAGTGTCATATGGAGACCGCTATAGGGTCGTACCTTATATCGTGAATATCTCTGAAATATGAGTTATTGTTTTCTGGTCATTCGCCGCCGTCGCCGACGACGCTGTCCGAGGATACAAACGGCTCTGTTGGCGGCTCGTCGGTCATCGTGACCACGCGCTGTGGGAACGGGATTTCGATGTTCTCGCGGCCGAACGCTTGGTAGATGCGCTTGTTCATCTCGTGGGTGGCTCGCCCGCGCAAGACAGGGTCGCTAATCCAGCAGAGCAACTCGAAGTCGAGCGCCGAATCACCAAAGCCCCGGAATCGCACGCGCGGGTGGGGCTGTTCGAGGACGAGGTTTTCAGCGTTCGCCTCTGCGAGCAACACTTCCTCGACGCGGTCTACGTCGCTGCCGTAGGCAACGCCCACCGGGAGGCGAATCCGGCGCTCGCGCTCGGGGGTCGATTCGTTCACGATGCGCGCAGAGTTGAGCACGGCGTTCGGAACGGTCACGAGCAGGTCGTCACGCGTGCGGATGACGGTGCTGCGAATCGAGATGTCTTCGACCCGGCCGCGCTCGCCCGATTCGAGGACGATGTAGTCGCCCACGGCGTACGTGCCGTCGAAATAGAGCGCGATGCCGCCGAAGAAGTTCGCAATCGTGTCGCGGGCGGCGAGCCCAACCACAATCCCGATAATCCCCGCAGAGGCGAGAAACGGCGTGATATCGATTTCCCAGAACGTGAGCAAGAGGAAGATGGTGGCCCCGAGAATGACTGCCGACCAGACGTTCTGGAAGATGGGGACGACGGTCTAGTCGAACTCTTTGCCGGCGGTGACGGCTTTCGACACCTTCCGCCCGAGGCGGGTGAGCGTAAAGGCCCAGAGGACGGTGAGCGTCGAAAGCGTCCCGGCGAGCAGTGGCGCATCGACGGCGGGCGCGAGGCCGAGCGGCACGGTGGCGATGTACGCCCCGATGAGGACGACCGAGACGTAGAGTGGCGCTTGAATCGTTTTGAAAATCACGTCATCGACTTCGCCCTCGATGCGCGCGGTGAGCCGCGGAATGACCGTCTTCCCGAGGAGTTCAATCCCTTTTGCGACGAGGAGCGAGACCCCAATCGTCACCACCACGCCCTGCCACGGCGGGAGCGCGAGCAGCGCCTCGCGCAGCAACGTTTCGTATTCCGCCACCGTTGTCATACGCTGACAGTTGGGCAGACGCGAGATAAAACGTGGTGTCGCCGTCACTCCATCTCGATGAAGATGCGGGCGATCTCCTCTAGGTTTCCAACGGGCGTGATGTGCGCCGTATGGTCGGTCAGCAGCGGTGGGCCAAGGAACGACGAAACGGCCCCAAAGTCGTCAGATTCGAGAATGAAGTAGAACGTGTGTTCGTTGGTTGCGACGTACGCGCCTTGGAGGTGGATGCCTTGTTCCTCTGCGCGGGTGTGCATGGTTGAAATCCACTCGCGGGCGTCGTCGGCTCGGTCTTCGCGTGCCCAGCAATGGTCTGGGCTGTGTGTGAGTGTTGCAATGAATTGCATGATCGTGTCTGGTTTCTCGTCTGTCGATACCCCCCTCCTTGCCTCCACAGTTCACTCTCACCGCTCACCTCTTCATGGAGATAGGAGAGCCGTGCTGAAAACGTCGCGCTCAGGAAATCCGAACGACCTTTGTACTCCCGCGAAACTGTCAGAATATGAATTCGTGGCTCCTCGCCCTCGTCGTCGGCATCTTACAGGGCATCTTCGAGTGGCTCCCCATCTCCAGTGAGGGGAACATCACCCTCTTTCTCACGGCGTTTCAGGGCGTCTCGCCGCAGGTTGCCGTCCAGTTCTCATTGTTCTTACACGGCGGCACGGCCGTCTCCGCGCTCGCGTACTACCGTGACGAAGTGGTCTCAGTGCTCGCCTCGCTCCCACAGTGGCGACCGCGCGAGGCCTTTGACAGCGAAACGGCAGACCTCTCGTTTCTCGCCCTCGCCACGCTCGCTTCGGGCGTGGTCGGCCTCGTCGCCTACACCGCGCTGATGGACCTCGCCTCGGCGCTCACGGGGGGTGCCTTCGTCGCGCTCATCGGTGTTTTGCTCGTCGCGACCGGCCTCGTCCTCCGAGGGGCTGACCGGCTCTCGCTCGGGACTCGTGAGGAACCGTCACTCCTCGACGCCGTGCTCGTCGGCGGTCTCCAAGGACTCGCCATCCTTCCGGGCGTCTCGCGCTCTGGAACCACCGCGAGCGCACTGCTCCTTCGCGGCCACGATGGGCCGTCTGCGCTCCGCCTTTCCTTTTTGCTCTCGATTCCAGCGGCGTTCGCCGCGGGTGCGCTCACCGTGCTCACCGAGGGTGTCCCGGCCATCGACCCTGGCCCGGCGCTGTTCGCGCTGTGTGTCGCCGCCGTCGTGGGCTACCTAACCATCGACGCGCTCATGCGCGTCGTCCACCGGGTTGCGTTCTGGGCGGTTTGCGTTGGGCTTGGCGCACTCGCCATTCTTGGCGGCGTGCTTACACTCGCCTGACCTGTCGCAATATTGTTCTTAGGACAGAACGTTCTTACTCTCTGATGTCAATGTAATGTACATGGGTGTTAGAACAGCCGTCGTGCTGGCGGCAGGGGAGGGGACTCGCTTACATCCGTTGACGCGCAACCGCCCGAAGCCGATGCTTCCGGCGGCGAACCGTCCGGTAATGGCCTACGTCTTTGATGCGCTCATCGACGCAGGCATAGAACAGATTCACGTGGTCGTCGGGTACAAACGCGACCGCGTCCAGGAGTACTTCGGCCACTCCTACCGGAACGTACCACTTTCATATCACGTCCAAGAGAAACAACTCGGCAGCGGCCACGCGCTGTTGCAAGCACAAGAGGCCGTTACGGAGTCGATGATCGTCGTAAACGGCGACCGCGCGCTCGAACCCGGCATCGTCAAAGACGTGATGGATGCCTACGAGCAGTACGGCACGCCCGCGCTCGCCGTCCTCGAACGCGACCACCCGAACCGCTACGGGACGGTCGTCTTAGACGGCGGTCGCATCCAACAGCTCGTCGAGAAGCCCGATGTGGCTATCTCACGGCTCATCAACGCCGGGGTGTACGCCTTCGACGCGTCGATTTTCGACGCCATCGACCAGACACCTCGGGAAGACGGCGAACTCGCACTTACCACGACCATCTCGCGCCTCATCGACGAGGGCACCGTGGTTCGTGGCGTACGCACTGAGGGTATGTGGGTGGACGCAACCTACCCGTGGGACATCCTTCACATGAACCGCGAGCTGCTCGCGCGTGGGCGCGTTGAGGAGCCAAGCGAAGACGGTGAGGTGTGGGTCGCAGACAGCGCGCTCGTCCACGAGGATGCGACGCTGCTCGGCCCCGTCGTCATCGGTCCTGATTGCGTCGTCGGCCCCGGGTCGGTCATCGGCCCGAACGTCGCACTCGGGCGCAACGTCACGATTGGTGCGAACGCGACCGTCGAACAGTCGGTCATCGACGCAGACACCCGGGTTGGGCCCGGGAGCGTCCTCATCGACTGCGTGACGGGCCAAGACGTCCACCTCGGCGCGAGCACCATCGTGCCCGGTGGCCCGGCGGACGTGCGCATCAACGCCCACGTGTATCAAGACCAGGAACTCGGCGCGGTGTTTGCAGACCGCGTCCGCGCAGAGGGGGCTATCAGCGTCGCACCGGGCACGCTTGTGGGTTCGGGAGCCCACCTCCACACGGGGGTCCAGATTTCGGGCTACATCGTGGAAGGGGCAGAGGTGATGAGATAATGTGTGGAATTATTGGCTGCGTTGGCCGAGAGGGGGAAACGTTAGATGTACTGATGAACGGGCTGTCGAAGCTCGAATACCGCGGCTACGACTCTGCGGGCGTCGCGCTCGTAGACGACGACATCTCCGTCGTCAAGCGCCAGGGCGAACTCGTCAACTTAGAACAGGCAGTGAAGGGCGCAGAGCTAGGCGGACGGCTCGGTATTGGTCACACTCGGTGGTCAACACACGGCCCGCCAAACGACCGCAATTCTCACCCGCACCAAGACTGCACGGGCGATGTGGCGGTGATTCACAACGGCATCATCGAGAACTACCAATTGTTGCGCGACGAACTCACCGACCAGGGCCACGAGTTCCAAAGCGACACCGACACCGAAGTGGTGTCTCACCTCATCGAGCGAAACCTCGACGCGGGCATGACCCAGAAAGAGGCGTTCTACGACGCTATCAAGACCATCGAGGGGAGCTACGCGATTCTCGCCGTGTTCGCGGGTCACGACACCATCTACGCGGCGCGCCAAGACTCGCCGCTCGTCCTCGGCATCGCAGAGGATGCCACGTATCTCGGCAGCGACGTGCCCGCGTTCCGTGATTACACGGACCAAGTGGTGTACGTAGAAGACGGTGAAATCGCCATCATCAACGAGCGCGAATGGTACGTCACCGACCACTCGGGAACGCGCCACGACAAAGAGATTCACACAATCGAGTGGAACGCAGAGGAGACGGGCAAGAGTGGCTACGACCACTTCATGATAAAGGAGATTCACGAACAGCCCCGCGCGCTGCGCCAGTGTCTCCGAGGCCGGATGAACGAACTCACCGGCTCGATCACCATCGAAGAACTCGGTGCGTTACAGCCAACGGGCGTCCAGTTCGTCGCCTGTGGAACCTCGTACCACGCCGCGATGTACGGGGCAGAGCTGTTCCGCGAAGCCGGGATTCCCGCCCAGGCGTTCCTTGCGAGCGAGTTTACCACGTCGCCACCGCCTACGGGCGACGACCTCGTCATCGGCGTCACCCAGTCCGGTGAGACCGCAGACACGCTCTCTGCGCTACGCGAGGCAAAGCGCCGCGGGGCGACGACGCTCGGCGTCACCAACGTCATCGGGAGCACGGTCTCTCGGGAGTGTGACCACGTCTTCTACATCCGCGCCGGTCCCGAAATCGGGGTCGCCGCTTCGAAGACGTTCGCCTCGCAACTCGCGGCGATGACACTGCTCGTCATGGCCACCGCGCCAGTCACGTCCTCGACCAAGCGCGACATCATTGAGGCGTTCCGTGACCTCCCAAGCGCGGTGCAGGCGATTCTCGACGAAGCGCCGCTCACCGAAGCAATTGCAGAGGAGTACTTAGACGCGGATGCGTACTTCTTCATCGGGCGGGGGCTCAACTTCCCCGTCGCGCTCGAAGGCGCGCTCAAGATGAAGGAGATCACGTACAAGCATGCAGAGGGCTTCGCGGCGGGCGAACTCAAACACGGCCCGCTCGCGCTCGTCTCCGATAAGACGCCGGTCATCGCCATCGTCACGGGCGACGACGAGATTGCGCGCAAAACCATTGGCAACGTCAAAGAAGTCGAGGCGCGCGACGCGCCGGTCATCGCCGTCACCGACGGCCAGTCCGACGTCGAACGCTACGCAGACCACGTCATTCGCATCCCCGAGAGTCACCCGCGCACCGCGCCGATTCTCGGAAACGTCCCGCTCCAGTTGCTCGCCTACTACACGGCCGCACAGCTCGGGCGGTCGATTGACAAGCCGCGCAACCTCGCAAAGAGTGTGACCGTCGAGTAGTCAGCGTCGGTCGTCGTATTCGGGCGGCTCGAACGCCGCCGCAACTGCGTTTCCGAATTTCGTCTCGCCGAGCTCACGCCACGACAGCCCCACGCGCGTCGCGGCGAGGGCAAGTCCGAGGACGATGGCGTACGCGCCCATGGCGGGCCGTGTGAGCGTCCCTGTGAGTAGCGCTGCCGCGACCAGCCCTGAGAACAAGAACACGCTCAGAAGGCCAGCGATGCGAACTGGCGCACGCGAGAGGGCGTTTGTGAGGCGTCTCGCGGCAGTGCCGATGCCGAGCGACGCGATGTGGGGTTCGGCGGCGGCAACGAATCGGTCGAGAAGGGCGATGAAAGGGCCGACTGTCCACGTTTCGCGCAGGTCGATGACGATGATTTCTGGTTCTGGCTCGGCGGTGAGCCAGCGAAAGAGAGACGACCGCCGCGTCAGCTCGCCAACGCGGGCTGTGGCGCGCCTGCCAGTGGACACGACGCGCGACTGGTGTGTTGCGTGTTCGAGGGTGTCCACTCCCTGCGCGGTGACTGACTCACCTGCCGCCGTGCGACCCACCGCGACGAACTGCCCCAGTTTCGATTCTGAAACTGCGGCTCGAAGCCGTGGAGTTGGGGAGTTTTCGTGCCGAGTCGTGTCCGAATTCATGAGTGTGTGAGCGCAGGCGAGGTGCCGAATTTCTACGCTCACGTCGTGTCTACGCGGGGAAAAGAATTTTGTTCTCGGTTACCGAACTATTTTCTTGTGTCATCTGCTAGCGCTAGCAACACCATTTATCACAAATGTTTTGTTACATTAATTTTATAGCAGATATATTAGAATAATTATATATTCTCGCCCCTCATCTGAGAGGTTGTAATGTCCGAAAGCTCACTCAAAGCATACCTCGCAGAGAACCCCCAGATGACCGGCGCGCTGTTCATGCTGATGCTCCTGCTCAGCTCCGTCGGGAATGCAGCAGCCGGCGTGGCAGGCACCGTTGGCGGCCCGTAAAAACAAAGTTACAGTTCGCTGTGCGTGATCTCGCTCGACCACCGAAGTTGTCCGTCCATTCTCACCGGGAAATCCTCCATAATGAATAGCCGCAGGAGTTCACCTGCAGAAACGGTGAACGGCTCAAGCGTCCCAGAGTTCAGGAAGTACTCGTTGTTACTCTCAAAGTACGGCACGATGAGGCTCCCCATCCCGCGTTCACAGGTCGGGTAGGTTTTCATTTCAACTTCGTACTGGTCGTCTTCGAGCGCGGTTAGCTCCCAGACCAGCGGTGTTCCGCTGTCTGCCTGTGCAACCGCGAGCCCGCCGTCGCCAATCACGGCGTACTGGCCGCCAACGATGCTCTCGCCTTTCGCCACTTCGAGCGCGGAGGAAAGCGGGAACCCACCGTTGAGCAGGCGTGCAACCGTACTTCCGATGCGAACCGCCCCGCTGTTGATGACATCAGAGAGCGTGACGATACCGCCAATCGAACCCTTCTCGATGAGCGCCATTCCTTGGTCGTAGGAGGAACAGGCGTTGAGGAAGAAGGCGTCTATGCCAACGTCATCGAGCGTGGACACGTCGAGTTTCCCGTCGACGCACTCGAAGCCTTCCGCGTCGATGTGGCCAATGTAGTGGAGGAACTCGGTCTGACTCGTGAGCACGGCCGCGAGTTCTGCGGTCGTGAGGTCGTGTTTGATGGTCACGTCGAACAGCAGGTCAGAGCGCGAGCCATAGACGCGGTCTACGATGTCGCGCTCTTCGTCCATCTGCGGGTCGTTGCAGACGACGGTGATGTCGATGTCGCCGTCGGACAGCTCGCGCGCGAGATGGTTGTGGAACGCTTGCGTCGTTGTCTTGCTCGCGCCGAGTGGCGCACCGTCGCCGACCCACGCCTGTTCGAGCGACGTGACCGCCTGTGGCTTTACGTACGACGCGGGTGCTGCAGACGCCGCAGAGGCGCTGCGCATGAAGCTGCCGTCGCGGAGGAACTCGTCTACGAGCGCCATCTGTGCGTCCGCGTGCGCAACCTGTTCTGCCTGTGGGGTTCGCACAACCGCGAGGTCATCGACGAGGAACGGCAGCGTCTCGATGCTCGTTGGCGACAGCGAGACGTGCGAGGTGAGCTTCCACTCGGGCAAGAGCGGTTCGACGGTCTCGAAGGGCACAGCGAGGTACGCTTCGAGCTGCGCGGCGAGCGACTGGTCGTAAAGTAAAGCGAAGTCGAGCGCGACGCGGTCTGCAATCTCGTGGCGCTCGTGGAGATTCAGCTTATACAACCCCTCCGTGCGCGTGATGCAGTCTAAGAAGAACACGTGCTTGAGCACGGCTTCGACCGTGTTTTCGAACTCTCTGGGCGTGTCGCCAAGCGGGAAGGTGAAGCCCTCGTCGGTGACGAGCCGCGCGTCGAAGCCGGGGACGAGGTCTGCGCCGAGGTAGTAGACGAGTGGCGCGGCACAGAAGATGTACCCCGTCTCTGGGGGCACCTCGATGGTGATGCCCGTGTCGGGGCGCACCAGATTCTCGGGAATATCGAGTTCATCGCCGAGCTCAACCAGCGGTGGGTGGCCTCTGAGCGTCGGGTACGAGCGCTCCGGCGACGTCGTCTTGAGCGCAGAGCCAAACGTCGAGACGGCCGCCATCAAATCGCGCGGGTCTTCGGTCGTCGTGACGGTTCCGGCCGGGTGCTTGTGGTGTGAGCGCGCACCGACGAGCACTTCGGTCGGTTCGTCGAACTCGACGTGAAGCTGCTGTGCGTCGCCTGCGAGGGTGAGCGGCCCGCGGGCGCGCAGATAAATTTTCATCGGCGCGCACAGCTCGAGGCTGTACTCGCCTGCCGGGAGGTCCGCGTCTGCAAAGTGTTCTGCCTCCGCGATCATCTCGCCCGCTGCGTTGCGGACGTACACCGGCACAACGGTTGGGAGCGTCAGCCGTTCGGTGACGATCGCAACTGCGCCGTCGATCGGAAAGGCGAATTTGTCAGTGTCGATACCTGTCGGTGTGACGGGCGTCTCAGAGAGCAGTGAATACCGCCGCCGTTCGATGGTATCCGTAATCTCTAGCCCGGTTCCGCCGTCTAATTCTCGATACGTAATGTACACGTGTGCGCTCACCTCGGTGATTGCCCGGCTCTCCCACACCTGACAGTCGTTGCTACCTTACTGTTGTATGAAGATAAAAATGTATCTACTAGTTTAGAAATTCTGTGTTTGGTCATTGTATGTCACCCACCGCCTCGAATGTCAACCACGCCGTTGTCACATCATCGTCGCGAAGATGCCATCGCTGTTGGAACGTGCCCGCTCGTTCCCGAAGCTCGACATGAGCGTCAAACAGCTCAGCAAAGAGCGCGACGACGTCCGTCGCATCTGTCTGTAAGTGGGCGTGGCCCAGCCCGCGCGCGTGGCGAACGCGCCAACACAGCGCGTGTAACGCCGTGAAGGTTCGCTGCTTGCCATAGCGCTCGATGAGCGGCGTGAGCGAATCGACACACACGCGCAACTCTGCGGGTGCTGCGCCCACTTCGAGCGCGCCGATGGCGTCGAACGCGGTCTCGATGAGCGCTGGCAACTCGTCGCTGGAGACATACTCGACGGTCGGGTCGCTTCCCGCCGTCGCGGTGGTGACGCTTCGCGTCATCGAGAGCTGTTCGATGATGCGCGTCTGGCGTGGGTCTGCGGTTCGCGGCACGCGCTCGCGGACGGCATCTGCGGTGGTGTCTGTGAGGACGAACAGCCGTCGTCGCGGGAGCGTGGATTCCCCGAGCATCTGGCGTGAGACGGCGCTAAACGCAGCTTTGGGCACGCTGCCAGTTACGAGAACCATGCTTCCAGCTTGTTTTAGCTGGGACAGGGCCCGCCCAAACTCCAGTACGTCCGCCTCCTCCAGCGCACCGGGGCTCATGGCTGATACCCTCTTGCAAGTAGCATAATTGTTTCTAATCTTACGATTGTCAGACAAACCAGCACCATTACGGGTCGTGTTACCAAACCGTTCTGCCGACAACGAGAAAGTATTTATTGAAAAACTCTGTTACTCAGAACTAGAGTAACTAATGCCCATTCTCGTCACTGGCGGCGACGGCTATATTGGCTGGCCAACCGCCCTCCGCATCGCAGACCGGACCGACGACCGCGTGATTCTCGTTGACAACTTCGCCCGACGTGGCTGGGTCGAAGAGGTCGGCGCGACGAGCGCGGTCCCCATCATGAGCATCGACCAACGCCTCGCGGCCGCAAAGGAGACGCTGGGGCTTTCCAACCTCTCCTTCATCGAAGGCGACCTCACCGAGAAGTCGTTCGTCGATGAACTCCTGACGGTCCACGAGCCGAGCGCCATCGTCCACACCGCGGCACAGCCCTCCGCGCCCTACTCGCAAATCAACGGCGAGCGCGCGAACTACACCCAGCACAACAACATGCAGGCCACGCGGAATCTCATCTGGGGCTTAGAGGAACACGACCTCACGGACACCCACTTCATCGAGACCACGACGACGGGCGTCTACGGCGCGCCAACCTTCCCGATTCCCGAAGGCGGTGCGACGATGGAAAACCAAGGCGAGCGCGACGAGGTGCCGTTCCCCGCCATGGCCGGCAGCTGGTATCACCTCACGAAAAGCCACGACGCGGCGAACCTCCGACTCGCAAACAAGCAGTTCGGCATCCCGATCTCCGACGTGCGCACGGCCATCACCTACGGCACGGAAACAGAAGAAACCCGCGAGGACAACCGCCTGAAGACGCGCTTTGACTTCGACTACTACTTCGGCGTCGTCTCCCACCGCTTCGCCGCACAGGCCGTCGCGGGCTACCCGCTCACGGTGTACGGCAAGGGCGAACAGCGAAAGCCGTTCATCAGCTTAGAAGACGCCGTCGAGGGCCTCGCACAGCTCGCACTCACCGACCCAGCAGAGCGTCCGGACGACCTCACCGTCTACAATCAGGTCACCCGCGCCATCAGCATCGTCGAGATGGCAAACACCATCTCCGACGTCGCCGGAGAGTTCGACTACGACGCCGCTGTCAAGCACTTCGAGAACCCACGCGACGAAGACGAGACGCACAAGATGGAGATTGCAAACGAGAAGTACATGGCGCTCATCGGCGAGCAGGCCCAGGACTTCGAGAGCGGCACCCGCGACATCCTCACTACGCTCGCGCGCTATGAGGACACCATCACCGCCTACGAAGACCGTTTCCTCCCGAGCGTCCTAGAGGACTAAGTCATGAACGTGCTCGTCACCGGCGGGTGTGGGTACATCGGGAGCGCCCTCGTTCCCCTGCTCCAGCAACACGACGAGGTCGAGAACATCGTGATTCTCGACAACTACTCGCTTGGCTCGCCGCGCAACCTCATGGGGGCAAACTTAGACGACTCCATCGACTTTCGCCGGGGCGACGTCCGCGAGTACGGCGACGTCGAGAGCGCCATGCGCGACGTGCAGACGGTGATTCACCTCGCCGCCATCACGGGTGCAGACAGCACTCACGACCGCCGCGAGGAGACCTTCGACGTAAACTTAGAAGGGACGAAGAACGTCCTCACGGCCGCGCGCAAACTCGACGTTTCGAACGTCGTGTTCGCTTCCTCGTGTAACAACTACGGCCGGGCGACGAGCATGGACCTCACCGAGGAGACGCCGACCGACCCGCTCAACCCCTACGCCGAGTCGAAACAGGCCGCAGAGGAGTTGTTGAAAGCAACCATCGACAAGTCGAGCATGCAGGGGACCGCCCTCCGGATGAGCACGAACTACGGCTACGCACCCGGCGTGCGATTCAACCTCGTCGTCAACCACTTCGTCTTCCGCGCGCTCACGCGCCGCCCGCTCACCGTCTACGGCGACGGGAGCAACTGGCGGCCGTTCATCCACGTCAAAGACGCCGCGCGCGCCTACGCCCACGCCGCGCTCAACCCCGACGACTGGGCCGAGTTCGTCTACAACGTCGGGTCGAACGACCAGAACTTCCGCATCTCGGAGATTGCACAGGTCGTGAGCGAAGCGGTGGGCGAGGTCAACATCACTTACTTAGAGGACAAACACCCCGGCCCGTCGTACCACGTCAACTTCGACCGGCTGGCGAATACCGGCTTTCAGACCGAATGGACGCTCCGCGAGGGCGTTCGCGAACTCGCAGACCACTTCAGACAATCATGAGTACGGACACACCGCGCGTCGCCATCACGGGGGCCGCGGGCTACATCGGCAGTCGCGTCATCGCAAAACTTCAGGAAGAACACCCCGACTGGGAACTCGTCGCGTTCGACAACTTCTATCTCGGGCAGGTTCGCTCGGTCGGCGACGTGGACATTTCGCACCTCGACATCCGCCAGCGCGACCGGTTAGAGGAGACCTTGGAAGGCGCGGATGTGGTCATCCACCTCGCCGCCGTGAGCGGTGTCAAAGACTGTGACCAGCACGCAGACCTCGCCTACGAGGTGAACGTTCAGGGCACGAACAACGTGGCGTGGTTCTGTAAGAAAACGGGCGCAGCGCTCGTCTTTCCGTTCAGTATGGCTGTGCTCGGTGACCCCCAAGAATTCCCAATTACGGTCGACCAACCGCGCGCGCCACTCAACTGGTACGGACGGACGAAACTGCTCGGTGAACGCGCCATCGAGACGATGGCCGAGGGAGCGTTCCCGGCCCATCTGTTCATGATTTCGAACGTGTACGGCAAACACGAACTAGAGGGCAAAACCATCTCGAAGAACACCGTCATCAACTTCTTCGTCAACCGCGCGCTCGCGGGCGAGGAACTGACGGTGTACAAACCCGGCACGCAGGCGCGCAACTACGTCCACGTAAAGGACGTTGCCAATGCGTACGTCCGCAGTGCAGAGCGTCTCGTCGACCGACTCGACGCCGACGAAACCGGCGTCGAGAAGTACGAGATTGCGAGCGACGAAGATCCGAGCGTCATGGACGTGGCCGAGTTAGTCCAACGTCACGCCGCAGCCCTGCTCGGCACCGACCTCGATATCACATTGCTCGACAACCCGCGCAGCGAGACGCTCGTCGATTCGTTCGCCGTCGATACCTCTGGAGCCCACGAGCGCCTTGGCTGGGAAGTTAGACACTCCATCGAAGAGAGCGTCCGGGGCTTATTGTCGGAAGCCGAGAACTGAACCGCCACTGCGGTCTGGTTCTCTCTGACACATCAATTTCCGCGTGTGTCTAGTATTTTAACAGCTTGCGCTGTAGGTGTCGCTATGAAGTTCCACCTGTTCACTCGGAGACGCTTTCTGAGCGCCGGCGCGGCGTCACTCCTCGCCGGGTGTGTTGGTGGTGTAGAACAGGCCACCGAGCAGACCGAAACCGCGACGCCAGTGACAGTCGCCGTTGGCGACCTCGTCGAAACCCCGTCGTTCAGTTTCGTACTGAGGGGGGTGACGAAGACGACGGCACTCACCGACGCGCAGCGAGCAAGCCGTGGCAACACGTACGTCGTTCTTCGATTCGCCGCAAAGAACACGAGCGACGAGGTCGCCCACTGGTTCCCGCGGATAGAGCCGTACATCGCCGACGGTGACGGCAATGAGTACTATCTGGCCGACACGACGACGACCCACGCCCTCCCGAAAAATCACGACCTCCTCCCGGGTGAGGTCTCGCGGGGCGACGTGGTGTACGAGGTTCCAGAAGACGCTACGAACCTCACCTACGCTCTCGATTTCACCAATCGTTCGGCGGTGGCGCTTTCAACTGTTTCAATCGACCTCGAATCGTCAGCAACGCCGGTCGCAGACTTAGAACAGACGCTTCAGACCGTTCATCCACTGGGCGAAGCGGTATCCAACAATGACGTGCGCGTGACCGTCACAGAGGTTCGTACTACGACCGAACTCGGTGGGAAACTGGTGGCGAGCGAGGGTCACGAATTCGTCCTCCCCACGCTGGAAATCACGAACGACCGAACTGATTCAATCCCCATCTCGTCGGTCTGGAACTTGCGGCTGAAAGGAGCGACTGGCTTGGTGTACACCGTAGACCTCTGGGCGTGGGAGTCGCTCAGCGAGGGCTTCGACGTGGGGAGTATCGACGCTGGCGCGACCGCACGGGGCGAACTCGCCTTTCAGCTTCCAACCGACCGCGACGCGTGCTACTTCATGTTCGACTGGTACAACCTCGAGGCAGACGACGCCAAAGCGTTCTGGGAACTCTGAAACCCCTCCACGCTATCTGACGCGCTTGCTCCCCGATGCAACCGTGTCCACGCCCGGGCTGTAGAGATACACCGGGTCGCTCGCCGGGTCGGCAAACCCGTTCGCCCGAAACAGACTGTTCGCACCCCATTCGACGGTCGCCTCCGTGAGCGGCCAGCGTTCGTGACTCACCGACGCGAAGCGGAGCTCCCCACTTGTGGCCTCGGTGTAGTAGCGATAGCGCTCGGTCAGAAATGCTTCGAGTGAGTCAGATTCCGCGCGGAACTGCTCGCCTGTCGACCGGTAGGTCACCTGAAATCGAACCGGGCGCGCGCCGGGGTGGACGCGCCGACACGAGAACGCGACTCTCTCGGCTGTAGTCGCGAGCGAGATTCGGGCGTAGTAGTACGGCAGGTGGTGAAACAGCCGCGCGCCAACCACGCCGAGGACGCCCTGTGCGTCGAGGCTGAAAAAGTAGACGCCCGGCTCGCCATCGTGGGTGACGTAGGTGCGCAAATTGAGCTCAGGCAGTCGAAACCCTGCGAATTGCGGCGTGCCCGCGGGACGAACGGCGACGTTCGTAAACGGGACGGCCGAGAGCCACGCCTGTCCGTCGAACGTGTCCACCGAAAGCGAATCGGGGAGATGGGCCGCGACGAGCGCAGGCTCTACCGGCCAGTTTGCGAACAGGACGTGGCGCCAGCCCATTGCAACGGGGAGTTGGAGGTGAGCGCACAGGGCGGTCATCTACGCAACGCTACCACGGCCGTGGGGAAAGCCCTTAGCGCGTTCGTGACGAGAGATGCCGCCAAATTGCGGTGACGGTTGGTTGTTTCACAACGATTTAATCGCTGGTTCGCAACCTTCTCGTATGACTAGGAGGGGCCATGGCGCTCGCTGATGAATTCATCCGGTTGTTCGGGTCTAACCCGGTTGTTCATGGGCTGATTGGTGGGCTGGTCATCGCCTCGCTCAACCTGCTCGGCGCGTCGCTGGTGCTTGTCTGGCGCAACCCCTCCGAGAAAGCACTCGACGGGGCACTCGGCTTCGCCGCAGGCGTCATGCTCGCGGCGAGTTTCACGAGTCTCATCATCCCCGGCATCGAGCAGTACTCGAACGGGAACCCGCTTCCCGTGCTCACAGGCGTCGTGCTCGGCGCGCTGTTTTTAGACCGCTCTGATATGCTCGTCCCCCACGCACACTACCTGCTTTCGGGACGCTCGCGTCCGGACGCCGCCCACCCCTCGACGAACTTGCCCGTAAATGACGAACGACTCTCCGGCGTCGTGCTGTTCATCCTCGCTATCACGCTCCACAACATGCCAGAGGGCCTCGCTGTGGGCGTTGGCTTCGGGAGTGGGAACATCGACACGGCAATTCCACTCATGCTCGCTATCGGCATCCAGAACATCCCCGAAGGGCTTGCGGTGTCGGTCGCCGCCATCAACGCCGGGTTAGACCGTCGCTTCTACGCCGCCTTCGCCGGAATTCGCTCCGGCGTCGTCGAAATCCCCCTCGCGGTGTTCGGCGCGTACGCCGTCCAGACCGTCTCCGCGCTGCTGCCCTACGCGATGGGCTTTGCCGCGGGCGCGATGTTGTTCGTCATCAGCGACGAAATCATCCCCGAAACCCACACTGGCGGCAACGAGCGCGTCGCCACTTTCGGGGTGATTTTCGGCGCCGTCGTGATGTTGTATCTCGACATCTCGCTTGCATAGTCACTCATCGCTCGCCTGCGCGTCTGCCCCGAGATGCTGTGTAAGCAATCCGAATCCAGGTCTCCCGTCCACCAACCAGAGAGCCAGCGCAAGCGCCGTGAGCACCAGTTCGAGGGCGAAATACGCAGACCACTCCATCGAGAGGAAGTGTGCGAGGATGCTCACGGATTCGTGTTCGTAGGGGGGAATCGGGAGCAGCGGCCACCCGAGATACGAGAGGAAGATAACCTTCCCTTCGAGAACGGGATAGAGGCCGTCGGTTGCGAGGTGCGAGAGGTAGCCAAGGCCAAACGCCCAGCCCACCTCCTCCCGCGAGAAGCGTCGTGCGACGGCCACGGCGATGGCAATTATCACAACCGCCGTGATGAGCGAATGGGCGAGCGACCGGCCGCTCGGGAGGATGCCGAGATTCCACCCCAGCGGCTTGTCGATGAGGTCTGGAAACTGCGTGCCGAGAGCGACGAAAAACACACCCACCCCGGAGATGGCTGCAACTCTAGAGCGATGATACAACGAGTACAGCAGATAGCCAACCGCGACGTGTCCCCAGGGCCACATGCGAGGGGCTACTCAGCCGGTGGGTTTACACATGTTGTTTACTCGCTGTCGATTTACTTCGCGTGGCGCACAATGTGGACGTCGTACTGCGGGTCGGCTGACACCGGCGCGCCGACGCTCGTGAGCGGCTGAGAGACGCGTCCGGCGTTTTCGCTGCCGATGAAGACGATGTCTGCATCGACCTCGGCTGCGACCTTCCTGACGGTGCGGACAATGTTCATCGTCACCGACGAGTACGGCTCGTCTTCTGGGTCGCGGGCGTGCTCGACGCGGAACGTCGCTTCGGGGGCGATGGCCTCGACGCGAGTGCGCAAGGTTTCGGTGAACGCCTCCGCATCGAAACTCCCGCCATCGGTCCAACCACGCTCTTCTGCGTAGGTTTCGTCGTCTGGAATGACGACGAGCACGACCACAGTTTTCCCAAACGCGTCGCCGAACTCTGCGGCTCGCTTCAAGGCGGTTTCGGCCAGCGCGGAGCCGTCGAAGGGAACGAGGAGTGTCATGTGTCAACCAATGTGGTGAAGTCTCTTTGTTCTTGTTGTCGCTGTCGGTACCTTGCGTTCTCCGCTCGTCTGCGCTCACTCAGTCGGTTCCGTTGTGAATTCAAACCGCGCACCGCCCGCTGTTCCTCCCTTGACGTCGATTTTCCAGCCGTGTGCCATCGCAATTTCCATGACGATTGCGAGTCCGAAGCCGGTTCCCTCGGAGTCAGTCGTGTACCCGGACTCAAACACGCGCTCGCGCTTGTCTGGCGGGATGCCGCGACCGGTGTCTTCGACGTAAAACCCTGCGTCGTTGTCGAGCCGGCCAACGTGCACGGTTACTGCTTCTTCGGAGCGTTCGTTCGCGCTGTTGGTCGCTGGTTGCTCGCCGGTCGAAGCGTGTTCGACACTGTTCCGGAACAAGTTCTCGAACAGCTGGGTGAGGCGGCTTACGTCGGCGTCGATTCGCGTGTCAGTGTCCACGACGAGTGTCGCCGTGCCGGTGTCAACGGTATCCCACGCGCGGCGTGCAACCGTGTCGAGCGTAACCGGCTGTGTCTCTTCGACCGCCTCGCCTTGTCGAGCCACCGCCAGGACGTCTTCGATGATGCGCTCCATCCGTTTTTGAGCGTTTGCAATCGCCTCGAAATGCCTTGACTCACCCGTCTCTTTTGCTATTTCGAGTCGGCCCATCGCCACATTCAGTGGGTTTCGTAAGTCGTGTGTGACCACCGTAGCAAACTTTTCGAGACGTTCGTTCTGGCGTTTCAACTTTTCCTCTCGGGCTTTGCGCGCTGTGATGTCACGAACGACCCCGATTGTTCCCACTGCTTCCCCATCTTCCCAGAGCACTGTGAGCGTGGCCTCTAACGGAACGCAGTCTCCGGATGCGGTCGTAATGGTCGCTTCGACCGTCTTGATGGCGTTCGTCTCTGTCGTAATGAGCTGCTGGATCGCCTGTTCGAACTGCTCTACGGCCGCCTCATCCAGCAGGATTGAGGGCTGTTTCTGGAGCAGATTTTCTCGATCGTACCCCGTAAGCTCAACGAAGCGGTCGTTTACCTTCACGTATCGGCCGTTCAAATCGAGGACGTAAACCCCGTCGCCCATCAGAGCGACTATCTGTTCGTAGAGTTCGATGGACTCGGAGGTCATGGTTGGGTACGTTCGTTGTGTGCAACTGGACCGAACACGCTACCGCAACTGCCCCCATGTTGTTCGTGGTGGGTCATATCACACATGAGTCACACCAGCCCCAGTCGTTCGTTGTGCAGTTCCAACGCCAGAATCTGTGCCCTCATTCTGTGTCAGTTTGTACCCCTCCTTGGATGATGAGGCTTCGAACATCGACGTCGGATAACGACTCCTCCGTCGAACGGAGCTGGACTTTCAACTCGGCCATCCGGGCGGTCAGTTGCGCGTACTCCTCGTTCTCTGCGAGATACCGGTCGTCCTTTTCGACCTCGAGCGTCGCCTTCGTTGAAATAAGCTGGTAGTACTCTTGTATCAGTTCGTCGTAGCTGGCAAGTTCTACGAGCTGGTCTACGGTTTCGAGTAACTCCGTTCGTGTGACGGGTTTCGTCAGGTACTCGTCGAATCCCATCTCGATGATATCGACATCGGGCGTGACGGCGGTCACCATGGCAACCCGGCAGTCGTACCCCTCCGCACGGATGGCTTTGAGCACTTCCTCTCCGGAGATGCCAGGCATCCGCCGGTCGAGGAGAACGACGTCGACCTCGTCGCTCATCAGTTCGAGCGCCGTCGCACCATCATGGGCCGTGTGGACGGTGTACTTAGACTCCAAGAACATTTCGAACAGGTCGGCGAGCGAGTGTTCGTCTTCGACGACGAGCACCGTCGAAAGTTGACTATCGGATGTCATGGTTGATTCGGTGTGTGTTGTTCGTTCCAGCCCGGCTGGGCTGCTTCTGGCGTAAGTACGGGGACGGCCATCGAGACGAGCGTTCCCTCCGGGTCGCGCCGCTGAACGGACAGCTTGCCGCCGAGACTATCAACAACCCATGAGGTGAACCAGAGCCCGACACCGCTCGAGTGGGCAAGTGGAGTCTCCGCACCGACCTGGATGACTTCGAGCTCTTGGTCGGGGATTCCCGGGCCGTCGTCTGCGACTTTGACCCACACTTGGTCGTCGTCGATCTCGGCCGAGACGGTGATGGTCGTCCCATCGCCGGTGTGCTTTGCGGCGTTTTCTATCACCTCCTGGATGGCAACGCCGAGTCGTCGGCCGACGACGATTTCCTCCTCGGGCACGGAGCTGGTCAGCGTCGTCTCCGGGTAGGTTTGTTCGAACCATGCCTCGTGGTGTGAGAGCAACTCGGCGAGTGGACTCTTGTACAACCGACTCTGGTCAAGGATGTCCTGGACCCGTCGGACTTTGCTGCTCAACTCCAGTATCTCGTCTATCGTCTCTCGAATCTGGAACACGTTCGCTTCGAGGGGAGAGCCCGAGACCTCGTCGTACAGCAGGTCTGCGTGGCCCTGGATGATGTTCCCGTCGTTGCGGAGGTTGTGTCGGAAAATCCGCGTGAGAACCTGCAGGCGCTGTTCACGGCGCTTTCGCTCCGTCACGTCGCGCAAGGCGGCGAGCAGCAACGACTGACCGTTTAGGGTGACCATCGACGCGGAGATGTCTACATCGACCTTTCGCCCGTCTTTGGTGCGGCAGGTGAACCCGTCGGCCCAGCCGTGGACGACCGCCTCTGCGAACGTGTGAGACCGGTCGCTCTCGTCGGGGAAGATGTCAGCCGGTGACAGCGTCATAATCGTCTCTCGGTCGTATCCAAGGAGGGTGCACGCCTGCGGATTCGCCTCGTGGATGGTGTCCTGATCCGGTTCGATGAGGAGGATGCCGTCGGTGCTCTCTTCGAAGATGGTTTGATATCGCTCTCTCGCATTCTCGAGTTCGAGCGTCAGCGCGACCATCCCTTCGTTGGTCTCCGCCAGCTCCGCCTCTAGCCCTCGAATCCGCGACCGCGACTCGCGGAGTTCGGCTCGAAGCTCCTTGTTCGTCGCTTCGTCGCGGGCCGGTACGTCTTCGGTCATGGCGTCGCCTCCGTGATGACGAGTACGGTGGCGTCGTCGTCGTGGGTCGAGAGGGTCGTGAGCAGGTCGTCTGCGATGGCGGTCACCGATTGCCCGTCGCGCAGCGAGAACTCGTCACACTGCCAGTTCGAGCGCAGCCCGTCTGAGTGCACCACCATGACGGACGCCGGACTCCAGTCCCACTCAGCGATCACGGGTGCGGGTGCGTTTCCACCGAGGACGCCCCGCTTGGGGGTGAGGTGGCGCGATTTGGGCGAGTGACAGACTCGGAGGGTGATGTTGCCGACGCTGCCGAGCGTGACGGTAGCGGTGTTCCAGTCGAAGCGCGCGAGGAGCATCACCACACCGCGCGTGTTGCGACAGGCGCGCTCGACCCCTTCGAAGATGTCGGAAAGCGGCTGGGTGGAGTGCGTCCGAACGTACTGTTGGGCCGCACTCGATGCCTGGTGTGCCGCTTCGCCGTGGCCGAGCCCATCGATCACTCCGACGAGCGTCGTTTCGGCGCCGTGCTCTATGAGGAACGCGTCGCCGTTCTGGTCGTGCCCTGGCATCGCTCGCGTCGCCGCACCGACAACGATTGGCGGCGCGGAATAGACCGACGACGCCGATTGCCACCGCGTTGCGACTACCTCGAAGCCGGCTTCGCGGTCGCCGTCTGATTCGATGACGACAGTGTCCATGAGGCGATAGATCGCGCCGAGCCCGCCGCCCAGACTCCCCGACGTCGAGTATCCGTCGACGACCGCCTGGCCGACGTCGGCGATTCCGGGGCCCGTATCGTTCGCGTATATCTCGATACCTGTCCGCTCGCCGTCCGTCTGGAGGGTGAGGGTGATGGAGCCCGCACCGGCGTGTTTGACGATGTTCGACGCCAGCTCGTGGACGACGAGAACGACCTCTTCGACGGTCGTTTCGTCGAACTCGATTCGTTCGAGGGTGGCTCTCGTCTCTCGTCCGGCGAGGACGACATCGGCGTCATCCGCAACCTGCACCGTAGTGGCATCTGGATGCGTCATTGGAGATCTCTCATGGCCGGTATTTTCGGATGGTTATCGTCGTCCCGTTCTCGGCGCTCGTTTCGATGTCGAATTCGTCCATCAGCTTCTGCGTCCCTGAGAGTCCGTGGCCCATCCCACCGGAGGTCGTGTAGCCCTCGTCGAGGGCGCGATCGACGTCCGAAATTCCCGGCCCATCGTCGTCGAAGGCAATTTCGACGAACCGTCGGGTCCCGTCGATTCCGGTGTGCCAGCGCATCGTCCCGGTTTCGGCGTACAGAAAGACGTTCCGGGCGAGTTCTGAGACCGCCGTCACGATGCGTGTGGTGTCGGTCAACCCGAATTCGATGGTGGTCACGACCTCCCGAATCGTCGTCCTCGCGGTGACGATGTCGGCTTCGGAGGCGATTTCGAGGCTTCCTTTTTCAGTCGTCATAGCAGTCATTTCGGAAGGCCACTGACGATATCCAACGCCGCATCGGTACTAAGCGCGGTATCGATATCACCGAGACTGAAACCGAGTTCGGTCGCCGTGATGGCGATTGCGGGACTGATGCCGACGAGAACCGGGTGAACTCCCATCAACTCCACCATCTTTGCGGTTTCGACGATGGTCCGCGCGAGGAAGGAATCGACTGTTTGGACGGGCGCGACGTCGAGAATGACTCCGTCGATGCGTTCTGTGTCTGCTTGGTCGATACGGGTGAGGATGCTCTCTTGCAACTCGTCGATGGTACTGTCCGTCGGGTGGGCCGGAAGCGCGGCGATGAGGTTCTCGCGAACCTGCATGACGCTCAACTGTTGATTAGTAGACATATGGGCGCTCAGCTGGCCTCAATCGTCGCGCTGGGGTCGTCTTGAATGAGGTTAAGTCCGAGTTCTAATCCCGCACTCAACGACGATTTTGTCTTGATGTCGTCCAGCGTAATTCCGAGATGAACGAGTGTCTGTGCAATCTCGGGGTTGATTCCCGTAATGATAATCTGGCTGCCCAACAGCGAGACGGCGTTGACCGTGTCGATGAGATGTTGTGCGGTCGCAGTGTCTATGTTTGCCACGCCTGTGATGTCCAAGAGGGCGACCCCCGACTCGTTTTCTGTGAGTTCAGTGAGCAGCTCTTCGGTGAGCCGCTGGGCGCGCGTGGTGTCGAGCGTGCCTACCACCGTCGCGAGGGTGATGCCTTCCCAGATCTGGACGATTGGCGTAGACAGTTCGAGGATGGCTTCGGCCTGAGCCGTTGCCTTTTGTTCGAGTCGCTTCTGTTTGGTGATGTCGGTGACATAGCCGAACACCTCACCTTCCGAGAACGTGCCGGAGATCAGGACGTCGATTGTGTTGTTGTCGTTCGTGACGAGGGTCGTCTCGAACCCCTCTACTGTGCCGTTTTCCAGCAGCAGTCGTTGAAAGGTTTCCTCGTCTTCGGGATTGACGTGTTCAATCACTGCTCTCTCTTCGTGGAGGTGCTCGGGTGAATCGAACGAGAGGATGTTGGCGAGTGATTCGTTCACGTAGAAGTCAACCGACTCCGCTGTTGAATCACGCAATTGCTCGGCATCGACGCTTGCTTGAAAGACACCGATAGGGGCATTTTCAATCAGATTTTGATAAGAGGGATCGCTCATTGACATGTTACGTTCCTGTTTATCTATACATTGTTGTGTATTGACTGTTTCCCCGCCTTCACCCCCGAACGTCGGATCGGTGCCGAGCCACTCCCAATCGAATTCGTCGATGTCCTCCACACCGTGGCGAACAACTGACACACTTAGGTTGCTCCCAATAGCTATTCGACCCGCTGGTATCGACATCTTCAGCGGGTCGGAAAGGGAAAAAACTGTGTCGAACTGCTTTGACGCTACCTGTCGTACCCCACTCTCTATGGGGTGGTGCGAACCCTAATCCCGGCAACCCATGCGCAAAGATAGCATTTGACGTGGAAATGACAAAATAAGCTAAATAACTGCTCATGGCAGTTCTATCATGGCTGAATACCCACATAGACTGCATCGATCGGTTGATTTCGAGGAAATCGAGAAGGAGTATCCTCCTCCGGAGGATTTTCTCGCGGACAATGGCTTCTTCTACGCCTCGCGTGAGGAAATCCGCGAACGGAAAGAACAGCGGCTCAAATGGAAGGTCGAACAAGCGTGGGAGATCCCATTTTACCGACGACGGTGGGAGGACGCGGGCATTACACCCGACGACATAAACGGCCTTGCGGACATCAACAAAATTCCGATTTACACTATCGAGGACATCAGAGAGAGCATCGAGCGAGACCCACCCTACGGAGATTACCAGGGTGCGCAGCTTCACAACCCTGAGGACGCACCCCTCCGGATGTTCATGAGCGGAGGGACGACCGGTGCGCCGCGCCCACAGATTTTCACCGCCGACGAACGCGTGATTCAGGCACTTTCGATTGCCCGGGCGATGTATATGCACGGCATCCGCCCCGGCGACGTGGCGCTCAACACCTGGGCGTTTTCGACCCACAACGGCGCGTGGATCGTCGACTACGGTTTCTACCACTGGCTTGGCGTGACGGACATCACCACGAGCACGGGGACCGTCACCCCGAGCACTGAGCAGCTTGAACACGCCCGGCGGTGGGACGTAGACACCATCTACGCATTCCCGTCGTATCTGCTCAGACTCGCTGAGGTCGCAGAACAACAGGGCTACGACCCGAAAACCGACTTCAACCTCAAGACGATCTCCACCTACGGCCCAAAAAACGAACGCGACCTCGTCGAGGAGGCGTGGGGCGTGCCGGTGTACAACAACTACGCCTTCCACGAGGTCAACACGATTTCCGCCTCGTGTGAAGAACGCGCCGGAATGCACATCTTCGAAGACCTATTCCACATCCAGATTGTCGATTCGGAGACCGGCGAAGAGGTCGAACCGGGCGAAATCGGGGAAATCGTCGTGACCGAACTGTACAAAACCGGCGCGCCACAGGTTCGGTACAACATCAAAGACCTGTCTGCCAAGGTTGAAACACCGTGTGCCTGTGGGAGCAACATGCACCGCCTCACGGACTTTCTGGGTCGTGGCGACAACATGGTCAAGGTTCGGGGAATCAACGTCTGGCCCGAAGCAGTCGGGCAGGTGCTCACCGACCACGAACGCACCTCTTCAGAGTACTTCATCTTCGCCGATGCAGACAAGTTGCGCAACACGACGCTCACCGCACTGGTCGAACGCAAATCGGGCAATTCGTCCAACATCCCCGAACTCGAAGCCGAACTCGAATCCCTGCTCAAAGCGGAGTTCGACGTCGCAATCGGCGTCGAGGTGAAAGCGCCCGGCGAGTTGGCCGACCTCACGAAAATCGGGCAGAAAACGAAAATTGACCGGTTCGAAGACCGACGCTAACGGTCGGAACAGGGTCTACAGGTCTGCCCCGTCGAACTGCCCCAAGATATTCACAGCGTTGTCGTGATAGATGCCTTCGAGTTGGTCTCGACTCAGGTCGAGTTCCTCCCACGCCTCGTACAATTCGTCGTGCGAGAAGATGGGATAGTCCGAGGCGAACATGATTTTTCCCTGGAAGCCAGGTCGGTGTTCGATGCTCTGTTTGAGTTCTTCTGGCCACCAGCGCGGACTCCAGCCGTGGAGTTCGTACCCGACGATGTTCTCTTTGTGGATGAACGTCGCGATGGCCTCGCTCTGCCACGGCCACGCCGGACGGCCGATGATGATTTTCATCTCCGGGAACTCTGCAGCCAGCTTATCGACGTGTTTCGGATGGCAGTACTGCAGTATTCGCCCGTCACCACCCGGATGTCGCGCCCCGATTCCCGTGTACCCGAGTTGGACGTGGACGGGCGCATTGTGTTCGAGACAGAGTTCGTAGAAGGGATGATACGCCTCGTCCGACGCCGCGGTGTTTGTGGACGAGCCGTTTACAGTGAACCCCACGAGTCCCATGTCCAATTCCGTGAGACAGCGCTCGAACTCGGAGAGGGTGTCCTCGTTCGGGTCGACCATGATCCACTGGCCGATGAAGACGTCTCGGTTCTCGCTGATGATTCGCGCGGTGTCGTCGTGGAGTTCGCGGACCTCTTCGATGGGCAGGTCGGTTGTACACCCGATGTTTATCATCGTCCGGACGCCCGCTGCTCTGAGGTCTTCGAGCATCTCTTCTTCGGTGCCCAACTCGACCTCTCGGCGGAAGTTGACGGTCGCTCGCTCCCGGTCTTCCGCTGTCCTGAACACGTAGGCCTCGTCCGTCGAATAATGGCAGTGGACGTCCAGCACTTGCATCTCGTTACCTAATGTCATACCCGATGAGGCATCTCCATTAAGAAAAATCCATACGTCACTCGCAAGTGTGACCCACGCCACTTCTCCCGCCTCACGCGCCGATAATCGGTGCTTTGAGTCCTTCGACCTTCGACATGATGCCCGTGACAGCGTCCTCCGCAACGCCATTTTCTCGCAGAGCGCGTTCGAGATGCGTGCCAACGGCATCGAAGTCAGCCTCGTCGATATCGAGGTGTGCGTGCGCTTCTCGCATGTCTGCTCCCGCGTATTCGACGGGGCCACCGGTGACTGAACTGATGAACTGAACCTGGTGGGCTCTGAGTGCGTGCATGTCCATCCCTTCGAAGTAGTCCACGAGTTGGTCGTCTGCGAGCACGGCGGAATAAAAGTCTTCAACGACGTTCTCGATTGCCTCTCGTCCGCCGATTTCTCGGTATACGGTCTGGGACATTGACTAGGTGTGTCTCGTCTCCGAATGGGGATACGCCCTCTTGCTAAGCTATTCGGGTCTTTATGGTCTCGTGGTAAGGGGGTTCACACCACGCTCACGCCCCCTCAGAACCGGCAAGGAGCTGGTCGAGCAGTTTCTCCTGTGCGACGGCGAGGTGTTCGCTAAACGTCGCGACCGAAATTCCGAGTGCTGTGGCCACGGCCGTCGAGTCAGCTTGCTTTGGCTGGTCGAAATACCCCATCTCGTGGGCGGTCTGCAGCACTTCGAACTGACGGGTGGTGAACGCGGTTCGGTCGACGACTATGAGCGCGGATCGGTCGTCTGTTGTCGTTTGCGCCAGTCGTTGCACGCGAACGCTAGTACAACACGCATTCAGGTCTGTGACGACAGATTGGACTGTCTCTATGTCCGGTGCAAGAAACGTCACTACAAGCGCCCCCGACGCAGCGCGGAGTGCTCGGATCGGACATCCGGTGTCAGGGATACGTCCACACGGACAGTCACCACTTTCGTTCGTGTACCTGTACACCGAGTGGCCGCCGTCACGGAAGACGAGCTCCGCCTGTGTGGATTCGGCTGCAGACGCTGCGTCGTGGTCTATCGTGACTTCACCGACGATTCCACCGCCTGCGACGTCAGCTCGGCGGTCAGTGGTGATCGACTCGATCTCGAAGTCCTCGCTCAAGGAGGCAACGGGACATGCATCGACACCGCGGACAACCAGCCGGACGTGGATTCCAGCGCCCATTGGCCACTCTTTCGGACGCATGGATAAATGGGTCGTGACTTCTGCTGATTACGGGCATTCTCTCTACTATCTGATGTTTTCCTAGTAGTGAGGTCACTGCACTCGACCGTCCGATTAGACAAGTCTCCTGACCACAATTCTATCTAACAACTTTTGTAGATACACTTTCTCCAAAGCGCACTCAACCAGAGTAGGGAGTGCAATTTTCCGTTTAAACAACTCGTTCCATTTATTATACATTAATGGGTCATGTCCGGTCATAACTTTCCACCGGTTGCTCGAAGGTTCACAGTGAGATGAGGCCTGAAACCGACACGATAGATGACTTGACACTCAGTGACGCAGAACTCATCGCTGCACTGAAGAATCATGGGGTGAGCCGCCGACTCCTGATGAAGGTGTTCGGTGCGGGCGCTGCCCTTTCAATGTTCGGTGGGACCGCAGCGGCACTCCCCGACTCGCGGCAAGGGGCGAAAATCGATGAAACCTACGGGGCCCCGTATTCAGCAGCTGACAACGTTCCTTCGGGGCTCGTAGACCACACGGTCACGCTCCACATCCATGAGGGGCCAGCCAACCATTCAGACTTCCCGCTCGACGAGGACGGAGCCGAAATCCCTGTGGAGACCTTTTTCGATCCTGTTGGTCTTCACGTTCGTCCGGGTGAGGTCGTCAATTTCCACATCCACAACGGGCTGCACACCGTGACGTCTTTCCACCCGAAGTTCAGCGAACCACCCTTCTTCACTCTGCCAGACCGCGTGGCGACGGACTACGGGTTCACCTCGCCACCCGTGACACCCGGCGATTCCTGGCTGTATCGGTTCACCACACAGGGCGTGTACGACATCCTCTGTCTGCCGCACCTCGAACTCGGAATGGTCATGCGAGTCGTCGTCTCTGGCGACAGCAACGTCCCCGCTGACACCTACGGCCCGCTCCCCATCCCGAACGCCGGCGACGTACTCGGCGCACCGGAACTGACCCCGGCAAACATCGTGAGCGAAGGGTCGGTCGCGTGGGAAGACCTGTCGCTGTAAGCAGCCACTTTCTTGTTTTTACGGAATGAGTGCAATCTCTGCTTGCGGACTCACTTCTACGATTTCGACGTCCGGTGTGAGGCATTCACGGAGGTAGTCTGCGACGACGACCTCGTTGCCCGTAACGCGACTGAGTAGCTTCCGCCACGTTGGGCGTTGATTCGCGCCAACGACGACCATCGTTGCAGCCGACTGGGCGGCCTCTTCGAGGATGACGTCCTCAACGAGGAAGCCGCGTCGGGTGAGCACCGTCGCTGCGACCCCATCGAGTAGCGGTGAAATCGCGCGTCTAATCTCGTCGATCTGGGTTTTATCACTCGTTTGGAACAGGTTGACGTGTAATACGACAAGTTCTGCGGACGCGGTCTCTCGAGCGATCTGTGCAGCGAACGTCAGGGTTCGGGCACTCTGTTCAGTAAGTGGATATCTGATGGGGACGAGGATGGTTGTACGGTCGGTCATGGCTGTCCTCCTGCAGGGGATTGCTCCCGCAAACTGGAGTCTCTTGCATTCACCAAATGCACGCCGAGAATATAAGTATGTTGAACAGTCTCTAAATGTTACTATTAGTCGTGTGGCACTCACGAACTAGGGTGTTGACTGGGCTCCTCTCGAGCGTGGCAACAGGTATTTCAGGGACCGTGATTGCTCACTCGTAATAACTCAGGCGCTTTTCAACTTCGCCAAAGGCAACGTTCGTGCGCACCTCAGTAATTTTGACCCGTACTCGTTCGCCTTTTTCTGTGTCGGGGACGATGACGACAAACCCGCGTTCGATACGGGCGATGCCGTCACCTTGGTCCCCCAGACTCTCGATTTCCACCGTGCGCTGCTCACCTACTTGGACCGGTTGTTCCGGATAGGAAGCCGCAGACGGTGCTGACCGTTGTGTTGATTCCGTCTCACAGTGCTCACGCCCTGACGCCGACGGCTCGGAAACGATCGCCACGCGATACGTTTTGCCCGCTTCGAGGTCGCCTACGCGAAGCTCTTGTTCTGGAACTTCGATATGGTACGACTCTCCGTGCGTTTCGATTTGTGCAGAAAACAGGCACTGAAATTCCTCCAAAAATTCCATTTGTATAGCCTCTTGGGTCAGCAATTTGAGGGATAAACCTTGTAGTTACCGCTTGGGATTTGCCGCTCGTTTTTCTGCTATACTGCTATATTGATTCAGTACAGGTTTCTCTTGGTCTCCGACTCCGACGGGGAGTCTCTAGATTTTCACAATCTCTTTCTCTCCTGCGGTTTTTCGTTTCGGATTGTGAGTAGGGTACATCAAAGCAGCTTCTTCAAAATCGCGTTACGTACCTCGATTTGGGATTTTTCACGCTCCCGGAATTCCTGATGCATGCGTTCACGCAACCCCAATCCGACCTAGTTCCCATCGTGGGTGATTTTCAACTCTCTTCCGGTCAATACGTCCGATTATGAAACTGGAACGAGTCCCTTAGCATTGCCTAGGTATCTGTTGATTCATGCTACACGCCTGAATCCGAGTATGAACACACTCCAACAGGGTCAGTGACGAACAGTGGTCTGAAATCTGCGGGTTTCCCTGTAGAAATTCGCGTGAATTGAACCGGTTCGACGCCTCCGAAGTCCTCACGACCGGGGTATCGACCGTCCAGTGGTGCTCGGTGGCTGCGTCTCACGGAGCCAGAATCCCGCAAGCAGAAACAACAGTGCTGCTGGTGCGACCAACAGACCGATACTGGCGAGGCCAAAGACCGTCAACGCAAGGAGGGCAATTGCAGCCACCCACACGAGTATGCGGCGCTCACGCCACGCGCCATAGCCTCCCAGAAGGGCGAACCCAAGGATGAACACCGACCAAAAAAAGAGGATGGGCTCTGCCCCCTCCACGCCAAGGAGATAGTCGATTCCAACTGCTCCCTGAACCGGGGTACACTCGCCGCCAATCGTGCACACTTCGCCCGTTCCAAGCGGGAGGAACATGATGACGAGCGACAGGAGCACGCCGACTCCCGACCCAAGAAGTCCGACGCTAGTTCCCCTCGATACCCGGGATTTACTTGACATGCTACTTCTAGGCGACGCGAAATCTTAACGATTCTTTAGGGTTGGTGGCGCGTTCAAAAGGGCTTTTTCGAGGAGTTTCGCCCGACCACGTTTCCGGTCAGGCGGAGAAGAACTGGTATGACGGTGTTCGATTGCGTTGACGCGGTGGCCACACACGGTGTTTCCGGAACGAGACGAGTGGCGGAAGTAGACTAATGCTGTCTCTGGCCGACTGGTCGGTATGGGGGCGTACACTGGAACGACTGCGCTTACCGAGGAACTCAGTGACTGGCGACGCAACGTGGCCGCGCTCCTCGTCGTCGCCGCTTCACTTTTTGGTGCGATTTGGTCGGGTCGAAAGAGGCGTACTACGGTGCGTTGCTGGTCATTTTCACCGTCTGGATGGGGTGGTTCGTCCTCACTGCCATCGAATGGCTCAAACGCGCTGATTTCTGATTCCTCGAGGTATCTCCAGTCAAGCTAATCGATTGAGCTCACCTCGGCGTTCTCGCTGCATAATACTCCCTGCAAAGAATCGTAGTTTCTCGACGAGTTCTGCCTCCGTCTCGTATGTTTCAACCCGCAGATCCCACCGTACCCGCGCCGACCGAATCATCGCACTCGTCACGTTGTCCTCGTGGACGAACGTTAGCCGGTCACCGTGCGTTTCTGAAAGCGCCTCAAGGATACTCCCCGCCTCTTCTCCGATACCGAAGTTGTGCCCAAGAAACGGGAGCACGAATGCCGTTGCGTTACTGCACCTCGTGTACTCGATACTCTGGGTTGCCGCATCCACGTCATCAGTATCTACATCGACGTCGAGAGCCAGAAACGCGTTAATGCCCGGTGTCACTCGAAGCTCGCCCTGCACTCGCCGCAACAACGCCTGCGCTTCATCAATCGTGTCCTTACTCTGGAAGAGGCGGCGCAACGGTCCTGGAAGGTCTTCCACGTCGAACTTTCGACGCTCCTTTTCGCTGAGCACGTAATTGAGATTGAACGACTTGTACGGGCCCATAATGTAGAAAAGAAACCGGTCGTACCTCACGTGACCCAATTGGTCGACGAGTAGGTCGCGTGTGATTTCTACAGGCATACTCGACCATCTCTGCAAGAGTATTTAAAAACTGGTCTTTTTTAAAATGTTTGGCTTGAGAAAACCTAAGCGTCTCGTACCCGTACTCCCACGTACGATGGCGACGAATCATGGACAGCCGGTCGATAATGGAGTCCCAGAAGATCCAGCGGACCTCCTTCCGGAAAATAGCGTCCTCACGCTCGACGAGTACCTTGCAATGCACGCAGCAGTCGGGCATCGAACCCGCTACGAGATACTGTACCGACTTGTCCATGGCGGTGACCGGAGCCCCAAAGAACTCGACGCTGAGCTAACGATCGACGATAGCACCCTGCACTACCATCTCAACAAACTCGTCGATGTCGGCCTCGTCGAGAAGCGTCAACGCACGGAACGTGGCCAAGACGGTCTGTATACCTATTACCGCGCGACCGTCTTCGGTGAGGTGACGCTTTCAGAAGGAGTGGATACCCTCATCCGCGGTGAACAGGAATTCGATGCGCTGTACAACAGTTCCACTGAGAACTGAACCATGGTGAACTACTCGTTCCAAACCACTGTACCGACATTCGTGCGCCTGCTGGCTACAATTCGTCACTGCTCGTGTCACTGTTAGGGCGAACAGTATCTCGGCCTGGTCGTTGGTTCCGCCTGTATCACATGACTGCATGATTGCACGGAGGACGCCCACGCCTTCAGCCGTGAGTTACTGACTTTCCGTGCTGGGAGTGTTATCGGAGTGGGGAGACGGAACTGCCCGACTAGCCGCCTTCTTCGCACGTGTTTCCTCTGAGGACTCTACGTGATTCCCACCTCTGTGCGAGGTCAAAATGGTCAACTTTCACTTAGTACACGAAAATTTTATTAATGAAATTAACACATTTCATTTTACGATGGATTGTCATTCCATCACGTATCGGCCCCTCTCAAAAATGATACTCACCCACCCGCACTCAGCGTCCGCTACCCATGTGTGAAACCTGCGTTTCTACCCTCGACCTCTTCCCGGAAGTCACGGTCCATGTCGGCTACGATGACGCGCTTTCAGACGAACTGGACAAGCTCCTCGAAGGCGATATTGTTATCGAATCGGAGACGAAGTACCGCCTCTCGCAAGCCGAGTGGTTCGACCTCTGGGACTCGCTTTCTCGGAAACTCCCCGATGAGCACGCAATGGGGAAAGATCCTGCCCGGACGATGGAGTGTGCCTACTGCAAACGATCGCTCGTCCCCATTCCTGCGATTGACACAGACTGCATGGTCTGTGGGAAATCAAAAGTCGAGACCACCATCCGACTCGCAGCCGGCGAATCACCGATTGACCGAGACGAATACGAGCAAGAACTGGCAGCTGACGACCCAGAAGACCCCCTCGTTCTCGCTCTCAGATCGGCCTTGATTTGTCCTGAAGGCCACTGGGTGTGTACGGACTGTTTGGTGAACAGGCGAGCGATGCTCACTCTGCAGTGACTGTTACGAGCAGTCAGGCTGTTCACTGAGCGCATTGGTTCAGCCGTTCGCGCTCCATTCGGTATCAGTCTGGCACTCACTCTCTGTCGCTACTGCACAGACGGGTGGTGAGAACATACGAAATGTACTCTCATTCTGGTGTAAGAATTGGGCTTACGTCCCCCACAAAGACATACGAAATGTACTCCCTCAATTCCGATTTCAACCCCATTCGAATTACGTGTGTTAGAGCAATCACTGTGAGTAGCGTGTCTGGGCAAAATTCACTACGAAAATTCCGCATCTCCTGACCTTTGAGTTGATGCTGCAACGCTTCAATTTTCATAATCGGTTTACGTCCGGCGTTTTCTGATTGGATATTTCGCCTCCAAACCCCCATATTGCTCCTTTCTACCCATTCACCGGTTGGGATGGTGTCTTTTGTAAGCCAATTGTGTCCGTTTTTGCTTCCCACTATCATAATCGGAACCAGGACACGAGAGCCGATTATGAATGTTCTAGGGTTGATTCAAGCCGCCATGTGCCGTTCATAATCGACTCAATTCCCCGGAAGTGAACTGTGGAGACCTCCGTCGAAGGGAACTAGATAATATTTTTGAGAGGGTTGTATTGGCTCTCAGGCCCGAATTCCGTCCGTAGAAGCGATGTGGTCGCGTGCGTGGATTTCATCGTCCGCTCTCGCTGCTCTCAAAAGGTGCCTCAATTCTTCATAATCGGTTCCAGTCTGCCATTTCTCTCTGCGCTGGTGACGATGATTTCACACACGGAGAACAGTCGGATTCGACAGCGGACGCGCTGAACTCTGCTATCTCCTCTCCGTGACTCTCCCGACTGACTCTGTGAACACAGGACTCCTCTCAAAATGCGTTGCCAAGTAGCTCTTCTCCTTCCCTTGCGGGGACGAACCCGATTATGAACCGTTCGTGAGCAGTACACATCCAACTATACCTCCTCTCGTGGCCGGAGACGCCGCTGTTTCGATTATAAACTCTCTTTGGGTGAGCCGGGAGACAGTAGTAAGAGAGGTTCCGTCAGTCTAGGCGGTCGAGATATTCATTCGCTTTGCTCACAGCGATGTTGAGGGGAGGCTCTCTTCTACCCTATTCGTCACAGCTGGCAGACGTTGATCTACCCGAGAAAAAGTGGTGTGTTCTCGTGGTGCATTTTCCAGCCATTGCGGCCTGAATATTCCTGCTTGTTTTAATAAGTAAGGGTGAAATACTGTGTGTAATGAGTGGAAAACAGCCACACGTCGCCGTGACTGGGGCGGCGGGGTATATTGGAAGCCGTGTGGTTCACGACCTTCGAGCGGAGCATCCCGACTGGGAGGTGACGGCGCTCGATAACTTCTATCGCGGTCAAGTGGATCAGATTAAAGATGTCCCAGTCGAGCACGTCGATATCCGAAATCGGGCTCGACTCGAGGAGGCGCTTTCGGGTGCGGATATCGTGATGCACCTCGCGGCAATCTCCGGGGTGAAAGATTGCGATGAGAACCCTGACTTGGCTTACGAAGTGAACGTCCAAGGGACGAACAACGTCGCATGGTTCTGCAAGAAAACCGGCGCAGGCTTGATTTTCCCGTTCAGTATGGCCGTGATTGGCGACCCCCAAGAGTTCCCGATTACCGTTGACCACCCTCGTGACCCGATGAATCTCTACGGGGAGACAAAGCTGCTGAATGAGCGGATGATTGAGACGATGGCGGAAGGGTCGTTCCCGGCGCATCTGTTCTTGAAGTCGAATCTGTATGGGGCACACGAGGTCGATGGGACACGGGTTTCGAAGCCGACTGTGATCAACATTTTCGTAAACCGAGCCATTTCTGGGCAAGACCTCACAATTCATCTACCTGGGTCACAAGCACGCAATTACCTTCATGTGCAAGACGTTTCTAACGCCTACATTCGAAGCGCAGAACGGACGATTGAGCAACTTGATGCCGGGAAAACAGGCGCAGAAAAATTCGAACTTTCAGGCGTCGAAGATCCATCCGTCATCGAAGTAGCAAAACTCGTCCAGCAACACGCTACGGGCGACAACAAACCAGAGCTTCGAATGCTCGAAAATCCCAGAACTGAAACTCTCGTCGAACGCTTTGATGTGGACATTGATAGAACGAAAGCAGAACTGGAGTGGGAGCCAACGTATTCAATCGAGGATGTCATTCGGAACGACCTCGCTCGAACAATCGATGATGCACTGGAAGCATCGTCACTGTGAGTAGCGTAGCTGGGCAAAACAACTCCGAGAATTTCACAACTCCTGATCCTTGAGTTGATGCAGCGACGCAGTGATCTTCATAATCACGTTGCGTATCCGATTTTTGGATATCTCCTACTTTTTCCCTCTTACGCAATCTCGCGCTCATCATCTCGACATAGTTCCTATCTGTAACGCCTAGTCTGCTACTCTTTCCGGGGATTGAACCCGACTATGAGTCGAATCTATCCACTGAGAGATTCTAATACCTCCGCTAACTCTTGCTATGGCATTGGATTCGATTATGAAAGAGCACGTTTGTCTGTGGGGCTTCCGAGAAAGAGTGAAAAGTGACCAGTGGACAGGAGAATGAGAGTCTCGATCTGTGTTTGTACGAATTAATTTGGAGTCGCACTGAAATGAGTAGTATCTACAAACTCATTCGGAGCGTAGTAATCTTAACCCTGGTACCCCAACAGTTCCTATCGTGAGTCAATACACTGTTGGCATTATTCAGGCTCGGATGGGTTCTACTCGCCTGCCGGGAAAGGTGATGCTCCCCTTGGGAGACCATCTGGACTTAGAACATGTTATTCACCGTGTACAGCGCGCTTCTGAAATCGACGAAGTCGTAGTCGCAACAACGACCAAGACAGCTGATGACATAATTGAGTGGTGCAGTGAAAACGCTGGAGCGACAGTATTCCGAGGTGATGAACAGAACGTCCTGGATCGAATGTATCGCGCAGCGAAGACCGTTGAGGCTGACGAAATAGTACGTATCACGGCAGACTGTCCGCTTATCGATCCAACGGTTATTGATGCAGTGGTGAGACGGCGACGTGCGTCAAACGCCGATTATGTATCAAACATCCTCGAACGGACGTTCCCACGCGGACTTGACGTTGAGGTGTTTACGGCTGAGAGTTTCGAACGCGTCCACTCACACGCTAGTACCTCTTCTCAACTTGAGCATGTAACACTCTATTATAGAGACAACTCTGACGAGTTTGAGTTTGCGAACGTGACCTCAGCAGAAGTATTTGACCAAGAACAGTTGCAGAACCGCACCGACCTTCGGTTGACTCTCGATGAAGCGCAGGACTATCTTCTTCTCCGAGAAATATTCGAGCAGGTGGACTATGAAAACACACCACAGCTTCTCGATGTTATTGAATATATCGATAAACACGGTTTAGGGGAGATGAACGAAACGGTGATTCAGAAATCAACACACGATGCATCTCGCAATTAGAGCAGATGGTGGCCCTACTATTGGTTACGGGCATCTCGTGAGGTCAGGTGCACTTGCAGAGGAATTTCTCGAAAGAGGTCACAACGTCACCTTTGCTACCACAACGCCAGAACACGTCACGGACGTGTGTCCGACTGACGTCGAGACAGTCACGTTGCCAAAACGAGACGACCCCACTCCGTTTGTCGCGTGGCTTGAAACCGAAACGCCTGACGTCGTGTTCACGGACGCTTATCCGGTCGACACGGACTACCAGCGGGAAATCCGGGAACAAGTCCCGCTTGCTGTACTACAGGATGACGCTCGTCACGCAGTCTGTGCGGACCTCTTCGTGAATGGGAATCTCAATGCATCCTCGCTGGAGTACGATTACGTCGATTCGAAACCGAAGACCTGTCTCGGAACTCGCTACGTCTTGCTCCGTCGTGAAATTCGAGATCTCGCATCACAAAACCCACCGTGGCGTGAAAACCCTGAACAGGCTCTTATAACGATGGGGGGAAGCGACACTGCAAATTTGACCCCAACCGTTGTTCGCTCATTTGACGGGCTTGACCTCCGTGTGGACGCCATTGTCGGGCCTGGTTTCACCGAAAATCAAGAGCAAGAGATCCGTGACGCTGGAGCGAATGTTTCGGCTGACGTTCGAGTCGCTCGTGACCCTGAGAATTTACCAGAACGAATGTTTCAGGCGGATTTCGCGGTGAGTACGGCAAGCTCTACAACCTACGAACTTCTTGCATTAGGCACACCATTCGTAACTTTCGCGGTCGTCGACAATCAGGAACAAATCGCAGCGTCTCTCCAAGAATACGATATCGCAACTGTACTCGGTTGGAGGGCAGATGATGAAAAAATAAAAAATGCAATTAAGACTTATTCGTCAAACACAACTCTACGACGTGAACATCGTGAACGAGGGCGTAATCTCGTCGATGGAAATGGCACAGAAAGAATCGCTAACAAAATGGTTAACTTAGGTAGAGGGTAGTAAACCAGAGTAATTACCGGTAGAAAACTGATATCGAGTAATCATTCGTACGCGTTTCAATCATCTAATTGGTATATTATCCACTCGTCTACACATTCGTGTTTAGTGAACCCACATTTTTCGAATAGCTGTTTGGAACCAATATTGTCTTCATGAATCTCTGCAAAGTACTTTTCTCGTGAATGTCGTTGACACACCCAGTTGACTGCTTCTGTTGCGATTCCCTCTCCCCAAAGGTCAACTTCTCCAATGAAAACACCGACATAGGAATCCTGCGTTAGATTTACTGAACCAACTCGTCTCCCATTGTATTCAATAATATAATCATGTCTGTCAATTGGGCGAGAGCCGAACCATGAAAGATGATCACTCCAAGTAAGAGCTGACTTCTGATTTCTGAAATGTTTATATATATCTGGGTTTGAACGCCAGGCAAGTAATAATTCAAGGTCCTCAAGTTGAAGTGGCCTGTATGTCAGGTGGTTTTCAATCATTGGGTTGTTCAATATTCTCCCATGTGATGCCTTCGCCTTTGCGGATCTTTGTAGTGGCTTTACAGCCGATAACATCGTCTCTAAATTTCGGAGCGAGGCCAGCACTCTGATTTCCTGGACGGAGAACTCTGATATCGTTTTGTTCTATTTGAGATCCTTCTGTAATCTCTCGAGTTGCTTGGATTCGCCTTCGAGCAGTTCGTCGAAGTTCTGATTCCACCTCAATCTCTCGTTTTTTCCCGTCCCCTAGCGCCCTTTCCGTATCTCGAATTGCTGAAACCATCGCAGCAAGTTCATCTGGTTCTAGTGCAAATTCGTGATCTGGTCCTTCCATTTCTTTGTCGAGAGTGAAGTGTTTTTCAATCACGCTTGCCCCGAGTGCAACCGCAGCAGTCGGAGCTGTAGTCGCGTTGAGGGTGTGATCAGACAGTCCGGAGAGAACCTTGAACTCCTCATAGAGGGTTTTAACCACACGGACATTAATATCCGAGATCGGTGTTGGATACGCCGCGACACAATGGAGTAAAACGAGTTTGTTGACGCCTTCTTCACGAAGTGCCTTTACTGATTCATGGATCTCTTCCAATTCGTGAGCCCCGGTGGACATTATGATCGGTTTATCGGTTCCAGCGAGATGACGAAGGAAGGGAACGTGGCTACTCGTGTATGATGCGACCTTCCAAGCAGGGACATATTCTGCGAGTTCCTTCGCAGACCGTTCGTCGAATGGGGTCGACATGAACAGAATTCCTTGCTCTTGGCAATAATCATAGAGCTCCGGAATCCACTCGTATGGCATCTCCATTGACTCAATAATCTCGTAGATATCGCGTTTGTCCTCTAAGTACTCTACTTCTCCACTATCTTCAACGTAGAGATCTTCGGCTCTAAAGGTTTGAAACTTGACCGCGTCAGCACCGGCATTAACTGCGGCGTCGATGAGTTCCTTCGCAATTTCGAGATCTCCATTGTGGTTAGAACCAGCTTCGGCGATAATAAACGTCGGCTCGCCGGGGCCAACCACCCTATCACCAATTGTAATCGTATTCATGCTACCAACAAACCAGACTACTACAATAAAGACTGTGCGCCAAACCGGCTGACACAGCGTAATTTACGTGTAGTACTGATGGATGCGTTGAACCGCTCGAATCACGGCTTCTTCAGTTTCACCGTCCATCGAGGGATATAGCGGCAGAGAGACAATTCCGTCGTAGATCGCCTCTGCATTCGGGAATTGGCCTTCTTCGTAACCGAACCGCTCTTGAAACAGAGGGTGATAGTTGAGGGGGACGTAGTGAACCTGCACGTAGATGTTCTCTGCGTGCATCGCGTTGACGAACTGCTTTCGGTCACAGCCGAACTCCTCATCGATTTCGACAGCGAACAAGTGCCACATCGGATCCACGTCATTTTTGACCGTGGGAAGATGCAGTCCAGGGATGTCAGAGAATGCCTCTTCGTAGCGTGCGATGATCTCTTTGCGGCGTTGTTTGAACGAGTCGATACGATCCAACTGCGAGAGGCCAAGTGCCGCCTGTAGGTCGGTGACGTTGTAATTGTAGCCAACTCCCTCAGTCACCTGAAACCATGGCTCGTCTTCATGACCTTCTGGACTGTACTCCATATCGAACGAACGAAGCGACCGAACACGCTCGGCAAATTTTTCGTCGTCTGTGACGACCATCCCTCCTTCTGCTGTTGTGATATTCTTCACGGGATGGAAACTGAAGACTGCAGCGTTGCGGTGGCTTCCTGCAGGCTTCTCTCGCCATGTCGAGCCAATCGCGTGGCATGCGTCCCAAATTACTGTGAGGTCGTGCTCGTCTGCGATGTCCAGCATCTCGTCCACCTCACAGGGCTGTCCGGCAAAATGCATCGGGATCAATCCTGCTGTGTCCTCCGTGATCTGGTCGCGAACAGCCTCAGGGTCGAGATTACGTGTGTCACGCTTCACGTCTGCAAATACTGGGGTTGCATCGTTGTAGACGGCCGCGTGTGCCGTCGATGCGAACGTGAGAGGGGTCGTGATGACTTCGTCACCGGGACCGAAGCCAGCTGCTTTGCCTGCCAAATGTAACGCAGCAGTTCCAGACGTGACCGCAATCGCGTGGTCAACGCCCACGTAGTCGGCAACGGCCGCTTCGAATTTTTCGACAGTTGGCCCTCGCGTGATGTAGTCGCCCTCAAGAGCCTCAAATACAGCCTGCTTGTCGGCCTCGGATATTGACTGGCCTCCGTACCCGATGCCATCCTCGAAGATTGGAGTACCGCCTTCGATTGCGGGGAGTGCGTCGTCGCTCATTCGTTCGCTTGATTTGCCAGCCAGTCTCTTAATTCCTTGATTCCCTCTTCTAGGCTGTATTCTGGCTCCCATCCGAGGAGGTCGTTTGCCTTGCTGGGGTCACAAAGCAGCTTTGGAATTTCGCTTTGTGGGTGGTGGTGTTCGATATGTTCAATGTCGGTCTTCTCGCTTGCAATCAGCTCTGCGAGTTCGTTAATCGAAACATCCTCTCCTGTCCCTGCATTCAGCACCTCTCCGACTGCAGCATCGCTGAACGTCGCATCAATGACGAACCGAGCGCAGTCAGTGACGTACAATAAGTCTCGTGTTTGGGTACCTTCGCCGTAGATTTTCAGCGTTTTACCCTGCAAGTCACGGTCAACAAATATCGGGACAACTCCCACTTCTTGATACGGCCCATACGTGTTGAACGGTCTCAGAATAGTAACCGGGAGGTCGTATCCGTGGTAATATGATTCCGCAATGTTCTCTGCAGCGAGTTTCGTACCAGCGTACGGAGAGGCTGGCTTGACCGGGTGTGTCTCGTCGATACCCTCGGTCGAGTCTGCCATATCGTACACCATGCACGTCCCCATCAGCCCGAGTCGTGTGTCCGTCTCTCGGCACGCTTCGAGGACATTCCGCGTCCCAACAACATTTGCATCGAAATGGTCATTCGGCCGTTCAAGACTCTCGTGGACGTCGATTTCTGCTGCGAGGTGAATGCAGGCTGCCGTTTCGTTATCAATGAGTTGCTCGACTATTTCTTCGTTGCAGATATCGCCCTCGTGGAACTCGAACTGGTCGTCAGCATCGAACTCTGCAATGTTCTCTGGCTTACCGTGCGAGAAATCATCTAAACCAACAACGTTGTAGTCTCTATCGAGCAGTTCCGACACAACCCATCTGCCGATAAATCCTGCCGCTCCAGTAACTACTACTGTCTCACTCATTGCAAACCTCCGGGACGATGTGGTTCTCGATAAATGAATTCACTTCGTCCTGGGTGAGCAGTTCGCTTTCTCCTGAGGAACGTTCGACTACTTCTGGCTTAGAAAATTCGGTGAGTTCTTCGCGATTTATCGAACTCACGGAACCAACGTCCTCTGGCGGGATGGCATACAGGTCACCGTTTTCTACAACTCTGCCTGCTTCGCGTTCGGTCATCACCTTTTCGTGGAGCGTTTCTCCGACTCGACGGCCGATGAGTTGTACCTCTATACCCTCTGGATCGTAGCCATACCGTGGAGCAAGTGTCTCTATCATACCGTGGGCCAAATCTTCGATTCGCATCGCTTCCATTTTCTTCAAGAATATTTCACCGCCTTGCATGTGCTCGATCGCGCCAGTGACGAGGTTCGAGATATCGGTAAACGTCAGGAAAAACCGAGTCATGCGTTCGTCCGTGAGTGTAACTGGGCCTCCTTGCCGAATCTGGTTATCGAATAGCTGAACCACAGATTGGGAGGAGTTGACTACGTTGCCGAATCGAACGGAGGCCAGTTCGATATCTCGCTTTCCTCGATACTTATTGCCAGCAGTCACCAGACGCTCACCAAGTAGTTTCGTTGCACCCATCGTGTTTGAGGGAGCAACCGATTTGTCGCTGCTCGTAAATACGACTTTTTCGACGGACTCGTCTATTGCTGTATCCACGACGTTCTGGAGGCCGAATACATTCGTTTTCACCGCTTCGAATGGATTGTATTCGGAGAGGTCGACGTGTTTCATCGCCGCAGTGTGAACGACGATATCGACGTTCTGCATCGCCCGAGCCAGACGATCTTTGTCTCGAATATCTCCCGAAAGATACCGACACCTGTCATCGTCCACTTGATTCCTAATTTCAGCCAGAGACGGTTCGTTGTTATCCAGAATGCGAATCGAACTCACGTTTTCTTCAAGAAATCGAGGGAGTAGTGCACGCCCCACAGACCCTGCTCCACCTGTAATCAGAACCGTTTTTCCAGAAAGCATCTATGAACAGCACTTTTGAAGTTTTGCTATTCAATCTATGGGTTTTAGAACTGAGATGGGCTGTTTTCAACTACCAACCAACCTGTGCTTGCGCCATTTAGAGCATGCTGCAAATGTCGCTGTGCAAAAGAAAATGATTGGTGATATCGTTGAGATATAGGGCAACATTGGGCCAAATATTGGTAGAGACTCCCCGAACGGGCATGGACGTGAGACCACAACCAATAGTTAGTGTGGGATGGTTCCGAAGATAACTCTAGTACTCGGAAAGTTACTGGAGATAACCGAGATCCTCTAGACGAGATCTCGTGTCCGCGTCCATCGAGACACTCTCTGTGGATTGTGAGTGTTCGAATGAGTTGGCCCATCCGTTCAATATCGAGTCGTACTCTTTGACGATATCTTGATTTCCTTCGGCAATATCGTCTGTTTCTCCACAGTCGGTTCGAATGTCGTAGAGTTCTTTTAACCCGTCCGAACCGCGAATATACTTGTATTCCTCTGTACGAACCGCTCGCAGTGAACGATTATATTTACGGAGATGTTTCGGAAGCTCACCAACGCGCTTTTCGAGTGCATTCATTGACGGCTGAGGGGCCATATACTCCGCGAATACGCACCTCTGTGGTTCATTATTGGCCTCTGGATGGAACGACTGACCTTGGAATTGCTCACGAGCTTTCGGTGCTTCGATGCCAGCCACATCAAGTAATGTTGGGGCCAAATCGACAAGTTGAATTAGGTTATCCACCTTCTTGCCGCCTGTAAAAGAGCCGCCATTGATGATGAGCGGAACGTGAAGAAGTGTATCGTAAAGTGCGTACTGGTGATCCATTAGTCCATGTTCCCCGATGTTCTCTCCATGGTCAGACGTCACAACGAACACTGTGTTATCCCACTCTCCTGCCGTAACGAGTGCCTCTTTTACCTCCTCAATCCGCGAGTCTAAATATGCTATCTCCGCCCGGTAAAGCGCTCTGAGAATATCGAAGTCCCGCTTTGAAAGTTCAGTTTTACCAGAAATGTATTCCCAAGCATCTTGCGAGACAGCCATTGCTGATTTGAATGAGACACCATCTGGAAGGAATCGTTCTGCATTGTTCCTTGGAGGTCGATACTCGAGATGAGGTTCAAGATAGTTCCCGAAGAGGAAAAATGGCTGTGAAGAATCTCTGTTCTGAAGCCACTGTTGTATCCACTCGTTTGTCTGCTTTGCCCCGTCATCCTCGTGCTTTCGGAGGTACTTACCGTAAAACGCGTTTGCTAGATTGACAAGCGGATTTCCCTGAGTGAGTTCAGATGCGAGCGCGCGAAACATATCAGCACCCTCTTCTGTCCGAGCAATTCTCCCCAAGTCAGTCTCTGACTGGACGAATTGCCAAGTTTTGTGGAACGTATCAAAGCCGCGAGCGAAGCCAAACTCTTCACTGATCCAAGTGTTGTTTGAGACGGCAACAGTCTCGTACTGTGCGTTTGAGAAAATTTCGGAGAGAGTCAACAGTTGAGGGCTGAGACGTTTGTGCTTAGCATGTGCTCCGTGTTTCGACGGATAGGTTCCGGTGAACAATGAAGCATGAGAGGGGAGTGTCCACGGTGCTTGTGTGAATGTGGAGTCATAGCACACTCCCTCTGTAGCGAGGTCATTCAGAAACGGGGCAATCGGTGCACCTGAATGCGTTGTCAGCGTCTCGTCGTAGCGAGTAGTATCGAGTACGAGCAGAATGACGTTTGGGGGCTTGGAATCCATCGCTCAAATGTATCCCAAATCTTCAAGCTGTTTCTCAACAGCATTCGTGTCTCGCTTTGTACTCCCTATATTTGCTTCAACAAGATTCTCCAGTGGTTCCCGTCGCTCCGATCGCTCACTCAGAGCTTCGTCAGTGAACACATCTTTCAATACGTTTCCATCCATTACTTCTGGGATTGGTTCGTCAAGCGCGTATAGAATCGTCGGGGCGATATCTAGTAAATTCTTGTCTGCACTACCACCGGATTCAATGTTTGGCCCACTGGCACAGTATATCCCCTCCATTCGATGACCACCACTGCGTGCTGCAGACGGAGGACCAGTCGTGACGAATTCATCATCTGTGCTGAAACGTGGGTCAACTGCGCAAGCGAAGTTATCGATAGTGAACAGAATATCGGGGGCTAATTTGACGTTTGAACCATCATAGAGATCCTCCGGGCTATACACCTCAACTTCGAGGCGATTGCCATCGGTATCTCGGAGTTCAGATAATGTGTTTACAACTGCTTTACGATCTTCGGGATCGTCTGACAACATGTAGATCATGCCGCAAGTGAGGTTCTGTTTGGGTGCAAACGCGATGCTTCGATCCCAATCTACAGCTTCACCAGGCGACCCACGGATTGACTTACCAACTGATTTCGCTAAATCGTTTAATTGCGGTATTGCCGTCACGACCGGTTCGACAAATCGACGAAGATACGGAAAGTAGTTAGTACGGAGTTTCTGTACTGGTGACTGCTCAGTCGGAACGCGGAACCCCTCAGATTCAAGCCAAGCGTTTGAGTGGAACGTCTTGTTTACTGGACCAAATCCGTGGTCGGACACGAGCAGAAGCGTTGCATCTTCTCGCTCTGCTATGTCAGCGACGAGCCCAACTGTTTCATCAACACGCTCCCATAGTCGCCCAATCGCATCATCATAGTCAGCGTCTCCGTCAGCTTCGTATAGCGGGTGAGATGAGTCGTGATATCTCCAGAAGTAATGTTGTGCCCAGTCGGTCGCACTGATGACACCGAAAAATACGTCTGGGCGTTTTTCGGTGAGCAAGTATTCGATTGCACGCTCTCTCTTCTCAACAATCCCTTGGAGGTCGCTTTCTAACTTCCCTGGGCGTCCACGGTATTTCGGGTCAGCGTACGGAACCTTAATTTCATATCCATCAGCGACTTCGTCGAGCTCCGATTTCAGATTATTTGGCGTCGTGATCGTATCATCTTCGGGGGAGCCAAGACCGCTGACCATAAAGCCGTTTTCTCCAAGGCTGTACGGCGGATACAGCATGGGGAAGTTGAATACACCCACGTCATAACCACGGGCTAACAGCACGTCCCAGAAGCTCTGCCCGTGGAACTTATCGGAACCAACAGATTCGAACTCAAATGAATCTGGGTCTTCACGGTTGAGGAAATAGAACACACCCGTTTTTCCTGGGTTCTGGCTTGTTGCCATCGAAAGCCAAGCTGGGGCTGTAATAGGGGGGAAGGTGCTTTCTAACGTTCCAGACGGGCCGTTCGACTTCACACGTTCAATGTTTGGTAATCTACCATCCTTGATCAGTGGGTCTAAAACATCCCACGTAGCACCATCCAAACCAAGAACAATTACGTCAGTCATGTCCCATTCCCACCCTTGCTCGCCTCACGCTATCACGGAAATAGCAGATCGTTCCATCGCTAGAAATCCTCTCAACCATTAATAACACGACTCAATTACAAGCATCTAAATAAAGTTCATGATACGCAACAGCAGTGCGTTTCAGAGGGAATCGAGTTACTGCTCTGTGGTGCAATGCGTCACGACGTTTTCCCATCGATTCTGTGTCAATCTCTGGAATGGTTTGAACTATCTTCTCGGCTAATCTCTGAACATCTCTATTTGGAACATAAATACCATCGTCACCGATCACCTCGTGAAGAACCTCAATATCACTTGCAATTACGGGTAATTTACACGCCATCGCCTCAACTGCTGCGACACAGAATCCCTCATAGACCGATGGCACGAGGAAAATATCTGATTGGTGAAAGAGGCTGTAGATATGTTCTCGGCGGGGGAGATAACCCGTAAACGTCACAATGTCATTGACTCCTAATCGGACCGCCTTTTTTCTCAATTTATCTTCAAGTGGCCCAGACCCCGCAATGAGAAAGTGTACACTTTCTGCTTCCGGCTCCCCTTTGATTTTTTTAGCAGCTTTCAGAATCGCAGTTTGATTTTTTTGCTCAGTCATCACACCGACGTTTGTGACAAGAATTCCTTCAGGTAGTTCAACCGGAAGTGGGTAGTCGTGGCTTGCGGCTACTCGGTCAATGTCGATTCCATTATAAATGACTTCTCCACGACTCGAGAGCCACCGTTCGACAGGTCCAAGAGACGATTGCGTACAATGTGAGTTGTAAACGTTCACTTTTGGAAACCCGAACGTGGCCGCATTTACCATTCGCTGAGGCAACGAAAAATGGGCAAGATCATTATGCTCTGTATTTATGACCGGCGTATCTCGGAGTTTTCCGATGATTCTCCCAACAGCACCCGTGAAGTTGTGATGAGTATGAATGATGTCGTAGTCGTGGTTATTGAGATGGCTCCACAATCGCCGATATGCTTTCAGATCAAAGTTGCCGGAGCCTCCGAAAAATTCAGTCGGTAAGTCCATCTTCTGGATGTCTGGGTCAAGCGTCATGCCGGCGCTTTCAAAAAAAGCGCCGATTGTGACATTTGAGTCTGTGTGTTGGTTAATCGCATTTCCAATCTCGATAGGGATAGAGGTAGACGAAATCGAATTCACCAAATAAAGGATGTCCGGCATTGAATGAGACGTTCATTATCCAATCAAATAACTTTCCGCATCCGATTGTAATCGGCTTGTAGCCCTGCCATGTAGAATAATCTACAGAACACAATACTTATCTAGCAATGCTTCAGTCGAATATGCGTGGTATTCCAAGAAACGCTTGAGTCCCGGAAGGCCAATCCCAATATAGTTTCGCTATTGGCTGCCCTCCTATTCTGTTCACTAATTCTCCAAAATACACAGCTTTCCACTGCTCCTGCTTACGCAATCATCGCACTTACTTACGTTTGCATCTCGATTGCATTCCTCTGGTATACTCCACAAATTACAATAGCGAGAAATTGGCTCACACCGATATTTGTTGCTTTCGTAGTAATTGTCTTCGTCCGCACGGCGTTGGATCCTGCGCTTAGCAACGTGGTTCGTTTCTTTGTTCTGCTCACGTTCACCACTGCGAATCTGTTTATCCTTCCTCAATTAATTTCATTTCGTAAGTTTTGTAATGTCGGTAGCCGGATTAGTGCAGTCCTGGTTGTCATTGGGTTTCTACCATATCTCGGGTTCTCTTTCACCATTGGGTTCATCGATGTATCCCTGTGGGGAAGCAGCATATACTGGTATCCGGATTTAAAGCCGATGATGAGCGTATTTATTAACCCAAATCAACTTGGTGGACTTACTTTATTCGCTACAATCGCTTCCATTCGTGAGTGGACTGGTGATGGTACGTCGATAGCGTTACCACTAATTGCGCTGAATTTCATTGGATTGGCGCTTTCGAACTATCGAACGGGGTGGGTAGCCTTCGGTGCGGCCGTAGCGATCTTTATCGTTTATCTACTGTGGGGGCGGCGTGCTTTGCTTCTCGCAACCATTGGGGGCTTATCTGGTCTAATGATTGCCCTCTTCATGATGTTCGGAGTTATCCCCGGTCCAGAGTTCCTCACAGAAATATCACTCAATGGGCGTAGAGCACTCTGGATTGATAGTGTTACTGCGTTGCGAGGTCGGTTATTACTTGGTCACGGCTTCCAAGGTGTCATTAGTATTGTTGGAAATCCTCACAATTCCTACCTCCGAATGTTTACCGCATTTGGCCTCATCGGTGGATTCCTGTATTTAGTTTTCGTCATCGGAGCAACAGTCGATGGTGCTCGCCGAGCCACTACCACTTCGGGCGTTGTGCTTGCGATGTTGCTGGTAGCGTTTGCAGTTGTACAGGTTAACAACCAACTTTCATTCGTCGGAATTTCAATGCGTTCTACGATCATCGCAATCATACTGGGCTATTCCATTACTACTGATTTTAAAACGGATTTCCCCCAATTTAAAATGGATCTCTAAACAAAATCAACTCGTAGAAAATTGGTGCCTCTCTCAACCATTACAATTGGACTGGTCAATCTCGTGGCCAAATATGATGTTGTATTAATTACGACATCCTAAACTATTGTATCTTCTATTTTTCTATTCTGAGAATTCAGATAATGATTTCACACTTTCTAACCGACCGAAAAACAGTTCCGGTGAGAATGACCAATTGTTTGTCGAGGGGGGGTTCAATCATTATATTTACAGCATCCGCTTTCACCTTGAAAACTCATTGCCTCGCACTTATCTATAGGTGCCAATGAACCCTTGAGAGGGAAAAAGCACAAAGTATTACCAAAACCCACTCAAATCACCTCATAGTGAAGATTGGCTTCATTCACCCGAGTTGGCCTGGAAGCGAAGGAACGGGTGCAACCCACACGGCAAGCCAGATTGTGGAAACGCTTGTAGACCAAGGCCACGATCTCACGGTCTATTGTACTAAACAGCCACCAGCAGCCTCTCAAAAGGACGGTACTAAGCTCAAATTTCTTTCAGATAACAAAATTCCACACACAAATGTGGCACTGAATCGTGCAATTCACAGGCGACTTGATGAGTTCGACCAGTATGATATTGTGAGTAGTTATCTCACGTCGCTCATCCCAGGGATGAACACAATTGGTGAACAGACTTCGGCGAAGACCCTGGTCACGCTTAACGCCTATGCTGGCGTCTGCCCAAAAAATAATTTGCGGTACATGGGTACCGAAGTATGTGATGACAATAGACTCAGCCGTTGTCTCCCCTGTATCGGCAAGACGAGCGGTGGAAGCGATAAACACGGACGAGTATATCGAACTGTGAGTAGGCTTGGAAATTATGGTTTGATAAAAAGCGTCAACCCAGGCTCTCTTAGCATTGACGGGTTCCATGCGCTCTCGGGACACGTCAAACAGACGTATGCCGGATTTGGCTTTCCGAATGAGCGAATCGCTGTCGTCCCCAACCCCATTGACGAATCATTCGTAGTCCCCCACGAAAGCGACTTTTCGGAGCCGTACAATCTTCTCTACGTCGGTTATCTGGAGCAACACAAAGGCGTGGATATGCTTCCTGAACTGATGGTACGGTTGGACGAATCAGACCTTGATTTCAAACTCACTATCGTTGGGGATGGGGGTATGCGCTCACAGTTGGAACAGTCCGTACTAAAATTCAACCTCAGTGATTCCGTCGACTTTCGGGGGCACGTTCCCTACGAAGAACTCCCTTCGGTGTATGCTCACCATGACATTTTCGTGTATCCCGGCTTGTGGGAGGAGCCGTTTGGGCGGGTGTTTCTCGAAGCGATGGGAGCAAAAACTCCCGTTGTAGCGACCAACGTTGGCGCAGTCGATGAAATTCTCGGTACTGCGGGAGTTGTGATTGAACCGACAGCAGCAGCGTTAGCAGAAGGAATTATTTCGACGGTTCGCAGTGGTGAATTGGAGACACTATCGTCGAACGCTCGTATGGAGATTGAGCGGTACGCACCGAAGCGAATCGGAGACGAATTCGAAACCTTATACAAGTCTCTCGTATGACTAACAGCCAAGAATTTCACGACACGTTCTGTGACATTGAAATCGAGACTGGACTTTTCGAAATTGAGGCTGATGGCGTTAATATTTGGGAACGAATCCGCTTTCCCGTGTATCGCGAGATCCAAAACGATGTGCTCAATTTTGGAACCTCTCACGATTCAATTGCCTTTGATGTAAGCGACTATGCCCGTGGTTTATCCCTCTTTTTCAGGAATACTATCTATCGAAACCCGTTTTTCGCCGGTAAGCACGACATCATCGTTTGGGGCCATCCACGACGAAAGCAAAGAGAAGATGGAAAGTGGTGGGACATTTACTGTGATCCACTCTACGAGGAATGCAATTTAGACGTGTCGCATTTCGAGCAGAGCTATCAGAACCAACATCTGTCGCCAGCGCGTACGAATAACCTTCGCTATCTTGATCTAATTGAGTATGCAGGAACATTTCTTCGAAAATCAGGTTTGGTTGATTACAGCCTCTCAAAAGGAGTTGAGAAGATACTCCGTGAGGCCGAAGAGTCGTTCAGGGATCGCTTCAATGTTGAAATCGACCTTGTCAGTCGTGCTGAATATACACTTTCAAATCGACGGTCAACGAACTGGCTCTACAAACGTCTCATTGAACGAATCGATCCTGAAATGGCGGTCGTCGTTGTCAGTTATGGTAAGGAAAATTTCATCGAAATTTGTAAGAATAATCAAATTCCAGTTGTAGAACTGCAACATGGTGTTATTCACCCACAGCATGTCGGATATTCGTATCCCAAGGAGTACACGAAGGAAACATTTCCTGACTACCTTCTCACGTTCGGGGATTTCTGGAAGGACACCGTCGATTTGACCATTCCAGACAATAAGGTAATCTCAGTTGGGTATCCGTTCTTAGAAGAGTCGATCGCCCAGTATGACGAAATTGAGTCGACAGAGCAGTTGTTATTTATTTCCCAGGGAACGATCGGTGAACATCTGTCGAGGCTCGCAGTGGAAGTTGATCAACATCCAGAATTTGACTGGGACATCGTCTACAAGCTTCACCCCGGAGAGTACGAGCGGTGGGAAGACGCGTACCCATGGTTGCTCGAAGCGAATTTCAAAATCGTCGATAGTCAAGAACCTCAGCTTTACAAACTCTTTTCGGAGTCAAGCGCTCAGATCGGAGTAGGATCAACAGCTGTCTTTGAGGGACTTGCATTCGGATTGGAGACATTTGTCTACGAATGTTCCGGTTCAGAAATATTACAACCACTAGTTGACGATGGTTCAGCCAAACTAATCTCGTCTGCAGACGAGCTTGTCTTGGCGCTTGAGGAGGAGTCACATTCATTTGACCGTGATTATTACTTCAAACCAAATGCAGCAAAACAAGCGTGTGAAACCTTTGAGCGATTACAACATGAAAGCCCCTCTCCAGAAAAATAAGTAACTACGTTCTTGTCGAGATAACATCAAAAATTATCTATTTATATGATGGGTTTAACGTATGGATTGGATTCGTGAATATATATTAATTGGAGTATGTTGTTCCACTCGCCACAATAAATTTCCAATTTGGGTGGTTATTGATTCGGAGGTCAGTAGATCTCTAAAATATTCTCTAGTCCGATAATACTGTAATCTAACTGGATTGTCTTTTGGGGGGTATTCCAATACCTCCTCACAGAATTTAACCGCGGCAACTTGGCTGCGAAGGTCATTCACTCCAGATGCTCGGAGGTCTGTGGGAAGGGTCAAGGCATGGCCAGGAAGTAAGAATGCAAGCTGTTCATTTTCAAGGGTACCTTCATATGGGATATCATAGTGGTTGAACACTCGTTCAACTTCAGCTTGAAAGTGTTTACTGCTTTGTGGCGCGTAAAGCTCATCTCGGAGATAGTCTGGGTCAAATGCATATTCATTAGGATTATTTGATATTTTAGTAAATATCTCGATTGCCTCCTCAGTTGAGGAAAATAATAGAGAGTTCGAATTATCTAGATAATCAAGCCCTCCCCCTTTTAGATTACTACGAGCGATAACTGGAGTGCCGGTCATCAGTGCTTCAGAAATAACGCGAGATTCTCCCTCTTGTTCACTGAACAGAGCAAATGAATTGGCAATATTAAAGAAGTATGGGATGATTCTATGTGGGATTGGATATATTTCATCATCGGTTCTGAGTGGCCATATTATTTTGATTGCCTCTCGTTCACTTTTTGAAAGATCGTTTTCGCACGTCTCGATAAATTTGTGATCCCATTTTCGACTTTGAAGAGATTTTGGACGAGGACAAATAAACAATGCTGTTAAATCTACACCTTGATCACGAGTTTCACGTACCACGTTGAGTAGCTCAGATAGGTGTTTAAGACGTGTTGGTGGAGCTATCGTCACAATGTCCCATTTCGCCTCTTTATTCGAGGGAGTGAAATATTCGGGAACGAAGTTCCTACTACAATAGTTTAGGACTGGTACATCAACCTCATCGGTAAATGAAACTGTTCCTTGTCCAGCAAGATGGAAATCTACGAATGGCGTGGGGCCAACATCTTCTGCAAAGTGGCCCCAATGCATTCCGACAAGATACGCCTCTTTTATCGATTGAAATTTTCTTTGTAGTGGGGGTATCGGATCAAGTAAAAACTGCCTCTCTTTATGAGTGAATACTAGAATGCCTTTGGAATTGCCTACAGGTTGTTTTAAGAGAGAAACCATCTATCTGTATGCTCCAGTTTCATTATTCGATAATTAACCTTTTGACAGTACTCCAATCTAACTATTGAGTAGAATATCGACTATCCCGATGATCAATTTATTGCCTGGTGGTAGCCAATTCATTAATGCGACTATGCCAATTTGAATTGAGTGCCGGTCATAAATTTCAGGCGCAACAAATTCCCCCATTCACAATAATCATTAAAATCAGTCCCATCTAATTTTCTTCAGGAGTGTATGACGTTGTCATCAACATGCGCTCTTCGCCCTCCTTTTGTGGGTGTCCTCTGTGATAGCCAGCCTGGTTGGCAATAATCAATGTACCTTTTGGAGCGGTGTAGTACTCAACATCTTTCTCATCATAAAATACCGCATCAGTCGACGGTTTATTTTTGATTTTGTTAACAAGAGACGACGTTTTCACCTTCACTCTTGAAACCTTGTGAGACCCTTTAATGAAGGTAAATGGCCCGTAAGATCGATTTGGGACATCTGTTAGATAGACGAATGATTTAAATTTGCCACCGTAAGTGTCGGCGTGAAAATCTCTTGTTGCCGTCACAGACCGATTCCAATAGGTGTTGACGTTGTCTGGGGAGTAGCTCTCTGAAGCTGCGAGATTGATAATATTGTTTATCGTCTTGTCGAATTTGAATGATGCAACATCTGGAACGACCGAATCAAGGTTAAACACGTCGATCATTCCATCGTCGCGGCCCGATCGTTCATTTGCAACTGCACCACCCCAGTTAGCCAACTCGTTATAACTGTAACCATCTCCTCTTACCACATCAATTTCTTCATTCTCAATAGCATTCGAAATTTTCGCATACAACTCCCCGCATCTATCTTCGTCTAAATAGTTCTCGATCACCACTACCCCATCTTCAGCAAGGGTATTCGCATAATTTGCTTCATCAGTAGTCATACTTTGCCAATAACTGCTTCTGCGTATGAAACTTTCCCTTACAATAACTTTGACGACTTAATCGGTTTTCTCTCGAAATAAACCCTAGCCACCACCTCAAATCGAGAGCTAATAGGCCAAAACAGGTTACCATTAGTTGGTTCGGATTGATTCGTTATATTTCATAGAATAGGAATTTTGTGTTTTTATATAGTCTCACTTATGATTAGTTGGTCGTGCGCGTGAAAAGCCATACTGATACCGTTAAGAAATCAAGGAACTGCTACGAACAAACTCTACGCTAATGAACACTCTACCAAAATCGGTTCCTAATTGGATATTCATCAACTGATTTGCACCACCCATTTGGAAACTGTCGTTATCTACGATCAAATGAACGAGAGTAGATTCAATTTCAATGCTAATGTTAACCCTGTGTCTGTGTCGCGTACAGTTCAGCGTACGCGCCATCATCATCGACAAGCTCGTCATGAGACCCGACTTCAGTGATGCGTCCGTCAGCCATCGTATAGATGCGGTCGGCGTTCATTACCGTTGAGAGACGGTGTGCAATCACGAGCAGCGCTTGGTCATGTTCCATCGCTTCGATTGCCGAATGAACTCGCTCTTCGAGTGTACTGTCGAGATCACTCGTCGCTTCGTCAAGGACAAGGACGTCGGCGTCCTTTAACAAGGCTCGGGCAATGGAGATTCGCTGTCGCTGCCCGCCAGACAGTCGAACCCCATTGTCCCCGAGGACGGTATCATACCCGTTGGGGAGATTCTCGATGAATTCAGTTACCTGCGCGATTTCACACGCCCGTTCGATCTGTTCCTGGGTTGCATTGCGGTTGCCAATCGTCACGTTATACCGCAGTGTGTCGTTAAACACGAACGGATTCTGCCGAACCACCGCTATTCGAGAACGCCACTTGCCAATGTCGAATCGATCAATAGGGATGCCGTTCGCTCGAATCTCACCTGAATTGGGTTCGTACATCCTGGTAAGCAACGAAACGATGGTTGATTTTCCAGCACCTGATGACCCAACGAACGCGACGAAATCACCGCTATCAACGTCGAATGAGAGGTTCTGAAGGACGCGTTCGTCTTCAGTATATGAAAAGGAGACATCTGAAAACTCGACCCGATCGACTTTCTGTGGGAGATTTTCGACGTCGCTTTCTGGTTCCGCCTCGTCATCCAGTTCGTCGATAAACGCCTGTGTACGAACGAGATGTGGGAGGTCTCCCTCAAGTTTGTAGACGAGATTGTTGAGTGTGCTCACCCGTGGGGCGAGCCGGAACATGGCGAACAAGAACACGCCCAAGGAAGCGAGTGACATTGAGGCAATTGCCACTGCGACGTAGATAAGTCCGAAGACGGTCACCGCTGTCACCATCTGATAAAAATTATCGATTGCTGCCTGATTCCGACGCAACGCAATCGTCGAGTTCGCGAATTGATTGACGGCACCTTCGAAATCCGCGAAGAGTTCTTCGGACATACCGAACAGCTTCACGTCGCGGATACCCTGCGTTCCCGCTTGGGCGGACTGCTGGAGTCGCTCATTCGCATCGGCAACCCGATCACCAACAGCGTATCCAGATTCAAGGACGCCGCGAACTACACCCGTGAGGCCACCGAGAAATACGGCGGCAATGACTGTCAGCAACGGTGCAAAGTATAGCGCAACGGCTAGATACATCAGACTCAAGAATCCTTGCTCGACAATTCTAACGATCCACTCGATCGTGCGGCCAGCGTACGTCGCCTGCGTGACGATTGCATTCAGGATATCGTCGGATCCTTCCTCGTCAAAGTAGCCGATTTTCGCACTCAGTGCATTGTCGAATGCCCGTGTTTGCAATTCACGGACATATATGGTCTGGAGCGCCGCCTTCAACCACGCCACAAGAAAGCTCGACGAGTAGCGAACAACCATTGCAATTGCGACGCCAACAATTGCGGTCTCAAGTGAGAATGGAACCCCGACGAACTGATACACGGAAACAAACACACCGAGTACCCCATCAGCATTCTCAATATTCCCAGAACCCTGTGCAAGCTCAACAATCGGCAACAAAAAGCTCAGTCCGATACCCTCCAGCAATGCCGCGAACACGCTGAGACATATAATACCGATAGTCAACGCCGGTCGAAACTGTCCGACTCGAGCAAGTGCACGGGCCTGGTCACGTCGTGAAAGATCGTTACTCATTGGTAGCAGAGCGACCTATTAGGGTCGCAAGTAAGTGTCCGAAAATCGGTATTGGCAGTATAAAATAGATGTGATTCAAAGGTGAGGAACTCCACCGATTGAAAGTAAACGTTGCCGTTTGGCCAGCAGCACATAGTTTGGGTGTTGGTGTGGAATGGAAAATTCGTTTAAACCCACCACCATTCCTTTGTCGGTCGAATTAGTGGTTCACTCTACTAGTGTTGCAAGTATTTGTGTCGTTTGAACAACGGTATCGTCCCAAGAGAACTCTTGTCGAACTCTTTTTTGAGGGTTGAAATCCCCACCAATGACAGTTTCCAATGCTACTGAGAACGCTTCCACATTCCCAACTTCGACTGCTTCTCCTCCGCCTTTGACAAGTGGTGTAATTTGCTCAAGCGCACTAACAACAACGGGAATGTCGGAGGAAAAAGCTTCAAGAATTGTACGCGGCAGGCCCTCTGCTCGACTCGTCAACAGCAGCACGTCTGCTGAGCGATAAATCTCCGGCATCTTGTCATATGGTATGTGACCAAGAAAGGTGACTGAATCTGTGATTCCTCGTTCCATAGCTCGTTGTTCGACCGATTCTCGAAGTGGACCATCACCACAGAAATACAGTTCAACATCTGGTACTGCCTCTCTCAACTTGGCAACTGCGTCAACCGCATCCAGTGGTCGCTTTCCTTCAACTAATCTCCCCACAAACAACACCACCTTCCCATCAGTGGGAATCAATTCGCTTTCGGGACCGTCTGGCGTAAATCTCTCTTGGTCAATCCCGTTCGAAACCACTGCTATCTCTGAATCTACTCCAAAGCGTTGAACGCGTTCTTTATCTCCCTCAGTATAACAAAAAACGACATCTGCTTGATTGAATGTCCATCGACCGATGGTGCGGAGATACCCATCAAACAGCCATTCGGGAGCGTTTTGTGAATAGAGTCCATGATTCGTAATCGCCAGCGGAATGTCTCCCATCGCTCGTTTGAGTGCGGCAAGATTTGTTGAAAAATATAGATGAGAATGAGCGTGTACAACATCGAAACTATCCGCAGTTTGTAGGAATCTAGCAACGCCTACTGAAATCGGATTTCCCAGTAGCTCAACCGTCGGGTCAAATCGAAGAATTGTATAGCCAGCTTTCTCTTCTCGCTTCGGAAGTGAGGAGGCCCTCCTGATCGTCACCACAGTCACATCGTGTCCCTTCGCGGCTTGATCACGGCTCATTGCGTGGACATGATACGCTCCACCACCTTTCACATCGGGGTAGAGCGTTTGTGCGACTCGAAGAATTCGCAAAGTCAGTCACTCCGAATGTGTATCATCTCAAGAATATCCATTCCAACCTTCCATATTTGGCGAGCAATGATTTTCAAATCAAATGAAAACGATTGCTGTTGGATATACTCAATATCGTGATGTAATTTTTCTTTTGGATTGGTTCCGGTCGCACCACTCACTTGAGCCAATCCCGTCAAACCAGGCTTGACGAACCACCGAGAGTTCCATCTCCCCGTATCAATTTCCATCTCAACGTCAAGCTCCGGTCGTTCTGGTCGAGGACCGACAACGCTCATATCGCCCTTCAAAATCGACCAAAGCTGTGGAATCTCATCGAGATGTGTTTTCCGTAAAATCCGTCCAACTCGAGTCACTCGAGGATCAACACCACCAGCATCCTCCTCGCTAATTTTTGCTCCTGAACCGCTCTCTGCGTCAACGACCATACTCCTGAACTTATACACCCGAAACGTCTCACCGCGCTCTGCAGTCCGCTCTTGGCTGTAGAACACGGGCCCCCTGCTATCCAATTTCACTGCAAGTGCAATCAGAACCATCACTGGTGCTAACAACACTAACCCAACCAGCGAAAACACCACGTCGAACGCTCGTTTGACCATGTAGTCCTGCCAGTCCCAGGGCTCGATGTCTATCGTTCGAATCGTCTCGCGGGTCGTTTCGCGAGTCAACACGCCATCGGCCTGTCGCTCGTGGATCTGCGCGTTCACACCCGTTGCGTGACACGTCTCAAGCGTCCCGAAGAACTCCGCTCTGTCCGTACTCGAAAACGCCAACAAGACGGTGTCTACGTCGTACTCGACCAGAATACTTTCGAGCCGAGATAACCCACCGAGACACGGCAACTGTTCAAAGGTCACACCACCGTCTGCCATCGCGGCACCGGGCGACACAGACTGTTTTCGCGCGTGCTCCCTGCCGCGGTCGGGCATTGGCGGCGAAACGTATCCGAGCACCGGCAACTCCGTCTCGTCTAACAGCTCCATCATCCCGCGGAGGTCGTCTCCAACTAAGATGGCGCGCTCGCCCACGTCCGGGGACTTTCGAATGCCGACGAACCACGCGGGGAGCAGCCCAAACAGCAAGCCAACGACCAACAACAGCGTCGACCGGGGGAGGCGATACGTATAATCAAAGTAGCCAATCGCGGCGAGGGCAAGCCCTGCAATCAAGACGCGCTTGTGCGTGACGGCAATCACGTCGAGAATGCGACGCGGTTGGGGTTTGAACAGCGGAAACATCACGCCAAGAACAACGACCACCGCGGTTAATATCGCCAACACGAGCGCCCCACCAGTGAGCGTTGTCGAGGGCAGCCGACCCAGTACTGGAAGCATCGTGAGCGCCTGCTGAGAGAACGGATGGTTCGCCACCTGCACGGCCAAAACCGTTAAGAGCAATGTACCTGCGACGCTCGCGGTTCGATACGCCCACCCTGATACCATTGTCAACTAAACTGCACTCAGAAAGCATAAATTCTGTGTATGTGACGTGACCGGTCAGGTGCTCTAATTTTCACGAATTACCTAATATTGAATCAGCTCCTGACCTTCACGGAATGTTGTACTCGGTTGGCTTTCTTGCGATTTCGTACGGCAATTCCCGCGCGTTGTGCCGTGCTCCCAATCTCATTCGCTGAGACTCAGCGACCCGCTTTATCCAACGTATCATCGTCTATTCACCTGATGACAATTGACGACCTGGGGGAGTATGGGGTAGTGCGAATGGACGACGAGGAAGTGACGAAATTCCTGTCGAGCCAGCACGTGGGGGTGCTCTCCCTGCCAACGGATGGCGCACCGAGCATGCGCCCGCTGTCGTTCTGGTTCGACGGTAAACATCGTCTCTACTTCCTCTACTTAGGAGGCGAGTCGGGTCGAAAAGCACTCTTGAGCGACGAAGCGGACACCGCCCGATTCCTCGTCTATCGTGCCGAGACCATGTTCAACTGGCGGAGCATTCTCCTCACGGGAACCATCTCGCAGGTCGAAGACGACCAACACGCACTCGATGAACTCATGGCACTGCCCCAGCGCCCCGACCTGTTCAAGGAAGCCATCGACGCGGAGGAGACGGTGCTCTATCGCTTCGACATTACAGAACAGACGGGCATCAAGCATCTCGGACTTCCGGCGGGACTTGAAGCGGCCGAGTCTGACGACCCCACGGTGTGAGTGGCGCGATTTTCCTCACGTCAGAAAGTTGGTCAGCAGCTTTACACACAGGTCTGGTTTTTCCTGCGGGAGCCAGTGGGCACATTCCTCCACTAGGGTACACTCCGCATTCGGCATTCGAACGGCCGCTCGTTCGCTCCACGCTGGGGGAAACACCTCGTCTGCTGCGCCGTGAAGCAAGAGCGTCTCTGTCTCAACGTCGCCTAGCCGGTCGGTGAACACGGTTCTGTACCCCGGCCGCGTCACCTCGTGTTTGCGCCAGCTTCGAAACGCCGTCGCCACGCCGGGGCGTTGCAACTGGTCGTAGAAGTCTGAGACGACAGCCTCGCTCACGGTGTCGAGGTCGTAGACAATCGACCCGAGGCTCGCCCGCGCCAGACTCCGACTGCGTTTCAGCAGTCCAATCGAGAGCGTGTTGAACTGTGGTATTTGGGAGAGCACGTACGAGAGCCGACCGTTTGGCAATTCGCTCCCGAGGCCGTAGCTGTCGATAAGACAGAGCCGAGAGACGCGTTTCGGTGCTCGGAGCGCAAACCCAAGCGCGATGCCCCCACCGAGGGAGATGCCGACGAGACTTGTCTCGTCAAGGTCGACCCCATCTAAGAAGCCTTCGAGTACGTCGATGTGGCGCTTGGTCGTGTACTGCACGTCGGGAATATCGCTTCGTCCGTAGCCAAGCAAATCGAGCGCGTACACCTGAAATCGCTCTGCGAGCGGTTCGATGACGGCTCCCCACGAGAGGTGTGCGGCGTCGATGATGCCACCGTGAAGCAAGACAACGGGCGGGCCGCTCGTTCCCGCTTTCAGGTAGTGGAGTCGGTGGCCATCGACGGTCGTGTAGTGGTGTTCCACATCAGTCATTCAGACAATACATCTCACTTCAGCAGCATAATCGCTCGTGTGGTCACTCGTCTGTCAGCGCAAATCGATTCGCGTGCGTGAGCGATGTCCATCCCAAAATCCGGCGGTCGAACACGGGTCTTCCCACCGAGTTGACCGCCTCTAAATACATTTCATCGCCCCACTGTGAGTAGGCGAGTTCGTACACCGACGCAGCCTCCTCTCGTTCGGCGTCGGTGTAGCCCTCGTCGCCAATCCCCCACTCCCAGCCATCGCTGCTCGCGACGTACTTCGCGTAGTAGGTAAACGCCCGCTTGAGTGCGCTCGTCTCGGGCACGTCTGCAGAGCGGTAGTCGTAGAGGTCTACGTCGTAGTGTCGTGCGATTTCGGCGGTCATCGTGAGCGCCTTTAACCCGTACATCGAGTACTGCAGGCCGTCTTCGCGCTGGCGTTCGTATTCAAGCACCCCCTCAACGGTGAGCTGGTCGAGCGCATCACTTCGCCAGTCGTCGAACGCCGCGTCGAGCACGTCTCTGTCGTCCAGATACGCGGCGGCGGTCGCACGCGAGTGAATCCACCACGCGTAGATGTTGTTTTTGAGCACCCCCGTGTAGCGGTTCTTCCCACGCCCGGCTTCGAGGTCTGCGAGGAACGCCGAAACCCAGGCCCTAAACGCCGGTTCGCCGCCGTTGGTGTCTTCCCACGCCGTGTGGCCGGAGAGGAACGACGCGCCGTAAATCATCGCAGGGATGGTGATGTAGAGTTCAATCGAGAAGTACGCCTCGCCGTGATTTCGCCCGGAGGGATACATCGCCGTCTCGGGGTCGAGACACCAGTGGTCGAGCAGCGAAATCGCCTTCTGCGCGTAGCGGTCGTCGCCGGTGAACGCATACGCGATCCCAAGGTCGCGGATGGCGTGGCTCATCTGCAGCGCGTTCGTGTAGTCGGTGCGGTCTGCGTCGGTCGCAAACCGGTTTGGTGCCAACTCTCCCGGCGCACCGTTGGTCACGACGCTTGTAGGGCGCGTTCCAAGCGCCCGGTTCGCACTCCGTCTGAGCGCGAGAAAGCCGCTGTTCCACGGGTCTTCGCGCGCCGCAACTTTTCGCTGTATCGCCCTGAGTTCATCTTCGTCGAGAAAGCCCGCGTAGGTGACGCGCGTTGGCTCAGTCGGCGTCGTCGTAGTTGTCGGCTCGAGATCGTCCCCTGTCTGTGGCGTCGTTGGCTCCTCGGTTGGCTGTTGGCTGGGTTGCTGGCCACAGCCCGCGAGCGCGACACCAGCCCCAAGCGCGGCTGCGAGGAACGTCCGACGATACAGCCGTCGCTGTGTTTCATCGTCACTCAACAGAGAGTCCCCAGCGTCGCTTCCATCCGCAGTTTCCACCTAAGACACCCCACGCCCGGTTGCACCACTCGGCGAATGCCGTCTACAACCGGTTCGCTGTACCAGCATAGGTGGCCTACAGATTTAGCGGTTCACCCTGCGCACCTATTGATAGCATATACCATACGTTGGCCGGTCAAGAACTGCTGGAAAATGCGCTTTCGGTGGGCTCTGTGACTTACTCTTCTGTGTCGTCTGCTGCCGCCCGTCGCTCGCTGAGCTTCTCCCAGATTTCGACACATCCGGCTCCTGCTTCGATATCGGCTAAGTGTGCTCGTTCGTCATTCTGGGATTCGGTCATGTTACTCACAATCTTAGTAACGACTGTATCGTGATACATGATAAACGTTTCTCAAACCAGAATTGCTGTTATCCTTGAATACCGAACTGAAGACATGACTGACGACGACACCCGACGGCTGCTCGAACGACTCAATCTCAAGGAGTACGAGATGCAGTCGCTCGAACACTTGCTCTCGCTCGGACGCACCACGGCACCGAATCTTGCCGAGGCGACGGGCATCCCGCGGGCACGCATCTATAGCGTCCTCGATGCGCTTGGCGACCGCGGGTTCATCAAAATCATCCCCGGTCGGCCAAAGCAGTACCAGCCAAAAGCGCCCGCCGAAATCCTCGCCCGCGCGGAGGAAAACGAACGCCAACAGTTCGAATCCTACCGCTTGTCGCTCGATGAGATTCGAGACGACTTTCTCGAAACATTCCAGCCGCGCTACGAGCGCGCGAGCGAGGATATTCGCCCGACCGAAGAGCTGTTCTGGGCAGTCGACGTGGGCGACCCGAGCGAGACCGAAACCCGCCAACTCTACCAAGATGCCACGGACACCGTGTACGTGCTCACAAAGAGTTTCGAGTATCTCCCGAGCATCGAACCCGCCCTCGTTGCTGCGCTCGACCGCGATATTACCCTCCGCGTGCTCTTTCTCCATCCAGACCACCTCACTGAGCAGAATCGCGACATCCAGCAGACGCGGGTTGACACGCTGCAAACGGCGTATCCCGAGGTTTCGATTCGCTATAGCGAAGAAAAGCTGCCGTGGCGCGGAACGTTCATCGACCCGAGTATGGCCTACGATTCTGGGCGCGCTATCTTGCTCGTAGAGGAGCTAAACGTCCCACTCTACATGCGCCAAGCCGCCGTCACCGATAACGGCTCGTTCGTCGCCGGTCTCAAACGCTATTTCGACCTCATCTGGAACTACGAAAGCGTCGAGGACGCTCAACCTGACGTCTGAAAATTCCGTTTTTGTGCCGTTACGACGACAACACGAGCGGTTCGTACCACTCGCGGTTGTCTTGATACCAGCCAATGAACTGCTCGACGCCCTCTCGAATCGTCGTTGTTGGCTCGTAGCCAATCAGGTCGTGTGCCTTCGAGATGTTAGCGTGCGTGTGTTCTGCATCAGCGTCGTTGCGCTCGCCAAACTGGAGGTCGAGGTCGGGTGCGAGTTGGTCTCGCACCGCGACAGCGAGGGATTTGATGTCGATATTGTCCGTACTCCCGATGTTGAGAATCTCGCCATCCGCAGCATCAGTTTCTAAGAGCGCCTCGTTTGCGGCGAACACGTCGTCGATATAGGTGAAGTCGCGCGTTTGACTGCCGTCGCCAAAAATCACCGGTGGGTTGCCGTTGATACACCGAGAAACGAAATTCGAGATGGCCATGTTCGGGCGCATTCGCGGCCCGTATACGGTGAAATAGCGAAGTGAAACTGTTGGGAGCCCGTACACTTCGTTGTACACCCGCGCGTACTGCTCACCTGCAAGTTTCGAAACCCCGTAGGGACTCACGGGCGTTGTTGGGTGGCCTTCGTCGTAGGGGAGATACTCTGGCTTGCCGTACACCGACGACGAACTCGCAAGAACGACGCGTTCGATGTCTGCGTTACGAGCCGCATCGAGCACGTTCATCGTCCCAGCCACGTTGATGCTGTTGGGCTTTTTTGGTTTTTTCACACTCGTCCTGACACCTGCCTGTGCGGCTTGGTGGTAGACGTAATCTACGTCGGAGACGAGCTCAGCGACGAGAGAGTCGTCGCGGACATCGCCTTCGATGAGTTCGTAGGAGCCATTCCCTGCCTCTGCTGCGTCACATCCTGCTTGTACGTTGTGCTCTTTGATTTCCACATTGTAGTACGGGTCAAAATTATCGAGTACCGTCACCGCGTGGCCACGACGCACGAACCGCTCTGCGAGGTGACCACCGATGAAGCCAGCGCCACCTGTCACGAGAATTTGCATTACACCACACACTCCTGTAAGTATGCTAAAAAGCTTCGAGTATCCAACCGCTCAGCTGAGGGGGAGTGTTATTCAGCCGATTTGGTGGGGTCGCGTCCTCTTTCTCTCAGTCGCGGAGGCGAGTGTACACCGTATGCCCGCACTTCGAACACTTGCGCGGTGCGTTCCGATATCCCTTCTTGCAGTTGATGCACTCCCACTTTGCGCCGAAAAGTTTCGTTAGAATACCCATTGCTATCTGTTTGAATGACAGCTCTTATCTCCGTATCGCCGCCAACAGCTTTTTGCTCATCCGCGATTTAGGCTTACCTAAAATGGGCGTGTTCACTCTTCTCTCCGCGCTTCGACCGACTCACCGGCGAGCAGACCTTTCTGTTGCGCTGTACTGTTGTGCCTTCGACGCAGACGAGCCAGTCGGTACGGAGACACAACCAGACGCGACGAACGCGTCGTAGGTTACTTTCTTCACCTTAGTTTCAGGGACAGACAGGCGTTTCTGACGCTTCAATAATGTGTTAAGAAGTTCATTCTTAACCTACTTCCAGCGGAATCAGTTGTGTATGTCTGTTAATGGGGACGTTCACACTTTTCTTGAGGACACGGGGGAGTATACGATTCGTTGGTACGAACCGCGAGACAGGGCGGCATTCATCGACCTTTACCAGCTCGCGTTCGCCAGCCGGGGCGAAGAGTGGTTCACGTGGAAATACGAACAAAACCCCTACGCAGAGCGCGTCCCCATCATCGTCGCGGAGAAAGACGGCGAGATTGGCGCGGTTCGACCGTTCATTCCGCTCTCGCTCCGGGTGGCGGACACGGCCGTCCCCGTGATCCAACTTGCTGACCTCGTGGTCCATCCCGACCACCGCCGACAGGGACTGATGACGACGCTCTCGCGCTGGCTGAAAACCACGTGTTGGGACGACTATGCCTCGACGTTCACCTACGCCACGCAAGCAGCGCGCGACGGGGTTCTCAAGATGCAAAACGAGCGATGGACCGACCACGACCTCGGAACGTTCGTCAAATACGAACGCTTGAACAACGTCGCTGCGTTCGTTGGAAACGACCACTCGCTCTCGGTTCGCCTCGGTGCAACCCTTGCCACGCCTGCCTACCGGCTCAAACACCGTCTTGGCGACCGTCTCGTCAGCACCGACCCGAGGATTCGCGTCGTTCGCCACGAGTCAGTTCCGGTCTCGTTGCTCGCGAGCCTCTACGAGACTGGCGTACCAGAAACCGCGCACGTCCTGCGCGACGAAGCGTTCTACAACTGGCGGTTTGCCGAACCAGGCCGGGAGTTCGTGACCTACGTCGCCATGCGCGATGCGCTGCCGGTCGCTGCCATCGTCGTCGGTACCGACCACATCACCGGGTCACCATCGACCGCACAGCTCGTCGAAGTGTTGCCGCTCACCGGCGGCGACGCGCTCGACCCAGTGTTCTCTGCGCTCCTCTCACACATCACGCGCGACTATGCCGCGGTTGACCACCTCTGTGCGACGGGTGGGGCACTTTCCAAAGCCGTGTTCTCAGCCCACGGTTTCACGGCAACCGACTCGTTCCCGCTCTCGAAGCTCGTCGCACCTGCCTACCTCCTCGTGTGCCCTCTCGGTGGGTCAGCGGACAGCTCCGCGGTTACCGAAGGCTTGACACGTGAAAGCGGCTGGAACACAACCTACTGCGACCGACTGTTGGGCTGACTGCCGTGTGGCGCTCGACACCGTGAAATCACGCCGGTTATCCAACCAATAACCCCTACTCCGCCATGGACTGCTCGGCCATTTTGATAGTTCCATACCAACCTCGTCGCTTGGTTTTGCGAAACTCACAGCAGGCACGAGGATGTTAGTGTTTGGCTTCGCGATGAAACTCATGTATATGTGATTACTACTTAAGCAATATTACACTGTATATGCGGGTGTAATGGGACACAAAGTTCTCGTCCTTGATGGACAAGGGCCGAATTCACTGGCGTTGTGTCGGACGCTTGGGGAGAAGGGGGTTTCAGTGGTTTCGGGTGGCTACACAAAATACCTGCCCGGCATGCTTTCTAAGTACACTGAGGGGTCGTACATTTATCCAGACGTTTCAGCAGACCAAACTGCATTTGTTGACCATCTGTACGACCATTTAGCCACGAATGACTACGCGGCTGTGTTCCCCGTAACGGACGTGATGACCACGGTTCTGTCGCGACACAAGGAGCGACTCGAATCGACGGGGACGAAAGTCGGCGCTGAGGACTGGGAAACCCACCTCAACGCGAACGACAAAAAGCGGTTGTTCGAGCTGGCAGAAGGGCTCCCAATCCCGAGCCCGAAGACGTTCTCGCCCCAGTCGCTCGAAGAGGTGGCGAAAATAGACGACGAACGCGACTACACGGTCGTTATCAAACCCCGCCGGACGACGTTCACCACCGACAGCGGCCAGTCTACGACCAATCGGATGTCGGGGGTCAACTACGTCGGCCCCGACGAAGACCTCGTCGAACGCTTCGAGGAGATTATCGGCAAGTGGTCGGGACGCCAGTTCGAGTACCCACTTGTCCAAGAGTTCGTAGACGGTGTGGAGACGATGGCGACGGTCGGCCTCGCGCACGAAGGCAAGTTGGTGACGTTCTTCCAGCACAAGAAATATCGCGTCTATCCGCCCTCTGGCGGTATCGGCGCGGTCAGACAGGGGACGTGGGAGCCACGGATGAAAGTCTACGCAGACGAAATCGTCCGGGCGCTCGACTGGAACGGGCCAGTACACGTCGAGTTCATGAAGATGCCCGACGGCGACTTCTACCTGCTTGAGGTCAACGGCCGCTACTGGGGGTCGCTCGCGCTCACGATAAACAGCGGTGTTGACGTGCCATGGCTCCATTACAAGCAGTTGACCGGCCAGTTCCCCTTCGAGCCCCCCTCCATCGAACAACCCATCATGGCAACGAGCGGCGGCGTCAATGTCGCCAACTGGCAGACGCTTCCGGAGCCAGACTACCGAACTGACGTCAAACAGCGAAAGCTGTTTTACACGGACATCATGTGGCTGCGAGAGCAACTCTCGCGCAACCAATATCAAGCACTCATCCCGTTCACTACGTCGTTTTTCACGACGCGCGATGTGTTCCTCAACCTCGATGACCCGCTGCCCTTCTTCGGGCTCATCCCGCGCTCGCTTAAAGTGCGGTCGAACCGGAAGAAAGGTATCTCCGTCTACGACCGATGAGCCGGGTCTGGCAGTTCGTCGAGGCCGCGGGTCTCGCCCCGCTCGCCCGAAAAAGCTACCTGCTGGTGCGGGCTGCCCCGAAGGGGTGGCGCCATCGCGGTCAGGTTGGCGACGTCACCGCCGAGTTTGCGACCACATCGCTGCTCGAATACCAGCGGGTGACGACGCTGTTTGGTGAAGAAGAAATTCTCTCGGCACTCCTTGCCGAACTCGACGGCGACGAAGTCGTCTGGGACGTTGGGGCAAACGTTGGCATCTACGCCTGTTTCATCGCGAACAAACTCACCTCCGGCGTCGTCGTCGGCTTCGAACCGGAGCCAGTGAACGAAGCCCGACTGCGCGCCAACCTCGAAGCAAACGCCCCCGCAGAGCGATGGCAAACCACGTCGGTTGCGCTCTCAGACGAAGACGGGCCCGGACGGCTGGCGTCCGCAGACGACCGTGCGAAGGGCACAGAGGCGGGGGCTGGCCACCACTATCTCGCTCCCGACGGCTGGCTGTCAGTCGAGTGTCGCCGCGGCGAGACGGCCATCGCCGAGGGGATTCCAGCACCCACCGTCTTGAAAATCGACGTCCAAGGCGCGGAGTTGAAAGTGCTCGAAGGAATGGGCGCGGCGCTCGCAGACGTTTCCCTCATCTACGCAGAACTCCACACCGAAAAGTGCCCACAACGCTACGGGACGACGGTCGAGGAGGTCGAACAGTTCCTCACGGACGCCGGATTCACCCTCACGAACCTTGGAACGCCCGCGGGGAGTCGAGAGGGCGTTTACTACGTGCGGGCGGGTCGCCACTCGTGAATGTCGGCTGACAAAACGAACGACGGAGTGCCCGTCGTGTCTGTCCGGTACCCGATTCTCGACACGCGGGTTACTGCGGTCGATTAAGCTCTTCTTTCCCATTCAACCCCTCATTCGTTAGGAAATTCATTCTTATTCCGGTTCCAACAGAACGTTCCCCTATATGTCCGTCCCACGTACGGCATCGAGTCTCGACTCCACGAGCGGCGATTATTCAATTAGATGGTACGAAGACACAGACCGGGAGGCGTTTCTCGACCTGTATGACCTCGCGTTCAGCGGCTGTACGCCAGAGTGGTTCGCGTGGAAGTACAAACAGCTTCCATACGTCGATTTCGTTCCCATCATCGTTGCGGAGAAAGACGGCGAGATAGGTGGCTTTCGGCCGGTGTTACCCCTCCCGATTCAGGTCGGCGACCAGACCGTCATGGCGCTCCAGCTCATCGACCTGATGGTCCACCCAGACCACCGCCGCCAAGGGCTGATGACGAAGATGTACGAGTGGATGCGAGACGAGTGTTGGGACGACTACGCCGCGACGTTTACCTACGCGAACGAGCCCTCTCGCCGGGGCATGATGAAGATGAACGACGAGCGGTGGACCCACCACAACCTCGGCCAGTTCGACAAGTACGAGCGGATTCACGATTTCACGGCGTTTACGACCGACGACCATCCGCCAGCCCTCCAGTTCGGTGCGAAGGTGGCAAACCCAGTTGGCATGCTCAAAAACCGGGTACAGGACATGCTCAAGCTCACGGACAAGGACATCATCGTCACGCGCCACGACTCGGTTCGGACGGACATCCTCCTCGAAATCTGTGCGACGGTTCACACAGACCAGCCACACATCTGCCGCGATGCAACGTTCTACAACTGGCGGTTTGCAGAGCCGGATACAGAGTTCGTCATGTACTCTGCGAGTCGCAATGGCGTGCGAGAGGCGGCCATCGTCGTTGGCTTCAAACCGACCACTGCTGGACCAACAACCGCACACCTAACTGAAATCCTGCCGCTCGCAGGCGGCTTCGAACTCGGAGCGGCGTTCTCGTGTCTTCTCTCGCGGCTCACCTCGGAGTTCGACTTCGTCGACCACATCAGCGCAACGGGGAACGTCATCCCCCACCGCATCCTCGCAGCCCACGGCTTCGCCCGTTGGAACTCCTACCCGCTTTCGAAGTTCGTCGAAGCGTCGTCGTTCCTCGTCTGCCCGCTCGGCGGGCTTGACCCCACACGGCCGGGCATCGAGGCGGCGCTCGTGAACCCACTCGGCTGGAACATGTCGTATTGCGAACGGCTGTTCGGCTGAGCGCCTGTTTTGCTCGACACCGCCTTCTTCGACCGTTTGGCGGCCGGTAACGGCTGAAACAATCCTGACTGTCGCTGGTAGCCGACGAATAACGAAATGTGGAATCGGAGTGTATCTAGCCATACAGTGCCCACACCAGCTGTCGCGTGCGACCGATGGTCCCGCGAGAAACCGGTGTCAGCTGTCAGAATATGTCTGCAAAGAATGATAACCTCTTAGCGCTCCTCGCGAGTTCGGCGCTCATCTTCCTCGGAGTCGGACTCTCTTCGATATCCCGATTCGCAGAGCGCATCGTCATCGCCCGAACGTTCACACCTGCCGTCTACGGCGAGGTGACCCTCGGGCTCGCAATCCTCTCGGTTGGGCTGACCATCTCGCTTATCGGCCTCAACCACGGGATGCCACGGTTCGTCTCGCGCTACGACGACCCCAAGGAAATTAGGGGCGTGTGGCTCGTTGGCTTGCTCGCGTCGATGGTGACGAGCGTGCTCATGGCAGTGGCGCTCATTTTGAACATGGACCTCCTCACGACGTACCTGTTCGACGACGCCGTCTCAACAGACCTTCTCACCATCTTTATCCTCCTCATCCCGGTGAACGTCGGCGTCAACATCGGGGTTGGCTTCCTCCGAGGCATGGAGAACACGAAGTACAAATTCTACGCAGAAGACCTCATCCGCCCCGGTGTCCGGCTACTCTTACTCATCGGGATTCTCGCTGCTGGCTTCTCCATCATCGCCGTTGGCTACGCCTACGCCATCGCCTCGGTGCTTGGGCTGTTCGTCGTCCACTACTTCGCAAACCGGCTCGTCCCGCTGTTCGGCCCGGTGAAAACCCACACCCGCGAAATCGTCGCCTACTCGATTCCGCTCACGCTTGCGATGTTCCTGACCGTGTTGCTCACGCAGATGGACACGCTCATGGTCGGCTTCTTCCGCAGCTCTGCGGAGGTTGGGCTCTACAACGCCGCTTACCCGCTTGCGAGCAGCCTCATGCTGTTCGTCTCCGCGTTTGGCTACCTCTACTTGCCAATCGTCTCGCGGCTCGACTCTGAGGGCAATTACGAGGACATCTCCTCGATCTACCGGGTGACGACCAAGTGGGGCTTTATCGCCTCCTTCCCGGCGTTCGCTGCCGTGTTCATCTTCTCAAGTGAGCTGCTCACGATGTTCTTCTCGCCCGAATACGCCCCTGCAGGCCTCGCGCTCACCATCCTCTCGCTTGGCTTCCTCACGGACGCCGCGATGGGCCACAACCGTACGACGCTCGCCGCACTCGGCTACACGACCCACATGCTGTTCGCGGACATCATCACGCTCACGCTCAACTTGCTGTTGAACGTCTACCTGATTCCGCGCTACGGCTTCGTGGGCGCAGCAGTCGCCACCACGGCCGCCTACGTCGCCCGCAACACCGTCGTCTCCATCATTTTACACGTGAAATTCGGCATCACGCCGTTCTCGCGTATCACCGTCACTACCTATCTCGTGGTGCCGCTCGTCCTCGGACCGATTGCCTACCTGCTCTCGACGGTGATGACGCTCACGCCGCTCACGTTCGTCGCCTTCGTCATCGGCATCGGCCTCGCAGAACTCGTCGTCATCACGCTCGCTGGCTGCCTCCAGCCCGAGGACGCCGTGTTCTTAGAATTCATCGAGAAGTCGATTGGGAAGGAACTCACCTTCCTCAGAAACTACTTGCCAGCGTCCGTAGAAGAGTAGCGTCTCAGCGCCGCAACACGGAACCATAGACCGCCTCGAAAAACGAGTCTCCACGCGTCATCTCGGGGGAGAAGTGGTCACGTTCTTGACGTTGAGCCCAGTCGATTCCTCGACGAGGATTGGAGTTCGCGTCACCGAAATCGTCGCGTCGTGAATAATCGCATTATTCGAACGAAGCAATTGGACACCGTCTCTGTTGGCACCGGACTGGACGATACTGAGGTTCTCGAAGACGCAATTATCTCGGTCGACAATCCGAATCGCGGCATCGTTTTGTGCCGACCCGAAAATCTTGACGTTCTCGCACAGAATACGTGCTGTTTCATCCGGCGTTTCGAGCGTTTTTGCGTTGATTCCGAGAACGTTATCCGCTGTCGTGAGGATGTCCGTATTCCGTATGATTGCTGATTTCATCAGCGGTTCGATGACAATGGCGCCCTCGCTGTAGGTAACGTCAATCATCTCGATGGTACAGTCTTCGACCAGCACGGAATCACCATCACGGAGTCGAATCCCCCGCATATTCCGAAACCCTTCAGGGGCGCGATCACAGCGAACATGGACGCCACGAACGACGGCGGGGCTACTAACGCGAACGTTGGCAATGCCGTTGTTGAAATAGGATCCCCCAATCACGTTTATTGGCCCAACCGAACCGGAGGCATAGAGTCCGTTTCCCGGGAACCCAGCGATGTGGCAGTCGGTAATCGTCAACTCACCACGGTTTTCTGGACTGATAAGAAGCCCTGTTGGATTGGGCTCTTTTCCACCATCGGGAACTCGCAAGCGCTCTATGACACCTGCTCCCGTTTCAGTGGTCACATCGAAGCGAACCGTTCCGGATAATCCCATTACGATTACGTCACGAACGACGAGACCGTCCGTGACCGCGACCTGAATCGGTCGCGGTGCAGTAGCTTTCGCACGAAAGTCGAAATGTATATTTTCAAACAAAAAACCGGTTCCCGATGCATCCTCTACCGACCCGATATTGAACAAGTACCTGTTGTACCCTTTGGGGGGAACGATCGTCGCCGGCTCGCCAACGATACCGAAATTCGAGAACGCTGGGAACGCCCATAAGTCATCCATCAGATATCTTCCACTCGGGAAGTACAACACAGTGTCATCGCCTGCATACTCCTTGAGGAGCGGTAGAATCGAGGTTTGTCCAGATGGGTCTGCACCGGCATCTGAAACCATATTGATGACCGTCTCGAACTGGTCGTTCGTATACGCCATTGCCCCATCAGGTGAAAGGGGCGCGTCTGATTGCTTTCCAGACGGAGTTGTCGTTTCGCCGCTATTGGTGTTAGAAAGAGAGCACCCGGCAAGTGCACCTGCCAGTGCTGCAGAGCCAAGCCGAAGCACATCGCGTCGACTCGGTCGATACCCCGCTCTCGAGGTCATAGCGTTACTAGCGTGAGTGCTCGTATTGTTATTGCGAAGCTAACCGAAAAGTGAAAGACTGCGGTCATTTAGGGCTCGGAAGCGTTACTCAATGTAGCCGAGCCCACGGAGACGATTCTCCACATCGGAGAAATCCTCATCTACGGTCGCAATGACCTCTCCTTTGGCGTACGCTTTTTCGCGTATTTCGGCCGTTGCGGGAATGGATTTGAGCGTGAAGATTTCACGGAGGACTCGTCCATCGGTATTATCGGGAATCGCTTCGCCGAGCCCGTGGAGGACGGTCGGTGCAACGTCGTAGACAGTTGCGTCGGTTGGCTGACTGCCGGCAGCGATGTCGGAACCCCACGCGAGGAAGATTCCTTCTGGTAGGTGGTTTCCTGCCATTGGTGTCGGCGTGAAGACCTCCTCTGAGAGTGCCGTTGCGATATCGTACCGCGGGAGTGGCTCGACGATGAGATCTGGTGCAGTCGGATCCGTGGGGTACTCCACTGTACCATCGGTCACTCGCAAGACATGTTCGCCAGTCTCAGGGTCGGTGAGCCCTTCGAACACCGACCTGAGCTGGCGCTTGACCGCCGGAATTTCTGTCGGATCGACGATTCCCTGTTCGAATCTCCGCGTGTCGTTTACATAGACGTGACCGAACGAGTAGACGAAGGCCGTCGTGTTCGCGTGGTCGACATCGAACAGGAAGTGTGCACCGGGGATTTGTTTTGCAACCTGCGCCGTCACCGATTGCGGGAGGTGATCGACGACCATCTCGTCGTCGATGCCAAGCCGGGATAGCACACCCATCACGCCGTCTTTGGTGATTCCAAGCTTCGAGAGTGTTCCACGGACACCCTTTTGCTTTCGCTGGGTGAGCAGCCCCTCGTTTGCGAGTACGCGATTGACTGCGACTTTCTTCTCGATGGGGCCAAAGCCGTGGTCGGAGACGATGTATAGCGTCGCATCGTGATCCTCGACGTACGCCATGACCTCACCGAGGATATCGTCTAAGTACCGGTAGTGTTCGAGGAGGATGTCCTCTTCCCAGATGATGTGTTGGAGGCGGTCTGGGGCCGTGTACACGAAGAAGAACAGCCGCCAGTCATCGTCTGCCATGAGCAGACGCATCAACTCTCTGCGATTCTGGACGAGAGCGTTCAAATCTGGCAGGAATTCATCTTTCGAGTTCAGATACTGGCTCCAATCGAGAGCGATTTGGTAATCTGGAATCCGGGTCGTAATCTCGTCGCTGAGAGACTGAGGGTAGGTGAACCCCTCACCAATCTGTGGCGTCATCATCCCGGCGACCATGGTTCCGTTGATTTCACGCGCCGGGTAGGTCATCGGCACATTCCCAACGATAGCCGGTGAGAGCATCTCCCAGAGTGCAGGCTGTTTCACGTCGTTGCCAGTGTACACCTGATGCGTGTAGTTTTCCGTGAGCCGGCGGAACCCGTAGATACCGTGTTTATCGGGTCTGACGCCCGTTGCAATCGAGGGCCACGCGAGTGGTGTCGTTGCTGGAACTGTGCTCGTGAGCGGACCTGCCGTCCCTTCTCGCATCACCGTTCCAAAGTGCTTGAGCTCCCCCGCTCCAACCCATTCTTCTAGCAAATCCCACGGTACCCCGTCTAGTCCGAGAACGAATGCTCTCGAGTTCAGTTCAGTATTTGTTTTCATGATGAGTGACTGCGTTGGGTTCTGACTCTGTTTGTGGAACATCGGAACCGCATTTTCGCGTGTTCTTGATTTTTATACCGTGGTGTGTCATATTGTTATGCAGAAGTTACGTTGTCACCGTCGAATTCTCGGTCACGTTAGGCGCTGTATTCGGGTGCAGTAGGTAGACGCGAACCTCTCCATTGGAGTGGACTTGGTCGATTCTCGAGGTCGTCTCAAGGGCAGTGAAACCGACCGCAGGATAGCGGAGGCCTTCGTAGAGTTCTAACTCTCGTTGCTCCGTCGAATCTGAGTAGATGATGTACCGATCAGACGAATAGTATGTCGTCAGATTGCCTACTGCGAATCCAGCGTTTGGCACTTCCGCTTTTGCTCCTGGAACGATTTCCTCTTCGTTGGTGAATGGAGAGCCGTAGATTGCGTGGACGTATCGCGATGGCCCGCTGTGAATGCCCGTAAACGGAATCGACGAATCTTGGTACTCAAAGGCAGTCTCGTAGCCGTTGAATGTTGCCTCGCTCACGTGCTGTGTGGGCTGATAGATGAACGGCGAAGAGAATATCGTCATCGTGCTGAGCGGTAACATCAACAGGAACGCGATGACGACGCCTGCTCGCAACACACGAGTACCCGTCGTCCGCTGTGAGAGCCAGTCGAAGCCCCACGAGAGCATGACTGCGCCGAGAATCGTGAGCAACACCATGACGAAACCGATGTAGCGGAAACGTTGGGTGGATCCCTGCAGAATCGAGAACAGCAGGAACATCCCGAACAGTGGCACCATCGAAATAGTGAGGTATTTGACAATCCCATCGCCGACGGGATACTCCCGCGCGAACTTTCGACCGAGGCTCAGTAGCATGACCATCCCAGAGAGAATCCCGAACGCGAGGCTGAGCAAGAACAGCTTGAAGAACAGTTCTGGGAGACTGCCACCAAGCTCGGTGAGCGTTGAGCCACGCTGCGCGATTGCACTCCCTGAGGACACGCCGTAGAGGATGGCGTTCGTTAACGTGTCGATTGTATTCGTCGTGCGGGGGTTTCGTGGCGCCCACAGCAAGAAGATGGTGATGAGGTAGATGGTGTGTCCAAAGAGCGCCCGGTGCTGACTGAGGGGGTGTTCACTGCGCAATTGACGGAATGCAAGCTGCATGAACGAAATCGACCCAAAGATGAGAATGACGTTCCCCGTCACTTGTGGGTGAATCAGTAAGATCGCAGTGAGAACCACTGCGAGCACGACCGCCGAGGACGTTATTGGAAGTCGCCAGACTCTGAATGGTTCTGCTGGTTTGGTGAGATAGCGGAACGTCGCGTAGAGCACCAATGGCAGGAAGAAAATCCCTTCCGTGCTGGGGTGGGCCATCAGGTGGACACTGATGTTGTTTATCGGCAAAACGAGCAGTCCTGATAACAGCCCGAAAAGCAATGCATACTTGGTTTTCGCAATGAGCCGGACCGTGAGTCCGACGAACGTCACGTACACGAGGAGGTAAGAGAGGACGAGGAACTGCGTTGCCCGCTCTAGCGACATCCCGGTCACGCGCTCGATGAACACCGTGGAAGTGTGAATTCCCGGATAAAGGAAGTTTAGCGGGTTGAGAACGCCATTTGCGATATCTTTCATCCAGCCGAGGTGTGTGAGCGAGTCTCCTGCACCGAGAAAGAAATAGCCACGTATGATAGGGAGTGCAGCAACCGCGAGGATGGATCCGACGACGAGTGCAATTGCGAGGTTTCGTAAGCCATTTTCGGGCGCTACAAACCATGCAACGAGCAGCCCGAGGACGACTGCAGTAGCGATGCCAGCCCAGAATTGATCAGGTGTTGCGGCGTAAATCGAGAGTTCGTAGGCTGTTGCAGGTGCGTTGTAGGCTGCAACGACCGCAACCCAGAACGCGATAAATCCCACAGCCAGGGCGAGTTTACTGGCGCGCACCTGAGTCGAAGACGCCTCTATCGTTCCTCGTATTCGCAACGTTCGAGTGATAACGCTCATAGCTGGTTGTCTTGGTTTTGATTATCTCCCTTCGCGTTTTGTTATGGGTCTCTTACCAGCATCATCCGAGCGCGAGTCTGCGCTGAATTGCGGATCGGATACCGCTCAGCCGCCTAAATTCAATCCGATCTCTGGGAACTGACCGTATAACAATAGGCGTGTGTGTCGCAGAATATACACGTGTAATGACGTTCGTGACTCATCAACCTCGGACGCTCCCCGAGCGTGCCGACGGCAACTCGACCGACCCGACGTTCTGGCTCTGTCTCACCCACGACGTAGACCGGCCCTACAAAGGCTACCAGTCGCTCTACTACGCACTCAAAAACCGTGACCCGTATCACCTGAAGACCCTGTTGCCGGGGAACAACCCCTACTGGCAGTTCGAGACCATCATGGAACTCGAAGCCGACCTTGGGGTGCGCTCTGCGTTCTACTTCCTCAACGAAAAACGCCTGTTCGGTGACAAACACCCGCGTGAGTGGCTCAGACCGAAAAGCTGGCAGCTCTACGCCGGGCGCTACGCGATTACCGACCCGGCCATCGTGGACGTCATCCACCGCTTAGACGACGGCGGCTGGGAGGTCGGGATTCACGGCTCCTACGACTCGCCGACCGACCTCGCGCGGCTCACCTACGAGAAAGAGACGCTCGAAGCCATCCTCGGCCACGAGATCACGGGCGGCCGCCAGCACTACCTGAATCTCGAACTTCCAACGACGTGGGAGTACCACGCCGCCCTCGGCCTCAAATACGACGCTTCGCTCGGGTCGAGCAGCGAGTACGGCTTCCAGCACGGCTACCACATCGTCCGCCCGTTCGACGACGATTTCGTGGTGTTCCCGCTTACGTTCATGGAGAACGCCATTCCTGACCCCGGCGTGGACTTCGAATACGCGTGGAGCGAGTGCAAAGCCGTGCTTGACGAAGCCGCAGCAAACAAGGCTGTGATGACGATTCTGTGGCACCCGATGAAGTTTGCAGCCCGCGATTTCCCCGGGCAAGGTGAACTCTACAAACGCATCATCGAGTACGCACAGGAACTCGGCGCGTGGATTGGCCCGCCACGCGACCTGTATGAACAGATAGAAACGTTGCCTGACGCGAGCCGTGCGGTCACGTCCTCCTGATTTTCCGTCGTTATCGCTTCGCCAGTGCGAGTTCGTACACGTCGTGGATACGTTCACCCATTCGGTCTGCGCTCATCTCCCGAAGCACCTTCTCGCGGGCGTTTGGTTCTTGCTTCGATTCGAGCACCGAGAGCAAGCCGTCTACGAGTTCTTCGTCGGTTTCACCCACCGCGGATGGCGAGACGCCGCGAAGCTGGTCGCGCACGTCACCAACCGCCGCGGAGACGACGGGCGTGTTACACGAGAGCGCCTCTTTGGTCGCGTTTGGCGACCCCTCTCTGTGTGAGGTGAGCAACAGCACGTCTGCGGCGTTCATATAGAGGGGCATCTGCTCGTGGGGCACCCGAAACACCGTCTGGAGGTTGAGCGTGCCGTCGAACTGGTCGCGGACGGCGTCCACCACGCGCTCTGCGCGCGGGTAGTTTTTCACGCCTTTCGAGGCCGCGTACGGGAACAGCACGTACGTCTCGTCTTGGTTCCAGCCGAGTTCGGCGCGTGCGGCGGCTTTGTCCATGGGTTTGAACCGCTCTGTGTCAACGCCGTGGGGGATGATGTGGCAGTCCTGGTCGAGCAGTTCAGCCATCTCTTCAGACATGACGATGACCTCGTCTGCGCGCCGGGCACAGAACTTGCTCATCGGGCCGAATCGCCCCATCAGGTCGGACCCCCACAGCGAGAGGACCACGGGAAGGTTCGGTTGGAACACCGCCGCAGGCGCAATCAGCCCAGAGTTCGCGTGGATGAGGTCGTACTCGCCGAACGACTCCTTGGTCGCGGTTCCGAAAAATCGGATGTAGTCGGTGACCGGTCGGTTTTCGGTCTTCTCGTTCGTCTTTGGGCGCTTTGCGGAGACGGCGAGGTTCGTACACGAGACACCGAGGTCTTCGAGCGAGCGGACCTGTTGTCTGAAGAACGTCGATTCGCGGCTCGTCACCAGATTCAGTACCCGGAGCTGTTCGTCGTCCTGTACGGCGTCGTCTTCTGGCATGAGCAGTTGTTGTGTCATAGCTGCGCCTCCGGTGTAGACTGCGTGGCGTCTGCGGGTGCGGGGCGCGCGGCGTTTCCCGCCTCCCAGATGATGTCTACGAGTTGTGTCGTCACGTCGCCCTTCTCTGCGAGGAGGCGTTCGCGTTTTGCGTGCCACTCGGCTTCGGTCGCGGGCGATTCGACCAGCGCTTTTGCCTTTTCGAGTGCCGCTTGTTCGTCTGCGTACGCGAACATCAAACCGTACTCGTGTTCGAGTTCATAGAAGATGCTCTCTGTGTCGTGGCTCACCATTGAACTTGCGCGAATGGCGGGCGTCCCGAGGATGGCGGCCTCAGAGGACATCGTGCCCGAGTCGCCCACATAGAGGTCTGCGAACGCGAGCAGGTGGTGGACGAGGTGTGACGGAAGCGGGAGTGCGTACTCTGCGAACTCGTCGGGGAGGTCCCCCTCGCTCGTGATGTAGACGTTGCCGTGGGCGGCGAGATACTCGACGAGTTCGCGTTTTCCCGCAGGTGAGATGCCGTTAAAGCCCACGTCGTGGAAGGCGTCCCAGCCCGCAAATCGGAGGACGAAGTAGGTATCGTCCGCTGCCACGCCGTAGCGTTCGAGCACGCTTGGGTCGGGCGTGAAGTAGTTCGGGTGGAGGTACGCAAGCTCTTGGAAGTCCATCAGGTGGTGGTCGATGCGGTCGGTCGGCGGCTCGATGCTCGGTGGCGTGCAGTAGACGTCGATGAACGGATGTGTCAACACTGAGTACGCACGGTCGATTGCCGCGGACTTGATCTCCGTGTCCATGACGATGACGTTCCGCGCACCGAGGAGTTTCGAGACGTGGACGAGCGGCGGATTGAGTCGGCCAACGACCACGTCTGGCTTGAACTTGCGGGCGACGTTCAGCATCCGAGCTTCGCGGATGGCCCACTCTGCGAACAGCCCAAGCGTGCCGGGTCGTCGCCCTGAGAGCGGGACGTGGTCGATGCCGTAGGCGTCTAACAACTCGGTGGTCATCTCTTTGTGCCGCGAGGTGACGAGCACTTCCACGCCGTCCGCTTCGAGTTCCCAGATGGCGTGTTTGAACAGGTGGACGTGCGCTGGGTGGTTCACGTCGAAAAGGACTTTCATCGTGCTCCCCACACTGGATGACGAGGCTGGCTCCAGTGGTTGTGTATACAGTTCATTTGTCGTTCAGACGCAGCCCTCGCCTTTTGTTATTGATTCCCTGCGACGGTCACGTCTGGGCTAACACTGCTCAACGAGTGGTGCTCTTCGTTGTGTTTGAACCGGTTTCGTCGTAAAATACTTCGCGTAACTCAGTCGTCTGCTGGTGAACCCGTCACTGAGGGTTTCGTGACAGTTCGCATCTCGGAAACAATGGTGGTTAGCGTGAGTAGGAAGTTCAGCTCTATTAGTCGGTAGGCACCGGGATTAGCTGTAACCGCTCCAATCGCATCGGTGTCGAGCGGGTCGAGGTTGGCCGTCGAACGCTGCGCGTCTATCTTCGCTGTAACTGCGCTGTTCGCGATCGCATTGTCTTTCATCTGTTTGACGACCGTGTGACGGAGCGATGGGTACCGCGAGAGGACGTCGAACACGAATCGCTTTGCCCGATATTCAAGTGACGTAATCGGTGCGCCGAAGTTCGGATATTCGATGTCGATGAGTTCGGGCGCGAACTCCCCGAGGAAGGCCTTGTAGAGCGCTTGTCCCTGTTTTTGTTCGTCTGGACAGTTCATCGCGTACTCGAACACGGGCAGTGCGTAGAACGGCGAAACGCTCCAGAAGAAGTACCGATTTCGGTCTTCACCGTGGTTGAGGAAATTGATGCCTCGCTCCCGAATGAGGAAATGGACGTATTTCTGCGCGAACTGTTGTTCTGGGTAGCTAGCAAGCCGGTCTTCGACGCTTTCGACGATCGACGCCGGCGTGACATTGGCAATAGCAGCGGCCTCATCGAGTGGGATGCGACTGTTCGCTTCGATGATGTACTCGACGAGGGCTTCCGTAGAGGAAAGTGATTTGACGGGTGTGAGATCAACTAACACCTTGTCCCCCCCATCGCCGGTGAGGTATGTTGCCTGCGGGAAGTCTTCGCGGAGTTGGTCAAAGAAGCTGAGGATGAACGCCATTCCGAGGTAGTTCATGCCCTGTTTCATGTCAAGCAGCCTGTCTCGCGCGTCGTCGGTCGTCTGCGTCTTGTAGCTGTGCCAATCCACGCCGAGGCTGTCTGTAATCATTCTCGCTACACGGGCGTCGTCGCTTTCGGTATCGCTACCGGTGTCGAACGTGGCCGTGGTGAACGGCGTCCGTGTGGCGATGCAGGCACCCGCCACCGCCCGTGAGTCGAGACCACCACTGAGCGAGAGGACGGTCGTTGCGTCGGGTCGATGGCGATTTCTCACAGCCGTTTTGAACAGCGACGCGAGCGTAGCACCATTTTCTTCGACTGTCTTGTCTGCGTGGTTTCGCCCGTCGAAATTGTGCTGGTAGGTGCGGTCTAGATGGAAGCTGTCGGCTATCGAGAGGTGACTTCCCGGAGGCAGACAGCGGACGCCAGCGAAGAGCGTCTGGTCGCCAAGGCAGTACCCAAAGGCAAGTTGCTGGGCTGCACCAAGCTGGTTCAGCACGAGAGGCGTCCCAGACTCGGCGGCAAACGTCCGGACAAACTTCAATTCGCGGGAGACGACGAGTGCGTCGCCGACTGTCGCGTAAAAGACTGGGAGACGCGCGAATACATCATTGATAACGTGAATCTCTTCGCGGGTTTTGTCGTAGACGATGATGAGAAAATCGCCGTCGATCTCGCGCACCCACTCTGAAAGTTCTTCGTGTCGATTATTTGTAGCGAGGCGTCCTACGTATGAGAGCACGGACTCGATATCTGCTTGCCCATAGAGATCCCCTTCAAGAACGACACTCTCAGAGTCGGTTTCGACACGCGTAAGGGGATAGTCTGCAAAGCCAGAATAACCAATGGCCGTCTCCTCGTTCATCCACTCAATCCGTACGTCGTAGTCCTCGAAGAAGCGAACAGAGTCTACTGCTGACTCCATGGCGTCTTCGTTCGTACTTCCGAGAACCAAACTGATCCCAGGCATTCTACTCTCATTTGTGCAAACATTGACTTTGTAATAGGCCGCATACTCTGGAAAGACGGATGGAGCCTGCTCCACTCACCGCCCGGTTACCGGGCGCGAATCCATGCTTTCGGGATATTCAGTCAACCAGTTAACGCGCAAAAACCCCGTTAGGACGGTGTTAATCTCACGTAATTTTTCTCTTCACAAACACAGCTTGTTCTGAGATTTTCTCGTACTGAACGCGTGAATGGGAGTACATCTACTAATTATCCATGTATCTGGAACTTAAAAAAAGGCACTTGCTACTAACCTTCAATAATCTGGCAATAAAGTAGCCGGAAATATCTTTAGTTGAACGTAGATTCCCCAAACATGGAACGACGCAGTGGTGAGAAACTCGGTGTTAATGATAAATTATTCAACAGACGCACCTACCTCAAGGCGCTTGGTGTGTCTGCTGCAGCCCTTGGTGCGGGGACTGCAGTAAGCGGTTCGGCGGCAGCAGCAGAGTATACGGAAATCGTCTTAGACCCTGGTGAGCGGCGCTCATTCCACGTTGGCAGCGGGGAAACGCTCGAGAACCTCCTCATCGACGTCAGTGCTTCCGAAGCAGACGTCAGCTTCTCCGCGAGCGGCGACGATTGGACGATTCGCAACATCGGCATTAGAGGTGTCTTTGACATCGGTGGCGACACTGGTGGCATCAAGTACGTTTTCGGCGTCGAAGGTAACGGCCTCATCGAAAACGTGTACATGGGTGACGGGCACGAAGATGGCATTCGCAAGGGTGCACTCATCGTTCCACCAGACCACGCAGGACACATTGACGTCCAGAATATGTACGTTTCGCGGTGGACGGCAAACGCGTGTTACGTCGCTGGCCCGGCACGCCTCATTGATCCTGGTAAAACCGACGGTGAAGGTGGTTCGACCGGCTTCACGAACTGTTACTTCTCTGATAACAACATCGCACACCTCCGCATAGCCTCGGACGGTTCGTTCGTCAGAGACTCTGTCATTCACAACACGAGCGACGTGCCACCCCACCCATCCACGTCGGGTGGGGACAGTGGTGTTGTGAACTCACGCGGCTTCTATACGGGATACGGTGATCCATCGCAGGTCGTCATGGTTGAGAACTGTGATATCCGCATCACCGACGACAATACCAACGGAGGAGCGAGCGTCGCCTACTCCGGTGAGCATAGTACCTACGGTGATTGTAGTACGATTCGCATCGTCGATTCTGAAGTCGTCGGTGAAATTCGCGGTGAGCACACCGAAACCCAGAACATTGGCAATAATCCTGACATTCGCGTCCCAGCGGGCGTTCCACAGACTCCAGAAGAAGCTGCAAGTGGGAGTGCGCAAACCTCGGACAGTACGACCGAGGAGACGACGACCACGACCACGACGACAACCAGCGACAGTACGACCACGACCGAAGAAACCACGACTGAGGAGACGACGACCGAAGAAACCACGACCGAAACTGCTACGCAGGAAGACACGGTCGAAACAGACTACGAAAACATCATCTCCATCTACGGAACGGATGGGGCGGTTGCAAACTACGAGTTCAGTGTCACCGGAGCACTCGAAAAGACTGATGCAAACGGTGCGAGCATCGATTCAGAAGACGTAATCGATGGCTCCTCAGCGACCGGCACCGTCGCGGGCGGCATCGACAGTTACGGATTCGAAGGCGACCTCGCCCACATCTCGATCGACGGAGAGGCGAGAGTTACGGTAAACGGCGAGGAAATTAACCTAGCAGACTACGAATTCGCCAACGTCATCAGCCTTACCGGTGGAAGTGGTTCGAATATCGTCGAATACACCTTCACCGTCGATGGCGACTTAAAGAAGAGTTCAGCAAATGGCGCAAGCATCGACCCCGGCGATTCGATTTCGGGCTCTACCGCGACGGGAACCCTCGGCGGCGGCGTCGATAGCTATCGATTCAGCGGTTCGGTTACCGATCTCGGTCTCAGCGGCGACGCAACGGTAACGGTGAACGGTGAGGAGCTTGACCCGGCAGATTACGCAGAAGAGGAGACGAACGTCCTCAGTATCTCTGGCGGAAGCCGGAACAACCCCATTGACTATGCGTTCAGCGTCACTGGTTCCCTGAGTAAGAGCGATGCAGCAGGAGCAACTATCGACTCTGAAGACAGCATCTCAGGGTCGACTGCAACGGGGACCGTGGCGGGCGGCACCGACAGCTACGAATTCACTGGCGAGGTCGTTGACTTCACCAGGGAACGAAACGTGAGCGTCGTTCTCAATCGCCAAAAAGTCGACGAACGCGACTTCTAGGTCGGGTTAACATACCGTTAATTCGATTCCCCTGCGGTGGTTCTATTCTTTTGGAACGTACCAAACCGGCGAGCGCGCGATTTCGGTTAGAAGTAGCAGGATAACAATGTGTGAATCCACCTATCTCTACATTAGCAAACGGTAGTGTCCCGCTTGGGTACCCGTCTGGCTGATGTACTATGATGACTGACGAAACGGTTTGGCGAAGAGTTCTTTCGCAGGTTCACGTCCCGGGGATGGACCTAGCCGTAGGACTTGTGTATCTTCTGTTGAGTCTCTCACTTGTTCTCTATACGGAAAACGCCGTTATGAGAACGATTATCGGTCTTCCGTTAGTGCTGTTCGTCCCCGGGTTCGTTCTGCTGTTAGCACTATACCCACACCGTTTCAGCCTCGAAGCGGACGTTGATGGATGGATTCAGAACGATTCTATCGAGGGGCCACTGCCAGCATTCATCCACAGACGGGAGCGCGGAGTTACGTTCGGTGAACGAATCGCCCTCTCATTTGGTCTCAGCATCGCGCTTATGCCACCCCTTGCGATTGCACTCTCACTTGCAGGCTTCGGACTCACTATTCGCACCGTTATCGGGAGCCTCAGTGTATTTATCATCTTGTTGATGTTCATCGGCTCACAACGACGGAAAGCACTTGCACCTGAACAACGGTTCGACATCCCAGTCAAGCAGTGGTTCTCTGAGCTGTCGGTCGCGGTCTTAGACACAGAGTCGAACATCGATCTCGTGTTGAACGTTGCTCTCATCTGTACTGTCGTCGTGGCGACGACCGGGTTCGGTTACGCACTGTTCGTTCCCAACTATGCAGAGGAGTACACCGAGTTCTCTCTGGTCTCGCAGAACGAGGCAGGCGATTTCGTCTTCTCTGGATATCCATCAGAGTTCCAGCAAGGGGTTCCCCAAGAGCTCCTCTTGGTCGTCGAGAATCAAGAGGGGAGACTGACCACGTACAACGTAGTCGTCGAACTCCAACGTGTCGAAACCGTTGATGGCACACTCACTGTTGTTGAGCGTGAAGAATTGAACCGCTACAGTGCAACCGTTCAGGACAAGGGTACGTGGTTGGAGTCACACGAACTCACACCAACCATGACCGGTGAGAACCTCCGCCTCAGCTACATGCTGTATAAGGGCGACGTTCCAGCAGACCCGACGGAAGAAAACGCCTACCGGCACCTCTATCTCTGGGTGACCGTCTCAGAAGCCAACTAAGTTTTAACACAGCGTTCCGCGAAGCAACTCGCCGAGCAGCGGCAGGCCACACACGAGCGACTGTGACGATTTCACGACCGGACGCAGACTCCCGGCTTCGAAGGTCAACACCTCCACCGTGTTCGCGTAGAAAAAGCCTGGCTCCGGACCGCCTGCGGTCGTAAAAATCCGATTTCCGAGCGCGGTCACGCCGAGGCCGTGGCGCGGCGTTGGTAGGTCGGGGAGCCTGAACCATTCGTCTGTTTCTGGGATGTAGAGTTCGACTTCAGCGATTGTTCCTCCAGCCCCTTCGCCGCCCGCGACAACGATGGCGCCGTCGAACACGGTTGCCCCGAACCCGCTGCGTGCGGTTGGCATGCCCGCCACTGCACGCCACTCGTTCGTCGCTGGGTCGTACACTTCGGTCGTGCCTTGATTCGTGCGCAACCCGCCGGTCCGCCCACCAATGGCGTAGAACTTCCCGGCGACGACGGCCGAGGCGAGGTGTTCGCGCGCGGAGGGCATGGGCGGGCCGCGCGCCCACGAATCGCTCGCGGTGTCGTATCGTTCGAACGTGGCGAGGATACCGTCGATACCCGCGCCCCCGGCGACGTAGATGGTGCCGTCGTGGACGGCTGCCGAAAGCGCGCCACGGACGGTCGGCATCGCTGCTCGCTCGCTCCACGCCGTCCCGTCGAAGCGGTAGACCGTGTTCACGGGGTCCCACTGGTTCTGATAGCCGCCGATGACATAGATGGCGTCGCCGACACTGACGGCCGCGGTGTGGTGGAGTCCAACGGGGAGCGGGGGTGCGCGCTCCCACGAGCCGCGTTCGGGGTCGAAGCGTTCGACCGCTCGACTTGCTTCCCGTCCAGGTTCAATGCCGCCGATGACGTAGAGCGACGTACCAAGCGTGGCGGCGGCGACTTCGGTTCGGTCGAGCGAGAGCGACGGGCCGGTCTCCCACGATGTCTCTGCGTCGAGCGATGGCGGCGAGACGAGCGAGGAACAGCCCGCGACCGAGAGCGTCCCAAAGACGAGGCCCGTCGTGGTCAGAAACGAGCGGCGAGTCGGGTGCGAAAATCGTGGTTCGGTGGTCATTCAGTCAGTTGTTGGCTCTGGGGCCTGCTCGGGGGATTGGACGTGTATCACCGAATGGACGACTCCCGTGTCGTCGTTGGTGTGCGCGTCGGCTATCGATTTGACGATGTAGCCGCTGCTCCCCGGGCACGGGTAGTCCGCACCGGGGTTGTAGTGCCACGTCATGAGGCCGTAGTCGTCTGAGTGTTCTGCGACGAACGTTTCGAAGGCGTCGTTCCAGCCGATGTGGTTCGAGACCATGAGGCCGCCCGGCCGCAGGTACTGCCAGGCGAGTTCAAACTCGAATATCATGCTCGAGGCGGCGTGTGAGGAGTCGTGGTGGAACAGGTCGATTTCACCGAGCCGGTCGAGCAAGCGTGGCAGCTCCAGCTGTGGCTTGCCGGGGATGAGTTCCCAGCGGTCGCGCATGGACGCCGGAATCAGCCAGCCCGGCTGTTTCCCTCTCGGGAGCACGTGTGTTCCCTCCTCTGCGCACGATGGGCGACCACGGAAGTAGCTCTGTTCTGTATTCGCGTCGATGTCTGTCGCCTCGTCGCTCAGGACGTGTGAGTAATCAATCGAGTAGAGCCGTCCCGCCTCATTTGCTTCGAGTGCGGCGAGGATTGAGAGTGTCGAGACGCCGCTGTACACGCCAGTTTCGACGATGACCGCTGGTTTGTACTCCCGGATGAGCGCGTACAACCGAATGCACTCGTCTTTGTGTGCATCGAACAGCGAGATTCCCTCGGGGAGGTCTTTTATCCCGTCGTAGATGGCAGGGCCGATGATGCTTTCGTTGAACTCATCTTCGTACGTTTGCATCGTCTCTTCGCAGTCGAAAAAGCGACCGGAGAACTGCGCTGTCGTCTTGAGCGTCTTCTTTCGGTCGCGCCACGACATCTTCGGATTGAGAACGTAGTACCACTTGCGGAGGAATTCCCGATAGCCTTCTGGTGTCTGTAAATACACCTTATTGATTGTTTCTTGGAACACGTGGAATCACTCTCTCGCTGTGACGACGAACTACCCGACACAGCAGTCAGTTTGAATCACCTGTATGTTCGAAAACCACGAGTATAGTTACGGACTCACTATGCGCTGATGGCCGTTCCTACCGGCGATTTCCCGACGTCGGGCTCTTGTGACCATATCGCACAACTGGTGTCTGTAATCGGTTCCTTCTACCGGTAGGTTCTGCGTTACAAAGAGTATCCCTCACGCATACACAGGCTGAACTCACATGCGTATAGAGCAACTTGACCTGTCGGAGTGGGAGGCAGCCCTCCCCGCGGCAGGCTTTGAGGTATTTCACACACCAGAGGCACTCCGGGTCATCGACGACCACACCGCAGCGGAGATGCAGCTGTTCGGCGGCTTCAACGGCCAAGAGCCGGTCGCGCTGTTGCCGACGTTCGTCAAAGACCGCTCGGTCGGGCGGACGATTATGTCGCCACCTCCCGCGATGGGGATTCCCCACCTCGGGCCGGTGTTGATGCCAAACAGCCCGAAACGCCGGAAACACGAACAGCTGAACCAACAGTTCACCGAAGGCGTGTTAGAAGCACTCGACGCGAACAGCCCACGGACGCTGTTGCGGATGGTGTGTTCGCCGTCGTATCACGACCCACGGCCGTATCGCTGGGACGACTTTCGGGTGTCCTCGGATTTCACCTACCACCTCACCGTCGGTGACGGGCCACTCGACGCGGTGATGAGCTCCTTCAGCCGGAGCCTACGCACCGAAATTCGGCGTCTCGACGACCTCGATTTGACCTTCAGCGTCGAAGGCATCGAGTCGGCCAAAATCATCTACGACGACCAAGTGGCGCGCTACGCAGAGCAAGGCGAGACGTTCACTCTCTCGTGGGAGTACGTCCGCGACCTGTTGCTCTCGCTTGGCGACCGGTGTCGCGTCTACGTCGCCCGCGACGGCACGGGTGCGTATCTGAACGGCATCATCACACTCTATTCGAACGATACGGTGTACTACTGGCTTGGCGGGATGCGCGCCTCCTACGAGAACGTGAGCGTCAACACGCTGTTGCACTGGGCCATCCTCAAAGACGTGGCAGAAGACCCAGCGCTCTCCGCTATCACCACCTACGACATGGTCGGTGCGAACACCAAACGCCTCTGTGATTACAAGTCGAAATTCGGCGCACACCTCGTGCCGTACTACGTCGTCGAGACCAACAACCCGCTGATGGACGTGGCGAAGACGGCGTACAACGTCGTAAAGCGGTAACTCTCTTTTCACCCCTCGATTCGAGACGGGAAATCGGCGTTTACCGGCCGATAATGCCCGATTACCCGGTTCGTTCATAACACTCCAATCGGCTCCTCGCGCCCGTATGAGACTGTGCGTGCATCGTTCCACACGGCGGTCATGCGTTCACTGGACAGACGTGTCCGATTAGGTATGGTTTTCAATTTCAAGCTGAGGCTGCTGCATTATAGCCCGAATATAACAATCACGCTACTATTCGCTGTATTGCTATGATGAGAGGCAATGCACTCCGCGTGGCTCCGCAGCTAGCCGCGCTTGCCGAACCTTCGTCGGGAGGCCACAATGCGTGACCCACCGATTGCTGACCAGACCGTCCTCGTGACGGGTGGGGCCGGGTTCATCGGGAGCCACCTCGTAGACGCCCTCGTACCGGAAAACACGGTGCGCGTCTTCGACGACTTTTCGACGGGAACCCGCGCAAACCTGCCCACAGGCATCACCGTCATCGAGGGCGACGTCTGTGACTCGGCCGCGCTCACCGCGGCGATGGCGGGCGTTGACCTCGTGTTCCACGAGGCGGGCTTCGTGAGCGTCAAAGGCTCCGTCGAAGCGCCGTATTTCAGCAATCTCGTGAACGCCAACGCGACCGTCGCCGTCCTCGAAGCGGCCCGCGAGAACGACGCCCGCGTCGTGACGGCATCGAGCGCGGCCATCTACGGTGCGCCAGAAACGGTGCCTATCTCGGAAGACGCGCCCACCGCGCCCGACTCGCCCTACGGCATCGACAAGCTCGCAGGCGACCACTACGCCCGCGCCTACAACCGGCTCTACGGGCTGGACACGGTCGCGCTGCGCTACTTCAACGTCTACGGCCCGCGACAGACCGCGGGCGACTACAGCGGCGTCATCAGCACCTTCGTCGACCGTGCCACGAACGGCACGCCGCTCACCGTCCACGGCGACGGCTCGCAGACCCGCGACTTCGTCCACGTCGATGACGTGGTGCAGGCGAATCTGCTCGCGGCGACCACCGACCACACCGGCGAGGCGTTCAACGTCGGGACGGGCAGGGCGCTCTCGATTCTCGACCTTGCGACGCTGATTCGTGAGGTCACTGGCCTGCGGGCGGAGATTCAGTTCACCGAACCACGCACGGGCGACATTCAACACAGCTGTGCCGACATCTCGCGGGCCCGGGACCGACTCGGATTCGACCCGCACGTCTCGCTCGAAGACGGGCTGCGACGCCTCGTCGCAACGACACAGCGCGAACAGCCAGCTAACTAACACACGACCGGTGTCCGGGGAGACACCACACAAGGGGGAGAAGAAAATGTATAACGGAAACTCAGTTGGCGTCGTCATACCGGCGTACAACGAACAGGGGTTTGTTGGGAACGTCATCGAATCAGTGCCATCGTTCGTCGATCACATCTACGTTATCGACGACGGCTCTACTGACGAGACGTGGGAAGAGATTCAAGCCGCGGTGTCGGCGAGTCGAGCGCGAACGTCGCTCGTCCACCCGATCACAGACGGTGGGTCGAACGTAGAACGCGTCATCGCCATCCAGCACGACCAGAACCGCGGCGTCGGTGCGGCCATCAAGACGGGTTATCTCCGCGCCAGAGACGACAAGGTGGACATCGTCACCGTCCTCGGCGGCGACGGGCAGATGGACCCCGACTTGCTCACGCTCGTCATCGACCCGATTGCAAAGGGCGAAGCCGAGTACGTCAAAACAAACCGACTGTTGCGGGCTGACCACCGCCAGTCGATGCCGACGTTCCGCTACGTCGGGAACGTCATCCTCACGTACCTTACGCGCATCGCGAGCGGCTACTGGGGTATTGGCGACCCACAGAGCGGCTACACCGCCATCTCGCTCACCGCCCTTGAGACGGTGGACATAGAGAACATGTACGAGTTCTACGGCTACTGCAACGACCTGCTCGTCAGACTCAACGTCTACAAACTCCGTGTCGTGGACGTGCCGATGCCCGCCATCTACGGCGACGAGGTGAGCCACATCCGCTACTCGACGTACATTCCAAACGTTTCTAAGATGCTGTTTCGCAACTTCCTCTGGCGGCTCCGCGCTCGGTATCTGAAAAACGGCGACTACTCGGTCGTTGGCTGCTACACGCTCGCCGTCGTATTCGGTGTGTTTGCGCTCGTCTCGGTGCTTCTTGGCAACACTGGCATCTCGCGTCTAGTCGAAGTCGTTGGGGGGCTCGTCCTCATCTCGACGTTCATGGCGCTTGGTATGCTGCTCGACAAGCGCGCGAACGACCACCTCGATACGGCCTTGCTGCCAGTCGATGACACCCGGGTTGATGCGACCTCTGTGACACGGTCACAAACACCATAGAATACATGATTTTCCTGACTACTTTGACTTTCTTATAATCGGTCGCATTGGGTGCTCGTTGGCGGTTATATCGTACTTTCACTTCCACTCACGAAAGACATTCACATAATCTGTAATATTTGCGGGCGGAAGATTTATGTAATTTTCGGGGGCTTACCCCACACGTAATGGCACGCGAACTGGGAAGTGACCGACTTATACACGAAGCAGCGCCACCGAGGACGGCCTCGTCTGGCGCTCATGGGTACCCGCGGAGAAGTAGCTGGCTCGCCTGCGCACCGGAGTCACCCCGACGTGCAGCGCAGTGCGATGGACGCTCCGAGTTTAACCAATGAGCTGGACGCAGGAGACACAATCGGTAGATGACTGGGATGAAGTCAGCTACATAATCAGCTCACAGTACCGGGTAATCGTTCTCGCACAACTCGCAGACGGTCCTTCGACACCGTCTCGGCTCGCAAGTGACTCTGACAACGCGATCTCGCACATCTCGCGGGCGCTTGGGCAGCTTCGTCGCCGCTCGCTCGTCGAGTTACTGGTTTCAGAGCAACAGCGAAAGGGACGTGTCTACGGCATCACCGAAGAGGGCGAGAAGCTCTGGGACGTTATCGACTCGAAGGGACTCGCGTAGTCCCGCCGCGCTAGGAAACACCCACCGAGGCGTTTACAGCGTCGAGAGTGAAATCTCGGTCGTGTCGGTCATCCCCTCTGCATCGGTCGCGGTGAGGACGATGGGGTACTGCTGACACTCATCGAGCGTGACGCTCGTCTGTGCGCCCGTCGCGTCGGTTGCGCCGTCGCCGGTGAGGTCCCATGCGAACTTGACGATGTCACTGCTTCCGGCTTCAGACGAAGTCGCGTCGAGTTCGACGGTCGTGCCCTTTTCGAGCGTCACGTCAGTTGCGTTCTCGGGCGTGGTCGCAATCGTCGCCGTTGGCGGCTCTGGTTCTGGTTCTGGAGTCGGTGTTGGCGTCTCTTCTTCGCCGGCGAACAGCTCTTCACCGGCCACCCGACGGGTAATCACGTTGTGCCACTCGACGCGTGTGTCGAGAGCGATGTCCGTCGAAACCGTCTCGACGAGGAAAGCGTCCGCACCGGCGTCGCGCGAGGCTTTGTGGACGAACAGGTCGCTTGGGTCGGTATCGGGGCTGGAGAAACCGCCGAGTTTGAAGTTGTACGTGCTGTCGCCGATGTAGGTGTTGTTCACGAAGTTGACGGCGTCCTCTGCGTCGGTCGTCGCTTTCTCGCCATCCGAGTGGAACACGGTCTGGCCGACGCCATCTAAGTCACTGCCGTCGTAGACTTCTTGTGATTCGTGGAGGTCGAGAACCGTGCCCGGTTCGTACTCTTCGACGACGCTCCAGAGTGCGCGAGCGAGGGCTGTCTCCGGCTCCTCGCCGGTTGGGAACTGTCGGTTCAGGTCGCCGCCGTCACCGATTCGCGTGTCGTTGCTGATTGCAACCTCGTTCGCGCGTGGTATCGTCACGAGCGTCCCAGATTCGATTTCCCACTCTTTGATTTCGGCTGCTGCTTCGTAGCCTGCCGTCTCGTTTCCGTGGATACCACCAATCACGAGAACGGTCGGGCCGTCTGCCTCGCCATGGGTGACGAACACTTCAGTCTCGTGGTCGGTGCCTTCGAGGAGTAAAAATGATTCACGGGTCGCCGCGGTCGCACTTCCGGTTGCCCGGATGAGGCTGGCGCCACCAAGCGCAACCCCAGCCATCGCAAGAACTGCTCTCCGAGGATAGGTCGTATCTGACATTCCATCGGTTCCTTCACTCCTGTCGGTGTTTATTATCCGCTCACTAAAACGGACATTCGCTGAATTTTGTATCTGAATATCAAATAAATGGGCTTGACAGGATATTTTTGAGTGCGTTTGACCAGAAATGATGCGATTAAATCGAATTCATTTATTTATTTTTTGTTTGGTAACTCGTGTAACTCTGTAGCTCTCACAACTTCTTCGATTTGGATTTCTGTAGCATCGTACCACACTCGGTCACAATCTCCTCCAATCTCGCCGGCTCTTTTCCCTCGACTGGTGTTTCTTGTGGTGGGACAAACACAGTGACTGCACGGCTTTCTTTTGCGCGTTTCACTGACCCTCTCAGTGCGCTGCACCGGTCGAGCCTAAAACTCCGTATCGATAGTTTAGCTGCCTAGACCAGTCTGGATAGCTATCAGTCCTCGTCACAAACACGACCTGCGAGCAGCCGACTCGCCTCCGAACACGGTCAACGTAATCAAATCGAACATAACTACATTTCATCACGTAAAGCACAGAATAAATAACCTGGGCGCAGGAGACGAGGTCTCGCTCGCGAACAGAACGAGTAAACCTCGCCATCGCTGAACCACCAGTAGATGCGCTGGCCATACCGCCGCTCGGTGCTGCTCCTCTGTACGCTCGCCTTTTTCGGCACCATGGTGGCTCGCCTCGTCATCAGCCCCGTCGTCCCGGCGATTACGGCGAGTTTCGACGTGACCAACAGCGCCGTTGGCGGGGCGCTCACGGGGATGTGGATGGCCTACGCCCTCTCGCAGTTTCCGAGCGGCATCGTCGCAGACCGCTACGGCGAGCGCCGCGTAATTCTCACGGCCGTTGGCCTCACAGCCGTCGCAAGCCTCCTGCTCGCGGCAGCTCCCTCGTTTCTCACGTTCGTCGTCTTCGCCATCGTCCTCGGCGCGGGCGCGGGTCTCCACTACAGCCCTGCAACGATGTTGCTCACTCGCCAGTTCGACAACATTGGGCGGGCAATCGGCGTCCATGGTGTCGGTGCGCCCGTCGCCGGACTCCTCGCACCTGTCGCCGCCGCCTACGTCGGGTCGGTGTACGGCTGGCGCTACGCCCTCGGTCTCGGTGCCGTCGTCGCACTTCCGGTCCTCGTCGTGTTCGCGTGGCAGGTTCGCCCAACGGCCCCTTCACAGCCCGAGACCTCGATTCGACAGCGGCTCGCTCCCGGCCCCTTACTCTCGTTGCTTGCCCGCCCGGATATTGCGTTCATGGTGGCGCTCGCGGTGCTCGGAGCGTTCGCGTGGCAGGCAACGGCGTCGTTTCTCTCGGCGTTTTTCGAGCAGTATCAGGGAACCTCTCGGACGACGGCCGGACTCGTGTTCTCCGCGTATTTCGTGGTCCAAGGCGTCTCACAGCCGCTCATGGGAACCATCTCAGACCGCATCCCCCGCGACATCGCCGTCGCGGTGTGCATGGGTGCGGGCGTCGTGGGCTATAGCCTGCTCGTCGTCGGTGACTCGTGGCTCACCCTCGGCGGAGCCATCGTCTGTATCGGACTTGCGATGAGCTGGGGTGCGCCACTCCAGGCGCGATTGATGGACGCGCTCACCACCGCAGAGCAGGGTGCAGGCTTTGGTTTCATGCGGACGATCTACGTTCTCCTTGGCGCGCTCGGAAGCGTCGTCGTTGGCACCCTCTCTGACGTCGCCGGGTGGTCGGTCGCGTTCGCGCTCCTCGCCGGAGTGATGGCCATTGGCGTGGGTGGCGTTCTCATAAACCGAGTGTTCAATATCGGCCTCTGATACGACCAGTACCAACGTGCGTTTCCTCGCTTGGAAAGCAACCAGTCACCACACAGAGAGGACGGCTCGTACACGTCAGAGCCTTGACTCGCTTACCCGCCGCGTAATAATGGTGGTCAGGCAAAAAGGACCGACTATGCGCGGCCTCTCGTCTGTAAAGTCCCTCGTGACCGGCAAGCGAGGCAAAGCAAATCTGATGCTCATGCTGTTAGGCGCGGCCATGTTTGGTGCGACGGCCACCGTCGTCCTCGCCTCGCTTGGCCCGTCCGCTCCGGTTGACACGCCCGTCTCGAATGAGACGACGACCGAGGCGGTGACCACGACGGCAACGACAACCGCAACGCCGACGAGTACGACCACGACAACGACCGAAGACCCGTTCGACACGACGACTACGACCACAGCCACGGCGACGACCACAGCGGTGGATGAAGACGCCCAGGAAGAACACGAGGAGTTCGAAACGGTGCGTGCGGAACTCGATGCAGAGCACGACGAACTCGTAGAGCGCCACGAGCAACTGAAACAAGAACACGAGTATCTGATCCAAACGAACGCCTCAGAGGGCGAGTGGAAGAAACATGAGAAAGCCCACGAGGAACACGTAAAGGCGTACTATGACCACCGCGAGAAGTTCAGAGACCACCGCCTCGAGTTCAGAAACCACCTCGAAGAGTACGGCGACTACGACGCCCACCAAGCCGACATCCAACACCACGAAGACCGCGAGGCTGCACACAGCCAGTTAGAAGACGAACACGACGCCCAAGAAGATGCCCACGAGAACAGAGAAGATGGCGATGACGGCGGCATTCTGTTCTCCCTCGCGCTGTGGAATGCCACCCCAGCACAAAACATCCCGCTGACGGACATCTTATAATTGTGTGCCTACCCCATACGTCGTATGGGACTGGACGAGGACGCACTTGAGTATCATCAGACCGACCCACCCGGTAAACTCGAAATTTCGACGACAAAACCAACGAACACCCAGCGCGACCTGAGTCTGGCGTACTCGCCGGGTGTGGCCGCGCCGTGTCTCGAAATCGAGAAAAATCCGGACGACGCCTACACCTACACCGCGAAAGGCAACATGGTCGGCGTCATCTCGAACGGCTCTGCCGTACTCGGCCTCGGCGACATCGGCGCACAGGCCTCGAAACCCGTCATGGAAGGCAAGGGCGTCCTGTTCAAACGCTTCGCCGACATCGACGTGTTCGACATCGAACTCGACACCGACGACCCAGCGAAGATGATCGAGTCAGTTGCCATGATGGAACCCACCTTTGGAGGCATTAATTTAGAGGATATCAAGGCGCCCGAGTGCTTCGAAATCGAGGAGAAACTTCGCGAGCGCATGTCGATTCCCGTGTTCCACGACGACCAACACGGCACCGCCATCATCTCCGGGGCCGCCCTCCTCAATGCCCTCGAAATCGCCGAGAAAGCCATCGAAGACGTGACCATCGTGTTCTCGGGAGCGGGTGCGGCGGCCACCGCGACGGCGAAGTTCTACGTCTCACTCGGCGCGAAACGCGAGAACATCACGATGGTCGATATTGGGGGCATCCTCACCGAAAAACGTGCCGATGCGGGCGAGTTGAACCCCCACAACGAGCCGTTCGCAAAAGCCCTCCCCGAGGGAGACCTCGAAGACGCCATCGAGGGTGCAGACGTGTTTGTTGGGCTCTCTGTCGGCGGCATCGTAAGCCAATCGATGGTGCGTTCGATGGCGTCAGACCCCATCATCTTCGCGATGGCAAACCCTGACCCCGAAATTACCTACGAGGACGCCAAAGCCGCCCGCGACGACCACGTGATTATGGCGACGGGACGCTCTGACTACCCGAATCAGGTGAATAACGTTCTCGGCTTCCCGTTCATCTTCCGTGGCGCGCTCGACGTGCGCGCAAGCGAGATCAACGAGGCGATGAAAGTCGCGGCCGCGGAGGCACTCGCCGACCTCGCCAAAGAGGACGTTCCAGACGCCGTCGTGAAAGCCTACGGCGACGCCCCACTCCAGTTTGGCCCCGATTACATCATCCCGAAACCGCTCGATTCACGCGTACTGTTCGATGTGTCTTCGGCCGTCGCAGAGGCGGCGATGGAAAGCGGCGTCGCCCGCCAACACATCGACCTCGACGCCTACCGCGAGCGCCTCGAAGCGCGTCTCGGGAAATCCCGCGAGATGATGCGCGTCGTCCTCAACAAAGCCCAGAGCGACCCAAAACGCGTCGTGTTTGCAGAAGGCGACGACGACAAGGTGATTCGTGCCGCCGCCCAGCTCAAAGAACAGGGCATCGCAGAGCCAGTGCTGATTGGCGACCGGCGAAAAATCTGGGCGCGGATGGCCGAACTCGGTCTCGACTACGAGGTGGAAATCGTTGACCCCGATAGCGACTCGCTCGACGCCTACGCAGACCGGCTGTACGAACTCCGGCGGCGCAAAGGCGTCACCCGCCGCGAGGCGGCAGAACTCATCACTGACGGCAATTTCCTGAGCAGCGTGATGGTCGAAATGGGCGATGCAGACGCAATGCTCACCGGCCTCACCCACCACTATCCCTCGGCCCTGCGCCCGCCGCTACAAGTCATCGGCACTGCAGAAAACGCCGAGTACGCCGCGGGTGTGTACATGCTCACTTTCAAAGACAGAGTGGTGTTCTGCGTGGACACGACGGTCAATCTCGACCCGACCGAGGAAGTGCTCGCAGAGATTACGAAACATACCGCGACACTTGCTCGGAAGTTCAACGTCGAACCGCGCGCGGCACTCCTGTCGTACTCTGATTTCGGCTCGGTGGACAACGACGGCACGCGAAAGCCACGCCGGGCGGCGCAACTCCTCCGTGCTGATCCGACGGTTGATTTCCCCGTCGATGGGGAAATGCAGGCGGACACTGCCGTCGTCGAGGAGATGCTCCACGGCACCTACGAGTTCGCAGCGTTAGACAAACCCGCCAACATCCTCGTGTTCCCGAATCTGGAGGCGGGGAACATCGCGTACAAACTCCTTCAGCGCCTCGGCGGCGCAGAAGCCATTGGCCCAATGCTCGTGGGCATGGACAAACCCGTCCACGTCCTCCAGCGCGGCGACGAAGTCAAAGACGTGGTCAATCTGGCATCCGTCGCAGTTGTGGACGCCCAAGACGCCTCCTGAAAACTGACGAACAGTTTCACGTCTTTCACGTAAGTAGGCACTGACTGGCCCGCCGCCGTCACTCGAAATCTCCTCTGAAAAATGGTCTTTCCGGAATGACTGTAATATCCAACTAACAGTCATGTCAGGGTGTGTATCCTGCCTGTAACAATATCTTTCACTCCCGACAGTCAGAGTATGGCGATCCCATTTCGAACAACGAGCGTTGTTGTTGGAGCATTCGTTCTCCTCATCATCGTGAGTTTCACCGTCGGATTGTCGGGCTTTGGTGGCCCGGATACGTCCGACCAAGACCTCGTGTTCGATGACGTTGTGACACACGACCCTGTCACCCCTGACCCGACGACGAGCGCACCCCCAACGACGACGCCGCCCGTGACCACGACTGAGGCGGAGCCGACGACCGAGCGCAGCGCGTCGCCAGATACACCGACGACGACCGAAGAGCCGGTGACAACGACCGAACGAAAGCGCTCGCGGCGCTCGTCTGATGATGATGATTCAGAGACGACCACTGAAACGCCCGCGACGACGACTGACGCGCCGGTGACCACGACGCAGACGCCAACCACCACTGCACAACCAACCACGACGGCAGAACCAACGCCGACGCCAACCCCAACGCCAGAAGAGCCGACGTACTCAACTGATACGGAATCTGGCCACTACCATGCCTACCTCGTCACGGGACGGCCGTACCAGTACTTCAACAAGACGCGTGACTGGTCGTACATCGACAACGACCAAGTCATCTACATGTTTAACGGCAACATCGTCACCGGCGACACCGAAGCCGTTCACAACACCGGGTGGCAAAGCGAGTTCATCCGCGAGTGCGTTGACTTCAAGAGTGTCGAGGTGAACGACACTGCGATTCGCATGGACTTCTACGTCCACGAGGGCTGTGACCCAGACCACAGCTGGTACTCACTGGCGCTCTACGAGATGCCAGACGGCGAGTACGCCGCCCCTGAACACCCCGAAATGAAGATTATCTGGGCGAAGGCGCGCTACTTCAGCGCTGGGCACCACTACATCGTCGTTGACCTGCCAGAAAACTAAGCGACTCGCCTACTCCGTTTTCGCTTTCTCGCCTTCTTCTTCGAGAATTCGCGCTTCCGTGGCCTCTCTGTCCTCGGGGTAGCCAATGTCCGCGCGCCAGCCTTCCATTCGAATCGCGTCAATGGTGCGTCCCGAGTGGATGAGCAGGTCGATTGCCTCACTCAGTTCGTACTCGCCGCGATTCGACGGCTGGACGAGGTGACAGGCGTGGAAAATCGCTGGCGTGAACGTATAGAAGCCGGTCATGACCAGATTCGATTCCGGCTCTGCGGGCTTTTCGACCACGGAGATAATCTCGCCGTAGGCGTTCGTCCGACAGACCCCGTAGCGAGAGGCCTCTTCCCAGGGAACTTCTTCGACGAGGAAGGCCGCGTCTGCGCGCTCTTCGCGCTGGCGATTCACGACATCCCCAAGGTTTGCCCGGAAGATGTTGTCGCCGAGGATGAGCATGAAGTCGTCGTCGATGTGTTCTTCGACGGTCAACAGCGCGTGGGCGAGGCCGTTCTGTTCGCGCTGGTGGGAGTAGGTGATTGGAATGTCTTCGAACTCGTCGCCGTAGTAGCTGATGATGGCTTCTTTCTTGTAGCCGACGACGACGTGGAACTCGGTGGCTCCGAGACTCTTCAATTGCTCGAAACAATGGGTCAAGATTGGTTTTCCTGCAACCTCGACCATCCCCTTTGGCTTATCGTCCGTGAGTGGTCGCAGTCGGGTACCTTTCCCCGCCGCGAGCACGACTGCTTGCATACCATCGGGTGGGTTCTCTTACATTAAAAACCCTCTCACTGCACTGACTATTCCAAATCCTCAAGACAGATTACGGACAAGTATCTGTAATGAACATCAGCATCGTGGGGAGCGGGTACGTGGGGACCACCATCGCCGCATGCTTCGCAGACCTTGGCCACGACGTGACGGCCATCGACATCGACGAGACAGTCGTCTCGAAACTCAACGACGGCGAGGCACCCATCCACGAACCGGGGCTGGCTGACCTCGTCAAAACACACGCGGGAACCTCGCTTCGCGCGACGACCGACTACAGCGCAGTCCGCGAGACAGACGTGACGTTTCTCGCGCTCACCACGCCGTCGAACCCCGACGGCTCTATCGACCTCTCGATTATGAAAGCCGGGACGCGCTCGCTCGGTGACGCTCTCGCCGAAAAAGACGACTACCACCTCGTCGTCGTCAAAAGCACGGTCACACCAGGGACGACGGGCGATGTCGTCCGTCCGCTGCTCGAAGAAGTCTCGGGGAAGGTCGCAGGCGAGGACTTTGGCGTTGCGATGAACCCGGAGTTCCTTCGGGAAGGGACTGCGGTCGAAGACTTTCTCACGCCAGATAAACTCGTCTTCGGCGCGGAGTCAGCTCGGGACTACGACCTTCTCGAAACGCTCTACCGGCCGCTCATCGACCGAACCGACGCCCCGGTCGTGAAAACGGGTCTGCGTGAGGCGGAGATGATAAAGTACGCGAACAACGCCTTTCTCGCGGCGAAAATCAGCCTCATCAACGAACTCGGAAACATCTGCAAAGCCTACGACGTAGACGCCTACGAAGTCGCAGAGGCGATTGGCTTAGACGAGCGCATCGGCCCACATTTCCTCCGGAGCGGCGTTGGCTGGGGTGGGTCGTGTTTCCCAAAAGACGTGGCCGCGCTCATCGCTGCTGCCCGTGACACGGGCTACGAACCCCAACTGTTGCAGGCCGCGGTTGACGTAAACGACCGCCAACCCGACCGACTGCTCTCGCTGCTCGACGACCATGTCGATGTCAGCGGCAAGCGTGTTGCCGTCCTCGGACTTGCGTTCAAGCCGGGCACCGACGACATCCGCGAGTCGCGTGCGATTCCAACTATCGAAGGCCTGCTCGAACGGGGCGCGACGGTGGTGGCCTACGACCCCGTCGCAACCGAGAACATGCGCACTCGCTTTCCCGACATCGAGTACGCACCCTCCGCGGCGGCTGCTCTCGACGGTGCACACGGCGCGCTCGTCGTCACCGACTGGGACGAGTTTGCGGCGCTCGACTCTGAGTTCGACGCAATGGAAACCCCCGTCGTGGTCGATGGGCGGCGCATCGTCACCCCGCGCGAGGGCATCACGTACGAAGGGTTGACCTGGTAGTTACACAGCAACCGTCTCACCGGTTTCGACGGCCGTCTCGTTCACGCTGACCGATTGACCATTTACCGAATACTCCCCCGCATACGGGACGGTGACGCGGTAGGTTCCGTTCGCGTTCGCGGTGACGGTTCGTTCGTACTCGAACGATGCGCCGTCGATTGTTACCGGCGTCGAGAGCGAAACGGTGGCATTTGGCGCGGCTTGGCCGGTAATCGTTGCGCCGGGGACGAGTCTGAACGCCTTCGTCGCGCCGCTTTCGGTGCTGTAAATCGCTTGGTAGTGGGCGACGCCGGGCGCAGTCTCGCTCTCACTGCCAAAGTGTTCGTGGAGTCGGTTTTGCATCGTTCCCGGCGGGTAGTCTAAATCTTCGGTCACGACGAAGCCGACGCGGTTCGACAACCGTCCGTACCACTCACTGCTGTTGCTCGCGCGCATGAACGGCGTGTAGGTCGATTGGGCGTAGCCGTAGGACTGTGACTCGCCGTTCACGAAGTAGTTGAACATCCGGTTTTTCCCCCAGCGACTCAGGACGAAGTTCTCGGGGTACGCCATTTCTTCTTCCTCCGCGTAGGTGTCGATGGCCTGTGCTGTCTCAAACAGTTCGCCGTCGGTCGTCACCTGATTCATTTTCACGGGAACTTGAACGAGGCTCAGGCTTGCGATGATGAGAAACAGCACACAGAGCGAGGCAATCGCTTTCGTGTCGGGAATCTCGACCGATTCGCGCGTCGCAGAAACCGTTTCTCGGAACGGTACTGGCCTGCGTGCGAGTTCGACGCGCTCTGCGACGTGGACGAAGCCGAGTCCGGCGAACACCGCGGTCATCGCCGCCATCTCGCCGACGAAGCGAATCTGGAAGCCCGCGAGTACGAAGAAGTACCACGCGAACACTCCGCCGACAATCCACTGCGGTTGGTGCTTGCGGTAACTCGCGAGCGTTGCCCACCCGATATACGGGAGCGCGAGCGCGAGGATGAAGCCGAACAGGAGCAGAAAGCCCATCGAGTCGCCGTTGAACAGCGATTCCGTCTCGACGATGCTTTGTGGGGTGATGAGGCGGTCAACCTGACTCAAGAGGCGTGCCCAGTACTCGGGAAGCAGCGCGCGGAAGGCAAGAACGCCACCCACTGCACCGACCGCTTCAAGCGTGCCGAGTACCGCAGTCGAGAAACCGGCCCTGTAGCCCACTTCACCAATGACGAGCACGCCACCGACGGCGACGAGGAGAAACGCGGGAGCAGACGCAACTTGTGCCGTGTGCCAGCCGAAGCTTGTGTGGAAAAAGCCCGTGAGGAGTGTCCCGAGTGCCAATCCCGGGATGAGGGCAAGGTTCGACGCAAGCGGTGACTGGCCTGCCCGAACGTCTGAGACCACGCGGAAAGCAACGTAGCAGCCAATCGGGACGATGAGGAGCGGTCCGGCCTCCCACGCGAGGGTTTGCCCGGCAACACCAACGCCGAGTGCGACGGTTGCGAGCCACGTTTTTGAGCGGGTTTTGAGGTCATTGAACGCGCCGTGGCGTGCGAGAATGACGACGGCGAGCATCGTGAGCGCCAGCCATGGGTAGTCGAAGGCGTGGTGGTCTGCGAAGCCGAGGCTGGTACGGAGGGCGTGGCCGGGGATGAGCGCGAGCAGGAGGACGCTTGCGAGGCCCACGCGCCGGTCATCAGTCAGTTCCGTGGCGAGCAGGTAGACAAGCGCGCCCGTGATGACGGCGGTAACGACGGGATACAGCGCGAGGACGGGGCCGGTCGCGTCCATCCCGCCGAACAACGAGGAAACCCACCAGAGGGTGGCGACGAGGAGAGGTTCACCCTTGGCGACCGCGTCGGGGAACGCAGAGAGCCCGGAGAAGTCGAACACGCCGTTGGTGTTCGTCACAATTTGTTCGACCCAGTAGCGGTAGTAGTAGGGGTCGTTCGCGCCGAGGACGACGTGGCCGTCGCGGAACACCGTGGTCAAAAATAGCGAACGAACGGCTCCGAGAAAGACGAGCGCACCGGCGAGGAGGGCGGCTGCGCGTCTGTCGAAGGCGGGGAGCGAGAACGAAACTGACGGCGTCGCTCGCTCGGTTGTGGTCTCGCCAGTGAGAGCGGCTTTGACCGCTTTTCGGTCTGCCACGCGATAGCCGTCGTCGTGTTTTTCGACGATGTTGCGGGAGACGACTTCGCCGAACGCACCGGAGTCGAGCGGGATGTCGCCGAACGTCCACGTCGCCTGCTGTGCATCGACCGCGAGCACCTGCTCCAGTGAGTCGGCCATTTCGGGCCGTTTTTCGAGCAGCGCCGCGGTCTCCTCGCGCACGTCGGTCATTATCACGGAGATACTGACAAACTCGAATAAATGTGCCGGGTGCGTTCGACGGATGTATGACGGCTCCGCGTCGTTTGTGTTCCCAATGCGCCAGTTCATCATCCTCGGCCACGACGCGCCGACGACGCCCGACTTCTCGCTCGACGACCTCGCGGGCGGTGCGGGCCGCTTAGACGTGCTCTGTCGGTGTGTCAACTCCGCCTTCTTCCTCTCCCACGACATCCGCAAAGACGTTCGCGTCTACCTCATCTTGCAGGACGACCTGACGATTCGCTTCGAGGGGAGCGAACTCCGCCGCCTGAACCCGGACGAACGCTCGACGGCCGCTCTGATTCGCAACGCACTCGAAGAAAAAGAAAACGCCATCGGGCACATGGAAGCCGAAGCCTCTCCCGGCGTCTACCTCTCACGGCGCGGCTTCGAGCCGATTCTCGAGACCGCCGCCCGCGACGGCACGGTCGTCGAACTCCACGAAGACGGCGACCCGATTGCGTCTGTGGACGTGCCCGATAACCCCGTGTTCGTCCTCTCCGACCATCACGATTTCACCGACGAAGAGGCAGCCTTGCTCTCTGAGGCAGCAGAACTGCGTGTGCGGATTGGGCCAGAAATTCTTCACGCAGACCACACCATCACCGTCGCGCACAATTTCCTCGACACCGAAGGGTATGAGAAATACTAACGTGCGCAACGATTAACAGGTGGGAGAGCAAGAAAATACATACGGGCCAGTGGGGTAGCCTGGTATCCTTCGGCCTTCGGGTGGCCGTAACCGCAGTTCGAATCTGCGCTGGCCCATTTTCCAACCGCGCCGCTCACTTTGAGCGGCGCGTGTTGAAATGACGCCGAGCAGTTCGAACCAGGGAGCGAACGAAGCGAGCGACCGGGGTTCGGAATCCGTGGATTCCGAGCAGCGAGCAATTCGTTGCGAGTATGTTCGAATCTGCGCTGGCCAGTAGCGAGTTCGAATCTGCACTGGCCTTCACTTCCACTCCACCCTTACCAACGCCTTTTACGCGAAACCGCCCAACCAACGGTAATGGACGGACTCGATGAGGAAATCGCGGAAACGGAAGACGTGGCGACGGAGCGAGATGCGGTCGTGTCTGCGGTGTACGAACACGCGGGGACGATTGCGCGCGAACTCGCCTTGCTGAAAGGCGGCGACTACGGCCAAGAGACGTTCTCGACGAGCAAGGGTGATTGGACGGTTAAGTACGAAGCAGGCAACCTCGACTATCTCAGATACTCGGGCAAAAAGGGCGACATCTACGTGGTTTCGACCAAACAGCCACCCGCACCGGACGACCTCGCGCTGGCGATGGAGGATTACGGGGCGTTCGTCCGGGCGTTTAACGACCATGTCGCGTCGTTCGAGGGGATTTTAGACGACGTTCCGACTGACTTCCCCGAGGTTGCGTCCACGGCGTCGGTCGTCGAAGAGCGCGACCGCCTCGTGCGGACGATTCGAGAGACTGCGGACGCGATTTCCGCCCAACTCCACCGGTTTAATGGAACTGACTACGGCGCGTGGAAAACCACGGTTTCAGGCAAGCGCTGGGAGTTGAAGTGGGAGGGCGACCGGGCGTCGTACCTTCGGGTCGGTGGCGAGGGCGGAGTATACCTCGTCTCGCAGTACGAGCCGCCGTCGGCTCCGGACGTAAAGCGCCATGCAGAGGGCTTTCGTGGCTTTATCGAGGCGTTCAACGAACACGTAGACGAGCTTGATGCGAACCTGTCGCACGTTGAGTTATAACGCACAACTCGCGGTGAAAATCGCAAGCTAACACCGAGGTGACCACTCACGTTTCTGTCCTTACGTCGCCCATAATAATGGCCGTTCTCTGATTTGCATTCTTGCAATGACTCTGTTCGCCCAGAGTGGTCTTCGTCGCCCCCGCACCTCCCCCCTCTTCGCACGCTCCAGTGGGGTGACGAGCTAGCCATGTCCACACCACCCCGCTCGCGCACCCGCCACTCGCTGCTCCCAGACTGGCGGAACCATACGGTGACGTTGACCGACGTGACGTGGCTCTGCCTCGCCATCCTCGCCGCCGCTACCGTCTACGTGTCCTACCTCGCAACCCACCAGTACCCGGCCTACGTCGGAGGGTTGTACATCGCCATCTCCGATGCGATTGTCCAGAACGGCTACGCGCTCCCCGAGCGGATTCCGGGTTACACCGAAGCGGGCGTCCCATTCGCGTACCCGCCGTTCATGTTCTACGTCTACGCGGTGATTCGCGACCTGTTCGGCGTCGATGCCATCACGCTCACGCGCTTCATCCCCGGCGCAGTGCTGACGCTCATGATGGTGCCGTATTACTTCCTCGCGCGTCACCTCCTCGACTCGAAACGGCAGGCAGGCCTCGCGGCCATCATCTTCGCGGGCGCACCGGCGGTGCTTCGGTGGCACCTCTCGGCCGGTGGCATCGTCCGCGCCCCGGCAGTCACGATCGCCTTGCTCGGAGCCTACACCGGGATTCGGCTGTTCCAGACTGGCGACCGCCGCTGGATCGTGCCCGGGATGGCGCTGTTCGGCATCGAGGTGCTCACCCACCCGACGTACACCGTGTTTTTCGCCTTTAGCTACCTGCTTGCCTACGCCGTGTTCGACCGGTCGTTTTATGGACTGGTTTACGGTGCCATCGTCGCCGGAGGTGGCATCCTGCTCGCCGCGCCGTGGTGGCTCCAGATTTTCGCCACCCACGGCCCCGAAATCTTCCTGCAGGCCTCTGGCACCCACCACGGCCTCGGCGGCGGGTGGTCCCGCATCTACCGGCAGTTCATCATCCCGCTCAAGGAGAAAGACATCATCTCGGTGTTCTACCTCGCGGTGTTCGTCGCCGCGGGCTATGGACTCTGGAAAAAGCGGTATTTCCTCGTCATCTGGGCGATTGGCGCGAGCTACCTCATCGGGAAAGACCGCTTCCTGTTCGTCGGCGGCGCGATGCTCGTTGCCTTCCTCGTGTTCGACGGCGTGTTGCCCGCGCTCAAAACGTTCCTCGCAGAGCGCACGTCGCGCGGCGACGTCTATCGTGTCGCGTCGGTAGCCCTCGTTGGCCTCGTCATGCTCACCGCCGTCGGCACGGGTGTCGCCTTCGCCACGAGTACACTCCAGACGGAGTACGACCATAGCGCCGCCCAACCGGCCACGATGGACGACTACGACCGCGAGGCGATGCAGTGGATGCAGTCGAACACGCCCCACGATGCCACGTTTGTCGTGATGGGCGACACCGCAGAGTGGGTGCCCCTGTTCTCGGAGCGAACCATCATCGTCGGGCCGTGGGGGGTCGAGTGGACGACCTCACACACCTACTACTGGGAGGTCGAGTACTACAAGGCCATCTCGAACTGTGGTAGTGCAAACTGTGTGACCCAACTGCTCGCCTTCGGTGACCGTCACCCCGACTACCTCTACGTCCCGAAAGACGGCTACACGGTTCGCGGGAAAGAACGCGAGGCGGGACTCGGGATGCAAGACTCGTTGTACGAGGCCCCGCGTTACGACCTCGTCTACGAGAACGACGGCGTGCTCATCTACAAGGTTGCAAAATCCCCGACCCAGACCGCAGATACCACGGACTCGGGAACCAACGCGTAGGGCGTGCGTTTTTACCGATTGCTGTTCTCCTGCATGACGTGACAGCTACGCCATCCGATGTAGACCGCGCGCTCTCCGTCGCCCGCGACGCCGCGACCGCAGGCGGCAACGTCGCCCTCTCTGCGTTTCGGACGCCCCTTTCTATCACCGCGAAAGCGAGCAAGATGGACCCCGTGACGCAAGCCGACGTAGACGCCCAGAATCGCGTCGTCGAAGTCATCCGCAACTCGTTTCCCGACCACACGATTGTCGGTGAGGAGGGCGACCAACTCAAAGACGTTCCAGACACGGGCCATGCGTGGGTGATAGACCCCATCGACGGGACGAACAACTTCACCCACGGCAACCGTGTCTGGGCGACGTGCATCGCCTACGTCGTCGACGGCGAACCACAGGCCGCGGTCACGCGCCTGCCCGCCCTCGGCGACGAGTACGTTGCGAGCACGACAACTCTCCGCGACAACGAACCGGTGACGGTGAGCGACCGAGACGACCCCGAGCTGTGTACCGTCTCGCTCACCTTCGGCCTCCAGTCCCAACACCGCCCGCTGTTCGCAGAAGTGTCCCGCAACCTGCTCGAATCCTTTGGTGACCTCCGACGCTTTGGCACCGGCCAAGTCTCGCTTGCGATGGTTGCGGCGGGCGAACTCGACGGTGCGGTCTCCGCGGTCACGCTCTCGCCGTGGGACACCGTCGCGGGCGTCCACCTCGTCCGGCAAGCCGGGGGCACCGTGACCGACATCGACGGCAACCCGTGGAGATGGGACGCAGAGGGCGTTGTCGCCTCGAACGGGAATATCCACGACGACTTGCTCTCGATTATCCCCTGATTTTTCACCGCGCTCGCCAAAAGGCAGGCAATGACCGCAGACCCCTTGGAGTGGGAAACGCTCGCCACGGAGACGGCCTACACCTGCCCCGGCTTCGACGTGACCCACGAAGACGTGCGCCTGCCCGACGGCACGGAGACGGATTTCGACTTTCTCTCAGAGCCGCCTGCTGTCGTTATTCTCCCGTTCACCCCGGACGGTGACGTGGTGCTCATCGAGGAGTGGCGACAGGCGGTAAAACGCGTGAATCGCGGGCTTCCAGCAGGAACGATGGAGTCCGAAGACGACGACCCGGCGGCCGCCGCCCACCGCGAACTCGAAGAGGAGACGGGTCACGAAGCAAGTCGAGTCGAGCACCTCACCACCGTCGAACCGGCAAACGGCATCGCGAACGCGGTGCATCACTACTTCGTCGCCTACGACTGCCACCCCGCGAGCGAGCAGAACCTCGATTTCAACGAGTCGATTCGCGTCGTAACCGACTCTTACGACGACCTGCTCGCGGCCATCGAAGCGGGCGAGATTCGAGATGGGCGGGCGGTGCTCGGGACGCTCTACTACGAACGCTTCGCTTGAGGGGCGCGCTCTGAGAACGGAATGTGTATCCCTGTTCCGTCGAAGTTTCGGACAATGCGCGACAGCTTCGAGGTCCGCGATTCAGACGCCGCGGGCCGCATCGGGCGACTTTCGGTTCCGCGGGCGGGCGTCACGGTGGAGACACCGGCGCTCCTCCCCGTCGTGAATCCGAACCGCCAGACGGTGGCTCCGTCCCGACTCGCTTCTGAGTTCGGCGCGGAGATTCTCATCACGAACAGCTACATCATCTACCAGAGCGACGACGTGCGCGAGCAAGCCTTAGACGTGGGTCTTCACGAGATGCTCGACTTCGACGGCGCGATCATGACGGATTCTGGTTCCTTCCAACTCGCAGAATACGGCGAAATCAGCGTGGATACCGAGGAAATCCTCCAGTTCCAACACGACATCGGTTCGGACATCGGGACGCCGGTTGACATTCCAACGCCCCCGGACGTGTCTCGCGAACAGGCAGAGGCGGAACTCGCCACCACCCAAGAGCGACTCGAATTCGCGGAAACCGTGGACGTCGGCGAGATGCTCGTGAACGCTCCCGTCCAAGGTTCGACCTACCCTGACCTCCGGAAAGCGGCCGCAGCACACGCCTACAGCACCTCACTCGACGTGTTCCCGGTCGGCGCGGTCGTTCCCCTCATGAACGGCTATCGCTTCGACGATATGGTGGACGCCGTCGCCGCCGCGAAAGACGGCCTCGGCGCGGACGCGCCGGTCCATCTGTTCGGCGCAGGCCACCCGATGATGTTCGCCCTCGCCGTCGCGCTTGGCTGTGACCTCTTTGACTCTGCGGCCTACGCGCTCTACGCCCGCGACGGGCGCTATCTCACTGTGCGGGGAACCAAGCACTTCGACGAACTCGACTACTTCCCATGTTCGTGCCCAGTCTGTGCCGAGCACACGCCTGCGGACTTAGAACAGGTCTCGAACAAGGAGCGAGAACGCCTGCTCGCAGAACATAACCTCCACGTTTCCTTCGAGGAGATTCGCACCATCAAGCAGGCCATCCGTCGCGGGACGCTCATGGAACTCGTCGAAACGCGCGCCCGTTCGCACCCGGCCATGTTGGACGGCTACCGGGCCATGCTCGAACACGCAGCCCTGCTCGAAGAAGCCGACCCATCGAGCAAAGACGCCTTCTTCTATCTCTCTTCTGAGAGCGCATACCGCCCCGAAGTCGTCCGCCACCACAAGCGACTCACGCGGCTGTCACCGGAGGGCCACGTCCTCCTCACCGAGGCAGGCTCCTCAGACAACTACGACGAGTCGTGGCGACTGCTCCCGCCGTTTGGCCCGTTCCCAAGGGCATTGCGCGAGACGTACCCGCTCACCGCGGAGGTGCCAGAACGCATCGACGACGAAGCGTATCGCCAAGCCATCGCCGGTATTCAAGCACTCATCGCGGCGAATCCCGACACCGAGTTCACGGTCGCCCACAAGGGCTGGCCCGCAGCCATCGTCGCGGGACTTCCAGACGACATCGACGTCGTGGACTTAGAATCGATGGACAAAAACGACGACGCGCCAGAGGAGAACCATGACTGAGTACTTCGAGGTGCACCACCGGGATGGGGCCGCCCGCGTCGGTGAACTTCGCCTCGCTGAGTCGGTGACGACGCCGACGCTCGCAGACGACGTGGTCGTCGATGCCGGGAGTCGCTGGCCAAAAGAGCGCGACCTCCCCGAGGGCGACCCGGAGAAGGTGACGATTCTCCCGTATCGCGGGCTTCCCGGCGGCACCGCGCCGGAAGTCGCAGACTCCTTTGGCCCCGACTACCCGGACGTGGAGTTCCCGAGCGCGGCCGTCGTCTCCCAGTACTCGGTAGACGACTTCGGCGCTGACGTGTACGTGCTCTCTGAGGCCCAACGCGTCATCGGCCATGCCGCCGCCTTCGTGGACGCCATCATCGCGATGAAAGAAGCCACGCCCGCAGACACCGCGCTCATGCTCTCTGGCGTCGCCACGCCCGCGAACGTCGCCACACTCGTCTACGCCGGGGTTGACCTCGTGGACGCCACCCAAGCGCGCATCAAGGGCACCCAAGGGTTCTACCTCACCACCGACGGCCAGCACTTCCTTGAGGACTTAGCAGAACTTCCGTGTGCGTGTTCAGCCTGTCAGAAACCGCTCTCCGAGTTCACCCGTGCCGACTGTGCAGAACACAACGTGAACGCGCTTCGCGCCCAGTTGGGCATCGTCCGCCAGCGCATTCGCCGCGGTCGCCTGCGCGACTACATCGAAGGGCAAGCACGCCACGAGGCGTGGCTCACGTCTGCCTTTCGCCGGTTCGACCAGGAGTACGCCTACATGGAGGAGCACACGCCGCTGTTTCGCCGCACCGAACTGCTCGCGGCGACCGAAGATTCGCTGAAACGCGTCGAAATCCAGCGGTTTGCAGACCGCGTGACCAGCCGCTATACAAACCGCTTCGACAACCCGCTCGTGCTCGTGCCGTGTTCTGCGCGCAAGCCCTACAGCGAGTCCCAGAGCCACGGGCAGTACCACGACGCGATTCAGTTCCGCGCCCACCTCGTCTCGATGACCTCGCCGATTGGCGTGGTGCCACAGGAACTCGAAACGACCTATCCGGCCCAGCACTACGATTCGGTTGTCACCGGCCACTGGTCTGAGGACGAAAAGCAGTTCGTCGCGGAAGTGCTGAAACGCTATCTCGAACGCAACGAGTATCCGCGTATCATCGCCCACGTCCCGGAGAAGGGCTACCGCGACATCGTCGAACGCGTCGAGGAAGCACTCGACTTGGACATCGAATACACGGTGGAAGACCACCCGACGACGCCCGAATCCATCGGCAACCTCATGCAGACGCTCGACGGCGAATCAAAGTATCTCAAAAGCGAGCGCCAGCACAACACGCTTCGCGCGCTCGCGGACTACCAGTTCGGTGACGGTGCGGGCGACGAGCTGTTCCCCGACCTCTCGATTCAGGGGCGATATCCGAAACTCCGGGCCCACACGTCCGACGGCACGCAGTTGGCCGCGATGGTGCCGCTTTACGGAACGCTCTCCTTTACGCTCGATGGTGCACGTCACTGGCTCGAAAGCGACGTGCCCACGAAAACCGTCGAAATCGACAACTTCGTTCCACAAGGGTCGGTGCTCGCCCCCGGCGTCGTTACTGCGAGCGAGGACATCCGCGTCGGCGACGACGTGGTCGTGCAAGGCCCACAAGCGTTCGCCGTCGGGGTCGCGCAGATGAGCGGCCGCGAGATGGCGACGAGCACGCGCGGCATCGCGGTGCAGATTCGCCACGTCGAAGAAGTATAGGCGAATTGTTATTACCGGGGGCTGAGTGGTGCCGCTATGGCTCTCGATAGACGGCTTGCGGTTTCGGCCTTCGCCTTGGCTGGTCTCGCTGGCGCGATAATGACGGTTTCACAGTACCTCCAGATTCTTCTCAATCAACCATTTTCGCAACTCGGTGGTGCAGCCTTCGTCGTCTCCGTTCTCGGGTTTCTCGTCAGTCCAGTCCTCGCAGTTGTCCTCGGCTACGTGACGGGCAAGCGCGTCGACGTGGCTGTCGCATACAAGAACGTGCTCACTTCGTGTTTCGGGGGCGCACTCGTCGGCTTACTGCTCGGCACAGCGATTGTAACGTTCGTCGCACTCGACGGACAGGGGGGTCTCCAAGTCACGTTCCCCATTTTGGGGAGTGCCTACACCGCCATCCTCCGCGCAATGACCTTCACGCTGTTCGTCTTTGCTGGCGCAGCATTTGCGACGTTCCGGACGGGTGCTCCCGCTCCGACACACGTGTAGCACAACCATTTTACACGCGCCATGTCACCTTCGTACATGGACGACGTGTCACTCGCACTGCCAGCACAGATTGTCGAGTCGCTTCCCGAAGACGGCCAGAACGCGGCCAAAGACATGGAGCGCGCCGTCGAGGGCTGGGAGTCGAGCATCAACCGCGCGATAGCCGAGGCAGAAGACGACGCAGAAGCCGCGCGCTTTGTCCTCGAAGCAATCGACCGCATGGAGGCCCGACTGGAGAAATACGACGAGTTCGTTCCCGAGCTTCGTGCGTGGGGGCAGTCGCCCATCTACGCCATCGCGTGGCGCAACCTGCAGGCGTCGCTCATCACGCAACTGTACGACCACGACGCCCTCGCCGCCGAACTCGACCGAGAACGAAATGCCCGCATTGTCGAAGACGGCATTCGTTTCGGTGGCCGGTAGGCCCATATTTATACTGCTTGCGCCTCTGTCTGTGGGTAATGCAGGTCGAACTCCGATTCTTCGCCACTTTCAGAGAAGCCGTCGGGTCAAAAACCATCGAACGCGACTTCGACGACGACGTGACCGTCGGCGAAGTGCTCGACTCGATCGAAGCCGAGTTTGACGGCCTCTCCGGCAGTCTCTTAGACGGCGACGGCAACATCCTCCCACAGCTCAGCGTCCTCAAAAACGGCCGGGAAGTCCTCCACATGAAAGGCGTCGACACCGAACTCGAAGCTGGCGACCGACTGAGCGTCTTCCCGCCGGTCGCAGGTGGCTGATGCAGATAGAAAAATCGTTTCGCGGTATCTCAGAACGCCTCGCCAAACACTATCTGCAGAATCTCGGCGGCGAACCCGGTGGCGACGAAGCGACGATTGTCGCCTCCGACTGGACGGCACACGTTTCCAGTGAGAAAGTCAGTATCGGCCCGTCGCTCGAACTGACCGAGGTGACCGTCGTTTTCTCTGGCGACGAATCGATACTCGACGAACTGGTCGAGCGATTCTCACAGAAAGCGATGCGCGCAGGTGGGTAGATGGCAAACGGCGACCCAATCGAAGGACAGGTGTTGCTCATCGCCGGGGCGAAAGCGAGCGTTCCCGCCCACGACCTCGCCCCCCTCGTAGACCGTGTCCAAGAACAGATTGGGCCGAAACTCGACGAATTTCGTGACCGCTTCGAACTCGTCTTCGAAACGGAGGCGGCCTGTTTTTTCTTCGTCGGCCACGAGCAGTGGGCGGTCATCGCCCACCGTGTGGACATGAACGACCGCGAGATGAACGCCGTCCGCCGGGCGCACAACGAACAACTCCTGCGTGTGGGGCGCAGAGAGGACCGACGATTCGAGTTCGACGCTGCCCTCGACATCCGCGACTGCATCGTCATCGGAAAAGCAGAAGCCTAACACCCGGCAGAAAGCTTTTATCGTGGTTGTTTGACCTGCGAGTATGAACCAATCGACGATTAATTTCATCCTCCTCTTCGTCGGTGCCTGCGTCGCACTCGCTGGTGTGGCGCTGTTCTTCCCGTTTGCAGATATGGATTATCACGTCGAGTACGTCGAAACGCGAGATGCGCCCTCGCCACACAAACCGACGGCCTACTTTGCGGAGATGAGCCCAACCGAACAGGCGATTTTTGAGCAGGTGAAAGGCGGTGGTGTCGTGACGGTCGAAGACGACATCGACTACCCCGAGGTGGTGAAATATCAGGGACAGTACTACTACCTCTCGTACTTCTCGTCGTTCGACTGGTTGAATCCGTCAACGTTCGGCCCGTCGCTCATCGCACTCATCGGCACGGCTACGGCGCTCGGTGCAATCCGTCGAGACATGCGCCAGCGAATCATCTACTGACGCGGCGAGAAACAAAAGAAAGCGAGTGGGTTAGTCGTCTGCGGGTGCCGCGCCGCCTCCGGAACTCACGCCCGTACCGGGGCCGATGTCGATGCCGAGTGCGTCGAGTTTCTCGTCTGGGACGACGCCGTCGACCCAGCCACGCGCCGTGTAGTACTCTGCTTTCATCTGGTCGAGTTCACAGAGCTGGCCTTCAGAAGCACCCTGTCCGGGGATGGCGTCTGGGCCTTCGACGAAGCGTCCGGGCAGCGAGTCGTCTTCGCCTTCGAAGCCGGCGAGGTTGTTGTAGTAGCGCTCTAAGTTGTAGATGCGCTCGCCGGTTTCGAGCAGTTCGTCTTCGGTCACGTCGAAGCCGGTCATACCGCTGTACTGGAGGACGTACTCTTCGATGCCCTCTGCGAAGGCGTTGAACTTGCAGATGTCGAACGAATCGGAGATGGCGTGGAGGTCTTGGAACGCCATGGTGAGTTCGCCTTTGCCCTCCCACGCGTACGGGTCAACCTTCTCGGGCAGGCCGAGAATTTCAGCCGACGGCGTGTAGGCGCGCAGGTGGCACGCCCCGCGGTTCGAGGTGGCGTAGGCGATGCCCATGCCCTTCATGCAGCGTGGGTCGTACGCCGGGATGGTCTGGCCCTTCACGGCGAGCGAGTTGCCGTGGGCGTCCATCGTCTCTGCGATGTGGTTTGCGCCGCCTGCGAGCAGGTCTGCGAGTTCGCCCTCACGAACCGCGATGTCCTCGATGAGGTCGATCATCTCGTCTGCGTCGCCCCATTCGATGCCCTCGAAGTTGCCGTCGAACTTGCCTTCCTCGGTCATCTCCATCGCCATGGCAATCATGTTGCCCGTCTCGATGGTGTCAAGCCCGAGGTTGTTACACTGGTCGATCATGACCGCAACCTTGTCGCGGTCGTCGTTCATCGAGTTCGGCCCGAGCGTGAACGCCGATTCGTACTCGAACGACTCCATGCGGACGTTCATCTCGTCGCCCTTGTGCATGACCTGCACCTCGACTTCTTTCTTACACGCGACCGGACAGGAGTGGCAGGTCGGTTCGTCGACGAGGATGTTCTCGCGGACGTTCTCGCCGGACACTTTCTCCGAGTCGATGTTCGGGTCGCTCGGGCTTTCGCGCGCCTCGCTCGCGGTACTCGTGTACTTCCCATTGCGCGTCGGGAGGCCGTCCATCTCTTCGGTGAGATTCATGAGGACGTTCGTCCCGTACAGCGACAGGCCGCCTTCGTTCGGCGCGGTCACGTCCGATTCCTGAATCACCTGCATCGCCTGCTGGTGGCCCTTCTTGAACGTCTCCGGGTCTTTCGGCTTCGGCATCTTCGTCGTCGATTTGATGACGACTGCCTTCAGGTTCTTCGAGCCCATGACCGCGCCTGTGCCACCGCGGCCGCTCGCGCGGTCGTCTTCGTTGACGATGCAGGCGTAGCGCACCTGATTCTCGCCGCCGGGGCCGATGGCCATGCAGCTGAAGTTCTTGCCGCGCTGGCCGTCGACCTCGTCTTCGAGCTCGCTGATGGTGTCGTGGACGCCCCAGCCCCACATGTGGGAGGCGTCTTTGAGCGTGACTTCACCGTCTTCGATGACGGCGTACACTGGGGCATCTGCTTTCCCGGTGAACAGCAGACCGTCGAAGCCAGCCCATTTCAGGCGTGCGCCGCTCCATCCACCGTGGTGGGAGTCGGTCACGGTGTTCGTAAGCGGAGATTTGGTGACGACCGCGATTCGACCGCTCATCACCGTCTGTGTGCCCGTAAGCGGGCCGTTCATGAACGCGAGCAGGTTGTCCGGGCCAAGCGGGTCTACGTCCGGCCCCTGCTCGAACACGTACTTGACGCCGAGGCCGCGACCGCCGATATACTTGCGCGCATCCTCCTCGTCTATCCCCTCGTAGTCCACTGACCCAGCTGACAGGTCAATCCTCGCAACATGGTCTTGAAAGCCGCCAATATCACTCATGGTAACGTCTCGCACTTACATACGCACTGAGAGGTGTTGGTAGTTTTTACGAGAACGTAACTGGATGTGATTACGTCGAAAAATTGCTGTGCTGAACCGTCGCGGTCGTTGAAGGCACCAGTATTTTGTCATTGCGACGCTTCGACAGCGACAATGGAGCCAGTCCGTCTGGAAGTCGGCCGCGTCCGCTACGCCCTTCCGCTGACCGTGGCCGGCGCCATCCTCTTCATGTCGGTGATAAAACCGCCGAGCTCCGGCATCTCTTCGTGGGGGCCACTTGGTCTGTTCCACCTCGATAAGTGGCTCCACAGCCTCGCGTATGCCGGACAGGCCGGAGTGCTTGCGATGGTGCTCAACAAGTATCGCCACGGACGACTCGCCGCCTTTGTGCTCGCCCTTGGCTATGGCATCACCATCGAGTTCATCCAGTATCCGCTTCCCGAACGGAGCTTCGACCTCGCAGACATCGCCGCAAACTCCGTCGGCGCGGCGATTGGCGTGCTCGCGTGGGTGCTCGTCGGGCGCAGACTACTCCGTCTGCAGTAGCCGTGAGACGGTGTCTGCAATCACGCTCGTCGCAGTGACGACCTCGCGGAAGTCGATTGTCTCGTCTGGGAAGTGCGCTTGGTCGATGGTTCCGGGGCCGAACACCACAGTCGGGATTCCGGCTTCGATGTAGTGGCGCGAGTCTGCGCCGTAGGTTTCACCGATTGGCTCGCGGTTCGACAGGCCAGCCTCGGCCATCGCCGCCTGCAGCGCGCGGTGAATCGGTTCGGCTTCGCTAATCTCACCGGCTTCGAACTGGATAGAGAAACGCTCGAACGACGGTGGGTGTTCGCTCAGCCACTCGTTTTCCGCGACCACGTCTGCGAGGCGCGCTTCGTACTCGGCTTCGACAGCGGCAACGGTTTCACCGGGTGCGACCCCGATTCTGACCTCCGCGGTGAGTTCTGAGGGCACCGTCGAGGCCCACGACCCGGCGTGGACGGTTCCGAAGGAGGTCGGCCACGGGTTCTCGAAGCGGTCGTAGAGTGGGTGTTGGATGCGCTCTGCACGCTCAGCCTCGAGTTCCTCGAAGGCACGGCGGATGGCTTCGAAGTGCGGGAGGACGGACTCACCGCACCAGCGGCGGGCGGCGTGAGCCGAGCGTCCCGCGAGTTCGAGGCGTTTCATAACGCTCCCTTCGACGGCGAGGACGGGGCGCAACTCGGTCGGCTCTGCGATGAGCGCCATGTCGCGTGAGAAGGGGTAGGGATTGTCGAGGGCGGCCGCGGCCGCGCCGATGCCGCCTTCTTCCTCTCCAACGACGCTTTCGACGACGACGCGGCCGTTCAGATTTTCCGAGCTCTCGGCCAGCGTTCGCGCGGCGAAGATACACGCAGAGAGGCCGGATTTCATGTCTGCCGCACCGCGCGCGGTGAGATTGTCGCCGTCCCACGTCGGCTCGAACGGGTCTGAGGACCACTCACCTTCTGCGGGAACCACGTCGACGTGGCCGTTCAAGACGACCGTCGGGCCTGCTTCTGGGTCGCCGAATTCGAGGACGCCGCCGACGCTCGGGCGGTCTGCCACGTCGATTGCTGCCGGGTCGTCCGGAAACGACGGGTGTGTGGCGAGGCGGGCGGCGTCTGCCGTCCACGTGTAGGTTTCAAAGCCCCACGACACAAGGGTTTGTTCGACCCACGCTTGGGCGGCCTTCTCGTTCGGTGCGGTCGTATCGAAGCGCAGGAGTCGGGAGACGAACTGGCGGAGGTCAGATTCGAGAGCCAACCGAGCGGTCATTGGTCGTCATACTTGTCGCCGTTCAAAGAAAGGTTCGGACGGTGCGTTCGCAGACGAAGCCGATTTAGCCCCACGGCCGATAGTCCGGGTAATGAGCAAGCAGGGCCCCGACGTGTACGAACAGGGGCGCGGGATGGACGCCCACAACAAGGTGATGCGCGAGATTCGCGCGAAAAAACAGCGTACCTACGACCCGCACGAGCCAACACGCGTCTGGCTGGACGAGGACAACACGCCAGACGGCGTCTACCAGTCGTTGACCATCATTCTGAACACCGGTGGCTGTCGCTGGGCACGCGCCGGTGGCTGCACCATGTGTGGCTACGTCTCCGAATCTGTCGAAGGCGGGAGCGTCACCCACGAGCAGTTGATGGACCAGATTCAGGTCTGTCTCGACCACGAGGAAGAACGCGCAGACGAGAAAGCCGACCTCATCAAAATCTACACCTCCGGCAGTTTCTTAGATGAGCGCGAAGTCCCTGCAGAGAGCCGACAGGCCATCGCAGAGACCTTTTCGGACCGAAAGCGAATCGTCCTCGAGAGTCTCCCGGACTTCGTCAAAGAAGACCGCGTCGCAGACTTCGTGGACGTTGGCCTCAACACGGACATCGCGGTAGGCCTCGAAACGGCCACCGACCGCGTGCGCCGCGACTGCGTGAACAAGTACTTCGACTTCGACGACTTCATCGCAGCGAGCGAAGAAGCCGACCGCGCGGGTGCAGGTATCAAAGCCTACCTTCTGTTCAAGCCCCCGTTCCTCTCTGAACCGGAAGCCGTCTCCGACATGATTTCCTCCATCGAGCGCTGTGCGGAGTACGCCCACACCGTCTCGATGAACCCGACCAACGTCCAGCGCTACACGATGGTCAACGAGCTGTTCCACAACTCGGGCTACCGCCCGCCGTGGCTCTGGAGTGTCGCACACATCCTGCGCGAAACCGCAGACGTAGACGCCATCGTCGTCTCAGACCCGGTCGGTCACGGCCAAGAGCGCGGCGCGCACAACTGCGGGGAGTGTGACGACCGCGTCCAACTCGCGATAAAAGACTTCGACCTGCGCCAGGACCCCTCGGTGTTCGACCAGGTAGCCTGTGAATGCGAGGAGACGTGGGACCTCGTCATGGCGCACGAAACGAGTTTCAACATGCCACTCACGAACTGAATGAACCATCAGTAAGGAAGTCCTACCACTTTTGTAAACAGTCGTTAGCACATTACAGGTAGCCTATAACAAAGGCACTAATTGACATCCACTGTCATACGGCACGGCCGAACAGAGTACGGTGTTGACATGGGTAGGTCGCTGTATTCGCTCGGGGTGCCGAAGAGTGTGGGGATATGGGACAAGCTACGACGCGGTACGAACTTCTCGTCTGGTCAAACGGCTGGATCGAGATTCGAGACGGTGAGAACTCCGACCAATGGATCGCCACGGATAGACCGATGGAGGTCCTGCCATAACGTTCCCTGGAGCACGGGTGGCTGCCCTGTGTTCCGCTTAGTTGAAACCCAACAACACGCCCTGTCCGTCTGTGGTGCCAATGTCTGGCAACGAGGCGCGCTCGGGGTGTGGCATTAGTACCGCGACTGACGGCTTGAGCCCCGTAACTCCTGCCACATTCGCTTTTGAGCCATTCGGATTCGATTTTTCAGTGACGTTGCCATCCTCGTCACAGTATTTGAACAGAATGCGGTCGTCTGCTTCGAGCTGTGCGAGCTCGTCGTCCGTGATTTCGAAGCGTCCCTCGCCGTGGGCGATTGGGAGTTCGATAACCTCGCCTTCGTCGTAGGCGCGCGTCCACGGCGTGTTCGCGTTTTCGACCCGCAGATAGACGTGTTCACACTGGAAACGGGCGCTCTTGTTCGTTGTGAACATACCCGGCGTCAGCCCCGACTCACAGCCAATCTGTGCGCCGTTGCACACGCCGAGGACGGGCACGCCGTTTTCTGCGGCGTCTCGCACCTCCTCCATGATGGGCGAGCGCGAGGCCATCGCCCCGGCTCTGAGATAGTCGCCGTATGAAAAGCCGCCGGGGAGCATCACGCCAGTCGTGTCCTCGGGGAGGCCGTCTTCATGCCAGACGAGTTGCGCATCCAGTCCGAGTTCGGTAAACGCGCGCAGGGCGTCGCGGTCACAGTTGCTCCCGCCGAACTGGACAATGGCAATCACCGCTCGGTCACCTCGACCGTGTAGTCGTGGATGGTGGGGTTTGCGAGGAGTCGCTCTGCCATCTCTGCGGCTTGCTCCTCTGCACCCGCTTCGTCTGCCGTTTCGAGGTCAATCTCGTAGCGCTCGGTCGAGCGGAGCGCGGAGAGGTCGTAGCCAAGGCGCTCTAAGGCGCGTTTGGTCGTCTCGGCTTCCGGGTCAAGCACACCCTGCTTGAGCCGCACAGTGACGGTCGCGGTGTAGGCAGTCATCGGTTGAGGTTGCGCGGTCATGCGCAAAAGACCTTTTGGAATGATTTGTCTATACACGTTTTTGTATAGCTACTCGGGTTCGGTGATCAATACCCATATACTTCGGCGTTGTTGATTTTGTGCAATGAGCGTCTCTTATCGGCGCACCGAGGTAGCCAGATGACTCGCAAACTCACCGAAATCACGGTCGTTGGCGACGACAAGACGGGGCTCATCGCCCGCGTCACGTCGTTGCTGTTCGACCACAGCATCAACATCGAAGACTTAGATCAGGCGGTCAGGAAGGGACTCTTCCGCATGACGATGCACGTCGATGCAACGGCGATGACGACGAGCAAAGACGACCTGCGCGACAAGCTCCACGCGCTCGGCGACGAACTCGGCGTGGACGTGAAAGTGCGCTTCCCCGCAGACCGCGAAACCAAGCAGATTGCCGTCCTCGCAACGAAGGAATCGCACTGCCTCGAAGCCCTGCTCGGGGAGTGGGCGAACGGCGACCTCGGCGCGGACATCTCCGTGATTATCGCAAACCATTCCGCGCTCAAGCCAGTCGCAGACTACTACGAAATTCCGTTCTACGACGTGGGTGACGAGAAGGGCTCGCCGGACGAGGACGCCATCCTCAACCTCCTCAACGAGTACGACGCAGACCTCATCGTCCTCGCCCGGTACATCCGCATCCTCTCGCCGAACGTCGTCTTCCGCTACGAGGGTCGGATTATCAACGTCCACCCTTCCCTGCTCCCGTCGTTCCCTGGCGCGTCCGCCTACCGACAGGCCATCGAGGAAGGCGTCCGTGTCGCAGGCGTCACCGCCCACTACGTTACGACCGACTTAGACCAAGGGCCAATCATCACCCAGCGTGCCTTTTCGGTGCCCGACGACGCGGACGTAGAGGACTTACAGCTCAAAGGCCAGCCGCTCGAAGCCGACGCCCTGTTAGAAGCCGTGCAGTTGCACCTAAACGACGACGTGACGGTGCACTGGGGCCGGACAAACCTCCGCGATGGCGCAGAGGACTACCAACTCGGGCTTCCCGCGGCCGCAGACGCCGCGAACCCAGACCGTCCCGTCGATGGCCTCGCAGATATTCTCGCAGACGACTGAGCTACTCGGCCGTCGGCAGCGTCTCTCGAACCGCGAGCTTTTCTGTGGGCTCTTTTCCGGTCACGAGCACGGTTCGCCCGGCCTGTGCGGCTCACAATCGCAAAAACTCCCGACGTGAGCGGTTCATTGATGTGTGCTGTGACGGGCGAGTCGTGCGAAAAGCGTTCTGGCAGATTCAGGTGTTGCTCAGCGCGTGAAACGCATAGCGGGCTCGAAGCTCGGTAATCGCCGCATTATCGTCTGCGCCGAGGACGGCGATGCCAGCAACCCTCGCCTCGGCCGCCTCGATGAGCGACGTTGCCGCGGTCAGCTGCGCGCCCGTCTCCGTCCAGTCGTCAACGACGAGCACGCGGGCGTTTTCTGCCACGCTCGACCGGTCGAGTTCGAGCGTCTTCTCCGTCTCCGTATAGTCGGTGACCGTCCGTGAAAGCCGGTTTTCGTTGGCTATCGGAAGCTTCCCACCCTTTCGAATCGGGTCGAACGGGACGCCAAATTCTCGCGCTACGGCCGTCCCGAACGCGAACCCGAGTGCGTCGATGCCCGCGACCGCGTCGATACTCCCCTCCTCGAACGGCGCGCACAGGTCGGCCACGACGGCGTCGAACACGTCGCTCTCAGTCACAAGATTGCCCGTGTGATACCGACCGCCTGTGCCAGTGTCGATGCGGTCGAGATACGCGCCTGCCACTCCCTAGGAGGTGCACAAAAAGCGGGCGTAAAAACGTTGGTCTCAGAGGTCGCGCACGGCGGCAACCGCCTCGGCGAGTGTCGGCGCGGCAAAGAGGTCACGGTCGATGTAGGCGTTCGTCCCGGCGGCATACATGTGCTGAGCGACGGTGAGTACGTCCGCTGAGAGCGGGGCTGGCTCCACGTCGCAGAGGGATTTCCAGTCAGCGATGTCGCGGCGCTTTGCTTCTGCTTTCGCTTCGCTTACGGCTTCGACCCACTCAGGCTGGGTGCGTTTGTGGTACTGGCGGATGACCTCCTTCGAGAGTTGCTGCCCATCGTAGCTAAAGCGGTTTTCGTCGAACGTGCCGACCACGTCGGCGACGCGAATCTCGCCGTCGAAATAGAGGCATTCGATTTTCCCGTCTTCGTGAGTAAGTCCGGCCTTTGCGGCCTGCTCGGTCACGAGGCGGTTCACGTCGCGGGCGACAGCTGCAATCGCCTCAAGGTCTGCGATGCCTGCGATTTTCGCTGCCTCTGCGGTGTCGAGATAGCGGTCGCCCTTCTCGTATTTCGTGGAGAACTCGATGATCGGTTCGTCGAGGGAGACGACTTCGTCTGGCCACTCCGTGAAGTCGAGGCCGTGGTCTGCGGGTTCCGTGCGCCGTCTGAGGCTCGACCCGACGGGTACGGTGTTGCGGAAGACGATTTCGAGCGGGATGAGATAGTTTGCGCCCGCCGCGTCGTGGTAGGCGTCGTAGTCGTAGGTGCGCCCGTCGTTCGGGAGGTCTGGCACCTGCGTGAGGTCGATGGCCATCTCGCGGGGCGGTTCGGTAGCGTCTGCGAGCGCAACCGTCTCGTCGTCTTCGACGACGCCGCGGTAGTGGGTCGGTATCCCGTTCGCTTCGAGCAACTCGAAGTTGAACGCACCCATCGCACAGAGGCTCGCGCCTTTCTCGGGAATCTGGTCTGGCATCTTCCCCCAGTCGAACACGGAGTAGTCGTCGGTGAAGTAGAACGCGCCCCGGCCGAGTGAGTCGGGCGTGGCCGCCTCCGCAATGCGGAACTCCTTGACGCTCGTCATACTCCTACCGGTGTGGGCGTCCGTAATGAAACTTTCACTCTCGTGTCCAACTTTTGCTGAGCGGGTGGTGAAATATGCACAAACACGCATATCGGCTGCGTTCTACCGCAACCCCCTGCATTATACTTCCTGAGAAAGACCTGTGGATATGACCGACGCCTTCCCCACGAGAACGAACGTTCCAAGAGGGCTTTTCGAGTTTACGCACCTGCCTGAAACGGACCAATCGTTCGAAAACGCCCTCGCCAAAGCCCGCGCTGGCGAGCGCTTGGATGTGGCCGACGGCGTCGAACTGCTGACTACGGGCACCGAGACAGACACTATCGACCCGCGGCGGATGGAACGCGTCTTAGAAGCCGCAGACCGCAGGCGGGAAGCCGTGTGTGGCGAGGATGTGACGTTCGTCGCAAACCTCAACAACAACGTCACGACGGCGTGCAACGTCGGCTGTCTGTTCTGTAACTTCAAAGACCCGGCCGGGCAGTTCGAAGCCGACTATCAAGGCGAGATGGGTGGGTTCACCAAAACGCCCGCAGAATCACGGGAAATCGTCCGCGACGCCCTCGACATGGGCATCTACGAGGTGTGTTCGGTGTCGGGACTGCATCCCGGGTTCGCGCTCAACGACGAACACCACGAAATTCTCGCAACCGCCGAGGAGCCAGTGAATTACAAACCGCCGGAAGCGTACAACGTCTCGCCCGGCACCTACGTCGAACAGATGCGAGCGATGAGCGCAGACGGCGCACACCTCCATTCGATGACGCCAGAGGAGGTATATCACGCCAGTCGGGGGACCGACTGGACCTATGCGGAAATCTACCGCGAGCTAAAGAACGCAGGGCTCGCAAGCGTCCCCGGCACGGCCGCAGAAATCCTCGTCGATGAAGTCCGCGAGGCCATTTGTCCCGGGAAAATCGACACGCAAGGCTGGCTCGACGCGATGGAAGCCGCCGCCACCGTCGGCCTCGATACGACGGCGACCATCATGTACGGCCACGTCGAAAACGAGATGCACCGGATTCTTCACCTCGAGAAAATCCGTGCCCTCCAAGACCGAACGGGGAACATCACGGAGTTCGTCCCGCTTTCGTTCATTCACCAGAACACGCCGCTCAAACAGAAGGGAATGGTCGATGCAGGCGCGAGTCGTGCAGAAGACCTGCTCATGATTGCCGTCTCCCGACTGTATCTCGACAACATCGACAACATCCAGTCGTCATGGGTCAAGTACGGCGACGAACACGGCCTTGCCATGTTGAACGCCGGCGCGAACGACTTCATGGGGACGATTCTCTCAGAAGAAATCACCAAGCGCGCGGGCGGGCAGTACGGCGAAGTCCGCACCTTCGACGAGTACGTGGACATGATCACGTCAATCGGGCGCGTCCCCGTCGAACGCTCGACCGACTACCGGCAGCAACGTCGTATCGACCCCGACGTCCGCCCCGCCGGGCCGATGTTAGGTCCCAAAGCCGACGGCACGCCGATGTTCACGAAGAAGACGCCGACGGCTGATTGAGCACTCGTCGGTAGCGCTCGCCCGCCCTACTATCCTCTCGAATCGCCTCCGTAATCCGCGCAGAGAGCCAGTGGTTTTCCGTTTCGTTTTCGGCAGGGAGGAAGCGCTCGTACACCGGCAATCGCTCGCGGAGCGGCACGCCCGCTTCCGCAGCAATATCCTCGAGTTCCCGCAGTGCAGGCCACTTGTAATCGGGATTGATGTAGTCGTCCGTGACCGGCGACACACCGCCTAAATCGTCAATGCCACAGTCGAGCAGTTCGCGAACGGGAGCCAGATTCGGCGGAACCTGCACCGAAATCTCTTCGGGCAGACAGACACGGGCCATGGCTACGACGCGGCGCATCGTCTCGAGAGTGGGGCCGTCCTGTCGCCAGCGCTCGTTCTGACTCACGTTCTGGACGATGACCTCTTGGATGTGCCCGTAGCGTTCGTACATCGCGCGGATGGCAAGCAGGCTCTCGGCACGGTCGCGCCACGTTTCGCCAATACCGACCAGAATCCCGGTCGTGAACGGGACGCCGAGTTCGCCTGCGGTCCGGAGCGTGGCGAGGCGCTGGCCCGGCGATTTCGCCCGTGGGCCGCCGTGGGCCTGTACGTCGGCGGTGGTTTCGAGCATCACACCCATGCTCGCGTTCACGTCGGCGACGAGTTCCATCTGTGCGGGCGTCTGGTCGCCCGGATTCGCGTGGGGAAGCAGGCCTTCATCGAGGGCGAGTTCACAGGCTTCTCGCAGATAGCTGTGAATCGAGTCGTGGCCCCATTCGGTGAGTTGGTCGTGTATCTCGGTGTAGCGGTCGTCGGGGTCGTCACCGAAGGTAAACAGGGCTTCCGTACACCCGGCGTCCGCGCCGAGGCGACACTGCTCGCGTATCTGCTCAGGCGTCATGAGCGTTGCCTGTCCGGGCACGTCGTAGTAGGTGCAGTAGGTGCAGGTGTACCGGCAGGCGGTCGTGAGCGGGAGAAAGACGTTTTTCGCAAAGCTCAGTTCCGGGGCCGCATCGACGTCAGCCGGCGTCACCGCGAGCAGTCGCTGCACCGCACGGTCGTCGAACGCGATGTCGATGTCGTATTCGCGCGCCCCGGGAATCATCTGTCTTCGACTCTCGCGTCGGGCACAAAAAGGCTGTCACTCCCGGCAGACCGAAACGCGGCCGCTGCCTGTGTCGATGCGCACGCCTGCGTCCACGAGCCAGTCGTGTGCGCGACCGCTTCCGTGGAGTAACACCTCCGCGAGGTCTGCGACTTCGTCTATGTCCGCCGCGAGACGAAACGAATCGACGCCGGTCAGCTCTGCTCCGAGGTCTCGACAAATCTCGCGGTGGTCGCGAAACGACGCGCCGTGATAATCCACGACGAAGTCAGGATGGCGAGAAACGAGCGCGTTCGTCCCACCCCCGAGACCGGGCGCGATGACCACGTCACCGGGTGCATCGAACAGCCGCGAGAGGGCGTCGGGCGTTGCGAGCGCGAGGTCTGCCATCACCACGGCCGTGGTCGGTTCGAGGTGGGCGTTCACCGCGTCCGAAAGCGAGCGGTCGTCTACGACGACTGGCACGTCGAGGTCGAGCGGTTCGGGAGCGAGTACGGTTGGCTCGCCACCGGCGTCTTCGATAGTCGAGAGAACGTCATCGCGCATTGCGCGCGAGAAGTCGCGGCGCTCTGTGGCTGAAAATAGTGGAGAAAGGCGCGTTTTGGGTTCTGCTTCCGCGTAGGGCACGAGGACGCGCATTTCCTCTATGTGTGCGCCCTGCGTACAAGCGATTATCGGAGTTTGTCGTAGGTGTCCTGCTGGGAGCGCCAGTAGAAGACGCCACCCACCACGGCGAGCAGGGCAACCGCACCGATGCCACCGTAGAGGAGCAACTCGTTGCGCTCTTGGGACTGCTTCGTGGAGGAGGCGGACTCCTCTGCGTCCGCGGCGATGTCAGCCGCGTTCTCGAAGTTGCCGTTGTTGTACGAGGAGATGGCGCGAGTGACCTGCTTTTCTGCGTCTTCGTCACCGCCAGCTTGCTCGATGGCGCTCTCTGCGCTCGCAATGGCCTGTCGAGCCTCCTTGCTGTCTTCCGTGTAGTGGTGGACCTCCCAGCTCTCCAGTTCCTCCGTGTTGTCGCCTTGCTGGCGCGAGAGGCTTGCGAGTTGGAACGTCTCTTCCGGACTGTAGGTGAAGTTCTCGACTGTTGGAGCCGTGCCCGTCACCGTGACTTCGACGCGCGTCACGTCGTCGTCTGCGGCCACGTCAGCCGTGAACGCAGACCCACCGAAGGACTCCTTTTCGAGTTGGCTGTCGTCTAAGCCGAACTTTGTGACCGTCCACGAGACGTTTTCTAGCTCCGTCTCGCCTGCGAGCGTCCACTCGTTGCTCGAATCTTTGTACAGTTCTGTGAGCGTAAACGTCGCCGTGACTTCGGAGCCGGCTTCGGCTTCCTGTGGGACGCCGCTTTCTGCGACTGATACAGCGGCGGCTGGGGCCGCCACGAGCGAGACCGCGAACGATACGACGAGGAGGAGTTTAAAAGAGTGGCTCAAGTTCATCAGAGTCATCTTCGACGAGAGATTGGAGGTTTGCTTCAGACTGTTGGCGAATATCTTCGATATTGTCCTGTGCTTCGATGGCGACCTGCTGGAGCTCCTTGATGCGTGGGACGTTCGTCACGCCAGAGAGGAGAATCACGCCCGCAACGTAGCGCGACTCAGAGACTGGGTAGTCGCCACCGCGGACTTCCATACTCCCGGTCTGCTCCTCTAACCACTTGCGACCGCGCTCTATCCCTTTCCGATTCAGGTGCTGCGGTGGGCCGCTCATGACGAGCAGTGCGCGCTCCGTTCCTTCGATTTCACATGGGAGCGTGAGCCGGCCGAGGGCGGCCTTGCGCACGAGGCTCGTGATACGGTTGGTGGTGTGAGCGGTGTCTACTTGCTCGTTGTTGCCGCCTTTGAACCGCGAGAGCAGGCCACCAGAGGACTGCTTCTCGACTTCTTCTGCCGCGTAGCCCACGGTGGAAACGCCACCGCCAGCGAGCGTGTTGATGATTTCACTGGAGTCAACGACGCTCTCTGCGACTTCGCCACCAGCCTCGACTTCGCCCGCGCCAAAGAGAATCCCAAAGCGGCGGACGATTTCGTCGTTAATCTCGCTGTAGCCGCTCTCGACGGACTCGCCGGTCTTACGCCACGAGTCGTTGTCGAAGACGAGGAGGTTGTCCACCTCGCGAACGAACGTCTGGAACGAGCGGGCGGCGTTCAATGTGTAGATGCCACCCTCGTCTGCGCCGGGCAGGATGCCAAGCCCGTAGACGGGTTCGGTGTAGATGCGCTTTAGGTGCTTTGCGAGCACTGGTGCGCCACCACTGCCGGTGCCGCCACCCATGCCCGCGATGATGAGGAAGGCGTCTACCTCGTGGACGGGGATGTTGTCGATGGCACCTTGGACTTCATCGATGTCTTCCTCTGCGACTTCTGCGCCGAGTTCGTTGTCGGCACCGACGCCATGGCCTTTGACGCGGGCTTGGCCGATGAGGACACGCTGTTCTTGCGGAATGTTTTTGAGTCCGAGCAGGTCGGCTTTCGCCGTGTTCACAGCGACAGCGGCGCGGACGATGCCGCTCCCTGTTCGCTGGTCGTATTCCAGGAATTTGTCTACAATCTTACCTCCTGCCTGTCCGAACCCGATCATCGCGAGTTTCATAATTTGCCCATTCGTTGCAGAGAATACTGTGGCAACAATAATATAAAGTTTGTGATGCGGAAAGTACTTGTAAAAAGAATTTCATACCGAAAATCGACCTCTGTCTGCCGGTTTAAGAGTGAATTAATGCAGTCAGAATAATCCTACACTCTGTTGGACACCTCTCAATTTATTAGTTTTCACTGAGATACGTCTCAAGCGTTGTTAATTCACGTTCGCTCACACCAAATGCACTGATGTCATTTTGTGAGGTTGTGTTATCGAATCGCAAGGAGCGGGCCTGATCCGGCCCAAATGGCACGAATGGGAGCGGCCCAGCCATCGTCATCCCAAGGGTGGCAAGCGCCATTGGTACCGGGACGACGGTCACGGATTTGCCCTTTGCCCGGTAGATGAGCCGGGTAACATCTCCGAGTGTTAACACTTCTGGACCGCCAATCTCGTAGATTTGTCCGACGTGCGCGCCATCCTCGACGGCGTCCGCGAGCAGCGGCGTGAAATCACCAATCCAGATGGGCTGGAATCTGGCTGAATTTGCCCCCGGAAGGGCGGTCACGACCGGTGTCGTGAGCGATTTCGTAAAGGAGATGAACTCACCACCGTCACCGAAGATGACCGACGGCTGGAAGATGACCCAGTCGAGGTCGGAGTCTTTGACGACCTGCTCTGCTCGCCCTTTCGCGCGGATGTACGCTGTTGGCCCGTTCGGGTCCGCGCCAAGCGCGCTTTGCTGGATGATTTTTGGCACATCGTGTGCCTCCGCAGCCTTCACCACGTTTTCGGTTCCGCCGAGGTGGACCTGTTCGTGGCTGGTGCCGCTTTTGGGCTTGAACAACGGCGAGAGCGCAACGAGGTTCACGACCACGTCTTGGCCCTCGAACGCGCCTTCGATAGAGTCATAGTCGGTGACGTCACCGACCGCCGTGGTGACGCCGTCGGGGAGGGCAGTGTCGTCCGGCGTTCGGGCGAGGGCGGTGACGTTGTGGCCGCGAGCAGCGAGTTCGGCACACAGGTGCATTCCGACGAAGCCAGTCCCACCAGTGACGAGAACGTTCATGCTCGTTGATAGGCGCGATTCCCTCAAAAGGGTGGCCCCTAACTGAGCGTGCTCCTCGGGGCGCCATTCGAGAACCCTTTTCTCGCGGGCGGGCAATTGCCGCATATGCTCATCACGCTCGAAGGATTAGACGGGAGCGGGAAAACCACCGTCTGGGAGGCACTTCACGACGCCGTCCCGGAGGCCGTCTTCACGCGCGAACCCACCGACTCGTGGTACGGTGACGCCGTCTACAAATCGATTCACGACGACGACGCAGACCCCGTCGCCGAACTCTTTCTCTACACTGCAGACCACGCAGACCACCTCTCGCGGGTGATTCGTCCCGCGCTCGAAAACGACGACGTGGTCATCTCAGACCGCTACTGCGACTCGCGCTATGCCTATCAGGGCGCGACGCTCGACGGCATTATCAAGCGTCCTGTCGAGTATATTCGCGGGGTACACCTGCCCTTTACCCGCGAACCGGATGCGACCATCTACCTCGACGTCGACCCGGAGACGGGTGCAGAGCGAAGCGGGGCGACCAACAAGTTCGAGCAGGCCGCGTATCTCTCGAAAGTCCAGCAGAACTACGAACGGCTCATCGACGTCTCGCCGGGCCGATTCTACCGGGTGGATGCGACCCAACCGCCGGAGGACGTGCTCGACGAAGTCGAATCGATTGTTGACGAGTTGCTCGCCTAACGCGCGGTATCGGGCAGTTCAACCTCGTCTGGCGCGGGCATCCAAAAGAAGTCGAATGCCACTCCAAGGGCGAACGGGAGGGCAACGGCCACGGCCATCACTGCACCGGTGCTTCCGAGATTCGGGCCGAGGCGAGCAACGCCACTTAAAATGAGCGTGAGGACGACCAGTACAATAGGAATGAGGATGAGTGAGTAGAGCACCGTCCCCCACGTTGTCGAGAGGCGAACGCGGAAAAAGCGCGTCATAAGGGCGGCGACGAGTGCGTTGACGCCGATGATGACGAGCAGTCCAATGAGCCCCACAGTCGAGACCATACCCGGGCTAGGCACTCGGGAGGCTTTGGCGTATCGGAACGCGGTGGGGTTGTCCGCTGTGAAAACAGTTCGGCGCTATTCGAGCGAGATGTACGTTTTCGTGTCGGAAACGCCTTCCATCGCGCGCAGTCCGGACGACACGGTGTGCATGACCTCGTACACCTCACCTGCGTCCACTTCGGCGATGATATCGTAATTCCCCGCGACGATGTGGGCCTCCGCGACGTGTTCCATGTCGAGGATATCTTCGAGCAGTTTCTCAGACTTCCCCGCGGCCGTTTTCATCATGATGAACGCGTGGACCATAACCGACGTGTGATACCACGGGTCAGGGTAAAAAGGTTTGTTCGAGCACAGACTGTGTTGTGAGTAACATTATTCACCCACCTCGGCGTATGGGTGCGTATGCGCTTCGTTATCATTGGTGCTGGTCGTGTTGGTCTCCGGACGGCGCGTGTGTTGCGAGAGGAAGGACACGAGGTCTCGCTCATCGAAGAGAACGAAACGGCCGTGGAGCGCGCCCGTGGGATGGGCTTTGAGGTCATTCAGGGTGACGGCTCGGTCGAGGCAAACTTAGAGGCTGCCGGTATCGAAGCTGCCGACGCCCTTGGCGCGCTCTCTGGCGATTTGAACGTCAACTTCGTCGCCTGCATGATTGGGAAACATCACGGCTGTCGAACCATCATGCGCATCGACGAGGACTACCGCGAAGACATCTACCGCAAATACGCAGACGAGGTGGACGAAATCGTCTACCCAGAGCGTCTCGGTGCAATTGGGGCGAAAAACGCCCTCGTTGGCGGGAACATCCGCGCCATCGCCGACATCGCCCAGAACCTGCAGGTAGTCGAGCTGACGATTACGAACGCCTCGCCGATGCTCGGCTACTCGATTAGCGAACTCGAACTCCCTGCCCACGCCCGACTCATCGCCTTTGGCAAAGAGGAGGGCCGCCTGCGCCTGCCACTGCCTGATGATTCGCTCGAACTGCACGACCGTCTCGTCGTCCTCACCGACTTCGACGTGTTAGAAGACGTGCGACGCATCATCGTGGGCGACGCGGCCCCAGCGACTCCCGGAGGAAACTAACATGGTACGAGCATACGTGATGGTCAAAGCGACCACTGGCGAAGCAGACCGACTCAAACAATCAATCGAAGCCATCGAGGGCGTCACGAGCGCCTCGATCGTCGCGGGCGACGTAGACCTCATCGCCAAAGTCGATGTCGAGACACCGGCACAGGTAAAAGACGTTGCCGCGACCCAGATTCAAGCCATTCGTGGCGTCGAAGACACCCAGACGTACATCGCGATGGACTAAGCTATTTTAGCGCGGCGACCCGCCACTCGACTGGTGGGCCCGCGACACCATCTCCGCGACCGGCGACCGGTAGGTGTAGCCCGGAATGACGCCTTCCATATACGTCCCTTCGACGTAGTCGATGAGCGCGTGGGCGAGTTCGGGGGCCGTCCCTGCATTGCCGTACTCGAAGCCGAACGTCACGACGACGTCGCCGTCGCGAGCAGTCACGTCGAACTCTGAAAACTCGATATCTTGAACAACCGCGCCGGGGGCGTCTTCGAGCCGTAATTCGAACGTCTCGAACCACCCATCCTCGACGACTTCGTGTACCTCATCTTCGGCCACCGCAGACAGCATGGGCGCGCGGACGATAACACGATACACGAGCGCCCAGTCGTCTGTTTCTGCCACCGTGACGTGGGCGGGAAATTGACTTTCCGTCGAGACAAATCTGTCCTCGTCGGTCGTGAAATCGTCGTGGGCGTCGAACGCGCGGACGGCGCGCTCTGGAACGGTGTCTGTCATTGGCAAGTATAGGAAACAGCGCAAGAAAAGGGCGTTGTGTCGGTTAGCTACTCGCGTCTGTTTCGACGCGCACCCAGTAGATGTCGAGTTCTTTGATTTCGTAGGAGTTCGGGTCGATTTCGGTGTCGCGCTCTGCGAAGGTGATGTTTGCGCCCCCCGTCGTATCGTAGGTCGTCCCTTCGACGGTGAGCGTGTGGTCGCTCCCGCTGTTTTCGTAGGAGATGTCCGGGATGTAGTTGAGCGCCTCTGCGAGCGTGATATACGATTTCTCGTTGTGCCACTCGTACTGCTTGCCGTCGTCGTGGAAGTGGAACTCAAGCGGGCCGTCTAAGAACTTCTCGCGGGAGAAGTCGACGCGCTCGCCATCGATTTCGAGATACAGCGTGCCGTGCTGGTGAATCTCTTCTTCATCCTCACCGGGCGTCTCGTGTTCGTCAGGGTGGTCGCTGTCGTTTTCGTGGTCGTCTTCAGTCGTCGCCTCGGTGGTCGTCTCTGCCGTCGTCGTCTCTTGACTTGTGGTGGTCGCTGCGCTCGTCGTTTCTGTAGACTCTGCGGTTGTGGTCGTTTCTTCACCCTCTGATTCGCCACCTTGCGACGAACAGCCAGCGAGTCCAACGGCCAGTACACTGCCTGCAAGCTGTACGAATCGACGGCGACTCTTGTGGGTCATTGCCCTCCCTTGTGTCGGCGACCACTTCCTTATCCGGTGGCTAAATTCGGCGGATAGTTTCCGGCAGCACACCGTTGAATTCTCGTTGCGACTCCGTGGTGGGAGTTGAACTCGGTGACACTGCCGCTTACAATTCTTCGACGCGGTCTGCGTACCAGCCGTTCGGTCGAATCTGAATCTCTCCGTCGCTGTAAATCGATACTTCGTAGCCGTCGATGGTGAGATAGAGTGGTCCGGCTTTGTAGTGGTCGCGGTCGGGACGCGACGTGAACAGCCGGTTCAGGGCGTCTGGATCAACGTATTCTGCGAAGCGAGGAATGACTTCGTGGAGCTCTTTGCCAGTGACTTCGGACATCGCCTTCGTAATCGTAAACGTGAGTCCATCTTCCTCCATATCGTGGTAGGCGTAGTAGATACCGTCCTCTAGGCCGAGGGAAACAGACTCTGGGGTAGCATCGAGCGGTTTTGACATCCTCTCACCGAAACTACTCATGACATATTCCCCCACCCTCAAAAATGTATTCCATTCGGACACATGGAATCTTGAATTTTGATATCACCGAATTCTATCCGACGCTGAATGCTACAACTTCTAAATAGGTTGTTCTAGACTGGCGAGGCCCTCTTCACAGGGTACTGTCTAAATCGACCGTACACGGCATATTGTGTCCTTTTCACGTCTTTCTCAACCCGCGTGGGTTGCGCCTGCCTATGTCTAGTTATTTGAATGACACAACACGTCGTCCCTATCACCACTACATTCTCCTTCACAAACTATTTTATTCTTTTGACAAATTGGCGAAATCAACACGCCTCTAAACTACCAATCTCTATATTGTTTCTTCCTCTTCCACCCAGGTCCACTGTGTCGAAACACGTTGAAACTCCTCTGCACTCTGTCTATCGGACGTGTCTGCATCGCCTCTTTCCGGTCCACTTTGTGTCGAATGGCCGTAAGGTACTTTGGTGCTGAGTAACCACCAGTACCAGTCAAGTCATTCACAGCAAGAACTGCGAGGGAGGGAACTGAGCAAACGCTTCGCGTTTTCGAGGGTCGATGCGGCTTCGCCGCATCGGGATTTGAACGCCACTCGCTCACTCCGTTCGCTCGTTCGTTCAATTCCCACCAGTTAGATTTTCGTCGCTCACCGTGTGGTTCGCGACAGAAAATGCGAGGGAGGGGATTTGAACCCCCGAACTCCTTCGAGAGCGGATCTTAAGTCCGCCGCCTTTGGCCTAGCTCAGCCACCCTCGCGCGTCTACACTCTCACTGTTGGCTTGAATGAAAAGTCCGTTTCGGTCTGCGGCTACCAATCGACGGACAATGTCCCGTCCCCGTTGGGGTCGGGCGAGATCTCTTTGTTCGTCCGGCGGTCCACGATGTGGATGACGCCGCGGTCTTTCTTTGCGGGGCACACCTCTGCGGCCTTGATGTTGTGCTCCAGCTCCTCTTCTGCGATGAAGTAGGAGACGGGCTTTGCGAGTGCGGTCACGATGTCCATGTCCCAGTTTGCAGAGACCTCGGCGCACTTGCCCGCGCCGATGCACTTGTTGGCCTCAAAGATGATTTTATACGGCTTCTCTGCAACCGGCGGCGCATCGGCCTCCCCGATTGTACTCGGGTCTATCGGTCCGTCGTCGCTCATTGTCGGGAAAAAGGGTCGAACGGATTTGCGTCTATCGGTAGACCTGCACTTGCTCTAAGACAACGTCCTCTTTTGGGTTGTCGCGTGGGCCGGTTTCGACGTTGCCGATTTCGCGGACGACGTCCATTCCATCAGTCACCTTGCCGAACACGGCGTGGCGGTTGTCGAGGTGCGGCTGTGGGGCGAGCGTGATGAAGAACTGCGAACCGTTCGTGTTCGGGCCGCGGTTCGCCATCGAGAGCACACCTTCTGCGTCGTGCTTGAGTTCGTCGTGGAACTCGTCGTCGAACGTGTAGCCGGGGCCACCCGTACCGTCGCCCTTCGGGTCACCGGTCTGAATCATGAAGCTGTCAATGATTCGGTGGAACAGGATGTCGTTGTAGAGTGGCTCGTCCATCTCATCGCCCGTCTCGGGGTGCGTCCACGATTTCGAGCCAGTGGCGAGGCCGATGAAGTTGTCAACCGTGTTCGGGACGCGGTCTTTGAACAGCTCGACGTCGATGGTGCCGTGGTTCGTTTGAATCTTCGCTGTTGGGTTGTCGCTCATGCACCCATCCTAGCAACGGCGTCACAAAACGGTGCCGGTGGTAAACGACCATGGGTCGGGTGACCCGTGGCTTTTGTTGTTCCCTCAGCCTATGCCGATAGCACTCCACGCGACGCGATGTCGCGGGATGAGGATGGGCGGTTTACAGCGCGCCCCGACCCAGACAGGCTCACCTTCCGAACACTCGGTTGGATTTTGCGAGTCCGGTAATTAACCGATTCAAGGCCGATACCAGCGTGTTTCGCCCACGCTCGCCATGCCACATTCACACTCGCGTTCCGGTCAGCGTGGTCTTGCTGAACCCCACACGAATCATTCGTACAACGGAACCGCCGACCCTGACGGTATCCTCGGTGACCACAGCACGAACACGATTTCGAGTTGTATGGTGATTCCACCGTCTCGCACGGAATCTGATTCCACGTTGCTTTGTAGCGAACTTGTTGTTCAAACTTGTAGAACGGTAGTTTGTGCAAGCGTCGGTTCATATACGTGCCATATTTGATGGCGTTTCGAATCCCACTCAAGTCCTCGAACACGATGACCGGGTTCGGGAACTGTTGGGCGAACTCGACCACGACTCGGGAGAGTCGGTGAAGAATCCACTCTGTGTAGCGTTCTTCTTTGTCTCCAAGTTGGTGGTGGATGGAGTGTTGACCATGTTCTTGACAGCGTTTCGTGATGGTGTGGTAGCGTTGGCGTTCGGCTTTCACTGAGCCGTAGTCAACCACGAGTGTTCCGAGCGTCTCCATCGTCTCACGATTAAGCGCGGTGAGAGCGATGTTACGTTCGTTAATGTCGACGCCGACGAGTGAGTCAGCGTTTTCGGGTTCAGGTACTTCGAGTTCTGTTTTGACCGTGACGTGTAGGTCGTACACGCCATCTCGGTACAGAAGTTCGGCCTGTCCCAACGACCACTCGTCTTCAGTCAAGGCTTTCTCAATCAACGCGAGGTCGTCCGGTCGCCCTTGAACGTGGCCGGTCACCTTCTTGTACGGCTTCGGACTCACACGGAACTGAATGCGGTCGTCCTCGTCGTTGTAGGTGAGTCGGTATCCTTCGGTGTGTGCCATGACGAGCGGGTAGGCTCCTTTCTTGTCCGTGGCTGGTGGCGACGGCTTCCCGACGTTGGTGTCGTCTTGGTTGTGCCACCAGCTGAGGAGTTCTTTGTAGGAGTCCCACGCTTGCAGGGCCTTGGCAACGACAGCACACTTGTTGTTCCGAAGGAAACCATCCCGGTCAACTTCGCGTTGAATCTCGGTCTTGGTGTAGCCTTGCTGTTTGAGATAGAGTGTGTCGTTGGTGATGTCTCGTGCGGTGAAGCGGGCATCTTTGAGCCACGACCGCTCGCCAGACTCGATGCAGAGTCGAGTGCGTGCGGTCTTTGTGACAGGTTTGATACCCATACTTTGACTATCGAACTAAGTGTTAATAAAAGCAGGGATTGGGATGGAAGAGTACAGGAGTCATGCACATTCGATTAGTTTGTATAAACATCATTTTGTGGTGTCCGAAGTCAAGCAAAGCAGAGCTTTGCGTACCTCGCGGAGCTTCGCTCCGCTCAGTATCGACACGGAGTGCTGGAGTTGGTTCGAGACGAACTTGCAGAGTTGTTTCGAGGAACTTCCGAACGGTTCGACCACGAGATTGTGTCGATGGAGATTGCTACCGACCATGTTCACTTGTTCGTGGAGGCTGACCCGAAATGGAGTCCTTCCGAGATTGCCAAGCAATTCAAGGGCTACTCGGGTCGAACGATTCTGAAACGCCACCCAGAACTCAAACAACGGTATTTATAGGGAAGTGGTTTGTGGAAGGATGGATACTACGTCGGAACGACTGGTGCAGTTTCCGAAGATTTGGTTCGTCGGTACATCGAGGAGACTGAACATTAGGCGAGCGTACGAGATTCACCCACGGGTCAGGTGACCCGTGGAACTCTCGCTGTTTTCTTTAGAACGACTGGAGTTCTTCTAAGACGGCGAGCGCACTGCCGTCTTCGAGTACTTCGCGGGCCTGTTCGAGGCCTGCGTCGAGCGTTTCGACGTCGCCGCGCGCGAAGATACGGAACGCGCCGTTCAGCGCAATTGCATCCGCGAACTGGTCGTCGCGCTCGCCCGCGAGCACCTCACGGGTGATGGTCGCAGAGTCCGCATCGACGTTCTCGACTTCCAAGTCTTCGCTCACGAAGTCCATGCCATAGTTCGCCGTCTCGATTTCGAAATCAGAGAAGTCGCCATCGTCCCAGACGGCGACTTTCGTCGAACCGGGACGGATGTCGTCGTAGCCTTCCATCCCTTGGAACATGACCACGCGCGAGAGGTCTTGCGTCTCACACGCTTGGAAGGTGTCGATGATGCGCTTTGCGAACGCGAGGTGGTAGAAACTCCCGAGATGCACGTCCGCGTTCGCGGGGTTCGCGAGCGTCTCGATGGTGTTCACGAATGTGCGCACGCCCATCATGTCGCGGCGTTCCCAGATGCCCTGAATACCGGGGTTGAAGTTCGGCTGGTAGTAGAAGCCAAAGCCGGTTTCATCCACCATGTCGGCGCTTTCCTGTGGCGAGAGGTCGGTCCGCACGCCTAACTCATCGAGGACGTGTTTGTAGGCCGTCGCCTTCTGGGTCGGCACGCGGTCGCCGCTGTGGACGACGACGGGCGTTCCCGCCGCGGCGGCGACGAGTCCCGCGCCCACGCCGAGCAGGGCAGTCGAGTGCTTGCCGTCGTAGTTTGCCCCGCAATCGACGGGGTCACACTTCGGTTCTGCAGCTTTGACTGACTCCTCGACCATCACGTCGGTGAACGCGGCGAGTTCCTCCGGGGTGTTGCGCTTCCAGCGGTTTGCGAGCCAGAACGCGCCGAGCGTCGTGTGGTCTGGCTCGTTGGCTAGAATGCGTGCAAACGCCTCTCGCGCCTGTGCGCGAGACATGTCAGCTGCGGATTTGTGCCCCGACCCGACGACCTCCGTCATGAGGCGTTTGAGCGGCCACTCGCCGAACTCCGCGGTCGTATTCGTCATGGTCGCGGCTTGGGAAGCGGTGAGCAAAAGCGTCCCGCTTGCGGCGGGGAAACGCCCTTTGTCCTCCCCCACGAAGTTCTCGCATGGTTGGCCTCCACCCGCTGGTTGCCGACACTCCTGAATTTGCCGCAGCCATTGCGCTCTACTGTCAGATTTTCTCGAACGACGAAGCGGCGGTGCACGACCGCTTTGAACGCCACACGACCTACCCGGGCTACCGCGGTTTTCTCGCCGTGGACGGTGGGGAAGTCATCGGCTACGTCTACGGCTACACTTCCACGCCGGGGCAGTACTACCACGAGGCACTCCGCGCAGCGATGCCACCAAGCGTGGCCGAAACGTGGCTCAGCGACTGCTTCGAGTTCGTCGAACTCGGCGTGTCGAGACCGGCTAGACGCAACGGAATCGGCCGCTTGCTCCACGACACGCTCCTTCGTGACCTCCCGCACAAAACAAGCGTCCTCACGACCCACGTCGGCAACGTCGCCGCCCGTCGGATGTACGAAAACCTCGGCTGGGAGACCATCCACCGCCCGTTCGTCATAGACGGCGGCAACGAAATGGTCGTGATGGGAACGCGACTTCGGGGCTAACTGAGTGGCAGCGTTTCGGGCACTCCCGCCTGCGCTCCGGTCCACTTCCAGAGCCACCGCTGGGAGTCCGTGTCGTAGGTGCTGGGCGCACTCTCGACCGCCTTCGTTCGGTCAAAATAGTTCCCAGAGACTCCTTCCACCTCGGGTGACACGGCCAGATAGATGCTGGGCTGCGCTCCGCCACGCTCTGAGGTGGTCACGCCCGGAATCAATCGCAGTGAATTGAACCCAAGTCGTGCGAACACCGAGGAATTTCGCGTCAGTCCCGTCTGTGGGATGACGCCCGGATGGACCGCGTTCGCGGTGACACCCGTCTCCGAGAGCTGTCGGGAAAGTTCGTAGGTGAACAGCACGTTCGCCAGCTTCGATTGGCGATACGCCTTCATCCCCGAGTACGACTGCGAGAGCGAGAGGTCGTCAAAGTCGAGTTGCGCGCTCGGTCACGTCCGGTGATGACCACTGTCGCGCCCAATGCTGCGAGGCCGCGGGCCGTCTCACGGCCGATACCGCTCGTTCCCCCGGTGACCATGACCATCTGGCCCGAGCAGTCGGGAAGGCTCATACCAGTCTCTTCGGCTTCACCCTGATAACGCCATCTCAGACCGACAAAGGGTAATTTCCAGAGTCCTATTTTCAGCCAATGAGTAGGCCGGTTGACTGGCGCGCCAGCATCGACGACGTGGACGCCCGACTCGTAGACGAGTTCCAGAGTGGCTTCCCCGTCTGCGAACGCCCGTTTCGCGTGGTCGGCGCGGAACTCGGCATCTCCGAAGCAGACGCGCTCGCTCGGGTGAAAGCCCTCCGCGAAGCAGGCGTGTTCCGGCGCTTCGGCGCGGTGCTCAACCCGCCGGTCATCGGCAGCTCGACGCTCGCGGCGGTCAAAGCCCCCGACGACCGCTTCGCCGAGGTGGCCGAGATTATCAATGGCTACCAGCAGGTGAACCACAACTACCGCCGCGCCCACGAGTGGAACATGTGGTTCGTCGTGACCGCGGGTTCCTTAGCAACCCGCGACCGTATCCTCGCGGAAATCGAGGAACGAACCGGGTGTGCGGTGTTGAATCTCCCGATGCTCACCGATTTCTACATCAATCTTGAGTTCCCGGTCGTGAATGCAGACCGTTTTGCACGAGAGAGCCGCGAGACGCCACGCGTCTCGGAGCGCGCGAGCGGGGAGCGGAGCGACCCGAGAGCAGGCATTGCCACGGACATCGAGGCGACCAACATCTCAGAGCAGGCCACGGGAACGCTTTCAGCGCTCGACGCGCGCCTCCTCCTCGAAATCCAAGATGGCTTCCCGCTCACGGCGACGCCGTACGCCGACATCGCCGCGGCCGTAGACGCTACGACCGAGGAGATCATCGATGCCATCAATCGCCTCACCGCAGACGGCGCAATCAAGCGCATCGGCTGTGTTGTAAACCACATCGTGACCGGCTTCGACGCGAACTGCATGGTCGTTTGGGACGTGCCCGACGACGAGTTAGACACCCGCGGCCTCGAAGCCGGTGGCCTTCCGTACGTCACACTGTGCTATCACCGCCCGCGCCGCCCGGCACAGGGCTGGCCGTACAACCTGTTCACCATGATTCACGGGCGCGACCCCGACGCCGTCGACGAGAAAATAGACGAGTTGGCGCGCGACGTGCTCCCGTTCGACCACGAACGCCTCTATTCGACGGAGACGTTGAAGCAGACGGGCGCGCAGTACGAAGAGTTAGTGGAGAGCGAGTAAGTCTCCCGCCACGACAGAAGGGAGTGGCGGCCTTTTTCGCCCACTTTTTCGTGAGGAACTCGAACGAAAGCACGATGCACAAGAGTGCATCGACGTTTTTCGAGGACCGGTACGCGAAGCGTTCACGACGAGCAAAAAGCGGGAAACAGACGGGTGCGCAGTACGAGGAACTGGTTGAAAGCGAGTACCGCGTTGTTTGAACGCACGGCTACGTCGCTGTGAGAAACGAGGGGTACGTCGGGGCGAATTCGAGGGGTGTTCTTATCGCTTTGCGGTCGTGAGCAGGATGGGGCCAATCAACAACAGCACGAGCCCGAGCAGCGCGAAGTGGAACGGGCCGTCGATGGCCGGGATGATCATGAACAGAACCCCGAACATGGTCGTCTGGAGCGCGAGGACCTTCTGTGATTTGAGGGGAAGGACGCCCAGCGTCGCCATAATGAACAGGAAGAGAATTGCCTGCCCCAGATTGTACTGGAGCAAGAACGTGTCCACCACCTGCATCGGTAACGCGTACATTCTTGGTCGATACTCCCGCTGTTTAGGCCTTTAAACTTCCGTTAGCCGGTTGGGCTTGAGAAGTCAAGCGGGCGAATCCAGACGTACCAGATGACGAGCACCATCGTCACGTAGCCTATCGCCCAGACAGTGCGCCCGATGGCCGGATATCCGGACGTCGTGAGGAAGTAATCTGCGAGCCCAGAGCCGAGTACGCCCACGATGAGCACGAGCCCGAGCTTGACCTTCTCAGAGGCCATCGCGCACCTCCAGTGGCTGCTTCATGGGAGGGCAATGGTACTCCACAGGCCTGAATCACACGGTTTCGGCTCGCTTTTTATGTTCGACATCCAACGGCTTCTATGGACTATCGCCCGATACCCGAGGCAGACGAACGGGCCTTCTTCGATATGATGCAGTACGCCTTCAGCCCCGAAGACCATCCGACTGCGGAGTCGTTCGAGGAGCGTCGGCCCTTCACCCACGAACTGCGCGGGTACTACGACGGCGACGACCTCTTTGCGGCGAGTGCGTGGCACGATTTCACCTTCTCGCTGCGCGGTGAGTGGGTGCGCGTCGGCGGCGTCTCGAACGTTGCGACCCCACCAGAACACCGACGAAAGGGCTACGTCCAGCAGATGCTCGCGGCCATGCTTACAGAGTTCCGCGCGGAGGGTATCGACTACTCTGTGCTCTGGCCGTTCGAGTACGAGTTCTACCGCAAGTACGGCTGGGGGACGTGCAACAAGCGCACGAAGTGGGAGTTCGCCCCCGACGCACTCGCAGACGCCCTGCCGGAGGCGGCCGGAACCTTCCGCAAACTCTCGACTGACGACATCCCTGCCCTGCGCGACCTCACAGAGCAGTTCGCGGCGGGCTGGAATCTCGCGATGCGTCGAACCGAGGAGTGGTGGGAGCGGCGCATCTTCGACCCGCCGTGGTCTGACACCTACATCTATGGCTGGGAACACGACGGCGACCTCCGAGCCGCCGTTGTCTACACCGTCGAGAAAACCGGCGAGTTCGAGCGCACGCTCAAGGCGTGGGATATTGCCTACCGTGACGACGCGGCGTTCACACAGCTCCTGCGATTTTTCTACCACCATCTCTCGCAGATGAAGCAGATCGAACTCCACATCGCAGCAGACAGCACGCTGTTCGACCGCGTGGCAGACCCGCGCGCGCTCGACTGCGAGCTACTCACTGGACCGATGTTCCGCCTCACGGACGTCGAAGCTGGCCTTTCGAGGTTGCCCTATCCGGAGGCGGCAAGCGGCCGCGTCGTTCTCGACGTCCGCGACCCGATTGCGCCGTGGAACGACGGTCGATTCGCGTTCAGCGTCGAAAACGGGAACGCAACGTGCACGCCAACAACCGACGACGCCACCGTCTCCGTTGACATCGCCACGCTCTCACAACTCACCGTGGGCTATCTCACGGCCGAACAAGCTCACCGCTATGGCGGCCTTTCAACCGACTCTGACGCCGCGTTAGAACTGCTCTCTGGCGCGTTCCCGCGCGCACAGACCTACCTCCGCGAGCACTTCTAAGCGCCGCTTGATTCTTCGACGAACGAGAGGAGCAGGTCGGTGAGCGTGTCTGCGTGCGGCGAGTCGAAAATGCGCTGGGCGTGGGCGTCGCTGTCGAGAATCACGAGGCGTTTTGGGTCGGGGGCGTTCTCGTGAAGCTGTTTTGCCGTGTCGACGAAGCGCTGGTCGTCGTCTTTGCCCACGACGAACAGTTTTCGGCCTTGGAGGTCGCCCGCGACGTCGCTGCCACCGGCGGCAGAGATGCCCATGACGCCAGCGACGGCGCCGTCCGGTGCCTGTGCGTTCGCGCGGACGACAGCCTCGCCGCCCGAGCTCCCACCGATGAACACGACGTTCGAGACGCCGACGTCTTCTTTCAGGTAGGCCATCGCGCCGAGAACGGCTGCGGGCGGGTTGTCACCTTCGTCGATTGGGAGCGCCGCGTGCCCGGTCGCGGCGAGCAACTGCGCCTGTTCTCGCCAGCTCTCGCGGTCGAAATTTATCTGTGGCACCATGACAACGCCGTAGTCGCCATCGCCGTAGAGCGTGCCCTGAATCTCGGTGTCGCCATCTGCGGTGAACGTTACTGACTCACCCTCGAACGACGCTGGGTCTGGCGTCATCGTCGTTTCCGAAGCATTTGACTGACTTTCTTCGGCTCCGTCGGTGTCGTTCGTGGCCGTTTGCGTGGCCGATTGTGTATCTGACGAGGCGTCCGCGGCCGATTCTGTGTCGGTCGTGGTGCCGTCGTCACCTCCTTGTGACGCACACCCCGCAAGGGCAGTGGTGAGCGCCGACCCAGACACCACCAGTAGGTGGCGGCGGGTCGGATTGGTCCCGGTCATACCCGTCTTCCGTCCCCGAGTTCCCTTATTATCTGGGGCCTAAACTGGACTCATTCACCCGTATTCACCGTTGCAGACGGGTGGAATCCATCCGAGGACGCGCGGTTGTGTGTGAACCGTGCGCAGACGCCCTGAAACCCGGGCTTAGCTGACGGATAATAATGGGGGTAGCACCGTCAGTACGAGATATGACAGCAAAAAAATCAAGACGCCGAATCCTCCAACTGACCGGTAGCGCTGCGCTGCTCAGCCTCGCAGGCTGTGCGAGCCTCACGGATAACGCTCTTGACAGCCAAGAAGAACAACAGACCACCACGGCCGCAGACAGCCAGCAGAACACTTCGGGCACGACGACGGCCGAAAACATCGACCAGTCGCCGGACGAGGGCAACGGCGACAGCAGCCAAGCAGTCACGCGCAAGAGTGAAGAAATCGTGAAACCAGCTGGTGCGCTCATGGACGCGCCCGTAGAAGAGACCGACTCCACGTACGCGGTGATGGGGTCGAGTGACGCCTCCGCGAAGGTGACGTTCTATGGTAACTGGAAGTGCCCATACACCCAAGAGTTCGCCGTCGGCGGCTTCCTCGACGAAATCGTCCGCGAGTACGTCACCCCCGGCGACCTCCAGATCGAGTACCGCTCGCTCGCGTACCTCGGTGGCGAGCCGTTCCTCGGCGAGGACGCTCCGCTCTCGGCTCAGGCCGGACTTGCCGCGTGGGACACAGACCCAGACAACTACTGGTCTTACTTCGCGTACGTGTTCAAAAACCAGCCACAGGAACGCTTCGACTGGGGGACCACAGCACAGATGAAAGTGTTCGCAGAGGAAGCGGGCATCGAAGATGTCGAGGCGCTCACCACGGCAATCGAGCAAGAGACCTACCTCGAAGATGTGAAAGCCACGACCGAAGCCGCAGGCGAAGTCAACGTCTCTACGGTTCCACGCCTCGTCTTCGAGGACGGCACGATGGTTCGCCCAACCGTGGACGCAGAAAAGACCCGCGCCGAAATCGAAGCCGCAATCGAAAACTAAGCGACTCGACACGCGGCAGTAATACTTATACAGTCCCGTAATTAACTGGTTGATGCGGTTTGAAATAAACCCGCCATCCAACGCCCGTCTGGACGCGCCTGTACCAGACGCCTTTGCCCGGGGTGTCCGCGTACATCTCTCTCGCGCCAGTGGCGTTGACGCGGGCGGTGGCTCTGAACCACGTGTTCACGCCACCTACTGCGACGCGAGGCGACGTATCTGCCCGGTACGTCGTGTTCGCAACTGCGTGGCTGTTACTTCTGTCACGTGGGCTGGTCGGACGCTCCACCTGCGAACTTTGCCCGGGTTCGCGTGTGCACCCACGTCCCGGCCGCTCACCTCCCACGCATCCGCTCACCCTGAGCGACAGCCAGAATAGCTGACTGGTTTAGCCCACTGATAATAAAAGGGGTAGCGCCATAGGCACTCTACATGCGAGTTGCTGAGGCACACGAGTTGAGCCGTCGCGTGACCGACACGATTGGAAACGCGGTCATCACCGAACAAGCGTTTTTAGACACCGTTCTCACCGGACTGCTCGCCCGCGGGCACGTTCTCTTAGAGGACGTTCCCGGCACGGGAAAGACGCTCACCGCCCGGAGTCTTGGCACGGCGCTTGGACTCTCATTTTCGCGCATCCAGTTCACGCCTGACTTGCTCCCAGCCGACGTGACGGGGACGCACGTCTTCAACGAGAAGAACCGCGATTTCGAGTTCAAGAAAGGTCCCATTTTCGCGAACGTCGTCCTCGCAGACGAGATCAACCGCGCCTCGCCGAAGACGCAAGCCGCGCTGCTCGAAGCGATGGAGGAAAAGCAGGTGACAGTGGACGGTCAGACCCACAAACTCCCCGACCCCTTCTTTGTCATCGCGACGCAGAACCCCGCAGAGCGAAACGAGGGGACATTCCCGCTTCCGGAAGCCCAGAAAGACCGGTTTATCATCAAGACGAGCATGGGCTATCCAAACCGCGAGGGCGAACGCGAGCTGCTCGCACGCCGTGAATCGCGCGAAGACCGGAGCCCAACCGTCAACACCGTCTGCTCGCCACAGGAAGTGCTCGACCTCCAGCGCGTTTCAGAGCAAGTGCGCGTCCAAAAAGACGTCCAAGACTACATCGTTGACCTCTCGCGGGCGACACGCGGAGACGAGCGCGTGACCGTTGGCGCGTCCCCGCGTGCGACCCAGCGGCTGTTCGAAGCCGCGCGCGCTCGTGCGGTTCTCGAAGGCGAGGAGTACGTCACGCCAGAACACGTAAAGAGCGTGGCTCACCCAGTTCTCGACCACCGTATCGTGCTTACCGCTGACGCACGGGTGAACGGCACAGAGAAATACGACGTTATCGAGTCGGTGTTGTCGTCGGTGGACGTGCCGACGATTACCTATGCAACGCGATAAGCAACACGAGCACCGCGACGAGTAAGCCAAGCAGGGCCGAAAGCGGGACGCCGGGCGTCCCGAACCCTTCGACTGCTTTTGTGGCGAGATACGCGACGATTCCTGCACCAACCGTTCCCACGAGATGCGTCACTTCGACCTGTGCGGTCTGTGCCCCCCGGCCGAGTTGCTGGCCAAGGGTGATGCTGTGGTCGCCTGCGTCCCACGCGACGACGAGTGCGATGGTCGCGAGCAAGAACGTGCCGAGGTCGCCCATCTGGACGACACCTGCCATGACGACGCCCGCGAGCAGGAAGAAACTCCCCGCCTTGACGAGCCAGCGCGACCCCTTCCGAAGCGGGATGACGCCGAGTCCGAGCACCCACGCGCCGAGCAGGAGTGGGCCGACGACGACCATGAACCGCGGACTCGGGGCTCCAGCGAACCCACGCACGACGCCGACGAGGCCGACGACCACGCCGAGTGCGAGCACACCGTTGCCGAGCCAGCGATACCCCCGCGTTCGCGTTTCGTCCCCAAGGCCGGCGACGAACAGGCCGCCAAGGATGAAGACAAGCGCGCTCGGAATCGCGGGCAGGTCGACGATGAAAAACGCCGGAAGCGCTGCTGCGAGCACCGCCGCGACGCTCGCAATGCGGGTTGGTTTCCGCACGGGTCCGCTCATAGCCGCCACCTCCCGATGTCCTCTAAGGCGGCTTCGAGCGGCCGGTCTGGGTTCCAGTCGATGACCGGAATGTCACCGGCGCGAAGCTGCCGAATCCGCTGGACGCGCTCTACGTGGGCGACTTCGCCCCCGAGCGTGTCCCCGCCCGTCACGCGCGGGCTGAGCACCGTCACGCGGTGGCCGTGGGCGTCGAGGCGCTTTACCTCGCCCACGATGTCGTCATCGACCAACGGCGAGAGGACGACCACCTGCGTCGAGGCCGAGAGTTGCGTGCGCAACTCGGCGTACTGGCCGTCGGTGAAGTCGTCTCGCTCCGGTGGGCGTGGGGCGAGGCTGTTCGACGTTGCGAGCAGGGTTTTGCCGCGGATACGGTGGTCGTTCCCGGCTCCCGGTGAAAGCCACGCGAACTCGCGGCCAACGACGGCGAGCCCGACTTGGTCGCGGGAGGCGAGCAACGACTCGAACAGCTGTTCTGCGGCGTAGCGCGCGTAGGCAACCGCGTGTGGGTCGTCTGCTGACGCCCGTCGGTAGGACTGCTCGCGGGCGTCAACGAGGATGACGACGCGCCCAGCGCGCTCTTGACGGAACTCGATGGTCGAGAGCTTGCCCGTCCGCGCGTGGCGATTCCAGTCGATTTGGTGGATGGAGTCGCCGGGGCGATACTCGCGGGTCTGGTGGAACTCGACGCCGCTGCCGCCGTCTGCGGTGAGCACGCGTCCGTAGAGTTGGGTCGTCTGCTGGCGAAGCGGCATCTCAGAGACGTCTGCGTCACAGCGGAGTTCGGTTTCGCTTGCGACGTTCGTCTCCACCTCGCGCGCGCCCGCGATGTCGTTCAAAATGACCGTCGCAGGCGTGAACGGGTGCGCCCCGCGCTTTGCGGTAATCGAGTAGGTGAACGTGGTCTCTTTGCCGGGCAACAGCGTCGCGCTGTGGCGGGGCGACCCCGATGCCACGGTGAGCGTTTCGGGGACGCCGTCCACCATGCGCACGTCGGGGAGGAGCGACGAACCGGTGTTTCTGAGCGTCACCGTCACTTCGACCACCTCGTCGTGGCCGGGGGTGTCGGTGCTCAGGCGGCGGTCGAGTTCGAGCGTCCCGTCTGGCGTGCCGGTCACGCGCGGGTAAACGAGGTAGACGATGCCCACGGTGGCGACGAGCAACAACAGCGGCCGGTTTGCGAGCAGCCCGCCCATCGCGGTGAGCAGGCTGATTGCGGTGACGCCGCGCCAGCGGTTCGTCTCACGCAGCATGGGCGTCACCTCCGGCACGGGCGACGAGTTCGGTCGCCGCGTGGCGTGCACCCCGCTGGGTTGGTGTCTCCAGTCTGAGGGCCGTGGTCAGCCACTGGCCCGGCTCTAACGGCGGGGCGTCGCTTCCGAGAAAGCGGGCGGCGAAGGGGTCGTCGGTCCACGTCCCGCGCGCGACGCGTTCTTTGGCCGTCTTCTGGGTACACCCACGCTCTGCTTGTACGACTCGCACGGCCGTCGCGGTCAACTGCTGTTTTGCGCGCTCACACGCCTCACGGTGGGTCAGCGCCCACAGCGCCGAGTTCGAGAGGAGGTCGTCGTAGATGTCACCAGAGAGCGGGACGTCCGTCACCTGTTCTGCTTCCGGTGGCGTGGTGTGGTCGCGCGCGCCGTTTCGCGCAGACACCGTCACGAACAGGGTAATCACGGCGGCGATTATGGCGATGACGACGAGCACGAGGTAGTCGTTCCCGAGGGCGGAAACCAACGCCTCGCCCGGGAGTGCGCCTGCGAGGTCGGGGTTGCCCGTTGCGAGGTACGCAAGCAGGAAGGTACCAACGCCGAGGACGCCAAAGACGACGCGACGGAAGCTCATTGTTCTGCCACCCGCTGTGCGTTCAGTTGGTCTTCGACCCGTGCGGCGAGCGCGCGGTCGTCGTCGGTCACCGGCGCACCGCCGTAGCGAATGCGTTTGAACGTCTTCGTTAGCTCCATGAGTAGCTCGTCTTTGAGTTCGGTTTCGTCTCTGAGCGCGGCCGCGACTTCGTCGGGCGTCATTGCCTTCCGGCGCTCGTATGGAATCGCGCTCGCAACTTCGTGCCACGCGTGATACACTTCGTTTTCGGGACGGGCAACCACGGTCGGTTGGGTCGAAACGGGATCGTTTCGCTCTGCGGTCTCGAGCCAGCCAGCAATCGTCTCGCGCTTTTTGACCGCGACCGCGAGGACGGCTCCGATGAGCACGAACGGCAACAGCGTCATGAGCAACGAGAGGAGTTTGTCGAGGAGGCTCTCCTCGATAAGCCGTGGACTCGACCCCTGTCCGGACGTTTGTGTCTGCTGATTTTCAGCGCCGCTCTGAGGGTCACTAAGTTCTTCGTTGCCCTCGCCGGGAGTCGCCGTTTGGCCCTGTGTTTCTGTTTTACTCTCTGTAGAAGGGGTGCCAGTCGACTCCGGGTCTGCAGTTGTCACCGAATCGCCCTTGAACTCTTCTGCTTCTTGCGGATTTATCGGCAATTTGTCATAGTCGATGTTGATGACATCCTCTGGTTTCGTCTCGACTGAATCATCGAGTGTCGTCGAAGCAAAGCCAACCGAGAGGATGCAAAGCACCGCAACGACCGCAGAGAGAAGTCTATCCGTATCCATTTCTATCGAGCCCCACCGTCACGTACAACTCGCCGTCCCGGCGTTCCCATATATATCGCGAGACAGGGATAGGACACCCATTATTATGCGGCCGATAATCAGGCCGCTCTGGGAGAACGTGTTGTGTGCTACCATGCGAGTTCGGGGTGTGGCTCAGTCCACTCAAAATCGCGCCTGTCAGGTTGATACTCACACCATAACAACTTTGTGGTGCCAGTGGTTCCGTGAGGGTGGCGAGTAATTCCCGTGTGAATTACTGTCACGGAAGCAGTAAAATAAGGTATTTCGATACTTTACCCGGGTTGTGACTCCACTCATACCCCATACGCGAGCCGGGAATCTACCAGTTAGGGTTTGCAATGACCACGCGCGACACGACTCCCTCGACAGACTCGAACCGCGAATCGAACGACTCTCTCACCCTTGGCAGACGAACCTTCCTTGGGGCCGTTGGTGCAACGGCGGCAGGTGCCACACTCTTGGCGTCGGGAAAAGCCGAAGCGTCCCACGTCGAAGACCAGTACGACCGCGTCATCGACATCGTCGACGACGCCGGTGCAGACAACTCGGGCGACGAATCCATCACGCCGATTTTAGAGCAGTACGCGGCGAATGACACGCTCATCAAATTCCCACCAGGGCGCTACTACATGGACTCGCAGTTCCGGTTCACCGACTTCCGGAATTTCGGGCTGGTCGGCGACGACGCCACGCTCGTCCCGGCGAACTACCACAACTACGACGGCCCCCAATACCGGCTGTTCCGACTGGGCGTCGATTACGACCCCGGTGTTGACCTGCGCGTCCAAGGCTTCGCCGTTGACCTCCGCGCAAACGACACGGGTATCCGCGTCATCGAAGCACAGGTTCTAGACGGGTTGTTCGTCGACGACATCACGGTCGTTGGTCGCCACGACAGCGGCACCTACGGCCCGGGGCTGTTCGACATTCTTTCACCAGACGGCACGGGCATGGTAAAGCGCTTCCGCGCAAACTATGGCGGGGCGTTCTCCGAGAACACGCCGGGCGACATCTGGCGTGGCCCCTCCGGGCTGATGTCCACGCGCTACCACGAAGGTCAAATCGAATACAAAGATTGCGAACTCGACGACTGGCCGGACAACGGTCTCTACGCGCTCACGAACGGCCGCGTCATCGTCAACGGCGGCCGGTACGCCAACAGCGAGGCGGCGAGCATCCGGCTCGGCGGCCACGACTGCCTCGTCACCGACGCGACCATCGTCGTCGACCAGCAACACGACGAAAACCAGAACCAGCGCGGCATCCGCCTCGACGAAGGCCCCAACATGAACGTGGTCGATACAACGATTCGTCTGGAGGAGCCAAACGGCCACGCGCTCACGGTGATGAACGACTGTGAGAGCGCCTTCCTTAGCCATCTCGACGTGACCGTCGGCGACGAAACCTGCCACGGCATCGTCGTGCAGTCGAGCGCCGGGCCGACAAAAATTATCCGCTCAGATATCGAGATTCAACGCGGCGGCAACGCCATCCAAATCAACGGCTCTGACGCGGGCACCGTCCTCTGTGAGTACGTCGATATCTCCGGCGACGCACAGGGTGACGTGTGGCGACACGCCCTCCGGTGTAACCGCAATGACTGTGAGTTCCGCGTGGTGAACTTCAACCAGCAGGGCGAACACTATCGCCGGGCAATGGTGCTGAATGGCGACAACACCCTCGTCTACAAAGGAAAACAGACCGCCTCGCACATCCCGTTCGTCGTAAACGGCTCCGGCGCGTGGATGGAGGGCATGGACGCCCAATCGATGACGGGGTACAAGGCCGTCAAGCTAAACGACCAGAGTTCTGACGTAACCATCAAAAAGAGCGACATCAGACGCGGCGTCTGGGACAAAGGCTGTGCTGGCTTACGGATGTACGGCAACGACACCAGCTAACACGCCTCGGTCGTTTCTCCCCGTTTATGCGGCGAATAAGAAAGGTGGTAGGTTGATGAGAACCAGCCATGCAGAAGTCCGCACTGGCGAACCGCATCCGCCGTGGCCTGAGCGAACCGCATCTGGTCGTCCGCGAGCTGAACAAGTACTACTATCGCTCGCGCAAGAAGAAGGGGAAAAACGACGGCGTCGAGATGTTCGAAGAAGACTGGGACAACCTCATCATCCTCGATGCGTGTCGCTACGACACCTTCGCCCAGCGCCACACCCTCCCCGGGACGCTCGAACAGAAAAAATCGAAAGTGTCCTCCACCATCGAGTGGCTCGACACGTATCTTGACGGCGCAGACCTGCGCGACACGGTGTACATCACTGCGAACCCCCAACTCTACCGCAAGCGCGACCGCGTGGACGTGCAGTTCCATGCGGTCGAACACATTTGGCAGGACGACGGCTGGGACGACGAGTTCCGCACCGTCCGCCCGGAGACCGTGGCAAAACGCATGAAGGAAGCCGCAGAGACCTATCCAAACAAGAAAATTGTCGGCCACTTCATCCAGCCCCACTACCCGTTCATCGGTGAGACTGGCCAGAAGTACATGGACTTAGACAGCCTCGACTTCTGGAATCGCGTCTTAAACGGCGAGGTCACGCTTGACGACGACATCCTCTGGCAGGCCTACGAGGAGAACTTCGACCTCTGTATGCCAATCGTCGAAGACCTCTTAGAAACTCTGCAAGGCAAGACCGTCGTCACCGCAGACCACGCCGAGATGATTGGCGAACGCTCCTCGCCCATCCCGATGAAGGAGTACGGTCATCCAACGGAGCTCCACACGCCGGAACTCACGACCATCCCGTGGCACACCTACCAGAACGGCGAGCGAAAGGAGATAACCGTCGGTGACGACACGGAGGACACCGCGCGCGAGGAAACCGCAGACGTGGTCCAAGAGCGGCTGCAAGACCTCGGCTACGCATAGCCACGCACGTTTCTCACCACCGAACGCAGCAACCAGCCAACCTTACCCCCCGTATAATAAACACCCCGTGAACACAAGCGAGAAGCGAATGAATCGTCGCACGTCCCAGGTCTGCCAGCGTGCGCTCGCCGCCGAAACCAAGCGACAGGTGATAGTGTGCAACGTAGTATTCTAAGCGGCTTTCTCTCGATTTTCGGGTCGAAGGTTTTCATCCTCGTCCTTGGACTCGCGACGACGCCCATCCTCTATCGTCTCATGGGCCCCGCCCAGTATGGTGAGTACGCCTTCGTGCTCTCGATCTTCATGATGTTCATGATTTTCGTGAGCTCAGGGGTCGCAGACGGCGTGCGCAAGTACATCCCCGAAGACCGTACGTTCGACAACTGGAGTGGCCACGTCATCGGCTTTTACTTCCGCATGGGGCTCGTGCTCGCGCTGGCCGGTGCGGGTGTGCTCGTTCTCCTCGCAGAAAGTGGTCTCGTCGCGCGCTTTTTCTCCGCGGAGTTCGTTCCGTACTTCTACGTCCTCGCGGTGCTCGTCATCGTCGCGCAGTTTCGGACGTTCGTCAGACGGACGCTCATGGGATTCGGCCTCGAACGCTACTCTGAACCGCTCAAAATCCTGTATGAAGTCACGTTTGTCGTCATCGCCATCCCCGCCGTCTACTACGGTTATGGGGTCATGGGCGCGCTTGCCGGACAGGTGCTCGGCAGTGCGCTCGTGATGTTTCTCGGATTCATCGTCGTCCACCGCAAGAGCACGCTGTTGAACGTGGTTCGGCGCACCCCACGGGGCTTCCCGTGGCGCGAACTGGTCGCGTTCAATTCGCTCTCGATTGTCCTCATCTTCTGTCTGATGTCGCTTTATCACACGGACATCCTCCTGCTCGGGGCGCTCACCGACAGCACGCAGGTTGGCCACTACAAAGCGGCGCTCAAACTCGCTGAGTTCCTGTGGTTCGTCCCCACCTCGATACAGATGGTATTCGTTCACTCGACCTCGAAGATGTGGTCGCAAAACCGGACTGGACAGATTTCAGAACTCGCGGCACGCGCGACGCGGTACACCCTCCTGCTCACCGCCGTGATGGCACTCGGGCTCTACTCGATTGCCCACATCGCGGTGCCGGTGTACTTCGGTGAGGCAGCGACGCCCGCCGTCGAACCGCTCTTGCTCCTCCTTCCTGGAGCACTCGGGTTCGCCGTTGCGCGCCCGATCCTCGCCATCGGACAGGGGAAAGGCGACCTGAAGCTGCCGATTATCGCCACGGCGACCGCCGCGGTCATCAACCTTGGATTAAACATCGTCCTCATTCCGATGTACGGGATGCACGGCGCGGCGATTGCAACGAGTATCGGCTACGCGTCGATGTTCCTGTTTCACATCTGGTCTGCGCGGAAGATCGGGTTTAACCCGCTTTCTGATGCGCGTCTCGGCCGAATCGCTCTCACGACCGGCCTCGCTGCCATTCCCATCCTCGCGCTGCCGAGTTACATCCCGCAGACCCTCGTGCCGTTCATCTCTGGCGACATCGTGACGCTCATCGTCGTGCCGCCGGTCGGCCTCGTCATCTTCCTCACCTTGGCGTTCGTCACGGGCGCTCTCGGCATCGGCGAGGTGCTCGACATCCTCTCGTCTGCGCTGCCCGGCAGCCTTGCGCGCCCAGTTGTTCGGCTGCGCGACCGCTACGAGAGCAGTGGGTCGATGTTCGGCAACGACTCGCTCCAGTACGTCCTCGTGTTCATTGGCATGGTGCTGTTCATCTCGGGGATTGCCTTCGCCGTCATGGGGCCAGACCTCGGCTCGGTGGACAGCCCAGACGTGAACGTGCCCGGGCTGAACCAGACCAACGACACGAGTACGGCAGCCACGCAGACGCCGACGCAGACCGACAGCACGGCGACTACAGAGCCGACCGAAGCTACCACACAAACGGACGACGGTGGCGGTACGACAGCCTCGACTACGACGACTGAGAGTGCCACCACTTCCACGGCGACCACCGAAGAGCCAACGACGAGTACGACCACGACGACAGAGGAACCGACGACCTCGACCACAGAGGAGCCGACGACAACAACTACGGAAGAGCCGACGACAACCACGACCACAGAGGAGCCGACGACAACGACGACGGAAGAGCCAACGACGACCACGACTTCCACGACGACAACGACGACGACTTCGACCACCACAACGACGACCGAACTGGTGAATTCGACAACGACCGAATCAACGACCGAGTCGACCACCAGCACGAACTCGACAGCCGGATTCGCCCTCCCGGTGGGCATTGGGCTCTCCACGTTAGGAGTGGGACTGCGTCGCATACGACGCGGCGATGACGGCGCTTACGGAGCCGATAATAAAGGTAGAGAGGAGTCTGGTAAGAATCAATGAGCGAGTCGAGAACGCCGTTTCCGACGGACTTACTGCTGGTCGTGGCGCTGACGCTGCTTGCCGACGCCGCCATCCTCGTCGCGGGCGTGAGTGGCACCCTTCGCATTCTCATTGGGCTGCCACTCATCTTGGTGTTGCCGGGGTATGCGATGGTTTCTGCTCTCTACCCCGGTCGCATCCCTGAAGATGGCGCACACGACCGCGACGACCCGAAAAAAGGACTCCGCAAGCTCCCCGGAAACTACGGGATGAGTGGGGTCGAACGCATTGGACTGTCTATCGTTGCCAGCCTCGCGCTCGTGCCGTTCGTCGTCTTCGTCCTGAACTTTGTGTGGGCGCTCGAAGCCACGCCAATCCTCCTCGGCGTGAGCGCGCTCACGCTCGTGTTGGCGGTGGTGGCGCTCGTGCTTCGCCTCTTGCTCCCCGCAGAACGCCAATATCGTCCGTCGCTCGGGATGCGCACGGATTCGGCAAGCCACACCGGGTCGCTTGGCTCGGGACGCTCGAAAATTCCAACTATCTTCCTCGCGGTCAGCCTGCTGCTGGTCGCCGCAAGCGCCGGGTTCGCGGCGACCGTCCCGCCGCAGTCTGAAGAGTTCTCGGCGCTCTACTACGCCTCCGTGCCGACCGGCCAATCAGCGGAGGCTCCTGGCCCGTTCGCCGCTGGCCAGTCCGCTGCGGTGCCAATCGGCATCAACAACGAAGAAGGTGAAGACGTGACTTACACCGTCGTTGGCGAACTCCAGCGCGTCGAGCAAGCCGACAACGGCGAGTTACAGGTGGTCGAAGAAGAGGAACTCCTCCGCCAAGAGATATCGGTCGCAGACGGTGAGAACGCCACCCAGAACCTCACCGTCGAGCCGACCCTGACCGGCGGCAACCTCCGGATGGCGTTCTACCTCTACAAGGGCGACGTGCCGGAGAACCCGTCTGCTGACAACGCCTACCGGAGCATCCACCGCTGGGTGACGGTAAACGGCGGCGGCGACATCGAGCCGCCCGCGGCCACGTCACAACAGCTATCCACGCAGCCCGTTTACGCACGCCCAAGCTAATGTGGCCGTGGGAACACCTCGCCTTCGCGTACCTGTTGTACTCGCTTTTCGCCCACACCGTCTACCGTCGCTCACCCGACGGTGCCGCGGCGTTCCTCGTCGCGCTGGGCTCACAGGCACCCGACCTCGTCGATAAGCCCCTGAGCTGGACGTTCGGCCTCACGCCGACGGGCCACGGCATCATGCACTCCATCCTCATCATGGGGCCGCTGCTCGCCGGGGCGTTGTTGCTCACGAACGGGCGAAATCGCCGACTGGTGGCGGCGTACACCATCGCACACCTCTCGCACCTCGTGGGCGACCTCATCTACGAGCCACTGCTGCTCAACGAGCCATTAATCGTGGGCAGAGTGCTCTGGCCGGTCGTCTCGCTACCCGCCTACAGCACCGACCAAGGCGGCCTCATCGGCCGGGCCGCGGTGTACTTCTTCCGCTGGATACACCACCTCGCCACCCAGGGGCTCACACCGTTGGTCGTGTTCGAACTCTCGCTCGTATTCGGCGTCATCGCGCTCTGGGTGTACGACGGCGCACCGGTGCTCTCGGACATGGTTCGCTACGCTCGCGCAGACTGACCTTAATCCCCCGATAATAACGGTGGGGGAGTGTCTGTGTTCGCTCACTGATGCCCACCGTAAGCGTCGTCATTCCAACCTACAACCGCAGCGAAGAGGTGACTCACGCCATCGACAGCGTCCTCGCCCAGACCTACGACGACTTCGAACTACTCGTCGTGGACGACGGCTCGACGGACGACACGAAGGAGGTCGTCACCGGCTACGACGACGACCGCGTAAAATTCGTCGAACACGAGGAAAATCAGGGCGCACCCGCCGCGCGAAACACTGGTATCGAGCACGCGGAGGGCGAATACGTCGCCTTCCTTGATTCTGACGACGAGTGGCTGCCGCTCAAACTCGAACGACAGGTGGACTATCTCGAATCGAAAGGCGACGACTGGGTCGCGGTCTACTGCGACGTGGACATGAAGACGAAAGGCACGAGCGGCCCGATGCGCTCGCTCGCCGCCTCGTTCCTCTCGAAATCCGACCCCGACACCCCGACCGAAGGCGGCGACGAACTCGTCGAAGAGGTGCTCGCAGACCGCCTGCACACGAGCGCGGGTTCGACGCTCATGGTTCGGACGGACGTGGCACGCAAAATCGAGGGCTTCGACACCACCTTCCGGCGGTTCCAAGACCCCGAGTTCCTGATGCGCGTCCTGCGCGAGGGGAAACTCGCCCACGTCGCAGAACCGCTCGTCGTCCGTCACGAATCGGGCGACCCGCCGGCGGACATCGTGCGTGAGGCCGACGAGAAGTACTTAGAGAAATTCTCGGACGTCGTTGACGACTTAGAGGCAAAAGGTCACGATGTGCGCGGGAGCCACAATCTCGTGCTCGCCAAACTCTATCTCAACGAAGGCAACATCATGACCGGCCTCCAGTACTTCGTCCGGTCGAACGCCCGCACCCGCCACTACCCCGGCATCCTCTGGGCGACGCAAAATGGCATCCGCGAGAACGGCCAAGGAAAGACCGTTCTCGCCGCGGGTGTCGGCCTCGTCGCTGTCCTCGGCTTGCTGTTCGTCCTCCTCGCCGGTGGCTCACAGCCTGAAAACTAACTTATCCGAACAGCCCCGCGAGCGCGGCAAGCCCTGAGAGACCGCGAACCTCCACCGGCAGTTCCGCACCCTCGTTTACGTAAATCGGCATGAATCCTGCCTCGACAGCCGGGCGCATGTCCGCATCGCGGTCGTCGCCAACCATGACGTACGCATCGGCGTCGAGTCGGTCTTTTGCGACCTCGAACATCGCCGGGTCGGGCTTGTGCGCGCCCACGTCGTACGAGCAGACGATGGTATCAAAATACTCGTCGAGGCCGTGGTGGGCGAGCTTACGCTCTTGGACGTGGGTGACGCCGTTCGTGAGCACGCCGAGTTGGTACTTCGTTGCCAACTCCGAGAGCAGGTCGTGGGCTGCAGGCGTTGGTTCTGTCGCGTCGAGCTCGGCCGCAAGCCACGCCTCTGCAAGCGTTTCTGCGGACGCATCGAGGTTCGCGTGTTCGACCACCGCGGCCATCCCCGTCTCGTAGGGGTTTGGGTCGAATCGCTCGAAGGCGTCGAAGAATGCGTTGCTCCGAATCTCGTGCCACGCGGGGTCAACGCGGTCAACCACTTGTTCGAACGCCTCGCTAACGATGGCCGAGTAGTCGCCGTACTGAAGCAGGGTTCCGTCGAGGTCGAAGTACAGGGCTTTCTCCATGGCAGGCAGTCTCTCAGGCGTGGGGAAAACAGTACCCACGCCACAGAAAACTTATACGAATACCTTAGTGAGGTATCATATCATGCCCTCGCCGCCTACCCGTCGCCGTCTCCTCGCTGTGTGCGCTGGCGCACTCTCGGTGGGGGTCGCTGGTTGTCTCGGAGCTTCTTCAGGGACGCCCGAAGAGACGGACACGCCGCCGCCTGCGCCAGTGCCAACCGACGAGACGCAGACGCCCACGACGAGCACGACCACAGAAGACCAACAGGCGGTGACGGGCGGCGGCCGGTCCCTCGAACTCACGCTGTTCGAACCCACGTACGAACACCTCGGGAAGCGAGTTACACGCGATATCGGCTCGTTTGACGAAGCGACGCAGGTGCTAATCACGGACCTCGTCGAGGAGGGAACCGCCACCAGACAGTCGTACGATGGCCCCGGAATGAACGGCCACGAGTTCGTCTCCACAGGTGACGAGACGTATCACCTGTCGGTCGAAGCGACCGAACGGCAGGAGGCGACCGCACAGCAATTCACTCTCGACGCTATTTCGAAGTGCCCGCGCAGTGCGAAATGGGACGCCCAACGCGCGCGAAACGAAGCGGTTGCCTTCGAAAATCTCTCTGCGGAAGACCAAGCATCGTTCCTGTTTCTCGGAGAAGATACGTTCGCCCAAGAGGGCTGTTTCAGCGCCGGGTACGGCTACGTGTACGACTCAAAGACAGCCGTCGAACAGTCACAACTCATCGATGACGACCCCTCCTTCGTCGAATACGATGCCGAGTACTACGCCATCGAATTCCGCGGGACACAGTCGGTCGAGATGGTCACCTACGAGTACGCAGCAGCCCGGCTTGACGCAGGCTCGCCGACCGCACTCGGCAAGCGTATCGCGCCGTTTGTGGCTGCGACGCTGAACCCGGACGACCTTCCAAGCGAGGAGCGGGCGGTGTTGGACGACCTCTTGGAGAATCACCACTATGACGCTTCAGACCCCGTTCCCGACGCCGCGATGGAACTCAAATTCCGTCTCACTGCAAAGGGACGATGGGGCGAACGAAACCAGTACTACTGTACAATCGAGGAGACGCTCTACAGCGTCAATGTCCAAGAAGTGGTCGCGTGATTTCAATACAAAGCCGCGATTAGATCGCCCCGTTCGAACAGAGCACCACGTCGCCGTTCGAGTAGAGGTTGTCCATGCCCACCCGGCAGAGGCGGTCTTGCGGGATGTTGCGGATTTTCGCGACGCTCGTGTTGCTTCCTTCCGGATAGTTCTGGAAGAACGTCGCTTCCTCGTTCTGGGCCGCGCGATACATCACCACGTCGTGGGTGACGGGGTCTGTATCGTTCACGACGGCCGCATCGGCCATGTAGGTGTCAGAGCGGAAGAACACCGTCTGGTACGGATGGTCCGTGTAGATCACCTCGTTCGGGCGAATCTCCTCTGAATCCGGGCGGCCAGTCATCGTCCCGACTGTGTGGACGGCGTCGAGTTCCTGTTCGGTGTAGCTGAGCCGAGCACGGTCTTGGTCGAAGACCGGGTTGTCGATGGCCCCGTGGCTCGACATAATCATCATCCCCGGGAAGATGAGGACGAACATGAGCATGACGGCGACCACGACCTTCGGATAGAGGTTAAAGGACATGTGCCGGACGCCAATTGCACCCATGATGGCGAGCGGTGCGTAGAGGAACGCGAACCAGCGTTGTGGGATGAAGTTACGAATCCCGAACATCGGCAGGCCAAGCACGAACACGAGCATGATGACGCTCGCGATGAGCAGGGTGAACACCGAGTGTCTGGAGCGCTCGCGGCGCAGGACGTAGAGACACCCGACGATTGCGACAAACAGCAAGAGGAGGAAGCCAATCGTGTCCACGTAGAGCGCGATTTGCTCGACGAGCGTCGGGCCAGAACTGGCTCCGGCAGAGCTTCCCGCTCCGCTACCGCTCGCAAGGTTCAGGAAGCCAGCGGTGTCACCGAGCGTTCGACTCAGATAGCTCAACACCGTTTCGAGGAACGAGTTCCCGCGATACGGGGTGAACGACCACATGAACGTGATGAACCCGGCGTCGAACACGAGCAGCCCCGAGAGGTTTACCGCCGGAGTGAAGCTCACCGCGTCGGGACGGACGGCATCGGGCTTGAACAGGTCGAGGCTTAGGATTATTTGGGCGACGACCGCAGAGCCGACGACCACCATCATGATGAACGACGACACCTGGTGGGTCATGATGAGTGCCATGCTGAAGAACAACAGCAACACGAGGTCTTTGAGTTCGTGTTCAGTCTGCATCACCCGTACCATCGCATAGAGCACGGCGAGGAACAGCAGGAGGCCGTGGCTCGTCGGAATGAGGTGCAGTCCCCATTCGAGCACGTAGTCGCCCACGCCGTAGATGGCGGCGGCGAACAGCGCCCAGCGGGTGGCGACGAGCAGTCTTGTCGTCGAGTAGATGAGCAACACGGCAAACGGCATCGCCAGCCCGAGCGAGAGGTAGAGCGCGTCGCGCAGCGACACCTCGAACAGGATGGCGACCCCGACAACCAGCAGGTGGAAGAACGGCGCAGCGTAGTGTTTGTCATCGGAAATCGCCGCCAGACTGCGCTGTTCGTAAATCGGCCGCGCAATCTGCTCCATGTGCGTCCAGATGTCGATGCCGATGTACCCCGGCGAGGTGAACAGCGCGGAGAGTCGGAGCACGACGGCGAACGTCACAATCTGGGCGAGCAACCACCGCGGGCGGATGTCTTCGTCCGGGGCGAACAGTATCTGGAACAGGATGAGCACCCCGATAATGCTCGACAGGTCGAAGAATATCGAGACACGCCCGCCGCCGAGCGACGCAATCATGATGAGCGCCGCGATACCGGTGAAGACGATGCTCGGGAGCAGTCGTGAGAGGCCAACCGGTAACGTCGGGTGACCTGCCGTGTCGCCGCCTTCGAAGCGCAGCGTCAGCAAGTAGAGGATACACGCCGTCCCGAGGACGAGCGGAATCGTCTTGATATAGATTTGGGAGGCGAAAAAGCGCAGCGGGAACAGCCCAATCGCTAGCAGGAGCCCGAGGATGGCGGCGTCCTTGTCGAGATGCCGGTAGGCCAGCAATCGCTTGAGTCTACCCATGGCGCACCTCCGCCATCGGGCAGGTCACGTCGTGATACACCGACAGGAGCCGGTCGGTCATCTCGTCGATGCTCAGACAGTCGATGGTCTCACGGCCGTCAGAGCGGGTTTCTGCGGCAGAAACCTTCTCCACGGCAGCGGTGAGTTCGGCGTCGGTGTTGCCAACGAAGCTGTTCGCCACCGGTTCGAGCACGTCGCGGGCGAACCCCACGTCGGTCGAGACCACGGGCACGTTACACGCCGCGGCTTCTTTCACGACCATCGGCCCGCTCTCGCGTTTCGAGGTGACGAGCACGAGGTCGCTTGCGTTGAAATAGTACGGCATCTCGTCGTAGTCAACTCCTGAAATCGGTTTGATGGTAACAGTACCTTCCGCGGCGGAGACCACCCGCTTTGCTCGTGGGTAGTCTTTCACGTCGCGGTCGGTCTCGTACGGAAACAGCGCCACGGTTTCGTCTGTGTCCCAACCAAGGTGCTCGCGCGCTTCGGCACGGTCGATGGGTCGGAAGAGGTCTGTGTCAACGCCAAAGGGGATCACTGTATGCTCGATGTCGAGGCGTTCAGAGAGCGTCTTCGAGGGCACGACCACCGCGTCGGCGTAGCGAGCACACTGCTCTGAAACCTTCTGGAGCCACGTCGGCCCCATGAGGTCGGTGCCCCAAAACGTCATGACGACGGGGCGACGCGGCTGGGCGAGCGCGAACGGGGCTGTGAGGCCGAAGTTCGCATGCACCACGTCTGCGCCATCAAGGGAGGCTTTGAGCACATCGGGGACGTATTCGAGCAATTCGCGCGGGCCGCGGCCACCGGTTTCGGGCCGGGGAATCGCGCGAACAGGGGCCGAAATACCCCGCGATTCTAAGCCCTCAACTTGCTGGTCGAAAAACGGGCGCGGGGTCGTGACGAGTTGGAGGGCTTTCATGCGGTCACCTCGCGTAATTGCTCGCGGATGACGTCGGTCGTATCGACCTTGTCCGCGAGGAGGGATTCGCGTTTTGCCGCCCAGTCGGTGTCGCCTTCGAGGAGCGAGACGGCCGTCTCGAGTGCCTGCTCGTGGCGATTCTCGCCGTTGCAGTTGAACAGGAGGCCGTACGCCTCGTCTAATTCGTCAGTGTAGCCCATAGTGAGGGAGTTTACGTAAACGGCGGGCGTGCCGAGCACCGCACTTTCGGCGGCCATCGTCGCACCCTCGCCGATAAATAGGTCGGCTGCGCCGAGCAGGTGGTGAATTTCGTGGGGAGCCACCGAAATCTGCTTTGCGGCGAGCGCGTCGGGGAAGTCGCCCTCTGCGGTGATGACGACTTCTGCGCCCGCGGCTTCGAGCCGTGAGACGACTTCTTCGACATCGTCGAAGCCGCCCTTGCCCATGTCGTGGGACGCGCCCCACTCGATGAGTCTGAGGACGACCAACTTGTCGTCGGTTTCCGCGACCTCGGGCACTTTCGACTCGTCCACCTCGAAGCGGTCGGGGTGGAGGTAGGCGAGTTCGTGATAGCTCGGGTAGCGCCGTTGGTGGGGGCCAATCGTGTCGCGGTAGCAATCAGGGGTTGCGATGCGGTGGGCGAACGGGTAGGCAAGCCCCTTGATGATGGTTGCGTGTTCTGTGTCGTAGAACACGAGACTCTTCGCGCCGACGAGCCGTGAGACGTGGGCCGCCGCCACCCCGCCGATGGCGGTGATGACGTCGGGTTCGATGTCGCGGGCTCGGTTCAGGAGGCGCGCCTCGTAGACGGCTTGCACGCGGGCGAGTTGGGAGAGGCCACTGCCCGTTCCCGCGAGCACTTCGTGGTCGATGTCGAAGCGGGAGAGCAAGTCGAGGGCCATCTCCTTGTCGCGGGCGAAGACGTGGACTTCGTGGCCGTCGTCCTCCAACTCCGCGATTGCGTGGCGGAAGAAGTGGACGTGAGCCGGATGTTGGATAGTAACCATCACCCGCATCAGGCGGGCACCTCCAGGTGCTCATTTGCGGCGTGGTCGAAGCTAATCGCAAGCAGGACGAACAGCGTTGCGAACAGCCCCGTCACGATGGTCGTGGCGAACGCCACGAACGCGGACCCCGCGGTAAACAGGGTCACGAGGGTTGTGAGCAGGAAAATGCCCGTCAACCCGAGCGTGCCGATGCCCGCGAGGTAAAACAGCGCCAGCGGGTGAAAGCCCGTCACGAGGTATTTTTTCTTGAGTCGGGAGAGGAAGTTCCGGAACAACATGCCAGACACCTTCGGGATGTAGCTGGTGTAGTCAATGGAACTCTCCTCATCGCCGTACTCTGCGGGCATCGCCACGTCGGCGACCCGCATGTCGTGGATGTTGAGTCGCACCAGAAGCTCGTTGCAGTAGCCGTAGTACTCGTAGAGGCTTTGAATGTCAACGGCTTCGAGCGCGTCGTGGCTGATGGCGGTGTAGCCGTTCTGTGAATCGGCGATTTGCCAGTAGCCACTCGCAATTTTCGTCAGAAACGAGAGCAGCACGTTTCCGACGAGCCGAAAGCGAGGCATGGCGTCCAGAAACGCGGGCTCTGCGAGCCGGTTTCCTTTCGTGTAGTCTGCCTCTCCGGCAACGATGGGATCGAGAAGGTCGGTGAGTCGGTCGGGGTCCATCTGGCCGTCGGCGTCCAACGTAGAAGTCACGTCAACGCCGTCTTCCAGCGCGCGGCGGTAGCCCGTTTTGAGGGCACCACCGGCTCCCCGATTGATTTCGTGCTGTATCGGGACGACACGACGGTCGAACGCGAGGCCACCGTCCGCGACGCGCGCCGTATCTGCTTCGGCGCGGTTCAGGCGGGCTGCTGCCTCACGAATCTCCGTCCACGTTCCGTCTGCGGAGGCGTCATCGACAGCGTAGATGCGGTCAACGTATTCGGGAATCTCGTCGATGACGTCACCGACGAAACCCTCCTCATTGTACGCTGGCACGACAACGCCGACCGTGTGCCCCCGATACATGTTCAGACCCTCCGGAAGGTAAACTCCTTGTCAGCCGCAGCCGCTGGGTCGAAGAAGTTGTCCACGTCGACGACCACTGGGGTGCCGGTCATCTGGCTGACCATGTCACCGAGGTCGATGTCCATGAACGCCGTGTGACCGGTCGTGAGGAGGACACCATCGACGTCGGCGAAGTCGAGTTCGTCCTGGATGTCGATGCCGAAGGCCTCGCGCATCGCAGCTGGGTCCGCGTGTGGGTCGAACCCGGCGATGTCGATTTGGTACTCGTCGAGCGCCTCGATTATCTCCGTGACCTTCGAGGTGCGGATGTCTGCGACATCCGGCTTGTACGAGAGGCCGAGGATGAGGATGCGGCTGTCTTTGAGGACTTTGCCGCTCTCGTTGAGCGCCTTGATGGTCTGGTTTGCGACGTGAGCGGGCATGCGCTCGTTGACCTCGCGGCCCGTGAGCGTCAGGTCGGGCGAGACGCCTTCCTGTTCTGCGCGGTAGGCGAGGAAGAACGGGTCAACGGGGATGCAGTGACCACCGACGAGGCCGGGGCGGTAGTCGTGGAAGTTCCACTTCGTCCCGGCGGCTTCGAGCACCGCGTGGGTGTCGAGGCCAATCTTGTCGAAAATCATCGCGAGTTCGTTCACGAGTGCGATGTTGATGTCACGCTGGACGTTCTCGACGGCCTTTGCGGCCTCTGCGGTCTCGATGGAGGCGGCCTTGTGGATGCCTGCGTCCACGACGGTGCCGTAGAGGTCTGCGAGGTCGTCACAGACGGCGTCGTTCTGGCCGGAGACGATTTTCACGACCTGCGCGAGGCCGTGTTCTTCGTCGCCGGGGGTTGCGCGTTCTGGGGAGTAGCCAACGAAGAAGTCCTCACCGTTGCGAAGACCGGATTCGTCTTCGAGGGCGGGGATGACGACGTCGCGGGTCGCGCCGGGGTAGACCGTCGATTCGAGGACGACCGTCGTTCCGGTGGACATGTGTTTGCCAACGGTGCGCGCGGCGCTCTCGACGTAGTCCAGATTCGGATTTTTCAGGTCGTCGATTGGCGTCGGGACGGCAATCGTGACGTACTCGGCCTCGTTGATAGCCGTCGGGTCGGTCGTGAACGCGACTTCGCTCGCTGCGATTGCGTCGTCGCCGAGGTCGCCAGTGGTGTCCGTGCCATCGTTCAGGGTTTCGACCTTCTGTTCGCTGATGTCGAAGCCGATAACGGTGTGACCCACGCGGTCGAACGCGACAGCGAGTGGGAGGCCAACGTAGCCGAGGCCGACGACGGCGATGGTCGCACCGTCTGTTACGTCCGCATTCTGGGTGGCGGCCGACTGTTGGATTTCGAGGTCGTCAACTGTGGAGTTCATGCTGTCGCCTCCGTGGTTGGCTCACCGGACGAGCTGAGGCGTTTCAACGCGAGGACGATTCCGACCACACCGACAATGGTCAGGAGTTTTTGTTTTGCTTTCATGGTTCTCGATCTCCCGTGCCGGGGGTGTCCCCAGCAGTCGGGCTCTGTACTTCGCTCAACTGGCTAACCTCCTTATTATACGGCAGCTAAGGCGCTGACCGTGTGATTGCTTACCGCGGCTTTGCCCCTCCGTAAGCCGTTCCTGCGCACGAACAGTGCAATATTTGCCGGTTAAAATCAGGTTGTCTCGAATCCTGGTGTTTTGAACGCTTAGAAACGGTTTTACAACCGAATTAAACGCTTGAAACACGACGTAACCTACTGCAATCACCGGCCCCCTTTATCGTGGAACCACCGGTAGAGTGGAGTAACCATGAGCACCCAACCCCAGAACACCGACGCCGCTCTCTCGTCGGAATTTGGCGGCGACCCCACAGAAACCGTCACCCCCCTCTCGAAAGACAACACGTTCCACCTCCTCCAGAACGAACGCCGACGCATGGCTCTCGCGTACCTGAACGAGCAGACGGGCACCGTCGAGATGCGCGACGTGGCAGAGCAGGTTGCGGCGTGGGAAAACGACACCACCGTCCAACAGCTGCACTCTGACGAGCGCCAGCGCGTCTACATCGCCCTCTACCAGACCCACCTCCCCAAACTCGACGACGAAGGCGTCATCGAATACAACCAGAGCCGTGGTCTCATCGAGACGACGCCCCACGTCGCAGACCTCTGTGAGTACATCGACATCCCCCAACTCGCAGCCGAGGCCGACGCTGACACCACCGCTCCAGTTGAGACCGACTCGTCAACCGCACCGCTCGGTGACTACGAGTTTGAGTGGAGCGACTACTACCTCGGCCTCTCAGGGCTGAGCACACTCACGCTTCTTGCCTCCTCTGCAGGCCTCATTCCCGCCTCGATTATTCCGCAGTTTGCGATAGTTGTCCTCGTCGTCACCGCGTTCGCCTTGAGTGCGGCAGGGCAGGCGGTCATGGCCCGAATTGCGTAACTGCGCTCCGTTTTCACGCCGACTTTCTTCGCTTTCGTATCTACTAATCATTACATTCGCGTTTCCTTATATTTTCCAAAAGACTAATACGAGAAACAGACCATCTGTAATCTGTGACGGTTGGGGCTTCCAGACGAAATATATTAACCTCTCACCACCTTTGAACCAGTAATAAAACGGTTCCGTCGTGGGCACGGTACATTTAGGGGCCAATCAATCACCGTTGCGTGGACGCGATTACAAACACAATGAACCACAATTCACGGCACTCCTGGACGGGTTGGCTACTCGCCAAGAGCGCCGGGTTTTCGCTGGTAACGCCACGTCGAGGCAGTCTGCGGGCAGGCTGTTTCGCTGGAGGGCAGCCCGGGTATGAAAACTGAGTCAGTACGACACGTCGTGTTGCTTTTTATCGCCTGTGCCGTTCTTTTCTCTGGCTTTGCCGGGGGGGCCGTTGCCACGACCAATCAGCAAGAAGCCGCCGCTAGCATAACGAACGTAACGCACACCGGCGCAGGGATCGTCGAAACGAAAAACGGGACGACGTACGTCTGGCAAGCGGATGCACAGGCCGTTAACGTGACCTTTACGCCGAGTGCAGACACCCAGAGCTATCGCATCTGTCTGTCACAAGTCGAATCTGGCGACGGGACGACAACGGAACTCGCCTGTAGAGACAAATCAACACAGAACTCTGCAGGCTCGGTGTCGTTGTCCGTGGCGAATCTCAGTGCACAGACAACGGGACCACACGACCTCAAAATCGACCTCTACAACATCCAGTCATTCGATCGCAAACTCCTCGACACGAAAACCATCCCGATTTACGTGATGCAGAAAGGCGGCGATGAGGATGACGACGGCCTGACCAACGAGAAGGAGGTCGCACTCGGCCTCGACTACACCGCCTCTGATACAGACCAAGACGGCCTCACCGACGGTGAGGAGGTCACGCAGTACCAAACCATCGCCAACAAGGACGATTCAGACGATGACGGTGCCCGCGATGGCATCGAACTCCAGCGCGGGACAGACCCGCTCAACCCCGACTCTGACGGTGATGGCGTCACCGACGGTGAGGAGTTAGAGGTCACCGACCCACTCGACGCAGATACGGACAATGACGGGCTGACCGACGGGGAAGAACGGTCGCTCGGCACCGACCCGACGCGCGTCGATACCGACAGCGATGGACTCGACGACGCCACCGAAGCGAAGACCGATTCAGACCCACTCAACGCAGATACTGACAGTGACGGGCTCAACGACGGCTTAGAATCGAGGCTGGGGACGAGCCTGCTCATCACAGACACCGACGGCGACGGACTGTCAGACCAAACTGAGTATTCCTGGGGGACAGACCCACTCAACGGTCTCACCGTTTGGATGCTCGGAACCGGGACACTGCTTGGCCTCGGTGGCATTGCCGGGCTCGCGTGGTGGCAACGCGAAGAGGTGATTCCGGTCGGCGCGGCCAAAGACTCGCTCAGTCCGGCCGTTCCGGCAGAAGCCGCAGACGCAGGCCCCGACCCCGAACCCGTAGAGACGGACGAACCGGCCATCCCAGACGCAGACCTGGTTCCGCCTGATAAATTCATCAATCAGTTGCTCACCCAACGCGGCGGGCAGATGAAACAGACGGACATCGTCGATGAGTCGGGCTGGTCGAAGGCCAAAGTCAGCCGCGAACTCTCGAAGATGGAAGAAAACGGCGCTATCAGCCGCTTCCGTATCGGGCGTGGCAACATCGTCACGCTCTCCGGTCACGAGCCGGATGCCGCAAAATCACAGCTCGAAGACTGACTGCTTTTTTGGACAGTTTGCGGCCTGAATGCCATCGTTGTTCATGAAACGCCGCTCTCACGCCCGCGAGTGGTAAGCTTAGATGATAAATAAACGGCCGCTTAGCCGGTGTATAGTAAGGGAGGCATAGTCGGAAGGGTAGTTCAAGGGTCGCCCACTGGCCCCACCCATCCATGCAAATGAACTCATCCAATTCATCCATGAACCGACAGCCAACCTCCGCCACGACTGCGGCCGTTGTCTCCCCGCAGCCCTCCGCGTGGCTTCTGACAGCCCAATCGAGACAGCCACGTGCCCGAGCTCATGACGGGAGGGTCGGATAATGTGTGGCATTATTGCCCGCATCGGCAGCGACGATGCATTCGACGACATCCTGACCGGCCTCGAAAACCTCGAGTACCGCGGGTACGATTCGGCCGGAATTGCCATCCAGAACGGTACGGGCATCAAAATCCGCAAAGAAGCCGGTGAGATTTCGGAGCTGAAGAACCTCATCGGGAACAACGCCCCGAACGGCAACGCCGGAATTGGCCACACGCGCTGGTCGACCCACGGCGAGCCGACGCAGGACAACGCCCACCCCCACGAAGACTGCACGGGCGACATTGCGGTTGTCCACAACGGCATCATCGAGAACTACGAAGCCCTCCGCAACGAACTGAAGGCGAACGGTCACACGTTCACGAGTCAGACGGACACGGAAGTCATCCCACACCTCATCGAGGAGTTCAAAGCAGACGGCCACACGACTGACGAAGCCTTCCGCAAGACCATCCGGAAACTCGAAGGCAGCTACGCCATCGCCATGCTCCCTGAGGGCGAAAAGAAGATTTACACCGCCCGACAGGGATCGCCGCTGGTCGTTGGCCTCAACGACGGCGAGTACTACATCGCGAGCGACGTTCCGGCGTTCCTCGACTTTACGGACAAGGTCATGTTCGTCGAGGAGGGCGACGTGGTCATCGTAGACGAAGACGGTGTCGAAGTCACCGACCTCGCAGGCAACCCAATCGAGCGCGAAGTCGAAGAAGTCGATTGGGACGCAGAGGACGCAGAGAAAGACGGCTACGACCACTACATGCAAAAGGAGATTTTCACGCAGCCTGAGGCACTCTCGAAAACCATCAAAGGCCGCGTGGACGTCGAAAACGAGCAGGTCACGCTCGAAGACTTCCCTGCAGGCGCATTCTCTGACGTAGACCACATCCAGTTCGTCGCGTGCGGCACGTCGTATCACGCCGCGATGTACGGCGCACATCAACTCTCAGAGGGCGGCGTCCACGCCCAGCCGTTCCTCGGCAGCGAGTACAACGGCCAGTCGGAACTCCTCACGGAGGACTCGCTCGTCATCGCCGTCACCCAGAGTGGTGAAACCGCAGACACGATGAGCGCGCTGCGCCTCGCCAAAGAGCGCGGTGCCCGCACGCTCGCCGTGACGAACGTCGTTGGCTCGTCGGCTGCCCGCGAAGCAGACGACGCGCTGTTCATCCGCGCCGGTCCCGAGATCGGGGTCGCCGCGACCAAGACGTTCTCCTCACAGGCGGTCACGCTCACGCTCCTCGCAGAGCGCATCCTCGAAGACGTAGACGGCGGCGAGCCAACCGCAGACCGCAAAGAGTTGCTCCGCGGTATCGAAGAACTCCCGCGCCACCTCGACCAGGTGTTAGAGGCCACCCGCGCAGAACCGCTCATGGCGGACTACGTCGACGATGAGTCGTTCTTCTTCATCGGTCGTGGCCTCGGCCACCCGACGGCGTTAGAAGGCGCGCTCAAGTTCAAAGAGATCACCTACGAGCACGCAGAGGGCTTCGCGGCGGGCGAACTCAAACACGGCCCGCTCGCGCTCGTCACGGACAAAACGCCGGTGTTCGCCATCCTCACGGGTGAGAAAGACGAGAAGACGATTCAGAACGCAGAGGAAGCCGCCGCTCGTGGTGCGCCGGTCATCACCGTTGGGAAGGAGCCAAGCGCCGAAATCGAGGTTGCAGATGCACACCTCGCGGTGCCCGACACCCATCCAAAACTCTCGGCGCTCCTCTCTAACGTGCATCTCCAGTTGCTGTCGTACCACATGGCCGCGACCTTAGAGCGGTCTATCGACAAGCCACGGAACCTTGCAAAGAGCGTCACGGTCGAGTAATCAGCAAGAGCTCTCAGGAGGGACTACAATGAAAAAAGAACTATTCGGTGTGTTCGGCGACCGGGACGACTTCACGCGCTATCGCTCGGAATACGAGTTCGACCGCGTGCTCAGTGGCGACGTTGTCACCGTCGGTGTCAGAGACATCGGCCTTGGCATCGACGGCCGCACGTCCATCTACAACGGTGACGACGGCCTCTGTGTCATCTGGGGGGAAGTGTTCCCACCAAATCCGGTCACGAAGCCACCGGCAGAGTGGCTGTTCGAGCGCTACAAGGCAGATGGTGACGAGGCCTTTGGCGAGAACAATGGCTCGTCGGTCATCCTCATCGAACACGACGGCGAGGCGAAAATCGCCGTTGACACCATTCGCTCGTGGGAGGTGTTTTACACGGACGCACCCGGTAAGCGCGTATTCGGTACCGACGCCTCGCAGGTCGCACGCCCCATCCAGACGCCGGAAGTCACTCAGAAGTCCCTCTATGAGTTCCTCCACCTCGGCTTCGTCTTAGACGGCCGAACCGTCTTCGACCAGCTTCGCCGCGTGCCCTTTGATGGCTACCTCACCGAGACGAGCACGGAGACGCTTCGCCGGTTCGTCTACGAGCCAGAGGAGTTCGATTACGCAGAAGAACTCGCTCGCCGCCTCCAGCGCGCGATTCGTCGGCGTTCGCACCTCCCCGGTCGCAAAGGCCTTCTGTTGAGTGCAGGGTACGACTCGCGCTGTATCCTCTCGCAACTGCCCGAAATCGACGAGACGTTCACCATCGGCACGACGGGCACGCCCGAAGTCGAGGTGGCAAAGCGTCTCGCAGACCAGTACGGCGCGTCTCACTCGGTGCTTGAAACGGACGACAAGTATCTGAACACTGGCGACGAGGTCATCAAACACACCAACGGCGTCAAAGAGTCGCTGCACATCCACCACGGCGGCTACGACGACGAGATGCAGGTCGATACGCTGTTCCACGGCCTGCTGTTCGACACGCTCTTGCGCGGGCACTTCCTGCCCCGCGATGGCATCGAGATATTAGGTAAAACCGTCCCGCGCGAGCGCCTCCAGCCCGACCCAGACCCAATCGAGCACCTCGCGACCACGCTCGGGATGTTCAGCTCCAACGAGAGTTTAGACCTCACGAGCGCGTCGGTGGACGCAAACGACGCCTCAACGTTCATCCGCGAGCAGATTCGCTCCGAATACGGCCGCTTCACCGACCGGTGTGAGACGGTGTACGACGCCATCGAACTGTTTACCGTCCGCGCGATGCCGACGCAGGCGTTCCACACACACCTCGCGTCGAACTATCTGGACGCCTTCATCGCCGCGGACAAGGAACTCATTGAGTGGCACCTGAAGACGCCGCCGGAACACCGCAACGAGCAGACGTACCTGAAGGCGCTGCGCAAGCTTGACCCGGACATCCTGAAACACCGGCCGCCAGACCGCCCACACGACTCCTCGCAGTTGAACGAAGTCGAAACGTTCCTCCGGCGGGTCGTCCCCGGCCTCGAAGCCGCGGGCAACCCGTGGCCAGACCGCCGCGTCGTCTACGACCGGTACAACTTAGACCAGAAGCTGTTCCCCGGCTACAAGTCGGTGCACTCGCTGCCCGTGCGGATGAAACTCCGCATCAACGACATCAGCCGGTGGATGCGGCTTTCGACCAGCGAATCCCAGCTGACCCCAGAAGAGGTCATCGCCCCGCCGCGCGTCTGATTCTGCAGCATTCATCCCGGTTGTGTTCGCACAGCTGGCGGAGCCTGTGCGCTTGCCCGTACTCTCACCCTGAGTCACTCTGGCGTCGTTGTGTTCGCCGTATCCGTCGTGACTCGTTCGACTCTGACGCGGAGGATGCGGTTGTTTTCGACCGCCCCAACAGTCACCCGCAGCCCGTCGTAGGTGAGTACTTCGCCCGACTCTGCGGGTCTGCCCAATTCGTTGTAGATGAACGCGGCAATCGTCTCTAACCCGTCTTCGGCCGGGAGGTGTGCGTCGAGTGCGCGATTTACGTCTTCGATTTTCGCGTCGCCTCTGGCTGTGACCGACCCTCGGTGAAGGGTGGCGATTGCTTGCTCTTCGTCTGCGTCGAAGATTTCACCGACGATTTCTTCGACGATGTCCTCCGCCGTGAGCAAGCCTGCCGTCGTCCCGAACTCGTCGATGACGACGGCCAACTCCAGTCGCTCGTCTTGGAGGTCGGTGAGCACCTCGTCTATTTCTCGCGCCTCGAACACGTGCAGTACGGGTCTGACAAAGGTGGAAAGCGGGGTGTTCTCATCCTGGTTCCCGACCACGTCACGGAGGTCTACGTAGCCGGTGATGTGATCGATGGTGTCCGTATACACGGGGACGCGCGTCACCCGCTCTGTCGCACAGAACGAAACGACGTCCGCACACGAGGTGTCGAGTGGGACGCTCAAGACCTCGACACGCGGTACCATCACCTCGCGGGCCGTGATACTCGAAAAGCGAAAAATCCGCTGAATCATCTGCTGTTCGTCGCGGTCGAGAACACCCGCACGACCAGCAGACCGGACGAGTGCTGTGATTTCTTCTCGCGTCACCGCGGGAGATTCGTACTCCGTACTCCCGCCGACGAGGGCTGCAATCGCGCTCGTCAGCAGTTCAAAGCTGACGACGATGGGGTAGAGCAGTTTTTGCAGCGTGGCAAGCGGTCGAGACACCCGCAGTGACCACGATTCGGCGTTCGCGATGGCGTAGGACTTCGGCGTAATCTCCCCGAACACGAGAACGACGAAGCTCACGAGGATGGTGGAGACGGTGATGGCAGACCCGGAGGGGAGCATCGTGACCAACAGTCCCGTCGCCACGCTCGCGGTGGCGATGTTGACGACGTTGTTTCCGACGAGAATCGTGACAAGGAGTCGGTGTGGATTGTCACGCAGTCGATTGAGCGTGTGTATTCGAGTATCCTCGTCGCCGGGGGACTCTCCACCTTCGACTTCGAACTTGTGGTCTTCGAGCGAAAAGATGGCAATCTCCGCAGACGAGAAGAATGCGCTTGCAAGCACCAACACCACGATTGCGAGGAGGCCAGCGAGCGTGAGCGCAGTGATGACGACCATAGGTCAGGTTTGTCCGGGGCAGGTAAAAACTCAGGTAACCGACTCGTCTTGCTATCCAACTCGGTGTGCGGTCGGTTTCACGTCGACTTTTCTTGTTGTGGGGTTACTGCATCGGCCATACGCTCGCTGAAATCCCACGAGTAGAGCTTCTCCGGGACGATTTCGATGCGCACTTCTTCGCGGCCTGCGCTGCGCAACTGCTGGGCGAGCGACGACTCAGTGCCGCCGAGATACCGCACTAAGAGGGCAGTCAGCAGCGATTTTTCTGTATCCGGCGTAATCGACGCCACGCCCCGCCCGCGCACACCGCGATAGGGTGGGTCGTTCGTGGACACCTCGAAGGTCACCTCAGGAGACGAGTTGAGGTAGCCCACCACGTCGGCATCCCGCCCTGTCGCACACCAGAAACTCCCCTCGTCGTATCGAAACCAGAGCGAGAGCATCCAGAGTTTGCCGCCGGGGGTGGTACACGCGAGCCGAATAGGGATGATCGCGTCGTCGAGGAATCGCTCAATCTCTGTCGCCGACCACGCCCCCGAAATCGTGGTCATCGGACGACCACCACGGGCGTTGGCGACCGCCGCGTGACGGTCTCTGCGACGCTTCCGATGAGGATGCGCGACATTCCGGTGCGGCCGTGACTACCCATCACTACGAGGTCGAAGTCGTGGGTTTCGACGTAGTCGAGAATCGCGCGGGTCGTCTGTCCGACCGTCGAATCCGTCTCGATGTCGTGGTCGTACTCAGCGGCAACCGCCTTCGCCTGCTCGAACAGCGACGCGGTCTCCTCGCGGGCGTGGTCTAACCACTCCTCCCACGTGCCGGGGGCTTCACCCCAGCCGCCGGGGTAGTCGTCGCTCCCGCGGAAATCGAGGGCGTGAAACACGGTGATGGTCGCGTCGGGATACTCTTCGACGGCGTGGCGAAGCGCCCGCTCTGCCATGGGCGAGCCGTCGGTCGGGACGAGAATCGAGGTGATTGCCATACGTCATGTACGACGTCGACCACTATAGCCGTCGCCCAGCCTACCGGCGTTTCACGGGTCGAGGCATCTCGCGGAGCAACACGAACACCAGCCCGAGGGTCACGAGGCCGACGAGGAAAAATTCGATGCCGGGGACGATGCCCTGCCGCACCCAGATGACCGCATCCTCCCAGATGAACAAAACAGAGATAACGAGAAACAGCGCCCAGACCACCCAGCCAAACGTTCCTGAAGCCATATTTGATTGTAAGACCGGTTGGTATTCGTAGGTTTTGGTCAGACGTAGTCTTCGCGGGGCGGCGAGAACACGTCGATGACGATGCCCGATTCGAGCACCTCGTAGGTGTGTTCGACATTGCCGGGAATCGAGTAGCTATCACCGGCTTCGAGCACCTCGTCGTACTCGCCGAACGTGAGCCGATATGTTCCAGAAACCACGTAGCCGCTTTGCTCGCTTTCGTGGCTGTGGGTCGGCACGTCCGTCCCCTTCTCGAAGTGCATCTTCGTGACCATCGAGTTCTCACCAACGGCGAGCACTTCAAAGTTGGTTCCCCGGAACGATTCGGCCCTCGCGTCTCCGGCTTTCACGATTGGCATGTGTCACAGAAAGCTACGGCTGGCAGATGGTTAAATCAGGTCGTAAGAAGCAGCTGCGATGCTCAGGAGTATAGTATCCGAAAGTTAGGTGGCTGGGGAGTTTGCGGCCCAACCACCATGGCGACGATTGTCGCCCGTAGTGGGCCAACGCGGATTTGAACCGCGGACCTCCCGGTTATCAGCCGAGCGCTCAACCTGACTGAGCTATTGGCCCAGGTTGGCGCATTTTATCGTTGCGCGGTGTTGTGTTTAAGCGTTTCTTTTTGCCAGTACTATGGGGCGTCGTGACTTCCCGTGGAGCGCCGGTCATCGTCGTCGTCGCGCTCTACCGTGAAGCCGTCTACGTCCACGGTGTCGTCGCCGGTGTCGTCGAAGTCGTCTTGGTTCGGGAAGCCAGCGGTGTAGACGTTTCCGGTGACGAACCCGTCCATGCGCTTGTCGATGTAGGGCGTCACGAACCAGCGTTTGACGGCCATTCGAATCGGGATGCGCGTAATCGGGACGATGAAGATGAAGCCCACGAGGTCGGTGACGACGCCGGGGGTGAGCAACAGCGCACCCGCGACGAGCAGGAGGCCGCCGTCTAAGAGTTCGTTCGTCGGCGGCTCGCCGCGTTCGAGTTTCGTCGTAATCTTTCTGAGCGTGTGGCGGCCCTCGGCGCGCACGAGGAGCATGCCGATGAGCGCGGTGAGGACGACGAGCGCGACGGTTGCGACGCCACCGATTTCTCCGGCGAGAACCACCAGTAGCATCGCGTCGAGCACGGGAATCAACAGCAAGACGGCTGCAATCCGCAGCAACATGGGTTGGCATAACGGTGGCAGCGTGAAATACTTGCGGATGAGAACCCCTTTGCCCACCCCTTTCTAAAGCCCGCGCATGGACGACCCTGCAGTCGAGACGCTGGTCGAGTGGCGCGAGTGGGGCGCGGACGCTTTTGCGGAAGCACAGGAGGAAAAAAAGCCCCTCCTGCTCGCGCTTTCTGCCACGTGGTGTGACTGGTGTCACGAGATGGACGCAGCGACGTACGCAGAGCCGCGCATCGCCGCCCACCTGAACGACGGCTTTGTGCCGATGCGCGTGGACGTAGACCGCCAGCCGCGCATCCGCGACCGTTACAACATGGGTGGCTTTCCGTCGACCGTGTTCCTCACCCCGGAGGGCGAACTCATTTCTGGAGCCGGATTCCTCGCCCAAGGCGGCATGCGCCAGGTGCTCGACAGCGTGCGCCGTGCGTGGGACAGCAAAGGTACATCGGCCGGTCGCGTCCCCCGCGCGCTGCGGGACGCAGAGACGCCACAGGCGCCGCTTTCGCCCACCATCGAAGGCGAACTGTTCGCCCAACTCGCAGGCGAGTTCGACACCGAACACGGCGGCTGGGGCGAGGCCCCGAAGTTCCCGCTCGCGCGCACCATCGAGTTCGCCTTAAAGCGCGAACAACAGCAGGCCATCCGCACGCTGGACGCCATCCAGTCACACCTCTACGATGACTTCGACGGCGGCTTCTTCCGCTTCGCAGAGAACGCAGACTGGAGCACCCCTCACCGCGAGAAAGTGCTTGATGTGAACGCCGCGCTCGTCCGTACCTTCGCTACCGCCTACCGCTACACCGGTCACGAGGAGTACAAAGAGACGGCCGAGAACTCGGCTGAGTTCCTCATGACGACGCTCTGGAACGGCGAGGCCTTCGCCGGAAGCCAACGCCCGGACGACGAGTACTACGGCCTCCCCATCGATGAACGCGCCGAAGCCGACCAACCGCAGGTTGATGAGACGGCGTTCGCCGACTGGAACGGCCTCGCCATCGACGCTCTGCTCACGCTCTATGCCGCGACGGGCCACGAGCAGTCGAGGGCGTTCGCCGAACGCGCACTTCGCTATCTCGACGACACCCTTATCGCAGAAGACGGCGCTGTCGCCCACTTCAACGGCGAAGCAAGCGAGATTGGCCTGCTCGCGGACCAAGCCCGCGTCCTCGACGCACTCACCACGGCGATGCAGGTGCTTGGCGAGTACGAATCGCTCGCCTGCGCCGTTGCAGACTACACCATCGAACACCGCCGCGACGGCACCTCGTTCGTAGACGGGCCAACGGACGGACTCGGCCTGCTCTCGCTCCCGCTTCGCCCACTCGACGCAAACGCCGAGTTCGCAGACGCGCTCCTCGACCTCGCACTACTCACCGGCGACGACACTTACCGAACCGTCGCTCGGGAAACCATCGAAGCGTTCGCGGGCGCAGCAGACCGAATGAGCGTCCAAGTCGCGGGCTACGCGACGACAGCCGCCCGACTCACCGACACGCCGCTCACCGTTTTTGTCGGGGATGTTGGCTCGCCGCTGCACCGCGCAGCACTCCAGTTGCCCGACCACGAAAAGGTCGTTATCCCCGAGAGCGACGGTTCCTCGGGAACAGCTCGCGTCACCATCGACGGCGAGACGCACACCGTCGAAACCCCCGATGAGTTGCTAGCCACCGTGACGACGACCGACCAAAATAACCTCGAGTAAACTGCCCCTTCGTTTATAGCCCCTCCCGCCAAAACAAGGTGTATATGGCGAGTCTGAGAGATTTGGGCCTGTCTGAGTACGAATCGCGCGCGTACCGCGCGCTTTTACAAACCGGCCCGACCACGGCAAAGGAGCTGTCGCGGGCGAGCGACGTGCCGATGGGTCGCATCTACGACATTCTGAACAGCATCGAGACGTACAACCTCGTTCGCAGCCAGAGTGCGAGCCGCCCGAAAAAGTACGTCGCCGTCGAACCGACGACCGCGCTCGACCGCCTCCTCGATGACAAAAAACGCGAACTCGACCAGAAAAAAGACCAGTACGAGGACATCGTTGACGAACTCGCCCACGAACTCGATGCCGCAGAACCCGTCGAAGAAACGTTCTGGACCGCAGCAGTCGGTCCAACACAGACGATTGACCTGCTTCTCGAACGACTCGCGGCCGCAGACGACACCATCATCATCGTCGCGTCAACGCTTAGCCAGCAGTTCGACATCGGCGAAATCGGGGCGCTCGTCGCAGAACAGCTCCAAAACGCCCTCGACCGCGGCGTTTCAGTCAAGGTGTTGATGCGCCCTGAACTGGTAGACCTCCTCCCAGAATCTGTTGGTGACCACTACGCCGCCACACTCTCGTCGCATCCTGACTTCGATGTGCGGACGAGCACCGACGTGAGCGGGACGTTCAACGTTATCGATGGCACGGAAGTCGTTATCGAGGTTCCCCATCCCCTCGACACCGAAGAAATTTTCGCCATGATAGACTTAAAAGACCGGAGCTTTGCGACCGGCATCAAAAATGAGTTTTCCCCCCGGTGGGAGGCCGCTCACCCCCTCTCGTTTTAATTCGAGCCCGCTCGGTTAGCACATCTCGCCGAGGTCGCAAAACGACCCTTCGCTCGCCGTAATCCACGTCGTGTACACGTCAACCTCGCTTCTGTTACGTGGGAACACGGTCAGCTCGTCTGGTGCGTGTTCGTACTTCACGAGCACTGACTGGAGCTCGAATTCGATACCGACTGCCGGTAGTAGCTCGTGGTCGTCCGCGGCTTGCGTCCCTTTTTTTGGTTGTGATTTCGTCATTGTCTCCCCCTTGTGTCGTCCGGACTTTCTCGCGTTTGCGATCCACCGAATGACAACTATGTAGATAGTCTCCGTCAAAGGACGTAACTGTTCACTCGGATTCTTACGGTCTGAGAATCGCCGCTTCGTCTTTTATCCGCTGCTTGCATCTCTGTAATTGATATGTACGACCGAATTCTCGTTCCCACAGACGGCAGCCCACGCACGTCTCGGGTTGTCGAATACGCCCTCGACCTTGCGGTTCTCAGCGGTGGGGAACTCTACACCTGCTTCGTCGTAGACGATGCGGACATTCCCGCCAGAAATTTAGAACAGGTCCTCTCGTCGCTCGAAGACGAAGCGACAGCTGCGACCGAGCGCGTCGCCGCACTTGCGGCGGAGCGAGACGTGGCGGTGACGGAAACCGTGCTCCACGGGACGCCACACGCAGAAATTCTCGACTACGCAGCCAAAATCGACGCCGATCTCATCGTTATGGGGACACACGGACGGCGTGGCTTCGACCGCTATCTCCTCGGCAGCGTGACCGAGCGCGTCATCCGCACCGGAAACACGCCTGTGTTGACGGTCAAACTCATGCGACCGGACAAGGCTGTAACCACCGACGACGAAGCCATCGAGGTGGCGCGAGACGCCCTCGAACGAGAAGGACGCGCACTCACTGCGGTTCCTGAAACGCCCTACCAAGAGAGCAGTACGTGGATTGTTCGGGCAGAAAGCGATGGCGACACGTTCAACGTCCACATCGATGCGGCCACGGGCGACGCCAGAGTCGCAAAAATTCGCTAACTTACTCGCCGTTTACTTCTCCGCGCAGCTGCCCCATCTCTGCGACACGTTCTGCGTGGGCGTTGTGCTGGTGGATGGATTCGTCGTTCGATTGTTTCATCGTGACGACCGTGGTGTCGGGGAGTTGGTCGAACTTTTCGACCACGTCTTCGGCCATCGCTCGCACGCAGTCTTCGACGAACTTCGCGTCCGCGTGTGCCTCGTAGGTCATGTGGTCTTCGTCCGGGCGCTTTGCGAGGTTGTAGATGCGCGCACTCATCGAATCGCGGGCGACTTCTACGATGTCCATGAGGTCTACTTTCGGGGCGTCGCGGCATTTGACCGTCAGCGTCGCGTGGCCGCGCTGGGAGTGGCCCGGTTGGGGGACTTTTTCGAGGAAGGCGTCGATGGTTGCTTCGTCCACCGAAAGCTGTTCGAGCGTGTCGCGGGCGCGCGATTCCGACATGCCTTGCGAGCACGGACACACGGTCATGCCGACGACGCGCGCGCCGATTTCTTCGAAGGTGCCCTTTTCTGTGGCCTCTGCTGAGGCGATGATGTCGATGGTGCTCTGGGTCTCTAAGCCGCTCGCGGGTGTGTGGTCGCGGATGACCAGCTCGGCCTCCATGTGCACCTCAGCACGGGTCGTGTACTCGTGTTTCTTCAGCAGGCGCTCTGCGGCGTCGCCGCACACGTCTTCGACGCGGTAGGCCGGTTCGCTCACGGCTTGCTCTAACACCTCGTCGATCACCTCCATGTTGCGGGACATATCCGCGCCTTTGCGCCAGCTCGGGAGGTCAACGAAGACGGAGAAGTCGGCCATGAGAACGATTGGCCGTTTGTCTTTCCGAGCGAGTTTGACGAGTTTCTCGACGCCAGTGACGCCAACGCGGTTCAGCCCGACGGTGACGTCCGGGCTCGTCGCCTGTACGTCAGGCAGTTGATGGGCCATTGCCTGCAGTAAGAACCCGCGCGCGATTATGGGTTACGAAAGGTGACATCTCAGTCGAGTTTGCCAAGGGCTTTGAAGAAATCGAGCGGCGGCCCGGCGACGTGCATCGACACAGCTGCTACCGACACCCGAATTTCCGCAGGTGGCGTGACGTACTCTTTCGTCCGACCGTCGCTGATGACGACGGCGGTGTCTGCGTCTGCAACGCGGATGACGATTTCACTCTCCACGCCCGTGACGAGCGGCGGCATCGACTCGGTCGCACACATCTCGGTCACGACAAGGCTCGGAACAGACGGGTGGATAAGTGGGCCACCCTCGCTCAGATTGTACGCCGTCGAACCCGTTGGCGTCGCGATGAGCACGCCGTCCGCGTGCCCGCCCGAGTACAGTGCGCCATCGATTCTGACTTCGATGCTGAGCCCCTGTCCGTGGCCGCGTTGGTCGCCTTGGATGACGATTTCGTTGAGCGCAGGCGGGAGTTCCCAGCCGTCGCCTTCGGCTTGTAAGCGTGGAATCGACCGCGTACGAATCTCGCCCGCCTCGCGGAAGTGCGCGACCTCTTTCGACACGGCCTCGACCGCTTCCTCGGGCGAAACCGCGTTGAGAAAGCCCACTTCCCCGAGATTCACGCCCATGACGGGGGTGGCCTCAGCACCGCGGGCGGCGAACAGAAACGTGCCGTCACCGCCGATGCTCACGACGAGGTCACACTCGTTCATCGACGGAATGTCGTGGCCTTCGATGTCGAGGGCTGTGGCCATCTCCTCGTCAATCCAGACGTCCACGCCCTCAGCGAGGAGACTCTCGCGAATCTCGTCGGTGAGCGACGCCGCCCGTGGATTTCCGCGCTGGCCGACGATACCGACTCTCATGTGTGGCGATTCGTCTGGCGGTGTAAAAATCTGCCCACGTTCGGGCAACATTAATCAGGCATCGGCGCGAGGTCAGCGTATGTCTCAGCGGCCAGTCATGAGGTGGTGTTCGTGAGCGAGGACGAACAGCCGACTGACAAGGGTGACGACTGGTTCGAACGCGGCCTCTCGGACGACGCAGGCGACGACACTGACGCAGATTCGACCGCAGACGCATCGAGCGAGCAACTCGACCACCCACAAGACGCGGACCCAGCCGACGGTGACGGCTTTGATGACGCAGCCGCGTTCGGCATGGATGAACGTGGAGACGGCGAGTTTGGCATGGGCAGTGACGCCGACTTCGGGATGGGCGGTGACGACTCGTTCGGGCTTGACGACGACTCGCTGTTCGATGACGACTTTGCAAGCGCCTTCGGAAACGCCCCTGGCCCCAGCGGCTCGGGTGGCAACGCAAACTTCGATGACGAGGCGCTCGACTCGAACATCCCGCGTATCGACATCGGGATTCTCGGCTTAGACGACATGATTCAAGGCGGGGTTCCCGAAAGCTCGCTGATGGTCGCCATCGGGAGCGCCGGGACGGGCAAAACCACGTTCGCGCTCCAGTTTCTCCACCACGCCCTCGAAAACGACGAAAAAGCCATCTACATCACCTTAGAAGAGAGCCAAGAACAGGTCATCAACACCGCGGTCGAGAAAGGCTACGATTTCGACACCTACATCGAAAACGACCAACTCGCCGTCATCGACTTAGACCCCGTCGAGATGGCAAACAGCCTCGACAACATCCGGTCTGAACTCCCTGAACTCATCTCCGAGTTCGGCGCGTCGCGGTTCGTCCTCGACTCCGTCTCCTTGCTCGAAATGATGTACGACCAGCAGGCAAAGCGCCGCACCGAGATTTTCAACTTCACCCGCGCGCTCAAGCAAGCCGGTATCACGACGATGCTCACGAGCGAAGCCAGCGACGACAATCCCTACGCTTCGCGCCACGGGATTGTTGAGTACCTCACCGACGCCGTGTTCATCCTCCAGTACGTCCGCCCCTCTGATTTCCGCGAAACGCGACTGGCCGTCGAAATCCAGAAAATCCGTAACGCGAACCACTCCCGGGAGACCAAACCCTACGAGATTACGGGCACCGGGATTAGTGTGTATCAGCAGGCGAATATCTTCTAGCAACTTTTTCCGGCGGGGGGTTGCTTCGCAACCCCCGCTGGCAAAAACTTGCATGAAAAAGCCGAACGCGCCGCTGGCGCGTTCGATTAGAGTGCTTGACGCCAACTGCACAGCGACCGCTCTACCGCAAATCCATCCTGCAAGCCGCACAGACCCTCCCAAACCCTTGAATTACGGCTATCGTCTCAGCCGACGAACTACCTATACGTCTCTGCGGGCGGGGCACGCCAGAGAGACGATTGGAGGGACAATATGGCAGTTTCAACAGCCGCACAGAACAAACAAATCGTAGAGCGCACGCTCAAAGAGTGCTGGAACGAAGGGAACTTCGAGTCGCTTTCGCAACTCGCCCACGACGACATCCGCGTCCTTGACGACGACGGCAACACGGTCGCAACCGGGCCACAGGGCTTCCAAAAGCACGTCGAAGCGTGGCGGACGGCCTTCCCCGACTTCACCGTTGACGCCAAAGAACTCATCGCAGAAGACGACGTTGTCGTCCTTCGCTTCATGGAAGAAGGCACGTTCACGGGCGAACTCACCCGTGGTGAACTCGCGGGCATCGACCCGACCGGCAAGCACTACCGCTCGTCGGGCGTGGCGTTCCACCGCATCAAAGACGGCAAACTCGCAGAGTTCTGGGTCATCGACGACAGCTTAAACTACGCCCAACAGCTCGGCGTCCTCCCGGACGACCTGCAAAAAATCGGGATGTAACTCCCTCTTTTTAGCGAACCACGGTCACCGGAATTGGCGACCGTTTGACGACGTTTTTAGCGACGCTCCCGAGGAGAATGCGCGAAACACCCGTTCTCCCGTGACTTCCCATCACGATTTGGTCGACGTCGTTGTCCTTCGCGTACGTGACGATTTCACGGGCTGGCCGTCCGACGACCTGTTCGGTATCGACGCCGCGGTCGAACTCGCCTGCGATATCGTCCGCCTCTGTGAAAATCTCAGCTGCGTTCTCTTCTGCGTTTTTGTACCACTCCTCTGCGTAGCCGGGGAGCGACGCCTGCGGGCTAAAGCCGGTGTCCATTGGGTTGATGACGTGGAGGATGGTGATGTCCGAACTCGGAAACTCTTTGAGGCCGAACTGGAGCGCGTGGACGGCTTGCTCTGAGCCGTCCATCGGAATCAGCAGGCGCTTTCCCATAGCATCTGATACGTCCCCAGCCGTCAAAAAGACTCGTTACCCCTACGCGCCCCGGCCGTGTCGGGTGAGACATTTAGAGAGCCCGATCAACTCGACCGGCTCTGAGTTGTCCGGCGAGTAAATCACCATCTGGCCTTTCTCCATGTAGGGCACTTTCTTCTCTAAATTCGCGGGGATGTTCACGCTCTTGATGGCGTCTACATCACCCAGATTCAGCACGATTTTCGTGTTCACCTGCTTGAACACCGGTTCGGCGATGTCCTGTGGGTCTTGGGTGATGAGAAAGAGGCCAAGGCGCTCTTTCCGGCCCTGTTTTGCGGCTTCGGTGAACTTGCCTATCACCTTGCGCGCTTGGGCACTCTCCGCATCTGCGAGGAAGTTGTGCGCCTCGTCCATCCCGACGACGAGCGGCGTCTCCTTGATGCGGTCGAACTGCGGGTCGTTCGAGAGTTTCTGGTCGATGAGCAGGCTTGCCACCGCGAGGACGATGACTTCGGTCGCACGGCTATTCGTGACGTGGTAGGTCGGAATCACGGTGAGGCCGCCGGCCCGCACGAGGCGGTGAATCTGCTCAGTAATCGGCGCTGCGTCTTGGTCGAACACACTGTTGAACGCCGAGGAGCGCACCCGGCGGTGGACGGCATCGAAGGTGGCCTCGTGGACGCGCCCGCTCTCGTCGAGTTCCTCGCGCAGGGCGGGGTCGTCAAGGAACGAGAGGAAGCCGCGATAGGTGTGCGTAGAGCCGGTTCTAAAGTAGCGGTCTAAGAGGAAGTCGAGGGCGTTGTACTGGTTGTCGTTGAGACTCCCGCCCGCGACGAGCCAGCGGTTGTTGCGCACGAGCGAGAACGGGATGGTGAACTCGACTTGCTCTGCGCGGTGGTGGTCTGCGGCGTAGTTCGACCCCTCGACTTTCGGGATGAACGCGATGGTGTCCTCGTGGCCGCCGTGGGCGATGTTCTCGCGTTCACACCGCCGAGCGAACTCCGTGGTCATCTCCGGGTTGTCGTCGTGCATCTGGGCATACTCGTCCTGGGGGTCGAACTGGACGACGGCCATCCGGCGCTCCTGTGAACTCCCGGCTTCGACTGGGTAGGTGCGTGCCTCGCTCAGATACTGCCTGAGGACGTTTTTCGCGCTGTGGGTTTTCCCCGACCCCGTCCCACCCGCAATCAGCGTGTGGCGAAACACGAGCGGGTCACCCGACTCGTAGTTGTCCTTGACGCGGTAGTCGATGGTCGGTGGCTCTGCGCCCGTCCGGACTTTCTCGCCACCGACCGAGAGGTGCCCGAGGAAGACGCCTTCCTCTGGAATCTTGAGGCCGGTCTTGATTTCTGTCTGGTCGGTTGCCTCGCGCACGACGGTTTCTGGCTTCGGGACGCGGTCGGTCATCCGGCGTTTGAGTTCGCCGTCGTCCTCGTAGAGCACCGCGATGGGTTCGAGCGAGGCCATGAACTTGTAGTCGTGTTCGTCGATGCCAGAAGAGCGCATCGCGCGGCGGGCGTGAATCTCGGTGGCGTCGTCGGTGTAGTACTCTTGGGCGTATTCGAGCGTCGTAATCCGGCAAAAGAGGCTCTCGCCGTCGGGATAGGAGATGAGGAGATATTTTCCAATACGCACGTCAGAGCGGTTTTTCGCGGTCACGTAGGCTCTGAGACACGTCTCGTCGCGGTCTTCGCCAATCGAGAGGCCAGCGGAGACAGCGAGCGTGCCAATGCCGCGGTCTGGTCCCACGCCCTCTACGGTCACGGGCTCAAAATCGCTCTCCGTCGCGGTTGTCGCTTCAACGTCCCCGTCGTCGGGGTCGAAATCGTTGAAGTCACCGAGGTCGGTCATATGCCCCAATCACACCATTCCCACAAATCCGTTTCCCACGACGCGCTCGCCGTGTGCCGTGCTAACTGCTCAACAATCCAATTCATTACTTCCTAGAGGTACAGCCAATCGTATATGTTCAGCGAACCAAACATATCCTATGCTGCTTATTCGTGGCCACGCCGGTGGGACGACGCTGACCGGGACGCTGTACGAGCGCGGCGAGCGCCCGCCAACCTACCGCGGTGCGCCGGACGACGGCGCGCCCTACGTCTGGGTGTGTGATTCGTTCTACGAGGTTGAAAGCGGCGGACAGGTCCAGACCATCAACGACGAAGAACGCCGCGTTGCCTTCGAAGCGCCCTCACCACACGGCTTCGAGACGCGCGAGCAAGCCATCCGCGATGCCTACGACCACATCCGCACGCAGTTTGCGCGGCTTGGCCTTCCGTCGAGTGACGTCGATTTCGAACTGTCGAAAGTTCACCCGGAAACTTAATAATCGAGTCCCCAGCGCACGTCGTCGTAGGTGCGCTCACGGTCTGCATGGAACGTCTGTTCGAGTTTTTGTTTGAGTGATTCTTTCTCTTGCTGGCTGATGCGCGCGAGTTCGTCCGCCTTTCCGATGACCTTTGGTGGCCCACGATTGCGCGCCACGTCACAGAGCAGTTGCATGGTGAGCTGCTCTCGCAGTTCCTCGTCTTTCGTGAACGCGTACGGCGCTTCCACCTTGTACACGAGGTCTTGGCGTGGGTCGTAGACGATGAAGAACGTCACTTCGTACTGTTCGGCTGGCAGTTCGCGGTCGATGTCGAGCGCGTCGCCTTTCACCGAAAACGTCTCGTCTGCGCCGCCTCGCGAGATGAACCAATTGGTGAATGTCAGGCAATCGGTCAGGCGCTCGTCGTCTGCCCGGCGTTCGAGCACTTTTGCGAAGAAGGCGGCGTCGTTGACCCACGGGGCCTCTGCTTTTCCGCGGACAGCGTTCGTGATGGCCTTCGTCGAGGTGTTTTTCACGAAGCCGATGAGCGGAATCTCTCTGTTTGCAAAGCGCTCGACCAACCGGACGTAGTTTTCGACCACGTCACGCGGTCGCTTGTCCTCTACGAGCAACTCGCGGAGTTCGGGATGCCGATTCTCCCAGTTCAACAGGCCTTTCGGGTAGATTGGCCCATCGAGGACGAGCAGGTTTTCGACCACGTCGGCCTGCAACAGGGCGTGTTTGCTCTCTGCGAGATAGAGCGCGAGCGCGTGGACGACGGCCCCCTCGTAGCGACTCACGCGCGGGACTTTGAACAGCCGAGCGCGACTGTAGCCGTCGTCGAACATCGACCAGTCCTCGTCGAACGTGCCCGCCGTGTCGTTCGTGTGAACGGTGGCAACCATCGTCCGTGAGCGGTGGAGCGCTAAATCAGAGGGAACCGCACTCATCGCCGCTTGGGCCACGTCGATGACCAGCCCGTTTTTGAACGTCGTCGGGTTGATGGTGCCAGAGTCGATGCCGTGGCACGTTTCAAAGCGGTCATCACAGAGAGCGACATCGGCGATGTCAATGCGCTTTCTGGCCACCTTGTCGAGCGGTTCGAGGACTTTCGTATTGCCGTCCCAGAGCGGGTCTAAAAACTCGTTCCAGACGGTCTCTGCGAACGCGCGGTGGTCGCTCGCATCCACGTCCTGCTCGATCCGGCGGGCCAGATCCGCGATGCCGTCGAAGTGGACCGGGTCGAGTGTCATATCCCGTTCATCTGCGGCCCGCGAGAAAAACACCGGGGTAATCGCTCAGTGAAACAGGAGGCTCACCGGGTAGAGCAGAATACAGACGAGTGCCTCCCACCGCCCGAGGCCGCGCCGCCAGTACATGAGCGCGAGGACGAGAATCGAGACACCGAGCATGTAGGTGAGCGAGGTTGAAATCGCCGCCGTATCGACGACCACGTCTGCAACGAGCGCGCCAACGCCGAGGGAGAACACGGGGTCGGTGATGTTGCTCCCGAGCAACGCACCCACCGAAATCCCGCCGTTGCCACGGTAGGCGGCGATGCCCGCAACCGCGATTTCCGGCGCGGTCGTCCCGAGGCCGGTGAGCAGGCCAATCAAGTACTCAGAGATACCAAAGAGGCGGGCGAGCGAAATCGCGTTCGTGACCATCAGCTGCCCGCCCACGACGACGAAAATAAGCCCAACCACAATCCACGGGACAGTTTCGCGGGGTGTCTGTCGTTCGACGGTTTCTTCTGCTATCTCCTCGCCGCCCGCGTTCGTATAGAGGATGTAGATGAACTCGACGTAGGCGAGCATCATCAACACGCCTTCTGAGAAGGTGAGCGCCCCGTCGTCAAGCGCGAGCATCATGATGACCATAGAAAGCACCATGCCGCCGCCGTACACGAGCACCTCGCGGCGGGTGGCGACGACGGGGGCGACCAACGCAACGATGCCGATGGCGAGGGTGATTTGGGAGGTTTCTGAGCCGACGATGTTCCCGACGACGATGTCGCCCGCGCCGAGTCGTGCCCCGAGGACGGAGGTGACCATTTCTGGTACTGACGTCCCAATTGAAATGACCGTCACGCCGATGAAAAACGGCGTGACGCCGTAGTACAGTGCGAGGTTACTTGCCTCACCGACGGCGCGCGACGCGCCGTAAACGAGCAGCGCGAGGCCACCAAGAAAGAGCAGTATTTCGACTAACACCCACGGACCTCCAGCATACGAACGGCTACGACAGCCGACAGGTTAGTCCTTCGCCGACCAGCACGCTATTTACCGTGGCCGAAAATTCCACGCACATGAAAGCGGCGCTCATCATTTTAGACGGGTGGGGACTCGGGAGCCACGACCGGCTGGATGCGGTGAAAGGCGCGGACACGCCGAATTTCGACCGCCTCACGGAAGCGGGCGCGTACGGCGAACTGACCGTCTCCGGCCGTCGCGTTGGCCTCCCCGAAGGGCAGATGGGGAACAGCGAAGTCGGCCACCTCAACATCGGCGCAGGCCGCGTCGTCATGCAGGAGTTCACCCGCATCGAAGACGCCATCGCCGACGGTTCGTTCGCCACGAACGACGCGATTCAGGACGCGTTCGACCACGCCGAGGCGTCGGGCGGCCGCGTCCACTTCATGGGACTCGTCTCCGACGGGGGCGTCCACTCTGCCCAGAGTCACCTCCACGCGCTCATCGACATCGCCGCAGATCGGGATATCGACGCCGTGACCCACGCCTTCACCGACGGCCGTGACACCGCGCCGAGAGGGGGCCAACAGTTCCTCACCGACCTCGAAGCGCACGCCACAAACGCGGGAACTGGGAACGTGGCAACCGTCACCGGGCGCTACTACGCGATGGACCGCGACCAGAACTGGGAGCGCACTCGCCGCGCCTACGACGCCATCGTGAACCGAGACGCGCCGTACACCGCCGCCTCCGCCGTTGAGGCGGTCGAAGCGTCTTACGAGCGCGGTGATACAGACGAGTTCGTGGAGCCAACGCTCATTGAGGGCGGCCCGGCCCTCGAAGACGGCGACGCGGTCATCTTCTTCAACTTCCGCTCAGACCGCGGCCGCCAGCTCACCCGCATGCTCGCGGACATCCGCCCCGAATGGGATTTCGAGACCCACCCGCCGGAGACGTATCTCGTCACGATGACGCAGTACGACAAGACGTTCCCTGTCCCCGTGGCGTTCCCGCCCAACCAGCCCAAAGACACCCTCGGAGCGGTCGTGTCTGCGGCAGGGCTCACCCAACTTCGCCTCGCGGAATCGGAGAAGTACGCCCACGTCACCTACTTCCTGAACGGCGGGCGCGAAGTCGAATTCGACGGCGAGATTCGGAAAATCATCCAGAGTCCGGACGTTCCGACCTACGACCTGCAACCCGAAATGAGCGCGAAAGAAGTCACGGATACGGCGCTCTCGGTCATCAAAACCGACGACCCAGACGTGCTCGTCTGCAACTACGCGAATCCCGACATGGTCGGGCACACTGGCGACTACGACGCCGCCGTGAAGGCGGTCGAAGCCGTTGATGCACAACTCGGTCGCCTCGTCGCTGCTGTCCAGCAGGCGGGCGGGCACGTCCTCATCACCGCAGACCACGGCAACGCAGATGACATGGGCACCCCCGAAAACCCGGACACGGCACACACGCTGAACCCGGTGCCGCTCATCTATCTCACGCCAGAAAACACCGACGGCGGCCGTACCGTCATCGCAGACGGCACGCTTGCGAACATCGCGCCGACGCTCCTCTCACTCATCGGTATCGAAAAGCCCGAGAAGATGACCGGCGAATCGCTGTTGAACTAATTTTCTACCGCCCGTCGTAGACGACTTCTCCGCCAACAAGCGTCATCGTCACGTCGATGTCCTCGATTGCGTCTGCGTGCTCCCACGGCGACCGGTCGAGCACGACGAGGTCTGCTTGCTTCCCCTTCTCGATGGTTCCGCGTCGGTCTTCGGCAAACCCGGCGTAGGCCGCGCCCGCCGTGTAGGCGCGCAGTGCATCAGTCACCGAGATGCGCTGGGTGGGGTCGGGTGCGTTCACGGCGTGGTGGATGCCAAAGAGTGGGTCGAGGGGCATACAATCTGAGCCGAAGGCGAGGGGGACGCCCGCGTCCAGCAAGTCGGCGTAGCGGTTTGATTGGCGGCGGCGTTGCTCGCCGAGTCGGGCGTCGTAGAGGCCGCTCTCGTCGGCCCAACGCAGGAAGTTCGGCTGGACGGAGGCGACGACGCCCAACTCCGCGAACCGCTCGATGTGCTCGTCGGTGAGCAGCTCCGCGTGCTCGACGCGGTGGCGGGCGGCTTCTGGGTCTGCTGTCTGTTCTTCGTAGGCGTCGAGAACCGCAGTAATCGCCTCGTCGCCAATCGCGTGGGCGCAGGCTTGGAAGCCAGCACGGTCTGCGATGCCGACGACGGTGTCGAGTTCTTCCGGGGTGACGACCCACTGACCAGTCGTGTCGGCGTCGGCATAGGGGGTTGACAGCTTCGCGGTGCGCCCGCCGAAACTGCCGTCGGTGTAGGACTTGATGGCTCCCGTCTCAACCATCGCAGAGCCGTGATTCGTCCGGAGGCCGGTTTCTACGGCCGCATCGAGATGGTCAGACCAGTAGTTGAGGCGGACGCGTAGGGTGAGTTCATTTTCCAAATCAAGGTCGCGGAACACCTCGGGCGCGGTCGAATTGCGAACCATGTCGTGGACGCCCGTGACGCCGCGGGCATTTGCGTGGCGCTGGGCCGCCGTCAGCAAGTCGCGCATCTCTGCAGCGTCGGGTTCCGTGGCCTCGAAAATCACGTCGAGCGCCGATTCGACCACGACGCCAGTTGGCTCGCCGCCCGCTGCGAGAACGTCCTCGTCTGGCATGGCATCGAGGAACTGGTCGAGCGCGACGGAGTTGAGCGAGGCGACGTGGAGGTCTTCGCGGAAGGCGGCCACGGGTCGGTCGGTACTCACTTCGTCTAAGTCCTCGCGGGTAAGGTAACGGGCGTCGTCCCACTCGCTTTCGTCGTAGCCGTAGCCAAGAATCCAGCCCGACTCGCGCGCGGATTCCGTGAGCAGAGAGAGGCAGTCAACGGGGCCATTCGCATCGGCTAAGTCGGCGTGGACGAGGCGACGACCAACCATGTTCAGATGCGTGTGCGCGTCGATAAACCCGGGGAGAACAATGCTGCCGTCAAGGTCGATAATCTCTGTCTCTGTGCCAGCCAGAAAGTCGAGTTCGTAGGCGCGGTCGATGCGGACGATGCGCCCGTCGCGGATGGCGACGCCGTCTGCAACTTCGTCCGGGTCGGTGAGCGTGTGAACCTCCGCGTTTAGCAGGATGCGGTCGGCGGCCTCGGTCATACCCCCTGTTCTGTGGCCGTGGCGATAAAAAGTCGGGCTAGGAGAGGGCCTTTGCGTACACGACAATTCCCGTCGTCGTCCCGGTAAAGAGGTCGGTCTCCTTTTCGCCGACGCGCGTGAATCCGCGCGCTTCGTAGAAGCGTCGTGCCCCGTCGTTTTCTGTGAACACTTGGAGTTGCAACCTCGACACACCGCGGGCAGTGAGTTCATTTTCAATGGCAGAGAGCAACTGGGTGCCGACGCCCTCGCCCCACCATTCCGGATGGACGTAGATGTTGTAGAGTTCTCCTTCACCGAGTTCGTCTGTTCCACCGCCGGAGGCGTAGCCAACCACCTCGTCGGCTTCAGCGACGAAGTACGCGGTCTCCTGATTCACAATCGCGTCGTGGAGCCTCTCGTCGTTGTACCATGCCGTCATCGCCGCGTCAATCTCTCGTTGTCCGATAATCTCCATGTAGGCGGCTTCGTAGGCTGCCCGCGCGACACGCTTGATTGCGCTCACGTCTTCGGACGCTGCCGCACGAACGGTCACGCCGGATGGCATAGCTTCGATGACAGGTTCGGCCGACAAAAGCCTACGGGCGAAGCGCAATCGTTACGCGCCCGGCCCGTCATGGCAGGAACATGACCGAGCCTGCCGACCTCGTCGCCCGCGTCCGCGACGGAGATATTCGGCTTCACGAACTCGAACAGCACGCAGACGCGGACACGGCTGCCGCCGCCCGCCGCCTGTACGTCGAAGAAGAAACCGGCGCAGACCTCTCTGTGGCAGGCGAGTACGCCTTCGACGCCGCAGACGCGGCCTCGGCCATCGAGAACATGGTCGGCGCGATTCAGGTTCCTCTCGGGGTTGCGGGCCCCGTGCCAATCCACGGAGGCGAAGCAGAAGGAACGTTCTACCTTCCACTTGCGACGACCGAAGGCGCACTGCTCGCGAGCGTGAACCGCGGACTCTCCGCCATCCGCGCCGCAGGCGGTTCGACCGCCCGCGTCATCAAGTCGAAGATGACCCGCGCCCCCGTGTTTCGGGTGCAGGACGTGGCCGAATCCGTCGAAGTCGTCGAATGGGTCCGCGCGAACACGGACAAGTTGAAGGAAGCCGCAGAGGAGACGACGAGCCACGGCGAACTCCTTGACGTGACGCCCTACGTCGTCGGCGACAACGTCTTCCTGCGCTTTGGCTACGACACGAAAGACGCGATGGGGATGAACATGGCGACCATCGCCACCGAAGCCGCGAGCGCCATCGTGGAAGAAGAAACGCCAGCCTCCCTCGTCGCGCTCTCGGGGAACCTCTGTACGGACAAGAAACCCGCTGCCATCAACGCCATCGAGGGCCGCGGTCGCACCGTTGTCGCCGACGTTCGCATTCCGCGTGAACTCGTCGAAGAACGATTCAAGACCACGCCAGAAGCGATAGCGGAGGTCAACACCCGGAAGAATCTGGTGGGAAGCGCGAAAGCTGGTAGTCTCGGCTTCAACGCCCACGCCGCGAACACCGTGGCCGCGATGTTCCTCGCTACTGGCCAGGACGCCGCACAGGTTGTCGAAGGGTCGAATGCGATTGTCACCGCGGAAGCCCGCGAGGACGAACTGTACGCGAGCATCAGCCTCGCCAGCCTCGAAGTCGGTACCGTTGGCGGCGGGACGAAGCTCCCGACGCAGGCAGAAGGGCTCTCCGTGCTCGGGCTTCGCGGCGGCGGCGACCCGGCGGGTGCGAACGCAGACGCCTTGGCGGAAGTGATAGCCACCGGCGCACTCGCTGGCGAACTCTCGCTTCTGTCGGCACTGGCGTCGAGACACCTGTCTTCGGCACATGCCGAGTTAGGCCGATAACCAGTTTCACTTTCACCCTGCTTACGGCTCCCGTTTATTGTACCGTGCTCGAAATTGGAATAATAGCGCCCGCTGGCGAGCACCAGCGGGCGTTTCCACAGAGGTACGAAAATGACCGATTCCTGTTCCGACCAGCCAGCGGCATCGCGCGCCTATCGCCTGTTGCGCCTGCTGAAGCTCCTGCTTGGCATCATCGCAACGGCCGTCACCATCTGGCAGGCGGTTGGCCAGCTATAACAACCGATAGACGCCCCGACTTTCACTCACTTCTCCGGCCTGTACGAGTCTGGTAAGCGCCGTCTCGACATAGCCCCGTGAGACCCCACGCTGTTCGGCAAACTTGACCACGTCAGTTTCCGTGGGTGAATCGAGTTCCGCAAGCGCCGCGAGTACGGTGTCTTTCTTGCTCATGGTCTCGTGGTTTGCGGTCGCCTGCTTGCCCGCCGCCGTGATTTCTGCGGCGTCAAGTCCCGAGCCTTCGAGGTACTCCTCGTCTGAAATCATTGACTCGCCCGTATATGATTCCATCTCACCGAAGGAATCGACGTTGGCGAACGCCTCGGATTCGCCCTGCCGGTTTGCGAGCATCTGCGCGCGGTGTTGGCGCGCTTCGTTCGCGTCGTCGGTCGTAATAAATTTCTTCAGTTTCTTGTAGCGAAGGCGCTTGCCACAGCTCGTACAGTTCGTCGTCTTCGGGCGTCCCTCGACGACTTTCAGCGCGCCACAGTTGCTACAGCCGACGACCGCATACATACGAACACACACTCGGTGCGGGGAGTTGAATCCACCGCCCAGGGCCATGCTTTTGTGGGTTGCTATCGTCTCACGCACATGGACGCAGTCTCCCTTTCAGACAGCGACGTAGTCGAAGCCATCGACGGTGTGCACCTCGCCCAACTCGCCGCCGGCGAGAAAATGAGTGTCCAGCACTTCCACATCGAACCTGGCGCGAAAGTCCCGGAACACAGCCATCCCCACGAGCAGACGGGCTACGTGACGAAGGGGACGCTCATCTTCCTCGTCGATGGCGAAGAAATCTCTGTTTCGGCGGGTGAATCCTACGTCGTCCCCGGCGGCGAACCCCACGCCGCAGAAAATCGCGGCGACGTGCCCGTCGATGGCCTCGACATCTTCAGCCCGCCGCGCCTCGACGTGCCGTGGATGGAAGACTGAGTCAGTCGCCGAGCGATGCGCATTTTCACAAGCTGCCCAGTGCCGTCGGCAGCCGTCTTCGAATTGCCCAGAAACCAGGCTTTGAAAGGTACACCGTCGGCTCACCAGTGAGAAAAAAGAAAACGTAGGTGCTGCGAGCTTACGCGAGCTTCTCGATTTTCCTCGAACGCGGTTCGAGGGGACGAAAAACTGGCTTACGCCAGTTTTTCGATTTCTTCGACGATGACGTCAGCGAACTCGCTCGTGGCGAGTTTCTGGCCACCCTCGATCTGACGGTGCAGGTCGTAGGTGACGCGGCCGGTGGAGACGGCTTCCTCGACGGCGTCGCGGACGAGCATTGCGGCGTCCTTCCAGCCCATGTATTCGAGCATCAGGCGGCCCGAGAGGATGAGTGCGGTTGGGTTGACCTTGTCCATGCCGGCGTATTTTGGCGCGGAGCCGTGGACGGGTTCTGCGAGACAGAGTTTATCTCCGAAGTTCGCACCGGGGGCGATGCCGAGGCCGCCAATCTGTGCGCCGGCGGAGTCGGACATGTAGTCGCCGTTCAGGTTCATCGTCGCAACGACGTCGTACTCGTCGGTGCGGGTCAGAATCTGCTGGAGCATGTTGTCTGCGATGCGGTCTTTGATGACGATTTTGTCCGCTGGCGCCTCGCCGTCGTACTCTTCCCAGAGTTCGTCCTCGGTGATGGTGACGTCGCCGAACTCTTCGGCTGCGAGTTCGTAGCCCCAGTCACGGAAGGCACCCTCGGTGAACTTCATGATGTTGCCTTTGTGGACGAGGGTAACGGAGTCGCGGTCGTCCTCGATGGCGTACTCGATTGCTTCGCGGACGAGGCGCTTCGTCCCGAACTCGGTGATTGGCTTGATGCCAATGCCGACAGGACCGTCGTGGATGATGCCCGTCTTGCCCATCTCGTCTTCGACGAACGCTTTGACCTGCTCGACTTCGTCGGTGCCCGCTTCCCATTCAATGCCCGCATAGACGTCTTCCGTGTTCTCACGGAAGGTGACCATGTCCATCTTCTCTGGGTGCTTGACCGGCGATGGGACGCCCTGGATGTAGTAGGTTGGGCGAACGTTTGCGTAGAGGTCGAGCTTCTTGCGGAGCGCGACGTTCAGCGAGCGGAAGCCTGCGCCGACAGGGGTGGTGAGCGGCCCCTTGATGGCGACGCGGAACTCTTTGATTGCTTCGACGGTGTCTGCTGGGAGATTCTCGTCGTACTTTTCGCGTGCACTCTCGCCTGCGTAGACACGCATCCAGTTGATTTCACGCCCGGTTGCCTGTGCGGCTGCCTGCAGCACTTTCTGAGCGGCTGGCCCGACGTCTGACCCAATTCCGTCGCCGTGGATGATTGGGATAATTGGGTTGTCAGGTACCTCCAGTTTGCCGTCCGAGACGGTGATTTTCTCCCCGTCTTCGGGAACGTCGACCTTCTCGTAGCTCATAACACATTAGCCTCAGGTTAGCACAGTAAAAGCCCTGCTGTTCTCGTCTCGCCACGAGAGCCGAGGGGATTATGTCGCCGGGTGCGTGTTTTGGGTATGCGAATTGTTGTCCATGGTGGTGCTGGCGGTCAGCCCGACGAACCCGACCGTCGCCAACAAATTCTCGACGAAGCAGCGACCACAGGCGCGGCAGAAACAGACCCCGTTTCCGCCGTCGTCGCCGCCGTCCACGTCCTCGAATCGTCGCCTCGATTCAATGCTGGTGTCGGCGGAGCCATCCAGTCGGACGGCATCGTCCGGACGGACGCGGGTATCATGACCGATGAGTATGAAGCGGGGGCCGCAGCGGCCATGCCCGGCGTCTGTCACGCCATCGACGTGGCCCGTGTCGTGATGGAAGAGACCCCACATGTCCTCGTCTCGGGCGTCCACGCCGTCGACCTCGCGGACGCCTTCGGTATCGAGACGCGCGGAGACCTCCTGACAGACGAGACTCGCGAGCAGTGGGCCGAGCTCGAACACGTCCCTGAGAACACGGACGTTCGGGGACAACTCGACTGGATACATGAGAAATTCGGTGGACACGACACCGTGGGCGCGGTCGCCGTTGCGGACGGTCGTGTGGCCGCGGCAACCTCGACTGGTGGCCGCTGGCTTGCACTCGCTGGACGGGTCGGCGACGTCCCCCAGATTGGCAGCGGCTTCTACGCCACGCCCGCGGGCGGTGCGAGCGCGACGGGCGCGGGCGAAGACATTGCGAAGGTCACCCTCTCTCGGCGCGCCGTCGATTTGCTCGAAGCCGGTGAGACGGCGCAGAATGCCGCAGATCAGGCCATCGAAGAACTCGAAGACCGCACTAGCTCTGAAGCCGGTGTCATCGTTCTCAGCGCAGACGGTTCCGTCGGAAGCGCGTACAACACAGACGCGATGCAGGTGAGCGTGGCGGGCGAGTAGTCGGCTGCCTCCTCGAAACCCGTGGCGTAGCACCACTGCGTCTCCACTCTTTTTCACAGACAGTCGACTGCGCGAGATATTCGACAATTGTCGTGGGGCAGTTTTATTATCGACGAATCTCATACCTCCTCTCATGGCACAGCTAACAGTGAAACGAGGGGAACAGCGCACAGCGTGCCCGGACTGTGGAGGCGCGCTGCTCAACGTGCAGGGGCTCATGACGTGCCACGAGTGTCCGTGGGTCGAGAACAGGTAGTCGCAAACCCTTTGGACCGCTCCGGCGAAAAGCCGGTATGAGCGATATCGACCTTTCTTCGGAATCGTACGAGAAGAACCGCGAGGCAGGCCGCATCCTCGCGCAGGTACGCGACGAAGCAGCCGACAAAGTCGACGTTGGTGTCACACACTTGGAGGTCGCAGAGTTCGCAGAAAACCGCATCCGCGAACTCGGCGGCGAACCCGCCTTCCCGGTGAACATCAGCATCGACGAAGAAGCCGCCCACGCCACGCCAAAAATCGGTGACGAATCCGTCTTCGGCGAAGAGATGATTAACTTAGACATCGGCGTCCACGTCGATGGCTGGCTCGCAGATACGGCGATTACTGTTGACCTTTCCGGGCACACCGAACTCAAAGAGGCCCCAGAGCAAGCACTCGAAGCCGCGCTCGAACTCGTCGAACCGGGCGTCAGCACGGGCGAACTCGGCGCAGAGATTGAAGATGTCATCACGAGCTACGGGTTCAACCCCGTCGTGAACCTCACGGGCCACGGCCTCGAACACTGGCAACAACACACCCAGCCAACCATTCCAAATCGCGCCGTTTCGACGGGCGTCGAACTCGAAGTTGGTGACGTGGTCGCCATCGAACCGTTCGCCACCGACGGGAGCGGGAAGGTTCGCGAAGGGAGCAAAGAGGAGATCTTCGCCCTCGAACACGAGCGCCCGATTCGCAACCGACAGGCACGCGAAGCACTCGACCAGATCACAGAAGAGTTCCGTACCCTGCCGTTTGCTATCCGGTGGCTCGACACCGACCGCGCGGAGATGGCGCTCCGTCGCCTGAAGCGCAACGGCATCGTCCACGGCTACCCGGTGCTCAAGGAAGCAGACGGGCACCTCGTGAGTCAAAAAGAGCACACCATCATCGTCACAGAAGATGGGTGTGAGATTACGACGGCGTAATCTCGGAGGGGTGTAGAACGGTTGGAGGACCGTTCGTCAGCGAGGAATCGATTTTTTACGCGTTGTTCATTCGAAGCGTGGTCTCGTGACCACAGTTCATGCACGTGCTCACGCGGTAGGGCTCGCGCGAGAATTTTGCGTTTTCCGGTTTGTCGCTCTCCGTGAGGAGCTTCAGGGCGACTTTGTGGGGCGTGTCACGACCGCACGCGTTGCAATCTTCGGTCATGTCGCCTGGGGTTCGGTTCTGGGTTGACATCGTATCAGCTACTGGCACCGGGGAGAGCATAAAAACCCCAATCTGTTGCACCTTGTTTCAGACGGTTTTCGCCATATGGGGGTCGAATTGGGCAAACGACTGTTCCATAGGTCTTTAGAGCGTTTACAACCTGCGCTAAACGTGTTTTGGGGGTGGTTAAACACCATATGGTCGTAATATTTATATAGGTGTTTCAGCCGGGTGTGCTATAGAGTCGCAATCAAACGACTGAGCCCACTCTGCCGGGGATTTAACCCGGTTGCGCGACCACGGACGGCATGGACCAGCTGTTCGCCCCCTGGCGCATCGAGTGGATCAAACGCGAAGACAAGAACGACGCTGTAGACGGCTGCGTCTTCTGTGACCTCCCAACCCGTGAGAACGCACGCGAGAATCTCGTCGTCGCTGCGAGCGAACACACGTTTGTCCTCTGCAACAACTACCCGTACAATCCAGGCCACGTGATGGTGATTCCCCGGAAACACACCGGCGAGTACGGCGACCTCACCGACGCAGAACTCCTCGACCACGCCACGCTCAAACAGCGCACCTTCGACGCCCTCGAAGCGGCGATGGGTGGCGTCCAAGGGTTCAACGCCGGGCTCAACCTCGGCCCGGCGGCGGGTGGCTCCATTGGTGACCACCTCCACACCCACATCGTCCCGCGATGGAACGGTGATACGAACTTCATGCCGATTACGAGCGACACGAAAGTCATCGTCGAAGCGTTGGATGAGACGTACGACCACCTCCACGATGCGTTCGCCGCACAGGACGGCACGCACGTCGACCACGAACACGGCCCCGTTGTCATCGAATAATCCGACAACCGCACGGCGAAGCCACTATACGCTCGGGTCGCCAACCACGACTCCATGTCGCGCGCCGCCGCAATCCGTCGGGTTGGCCTCGTTATATTGGGGGTGAACTTCGTGCTTATGGCGACGAAGGCGGCGGTATGGTACACCACCGGCTCGCTGGCCGTTGGCTCAGAAGCCGTAAACAGTCTCGCGGACGCGGTGTACTCGGCGGTCGTTCTCGGTGGCCTCTATCTCACCACCCAACCGCCGGACTTCGAACACCCCCACGGCCACGAGCGAATCGAGCCGTTCGTCTCGCTCGTCATCGCCATCGGCATCTTCGTCGCGGGCGTGCTCATCCTCGTCCAAGCCGCCTCGTCTGTGGTAAACGGAACCGTCTCACCTCCTGCAGGCCCCTTCGCCATCGTCGTGCTCTCGGGGGCCGCGGTCATCAAATTCGGCCTCTATCGCTACTGCCTCGACGTGGGCAGTCGGTATCACTCGCCTGCGGTCACCGCCGCTGCGCTCGATAACCGGAACGACATCCTGACTGCGAGCGCCGCGCTCGTCGGCGTGGTCGGCGCATCCATCGGCTTCCCCATCTTAGACCCACTCGCCGCGGGCCTCGTTTCGATTGGCATTCTCTACACGGGCATCGAAATCGTCCGCGACAACGTCGCCTACCTCGTCGGCGCGGCCCCGCCAGAAGAACTCCGAATCGAAATCCTCCGACGCGCGCTCGCTCACCCCCAAGTGTCTGGTGCACACGAAGTCATCGCCCACTACGTCGGCCCGGAAATCGACGTAAGCCTGCACATCGAGGTCGAAGGCGACCTCACGCTGATGGAAGCTCACGACATCGAAACGGCCGTCGTCAATGCAATTCGGGATATATCTCAGGTTGACGACGTGTTCGTCCACATCGACCCGAAAGAGTTGGGGGAATGGAAAGAAGACGAGGAAACCAACCGACTGCTCCGCCGGTTTGACGATTGAAACGGTCTGTTAAGCAAACCTTACAGCGGTTTGCCGAAGGCGTACACCGTCTGCTGACCCGTAACTTCAACGTCCACGAAGTCGCCGGGTTCGATGCCGTGTTCTGACGCGTTCTGGACGATGATTTGGCGATACGCTCCGTCTCGGCACTTCACGGAGTCGCCCGTGCCCTGCTCTACGACGAGGCAATCTCGCTGAACTGTCCCAACCATCTCCTCGTAGGCCTCGCCCACGATTTCGTGCTTCGCCGTGGACATCTCCTTCGAGCGCTCTTTCTTGAGCGTCCCGCCGAGGCCTTTCAGCTTCGCGGCGTCCGTCCCGGGGCGCTTCGAGAAGCGCGTGATGTTCACCTTCTCCGGACGGGTTTCGCGCAGGAGCGCCATGCTCATCTGGTGGTCTGCGTCCGTCTCGGTCGGGAAGCCGACGATGAAATCTGTCGACAGCGTCCAGTAGTCGAGGTGGTCGTCGAACGTTTCGACGACTTCGACGTACTCTTCGACTTGGTGTTGGCGGCGCATGTCCCCCAGCACGTCGTTCGACCCGCTCTGGACGGGCGCGTGCAAGAAGTTGTAGAGCTTGTCGTGTTTGGCGAACACTTCGGCGAGTTCGTCCTGAATGCCGTGAACACCCTTCGGGTTCGCCATCCCGACGCGCACGCGGAAGTCGCCCTCTATCTGGCAGATTTCATCAAGCAGGGTGTGGAGTTGGCGTTCGCCCTTGTCCCAGCCGTAGACGCCGGTGTCCTGACCGGTAATGCGAATCTCTTTCGCACCGGCGTGGACCAGCGCGCGGGCCTTTCGGACGTTCTCTTCGACGGGTGGAGAGTCGATTTTGCCCGTGGCGAACTTCGTGATGCAGTACGAGCAGTTGCTCATACAGCCGCGGGCGATGGGGAGAATCCCGATGACGCCATCGAGAATCGGCTTCGAGTCGGGCGTCGGGGTCGGGCACTCGCCGTTGAGCACCGCCGTCGGCACTTCGTCCCAGTGAAGAATCTGTGCGTCGATACCGGCGTCTTCGAACTCTTCGCCCTGTGCGAGTGCCATACAACCGGTGACGATGAGGTCGGCTGTCGTAGACTGGAGTTCTTCCGCCCGCCGAATCATGTTGCGTTCGGTCTTTTCGATGACGGTACAGGTGTTGAGGATGGCGACGTCGGCGTCTTCGGGGCCCTCTGCGCGGTAGTGTCCCCCGTCGCGGAGCGCCTGCTCGATGTAGCGACTCTCGCCTTGATTCGAGGTACACCCGTACGTCTCGATGTGATAGCGGGCCATTCGCTTGGCGTCGTTAACGGCCGGGGAGGCAAAAACGCGACGGATTGACTGGCTACTCGTATGCCTTCGATAATAGGGCAATCACCAGAAATTCAGTAGCGAGCAGACGCTCATCGATATGGAAAAACAGCAGATGAGCGCGAACCATTCAACACTCCAACACAAACGCTTTGATTCTCACTTCAAATATTCTACCTGTGCCCCATTGCTCGCGCCGTGCCCTCCTTGGTTTGATTGGAGTTGGAGTGTTCACCAGCGTCTCCGGCTGTTTGGACACCCAGCCACAAACAACACTCACGGAGACTAGCACAACGACCGAGACGACGACTAAAGAGGCCAGAACCAACCCACCGTCCAGCAAATGTGACCGAACTTGGGAACCGACTGTGCGGTGGCAGAAAAATATTGGAAACGATGCTGATGACCTGCGCATCGTCAATGATGTTCTGTACGCGAGCGTGTCTCAGGGCATCGTCGCATACAACTTCGATGGAACCCCCAAGCAGCACCTTCAAATCGAGGATGCGAATACCGACGTGGTTGCAGCCACCGACAGGCGTGTACTCCTCGCCGGTATCGAGACGGTTCGAGCGATTAACGCAGCTACTGGGTCAACTGACTGGCGCTTCGAGGCCGAAGAGAATGCGAGTGTGAGTGATGTTGCCGTCGCAGACGGGCAGGTGTATGTCGTCACTTCGAAGTACCCGACTGCCTCAGAGAATTTCGAGGAGACGTTCGTCAGATTGGACGCACTCGATGCAACATCCGGTGAGTCATTGTGGCAATACGACGACGTTCCGGGGGAAGGAGAATTCGGATGGACCGTCTCCGCTGACGGTGACGCAGTCTACGTAGCGTGGGAAGATGGTGTCCTTCTCTCGGTCACGATGAGCGGGAACGAACGGTGGCGGCGGACACTTCCAGTGGACGATGTCAACCTGAATGTCAGATTCGGTGGTGTCCAAGATGGAACGCTCTACCTCGGCGTCGAGGGAACGTCGGAGACAGCGCTCGCCCTCTCGACTGCTGACGGGACAACTCTATGGGAGCAGTCTGGATTGGAAAGCGTCGATGGAATTGCTGACGGCCGGGTGTACTGCTCGGGGAGGAGCGCCGCGAACGGGTATCGTTTTGCCGCACTTGCTGCCGAGACAGGTGAGTACGTCTGGAGCCGGGAGTTCGAGACTGGAACCGTGACGACGCCAGCGGAAGTCGCCGATAGCGTCCTCTACGCTGGGGTGAACAACGGTCAAACTGATGGAAGTCGCGGGGTTTGGGCACTTGACGCCGCGAGCGGGTGTCTCCTCGGTGAGTTCTCACTTGATGGTAGGAGTATTTCTCGACCGGTGGTTGCTCGTAATACCGTATTTGTCCTCGATGAGATTGGGGAGATGTATGCCCTCACCACCGTCGCTGAGTAGTGAGCGTCCGAGCAACCCAGCCCGAATAATCACGCTGCTATACTGCATTTTCAATAGAGCAGTTTACACACCGCTCGAACAGTCACTCATCTTGATTGACCGCACTTCACCCATCTCGGTTTATTTCTGTGCGTCGAAGAAACTCTCCATGATGGCGACACCCGAGGACGCGCCAATGCGCTCTGCGCCTGCCTCAAACATCGCCTTTGCCTCTTCCCAGTTGCCGACACCGCCGCTCGCCTTGACGGGGAGGTATTCTGCCATCAGTTCCACGTCAGAAACGGTCGCGCCGCCGTCCGCGAAACCGGTCGAGGTCTTGACGTAGGCGGCGTCCGCGTCCTTGGCCAACTCGGAGGCTTTGTGCTTCTCGTCCTCGGTGAGTAGCGCCGTTTCGATGATGACCTTCACCGGGAGGGGAACGGCGGCGACGACTTCTGCGATGTCCTCACGCACGGCGTCGTACTCACCGGCTTTGAGGCGGCCGATGTTGATGACCATGTCAATCTCGTCTGCACCGTCTTTCCACACGTCTTCTGCTTCGTCGCGCTTTGCGGTGGTCGTGTTTTGCCCATGTGGGAACCCAACGACGGTTGCGAGCGTCACGTCGGGAGCATACTCGTTCGCTTCTTTGACGTAGCACGGCGGGATGCAGGCGTTCATGCCGTACTCGGTCGCGTCATCGAGGACGGCGAGGACGTCGTCAAAGGTCGTCTCAGGACCGAGCACCGTGTGGTCGAGCATGGAGGCGAGGCGGTCTGCGTTCATATCGCACCAAAAACGCTCTCTGTGTAAAAATTGCCCCATCGACTTTTCCCCGCGGGATACCAAATAGATGTCATGAACACGCCTGAGACGCTCCACACCGAGGTGACCGAAACGGCGTCAGCCATCGCGGAGATGGAGATTCGCGGCGCGGCAACCATCGCGGACGCCGCCGCGCGCGCCCTTGGTGCACAGGCCGAAGCGAGCACGGCGGCCACTCCCGAGGAGTTCCGTGCCGAACTCCGGGCTGCTGCGCGCGTGCTTCACGACACCCGACCGACCGCGGTCAGCCTCCCGAACGCGCTTCGCTACGTCCTGCTCGGAATGGAGGGAACCACGGTCGAGGAACTGCAGAACTCGATTGCGCGGCGCGTCGCCGCCTTCTGTGGTCAACTAGAACGCGCCCAAGACGACCTCGGGCGCTTTGGCGGCAACCGCTTGCGCGACGGCGACACCATCATGACCCACTGCCACTCGACGGACGTCATCGCGTGCGTGCGCGCCGCCGTCGAAGATGGGAAAGAACTCACCGCCTACGTCCGCGAGACGCGCCCACGCAATCAGGGCCACATCACCGCCCGCGAACTCACCGAACTGGGCGTCGATGTCACGCTCATCGTGGACAACGCCGCGCGCCACTACCTGAACGACGTCGACCACGTCCTCGTCGGCGCGGACAGCATCGCCGCAGACGGCTCGGTCATCAACAAAATCGGCACGAGCGGTCTCGCCGTGAACGCCCGCGACATGGGAACGCAGGTGATGGTCGCCGCCCAGACCATCAAACTCCACCCGGCGACGATGACGGGCCACACCGTCGAAATCGAAGAGCGCGACGCGACGGAAGTCGTCGCAGACGACGTGCGCGCGGAGATTGGTGACATTCGCATCAATAATCCCGCCTTCGACGTGACGCCGCCGCGCTACGTCGACGCCATCGTCACCGAACGCGGCCAGTTCCCCCCAGAGAGCATCGTCATCCTTATGCGCGAACTGTTCGGCGAGCGAGTCACCAACCCGTGGGAAGAACTCTGAGAGACCGCAACGCGTTTACTGCTTCCGGCCACGAGTGTGGCTATGGTACTTCCGGACGGATTTTCGATTCCACCGCTCCCTTTTGTGTTGGCTCTTTTCGTCTCCCTCGCCGTCGTCGGTGGCGCGCTCTACCGGCGCAACCCACCGGTCACCCGCCGCCTCGTCGTCGCCTTCGCACCGTGGATGGTCGTCGGGTCGAGTTTGTACGTCCTCTATCAGATTGAGGGACTGCCCTCGGCAATTGCGCCGCTGTTCAGTTCGCCGACTGTGTACGGTTCGACGTTCGTCATCGCCGGGGCGATCTGGGCCGTCTCGTCTCGCCTTCCCGCAGACGACTGGGCGCTGCGCTCTGCGCCCGGCATCCTCGCGGCGACAGGCCTGCTCGGTATCTTCCTTGTGGCTGGGGCGACGCTCGCCGTCGGTGCGCAATCTGGCTTGATGCTTTTCTGGCCCGCCATTGGCCTCCTCATCGCTGTGCTCCTCGCCGCGCTCGTCTGGGCGGGCATCCGCACCGGCCTCCCCGACATTGCGGCCACCACCGGGAGCGCGGGCGCGCTTGTCGTGTTTGGCCACACGCTCGACGGCGTCTCGACGGCGGTCGGCATCGACGCGCTCGGCTTTGGCGAGCAGACGCCACTTTCGAGAGCCATTATTGAGTTCGCCGCCGCCCTCCCCACGGCTGAGGTGCTCGGCACGGTGTGGCTGTTCGTCCTCGTGAAAATCGCACTCGCCACCGTCGTCGTCGCGTTTCTCGCAGAGACGGTCCGCGAAAGCCCACGGGAGGGCTACCTCCTGCTCGCGCTCATCGCCGCCGTTGGCCTCGGCCCCGGCGCACACAACCTCTTGCTGTTCACCGTCCTCGGGTAAGCAGACTTTTTTGTCTCACCCACCGAAGTGGCGGTGTTAATGCCCCGCGTCATCTGTGCTGGCCACGTCAACTGGGACCTGACTTTGCGTGTCGACCGTCTGCCCAAACCCGACGGTGAAGCGCTCATCGAGTCCCAGCGCACGGCAGGCGGCGGGAGCGCGGCCAACACCGCCGTTGCCCTCGCCGGGCTCGGTACGACGGCGGGACTCATCGGAAGCGTCGGAACCGACGAAAACGGCACGCTCGCCCGCGAAGAACTGACTGGTGCCGGACTCGACCTCTCACACCTCCTCGAAGTCGAGGCGGAAACCGCCGTCAAGTACCTCATCGTCGACCAGACGGGCGAGGTGATGGTGCTCGGCAACAAGGGCGCGAACGAAGCCGTCACGCCCGAAAACGTGGATGCCGACTACGTCACGAGTGCAGACCACCTCCATCTGACGAGTCAACGTCCGGACACCGCAGCCCACCTCGCTGCCCTCGCGGCTGAAGCCGGCGTGCCCGTCAGTTTCGACCCGGGCCGACGCGTCGCCTCTCGTGACTTCTCTGCAACGTTCCCACACGTCGATTACCTCTTTCTCAACCGGCACGAAGCCGAGCAAGCAGCGGAGAAATTCGACCTCGACACCCCAAATCGCGTCGTCGTCACCAAGTTCGGGGCGGGCGGGGCACAACTCATTTCGGGGGGCAAACTCGCCTCACATCCGGGCTTCGACATCGAAACCACCGACTCGACCGGCGCAGGCGACGCGTTCGCCGCGGGCTTCATCCACGCCCAACTCACAGGGGACTCGCTTCCCGACTCGCTCGAATTCGCCGCGGCGTGTGGCGCGCTTGCGAGTCAGCAAGTCGGCGCTCGCGGTTCGCTCACACCAGCGCGCGTGGACGCGTTCCTCGAAACGCACTGACCGCAAACCCGTCGTATTTTTTGCCGCGCCTCCTGTGAGTGCGCGTATGGCAAAACAGCCCCACCTCCTCGTTTCAGAAGGCGACGTGACTGATATCGCACTCATCCCGGGCGACCCGGGTCGCGTCGACCGCATCGCAAAGCAGTGTGAGAACGTCGAACTCGTCGCTGAGAATCGTGAGTACAAGGTCGTAAACGCGGAGTTCGAGGGCCGCGAACTCACCATCTGTTCGACCGGGATTGGCTGTCCCTCCGCCGCAATCGCCGTCGAAGAACTCTCCCGCGTCGGCGTCGAGACGTTCATCCGCGTCGGGACGACGGGCGCACTCCAGGAAGGCATCGAAATCGGCGACATGATTGTCGCAACCGGCGCGGCGAAAAACGAAGGCACCTCGAAACGCTACGAGGACGTCGAGTTCCCCGCCGTCCCCGACTACGACGTGCTCACGGAACTCGTCAACGCCGCAGAGGCAAACGACGAAGACGTCCACGTCGGCCCCATCGCCTCCGACGACGCGTTTTACGCGGAAACCGACGAGTTCGTGAATGCGTGGGAAGCCGCAAACCTGCTGTCGGTCGAGATGGAAGCCGCCGCCGTCTTCACGCTCGCCCGCCGCAAGGGCCTGCGCGCCGGGGCCATCTGTACGGTTGACGGCAACCTCGTCGAAGGCACACAGAAGGGCGAGACTGAAGGCGAAGAACTCCCCGACAAGGCGAAAAACAACGTCGAGCGCGCCATCCGCATCGCGCTCACCGCGACGACTTCGCTGTAGAGAAAGGCCTTTCAAGGCCACTTTCGAACGTCTGGCAATGCTCGATTCGGTGCGCACTCGTCTCGCCACCTACTACGCCCGAGCCAAACGCCTCGAACGGCGTCGCCTCAGAGACCTCCGACGCTGGGTCGAGAGTACGCGCAATCTGGTTCATCTCTCCGTTGTCGTCCTCGTTCCGCTGCTCATCGCCACCGTTACCGCCATCTCGAACTCGCTCGAACAACTCTCGTTCCTGCTGTTTCCACCGCTCGCTGCTGGCACGTACACGCTGTTTGCAGACCCCGAAGGGAAATACTCGAAGCCCGGCAAGTTCGTCGCCGGACTCACCATCGGCGCGCTCTGTGGCTGGGGCGCGTTCGAACTCGTCGCCATCAGTCCATTCACGCCGGCACCGAGTGGCCAGTCGGTGAGTGCGGTCAGCGCCGGACTTGGCATCTTCCTCACCGCGCTTGCGACGTGGATGTTCGATATCGAAGAGCCCTCTGCGTTTTCGACGGCACTCCTCACCCTCGTCGCTGGCTCGACCCAGTTCGACTACGTCCTCTCGGTTGCCGCTTCCAGTGCAATCGTCGCGCTCGCCTTTGTCTTCTGGAAACAGCAGTTCTACCAGCGCAGAGCCCGCTTCCTGTATCAATCGACGAAAGGCGACGACCACGTCCTCGTCCCGATGCGTGGTGAGCATCCGGAGACGTCTGCCATGTTCGGCGCGCGCCTCGCTGCGGCCCACGACGCCGGAAAGGTCGTCCTCCTCGACATCGTCGACGACGAAGCCATCGCGGCAGCCGAAGCCGCCTTGCTCGGCCACGACGCACAGGTGCTCACCGACAGCGGCGAAAAACAGCCCCTCGAAGAACAGGCGGAGACGAAAGCCGCGACCGATGCTGCGGCCGACTTAGAGGCGTGGGCGAATCGCCTCCGGACGAAAGTCGGGGTTCCCGTGGAAGTCGTCGTCGCAGTCGATGGCACCTCGCCAGCACAGACGGTCATCCAGACGGCGCAATCGACCAACTGCGACCTGATTGTCACGCCCTACGAAGAGCGCCACGGCGCGCTGTCGCCGTTCGTCCGCACGCTGTTTCGCAGCGAGGTTGACGTGGCCGTCCACCGCTCGGTTGGCGGGCGCACCCGGTGGAAGCACATTCTTGTCCCCATCCGCCAGCCAAGCGACGTGGCCCACGCGATGATTGATTTCGGCCTCAGACTAGCCGGACGCACGGGGCGGGTGAGCGTCGCAAACTGCATCACCGCACCCAACCAGCGCCGCGCCGCAGAGCACATGCTCTCAGACCTCGTTGACGCCTTCGAAGGCAACCTGGAAACGCGTGTCTCGCGGGCGACCATCGAAGCGTTCCTCTCGGCGAACGCCCCGCAGTACGACGCGATTTTCCTCGGGGCAAGCACCGACCGCTCTGCGGCCTCGCGGCTCATCTCACCGCCGACGTTCGAACGGATTCACGAACTCGAAAGTGACGTTGTCATCGTTGACCGCGGCAAACACCCGCTGCCGATTCTCGATTAGGCGGCGTCCGTGTGTTGTTCGTCCACGTCTAAGATGCGGTCTGCGAAGTCCTCCATGCCGCGCTGGCCGAGTGCGGACTGGACGAGCAAGTGCCCGCCGATGACCGCTGGGCTGATGACGGTGTCTGCCCCGGCGCGCTTCAGCTTCTGGATGTTCTCGCGTTCGGTGGCGGCGGCGACGATTCGTACGTTCGGGTTCAGTTGGCGCGCCGTGAGAATCGAGAGCGCGTCCTCTGCGTCCGAGTTGGTCGCAGCGACGACGGCGCGCGCACGGTCGATGCCAACGCGCTCTAGCACATCCTCGTCTGAGGGTTCGCCAGTGAGAACTTTGTAGCCGCGCTCTGAGAGTTCGGTGGTGTGTTCTTTGTCCGGGACGATGACCACGAACTCAGCGGTCGTTTCGAGTTCTTCTAAAATCGGTTCGGTCAGTTCGCCGTAGCCGAGCACGACGACGTGGTTTTCGAGGGTTGCAAGTTGTGATTCGTTCATGATACCAAGGGCTCTGCTGAAGCGCGCTTCGATTGCGGGGCCGAGGACGGACCCAAGCGCGATTGCGAAGCTGGCGGTGCCGATGACGATGACGCTCATGCCGAACAGGCGGGCGACCTGCGTGGTCGGTGAGGCGTCACCGTAGCCGACCGTACTCGCCGTGACGAGGGTGTAGTAGAAGGCGTCGGTGAGGTTGTTGACGCCGGCGAACTGCTCTCTGAGGGCAAACGTCCCAACAGTGCCATAAATCTGGGCTCCCGCGATTGCGGCGAGCGCGCCGAGTTGGGTCGTACTCAGCGAAACCTCTTGCGTGAAGCGCTTTCGATTGAAGCCAACGACGACCAGTGCAATCAGCGAGAGTGCCACGAGGGGCAACGACAGTGAGTTCGACTGGAGAAGTCCCTGTGCTGCGGTCAGCGGCAGCAGTATCATCGTCGAGAGCCACGCGGCTTCGAGTCCGCGCCGCAGGCCAACGAAACTGAGCAACACCAAGAAGCCAGTGAGTGCGCCGGTAAAGCCAGCGGTCTGCTGGATCGTTTCGTGAACGTAGGGGCTGAGCGGGCCGGGCACGACCGTCGGCGTCGCGATGTTTGCCACCCCCGTCGCAAAGGAGAGCAACGCCACTGCAAGAGTCAGCAAAATTGCAAGACGGATGCTGTACCAAGCGCGCCTCCGTTCCATACACCACTGCTTGTTTCGTGACAGTATATAAACCTCGACTTGTCGGCCGACTTTGTGTTCCGGTACTGGTAAAGTCATACCCTGAGTGGTGCAACTATGGTTCAAGCCCTTCCGCTGCAGGTGCTGTTTGGCATCTATCTCGGCCTCTTGACGGGGCTTCTCCCGGGCCTTATCGCCTTCACGCTCGGCTTCGTGTTCAAATACTTCACCGGAGTCACCCTCCCTGGCTTTGGTGTCGTCACCCTTGGGGTCGCGATTGCCGGTATCAACGGTGGCCTACTCGGGCTTATCGACCCCGCCGTCCAGAGTTCGCCGATGTTGCTCGTCGCCGCCATCGTCGTGATGATGATTACACTCTATACGCACTCGATGGGCGACAAACTCGGTGCGGACTTTCCAAAACGCCTCTCGCTTAAACGCCTGCGCGAGCAGAAACTCTCACGCGACGTACTCAACCGCGTCGGCGTTCGCGGCGAAATCCAACTCGACATCGTCGGCCCCGTTGGCGACATGGAGGGCTATCCGCCGCTGTCCGCAGATTTGCGGAAGGCCATCAAAGAGTCGAAACTCACCGTCCCGCCCGACCTCCCGCTTTCGGAACTCGAAAGCCGCCTCGCAGACCGGCTGCGAAACGACCACGACCTCGCGGACGTGTCGGTGACCGTTGACGCAAACGCAAAAGCAAGCGTGAACGCCGCCCCACCAAGTGGCCGTCTCTCCCGGCGCGTTCCGAAAGGCAAACGCGCCGTCTCAATCGAGGCGCTGCTCCCGACCGGCATCGCGCGCGGCGACGAAGTGGTGTTACAGACGACTGCTGGTTCGGTCACCGGGCCGGTCGTCGCCGCACAGTCCGACGGTGGTGGCGAGCAGAAACCAGCGGAACCCACCGACGAAGCCGACGAAACCCCGATTCCCGCGCCACACGCGCCGACGACCACTGGCGGTGAGGGGCGCATTACCGTCGCCGTAGACCGCACGGACGCAAAGCAACTGCTCGGCGTCGAAACCGGGCGCATCGTGACGCAAGCACGCGGGACGCGCCGTGAATACGAACTCGTTTCCCTGCTTCGACGGGCGGGCAAGCGCTTCCAAAAACTCACCGTCAGAACCGGCGGCGACCTCGACGGGCAGACGCTTGGCGACATCGCGGTCAGAAGCACGTACGACGTGGCGGTGCTCGCGGTCAAACGCTCCTCGAAGGCGGACACCAACGGCACCGCACGTGGCTGGGTGTTCGCCCCGCGTGGCGAGACGTTGCTCGCGGCCGGTGACGAACTGTTCGTCGTCGGAACCCGCGATGCACTCGCCGGATTCAAGGAGGTGGCCGCGTGACGGTCGCATCCGAGCTGATGGGCGTTTTGCTCGACCTCAGTGCGCTTTTGTCGGTCGTCGGGATGGGGCTTCTCGCCCTTGCAAGTGCGCTCGTGCTCACGTTTGTCTACCGCTGGTACTCCCGCCAGAAACCGCCCGTCAACGTCGCCATTCTCGTTGGGCTCGCTGCGGTGTCGCTCTGGCTCAACACCGATTTGGCGCTCAAGCAGGTCATCACCGCAGGCAACTTAGACAACCTTGAAACGAACGCCATCATCACGATTGCGTCGTTCGTCGTCGGCGGCTTCGGCGCGTCGCTTGGCCACCAGATTGGTGACGATCTCGCCGTGCGATTTTTCGCCATCTCCGGGGTCAAAGACCTGAACCGAGAGATGAGCCAACTCGTCCAGTCGGTCGGGCGGACGATTACGGTCACGTTGCCTGACGACATCAACGACATCGAAGGCTACGACCCGGTAGACGAGGCAACCAAAGAGAAACTCGCAGGCATCTCGCTCGTCTTCCCGCGTCGGCTCACGGTCGCGGAACTCAAAACCCGCCTCGTCTCACGACTCAAAGAAGATTACAGCGTTGGCCACGTGGACATTGAGTTGGACGAAAACGGGTCGATTACGTTCCTCGCTATCGGAAGTCGGGCGGCCGGGCTTGGCCCGACGCTCCCGCCGGGGAAAGCGGCCGTCGCTATCCGCGCAGACCCAGCCCACGGCGCGAGCGCGGGCGACCTCGTCCAACTATGGAAGCCCGGCCCTGAACCGGAACTTGTGACGGCCGCAGAACTCAGAGCCACGGTTGACGATGTCGTGACGGTCGTCGTCGATGCAGACGATGCAGAGCGCCTCTCGGCTGAGGACACCTATCGCCTCATCACGATGCCCTCCGAACCGCTCCCCGACCGCGAGTTCGCCTCCCTCCTTCGGGTTGCAGACGAGACGATGGGTGCGGTCACCGTCGACGAATCGAGTGCGCTTGTCGGGACTGAACTAGGGAACCTCGACACCACCGTCGTCGCGGTCAAACCCCAATCAGGCGGCGTCACGGCGATTCCGGCACGCGGCCACGTTCTCGAAGCCGGTGACACCATCTACGCGATTGTCCGGCCCGACGAACTCCGGCGACTCGAAGCGGTCACTGGCCCGTCGAAACAGCAGAGCACGATGAACTAACTGGCGGCGAGCCTTTTTGCCTTCGCGTCCGGTAGACTCTCGCATGCAGTGGAAGCTCTTTGCGAATCTTGCAGAAGCCGCCGGCGGGAAGGAGGTCACCGTGGCCGCCGACCCCGGCGACACGCTCGGTGATGCCCTCGCCGCCCTCGTCTCCGAACACCCGGCACTCCGCACAGAGGTGTACGACGAAGACGGCACGCTCCACGACCACATTCGGCTGTTGCGAAACGGGCGCAGTCCGTTTACAGAAAGTGAGGGGCTCGACACCGTGCTCGAAGCCGGTGACGAACTCGCGCTGTTTCCGCCGGTCAGCGGCGGGTAGTCAGGTCTGCTTCGAGGACGAAGTCCGGTTCGCTGCTCACAGGCACGCGAGCGGTCGCCACGTCGCTCACGTGACGAACCGTCTCGGGGATGAGGACACGCGCGTTGTCCGCACCCAGCTCGGCGGCGTCTCTGCTGAGCGCGGCGAACAGCGAGCGGGCGGCTGCTGCATCTTCCCACGCGCCGACGCCGTACTCGGCGTAACGTCGGGTTTCGCCCTCGTCGTTCGTGTGCTCGAACGTGCGGTTGCGGTAGGCCATCGCCCGCGTGCCGTCAGCTTTGACCGCGAACACGGCGTCGTCGGCCGCGAGCGCGCGGAGTTTGTCGAGGGTGAGTTCAGAGAGCGCCCACGACTCGTTCAAGTCGAGGCCGAGGCCGACGAGGTGGGTGCGCGCGTCAGACCGGTTCCAGTAGCTCCACGCCGCCGCCGGGTCAGCTTCGACGGTGAGTTCGGGGCGGGCATCAGCGTCCGGTTCAGGTTTCGCCCAGCGGAACTCGGTGGCGGGGGCAAACCCCGTAGCGCGCGACTGGCCGAGGCCGCCGATGTTCCATGAGTAGACCATGTTTCGCGCGACGGTCGCGCCCTGCTGTGCGGCCCAGTCGAACAGCGTGTTCGTGAGCGTGCGGCTCACGCCGTTTCCGCGAAACGCCGGATTCACGCGCATGCCCTGTGCCCACGCTTCGTGGTCTGAGAGCAACACGCCCTGACAGAGGCCCGCAATGTCGTCGCCCGCGTCTAAGACGAACGTTTTCTGGGTGTCGCCTTCAGACTCGAGCCAGTCTTCGAGCACGCGCGGGATGTGGTCGCCGACCTCTCGGTCTGCCCACGTCTCTTGGGTGAAGCCGATGATGGCGTCTACGTCGGTGTCGCGGATTCCTCTGACCGTCAGTTCCATGGCACAGACTGCGGCGTGATTTCGCCAGCAAGCGGCGTCTGCATCGTGCCGGTCACGTCGTCGGCGTTGGCGAGCGCCCACATCAGCTTGACTTTGGCCGTGCCCGGGAGCATGTCTTCGCCTTCGACGACGCCCGCATCGAGGAGGTCGCGGCCCGTGTCGTACACACGGTCACAGACCCGCCCGGCGAGACACTGGCTGGTCATGACAACGACGGTGCCGTCGTCAACGAGCGCTTCGATGCTGTCGATCCAGTCGGTGTGGACGTGGCCGAGGCCGGTGCCTTCAATGACGACGCCTGCCTTTCCTTCGAGCACGTCGAGAAACGCGGTGTCCATCCCGGGCGTGAACTTGATGAGTTCCACGTCGGTTTCGATGTCCGGTGCGATGTCGAGGTCGCGCTCGCCGCGTTTCGTGTACTCGCGGCGGAACGTGAGTTCCTCCGTGTCGTAGTCGATTTCGCCGAGTGGAGCCGCGCCGATGGTTTCGAAGGCGTTGCGCCGGGAGGTGTGGTTCTTCCGGACGCGCGTGCCCTCGTGGAGCGCGCAGGTCGTGTCGCTCTCGGTCGCGTGCATGCAGAGGAGCACTTCTGCGCAGTCGCTTTTCGCGGCTTCGACCGCACAGACGGCGTTCATCACGTTGTCAGAGGAGGGGCGGTCTGCAGAGCGCTGGCTCCCGGTGAAGACGATGGGGACGGGCGTTTCGAGCATGAACGCCATCGCGCTCGCGGTAAACTGCATCGTGTCGGTGCCGTGCATGACGACGACGCCGTCTGCACCGTTCTCGATTTCTTCGTAAATGGCGTGGGCGAGGTCTTGCCACACGTCGGGCGTCATGTTCTCAGAGAGGATGTTTGCGACGACGCGCCCGCGGTAGTTCGCGCGTCCGGCGAGGTCGGGGACGGCGCGAAGCACGTCTTCTGCGTCGAACTGGGCGGTCACCGCACCGGTGCGGTAGTCCACCGTCGAGGCGATGGTACCGCCGGTCGAGATGAGCGCGATGGTCGGCAGGTCGTCGTCGAACTCGACTTCGGACACGTCGCTCGTCTTGCCCGGTTCGATTTGGTAGACGTCAGATTCGAGCACTTCGACTTCGGCGTCTGCGCGGGTGATACCGACGTTGTAACCGCCGTCTAACTTGACGACGAGCGTCTCGTGGGTGGTCGATGGCAGCAACACACCGTCGTAGGTCTGGCCGCCGCGTTCGACACGGACGCGGTCCCCTGGGTTCATACGCCCCGCTACCGCGTGACTGGACTTGAACCCTGCCATCCACTTCCGCACAAGGCCCATATTCTCGGCCCGCGAACCACCGCGTATGGCAGAGCGAACAGACGAACTCACGCGAACGCGCCCGTCACGCGCGAGCCACCAAGAAGAGTCGGACACGAGTCGCCTCTCGCGCCTTCGCCCGCGAGCGCCTCGCCTCACGCGGCTGTTCGACCCGAAATTCTTCCTCCTCGCGCTCGTTGGTACGCTCGTCGGACTGTTCATCGGCGGCGCAGTCTTGCCGTTTGGGCCCCTTGGGAGCCTCGCTGGTCTCGCAGTCGTTGCCTTCCTGCTCGGTCTTATCGCAGACGGCCGTCGCTATCTCGAAATCGGTGCGGCGGGGGCGCTCGTCTCCGGCGTGAGTGCCCTCCTCGGAAACCTGCTCCTCACCGCGATGGGCCTTGGCGTCCCCGTCGCGGTGTTCAGCGCTGGCGCAGGCTTTGGCCTCGCTATCGCTGGGTTCTACATCGGACGCGACCTGAAAGACGGCTTCACAAGAGAGCTTTAGTCCGCAATTTTCCAACGGCCGTTCTCGAAGTACACCAGCCCGCGCTCGTTGAGTTGATACAGCGAGTCTTCGACGATGGCGTAGGGCGCTTCCACGACGGTCGCGATTTTCGCGACCGTGTCGGCGCCACCGGCTATCGCGCGCAAGATGTCGGTAAAGAGCCGCGCGTTCGCATCGCCGACATACTCAGAGAGCCGGTCCATCACGTCGGTGAGCCGGCCCTGCACCCAGCGTTGGGCCATCGACAACTCGCTTTCTAACTGCTCTAAGCTGGCGAGTTCCGAGACGACCTCTTCGACCGAGGTGTCGCTGTTCGTACTCGCGGTTTTCACGTCGAGCGTGAGGTGGCGACACGTCGTCGTCATGTCGAGGCTCGAACTCGCTGGGTAGGCGCTTTTTGTGCCGAAACTGTAGGGTGAGACGTTCACTTCGAGCCGGAGGTTCCGGGCGATGTGGAAGTATTTGCGCCGTTGGTCGTCGGTACGACTCTCGACGAGTCCGGCGTCTTCGAGTTTGCGCAGGTGGTCGATGACGGCCTTTGGGCTGACCCCGAGGTACTCGCTGATTTCGGTCACATAGCACGGTTTGCGTGCGAGCAATCGCAGGATGCGCCGGCGATTTTCGTTCCCGAGTAAGTCAAGCAGGGCAGCCGAGTCCATTAGCCACTCATTGGTAGTCTGTGGGGAAAAGCATACCTCACCGCCGCTGTCGGAATCGACCGTCAATTCTGCTTGTTCAGAGGCACCTGACTCAGTCATTGACGGCCGAACAGTTCCACTGAGCTACACGGCTTCGCTCTGGAGCGAGATAGCACGCTTGACTCAGCGGAATGGCCCCGTCCCCACGAAGCGGATACCCCGTCTCGACAAGTTGTCGAAGATGCGCACCTGTGACGAAGTACGCAACAGTGAGTTTGGCGGCAACGTGGGTAAGGTTTCGTTTCACCCAGTTCCGGATTTTACGCAATTTAGTGAAACTCGTGGTGGCTGTCTGCACACATTGCGAAACGGAAAAACTGTGGGGAAGGGGGGGTTTCTGAGAATTGGTACCATGACTGGGGGTTGGGCCTCCCAGTCACGCACCAGTATACCATTCTCTACCTGAGGTAAAGAACGTTGTGTGATTATGTGGGTGAAAGTTCTGCGCAACCTGGCAGTTAAACATCTTTTTGCCGGTATTATTCTCAAGATGCTTTCTTGACAACACCTCGCCAGCATCTTTTAGCTATTTCAGACCACATGACAAACTCGTTCCAATATTCTCCCTTCTTATTGCAGTGGGACTACTATCTGAGGTAGCTGTCTGGCCGCACGGGTCAGACAATGGTTGGGCCCATGATTGAAAGCACGAAACCAGAACATGCCGTTGACCTGTTACAACAGCTCGGACTGAAAGAGTACGAAGCACGCTGTTTTGTCGCACTCACACAGTTACCGACTGGAACTGCAAAGGAAATAAGCGAACTCGCGGACATCCCTCGAACGCGGGTGTATGACGCCATTCGGGTGTTGGAGGCAGAAGGACTCGTCACCGTTCAACATGGCAGTCCCCGTCGGTTTCGTGCTGTTTCCGTTTCTGAGGCCGCAGAAACGCTTCGCATGCAGTATCTTGAGCGGATTGAAAGCCTTCAAACGACGCTCAACAACCTCAACCCACTCACAGAAACCACAGACGACGAGCTGATGCAGGAGGTGTGGACGCTTTCAAACCCTCGGGCTATCGAATCGCGCACCATCGAGCTGATTGATACGGCAAAAAAGGAACTCATCCTCGTCGTCGCTGACGAAGCGATGCTCACAGAAGCGTTATTCGAACGGCTCAAGGCGGCGAAAGACCGCGGCGTCGCCGTCACAGTTGGGGGATTTTCTCCGACAGTGATAGAAGCACTCCAACACGAGTTGACCGCGATTGAGGTGTTCGAATCCGGGCTGGATTGGCTTGTTGGGCCGTAACTGGCCGATGAAGCGGCGGTTGGCCGTCTGCTGCTCACCGACCGCGAGAACCTCTTTGTGAGTTCCATCCAATCGGATGGCAAGGACGATACCGAACTGACCGAAGAACACGCAGTTTTCGCAAGCGGATTGGGCAATGGCCTCGTGGTCATCGCCCGTCGACTGATTTCTACGGAGCGATTACAGAGCCGCTAGATGCGCTGTGAGCACTGTCTGCCTCGCAAGTGCTTTACTGGGTGGTTTCTGTCGGCTCGTATCGGTCGAACGCCCGCGAGGCGAGCCAGACCGTTCCGACCGAGAGTACGACAGTCAACACCGGCAACGCGAGACCCGGTTCGTAGCGAAGCGGCGGGTGCAAGCCCAGTCCGTAGTCGATGTAGTCGTTCAGCAACATGAGACCAAGTGCGGAGGCGAGCGCCCCGCGCGTCGTTTTCCCGTAGTGGGGCATGAGATAGGCCTCCCCGACGAACCCGAGGTGGGTGAGGATGATGCCGAAGTACGCCCACACCGCGGGGAAGTATTCGGAAAACCCGAGATTCAACGCGAGCGCCGTCCAGATGCCGTACTTGACGAGCCAGACGAACGCAATCGTGTGCAGATATACAAGCGGGAGGTTCTGTGGCGCTTCGTCGAGCCGCTTGCCAAGGTTCGGGACGAGCACCATGAGTGAGAGCGTGGCGAAGAACACGGCCACTGGTGAGTCGGTGTAAAACGGCCAGAGGAAGGTCGAAACATCGGGCATCGTCTCGACGTAAAAGCGGACGCCGACGAGGATTGCGACGGCGTTTGCGAAGATGAGCCACGTGAGGCTCGGCGCGTTTTCGAGATAGTAGCGCGCGTAGCGCTCCGGAATCATACTCAAAGTGGCGGGCCCCGCGGCCAAAGGCGTATCGTGTGCCGTGTTTGCACGGCAACATAAACGTGCTGGCAAACAGTTATCAGCTATACCATGGTATGTTCACACATACCAATATGTTTGAGCGATTCTCAAGTGGCTACTACGTCGGTCAGTTGTACGTCGAACCGTACGATGGCGACGTTGCACTGATGCACCACTCCCAACACGAGCAGGTGAACGAACAGGTCTACGCCACGGCGGGCATCGCCCGCACAGACTACCCGCTCGTGATGAAACTCGGAACCTGCCACTTTTCGGTTCATGGGGACGCAGGCGTCCCCGAGTACACCCTCGCCGTGCCCGCGTCGTTGCACGAGGCGCTCAGACTCGACAACCCGCCAGAGCGCCGCGAGGTGTGGCTCGCCCGCGGCGAGCGCGCCCAGCAACTGCTCAGAATCGCGGGCACAGTCGCCTGATTTTAAGGGGGTTCGTCCCCGAGTTCGACCGATGTTTGACGACCTGCTCGGCCGCACGGAGCTAAAGGAACGCATCGAGGAGCTCGAATCGGAAACCCGTCACCTCGAACGCCAGCTTTCGGCCGAACAGGAGCGCCGCGCCGACGCCGCCCACGCCCGCCAGCAGGCAGAAGAGCGCGTCAATCGCCTCGAAGACCAGATTGCGGGCCTCGAAGGCAAGCTCGACAAGCCAGAAACCGAGCAGTCGCTCTCGGTTCGCCACGAGGAACGGCTCCGGGGCGACCGACTCTCCGAGGTGCTCACCCGGCTCGAATCAGTGGAAACCGAGCCGGAGGGCGCGCTGTCTGCGGTGGTCGAAGACTCGCTCCCCGCGGAAGTCACCGACCTGCTCGGCGACCGCGCCGCGCTCGTCTCGCGGGCCGCTCCGTGCGTCTTTTTTGGCGATGATGCGGGCCTCGTGAGCGTCGTTCTCGAACCGCCGCTCTTGCCCGACGCACACGTGACGTGGGACGACCACTTCGCGTTTGACCGCGCGTGGTTCGAGCCGACGGGGAGCTTCGCCTTCGCGCTCGTCCGGTCTGACCTGTTCGCGCTTGGCGAATACGAGGGCCGCGAGCGCGTCTCGCTCACCGGCTTCGAGACAGACGTAAAAAGCAACCACTCGAAAGGTGGCTTCTCGCAAGGGCGCTTCGAGCGCATCCGCGAGGGCCAAATCGCAGACCACGTCGAACGCTGTCTTGCGGCGGTCGAACAGACCGACGCAGACCGACTTATTGTCGTTGGCGAGCGCACGGTGCTCGGCAAATTCAAACCTCACGCGGACGCCACGCGGACGGTCGACGCCACAGGCGACCCCGAGGCGGCACTTGCAGAAGCCTTCCACGATTTCTGGACGACGCGATTGTCGAGCGTCTGACGTTCCAGCAGTCTCCGCCTCCGCGAGAATTAAGGAACCCCTCGCACGAACAATCGGTATGGACATTGCCCTACTCGCACACGAGAAGTTCCCCGACGAGGCGAAAACCGCACTCGGTATCCTTCGATATTCGGACGACACCGTCGTTGCCGTGCTCGACCGGGACAGTCCCGACACCCGCGTCCACGACACGGTTCCGGACGTCCAAGACGCGCCCATCGTCGCGAGCATCGACGAAGTCGAATCCTACGACGCGCTCGTCATCGGCATCGCGCCGATTGGCGGCGGGTTCGATGATACGTGGCGCGACGACGTGCGTACGGCGCTCAAAGCCGGGAAGGACGTCATCTCCGGCCTGCATTATTTCTTAGAAGACGACGAGGAGTTCGCCCAACTCGCAGACGAGCACGGCGCGGACATCTGGGACGTGCGCAAACCGCACGACGACCTGACCGTGGCGCAGGGTATCGCAGACTCAGTGGATGCCGAAGTCATCCTCACCGTTGGAACCGACTGCTCGGTCGGGAAAATGACGGTCTCGCTCGAACTCGCCCGCGCCGCACAGGAACGTGGCATCGATGCCGAATTCATCCCGACAGGCCAGACCGGCATCATGATCGAAGGCTGGGGCAACCCCGTTGACCGCGTCGTCTCTGACTTCACCGCGGGTGCGGTCGAGGAGATGATTCTCGAAAAAGGCAACGACCACGACTACCTGTTCGTCGAAGGGCAGGGCACCATCATCCACCCCGCCTACTCCGCGGTCACCTGCGGCATCCTCCACGGCTCGATGGCGGACAAACTCGTCCTCTGTCACGCCGCCGGACGCGAGGCAATCCACGGCTACGAATCGTTCGCGCTGCCCGACTTCAGCACCTACCGACAGCTCTACGAAGACCTCGCCCGCCCGGTTCACGAGACCGAAGTCGTCGCTGGCGCGCTCAACACGCGCTCTATCGCTGAAGATGAAGACGCACAGGCCGCCGTCGATGACTTCGCAGATGCCATCGACGCACCCGCGACTGACCCGGTCCGCTTCGACCCAGATACCATTCTGGATGAGGTACTATGAGCCTCGACGCCTCCTTCGAGCGCGTTTCGCTGCCGCTCGAAAATCCGTTCACCATCGCGCGTGGCACGCAAGAGGTCGCAGAGAACGTCATCGTCCGCATCGAAGACGACGACGGAACCGTCGGCGTTGGCGGGGCCGCTCCCTCGGAGCACTACGGCGAGACCGCAGACACCGTCGAAGCAGTCCTCCCGACGCTCCTCTCGGTGGTCGAGGAGGTGGGCGACCCCCATGCCTTAGCGGAAATCGAGCGGACAATGCAGGCGCGCGTGAACCTGAACCCGGCCGCCAGAGTTGCGGTGAGCATCGCGCTCCACGACCTCGCGGCCAAACGCGCGGGCTTGCCCCTGTATCGCTACTGGGGACTCGACCCCTCGAACGCACCGGACACGTCGTTCACCATCGGCATCGACACGAAAGAGCGGATGCACGAGAAAACCCGCGAGGCCGTCGACGCGGGCTACGACATCCTGAAGGTCAAAGTCGGCACCGACCGCGACGAGGAAATCATCGAGACGGTCAGAGAGGCCGCCCCGGAAGCCACGATTCGCGTGGATGCAAACGAGGGCTGGACGCCCCGCGAGGCCGTCGAGATGACGTACATGCTCAACACCTACGACGTCGAGTTCGTCGAACAGCCGGTTCCCGCAGAAGACCCCGAAGGACTCAAATTCGTCTACGAACGCTCACCGCTCCCTATCGCCGCAGACGAGTCCTGTATCACCCTCGCAGACATCCCACAGATTGCAGACCGCGTGGACATCGCGAATCTGAAACTGATGAAGTGTGGCAGCCTCCGCGAAGCGAAGCGGATGATCCACACCGCGCGCGCTCACGGCCTCGAAGTTATGCTCGGGTGTATGATCGAGTCGAACGCTTCAATCGCGGCGGCGGCCCACCTTGCGCCATTGCTCGACTATGCCGACATAGATGGCTCATTGCTCCTTGCAGAAGATCGATATGACGGGATCTCGATGCCAGGCGGAGCGATCGGACTCGACCCCACACGTCCCGGAACAGGCGCACGCCACCGCTAAGTACGCCTGTTTGGCCGTTTTCCGTGTCTATTTCGGGTGATATCACACATTACTGTCACCACTGCTGTAACTTAATGATAACAACATATTGTGTCAGACAATGCATCTATCAACTCGAATGAGAACCTCTAGCTGGACATTTCAGGTAGTTTGAGAAGTGTGTGCGCTTTTATATTTGTAGCACAAACCCCGGGGTATGCACGTCTTCGTTGCTGGGGCGACCGGAGTCCTTGGCCGGAGACTCGTCTCTGAACTGGCCCGCGAGGGCCACGAGGTCGTTGGGCTCAGCCGGTCTGCGCGGAGCGATGGCGTGATTCGCGCCGCTGGCGGCGAGCCACGGCGCGGAGACGTTCTTGATTTTGATTCACTGCTCACCGCCACAGACGGCGCAGATGTCGTGGTAAACGCGGCCTCTGCGATACCAAAGACGCGCGCGCCGACGAAACAGGACTGGGCGCACAACGACAAAATCCGACGCCAAGGCACGAAACACCTCACCGCCGCGGCCGGACACGTCGGCGCAGACCAGTACGTCCAACAGAGTCTCGTCTGGGTTGCGCGCAAACCGGATGGTGGGTCGTTCTCGGAGGAAGACGACTGGAACCCAACCGCGATTACGCAATCGGAAGTCGATGCAGAGCGTCTCTCCATCGACGCGCGCATGGAGTATGCATACGACGTGAGTATCCTGCGCTGTGGCTGGCTGTACGCTCCCGACGCCGCCCACACTCGGCTCATCGCTCAAGGGTTGCTCGAAGGCGAGCTTCCGATAATCGGCGGTGGCCTCCTCGGCCGGAAAGACGCAACGCTCTCGTGTCTGCACGCAGCCGACGCAGCCCGCGCGTTCACGACAGTCATCAATCGCAGAACCAACGGGCTCTGGCACGTCACCGACGACACCCCGGTCACGACTGCTGGCTACTTCCGCGAGTTCGCGCGCTTGCTCGGGGCATCGGAGCCACGGCGCATCCCAGCGTGGCTTGCTCGCTTTCGCACCACGAAAGCGGCCGTCGATTTCTTCAGTCACTCGATGCCGACGACGAATGAGCCGTTCTGTGAGGAAACGGGCTGGCGGCCGCACTTTGGCGACTACCGCGATGGGCTCTCTCACATCGTAGAGGAGTGGGAGCGACAGGGCTCACTCACCGACCGCCGGGGGAAACCGACGTGGGTTGGCGAGCAATCCGATTCGACGATTTGGCGCACCGCCTGAGCTACGCACCCGTAAAGTGCGGGTGGGCGCTCATGTGCGCCGGAAGATAGCGGGGTCGTCGCGGGCGGTCTCCGATTTCTGCATCGACTGCCTCACGGAGCGCAGCGAACGAGTGGCGCACCTCGTCGCCCGCCGCGCGTCGGTTCACTTTGAACTCGCCTGCGTCGAGTTCTTCGTCGCCAACGACGACGTAGTAGGGCACCCAGTCGCGTTCTGCTTTCACGATGCGCTTGCCGACCGTTTCGGCGCGCTCGTCTACGTCGGCGCGAATCCTCGTCGCCGACAGTTTCTCCACTAATTCATCGCAATAAGCCACGTGGTCGTCGCTCACCGGGATGAACCTGACCTGCGTCGGCGAGAGCCACGTCGGCAGTCGCGGCACGTCCTCGGTCGCGGCGTGTTCGAGGAGGGCGGCCATCACCCGTTCGATGCTCCCGCTCGGTGAGTAGTGCAGGATGTTCGGGTGGTGCCTTTGCTGGCCGTCGCTGTACTCGATACCGAAGCGTTCGGCGCTTTCGACGTCGATCTGCACCGTCGGATTCTCGATGGGGCGACGCAGGCCGTCGATGACGGCGAAGTCGATTTTCGCAGACCAGTAGTGGTGGCGTTCGGGGATGCGTTCGAGGAGCACGGGTTTTCCTACGTCCGCGACCACACTTTTGACCCAGTCGCGGTGCTCGTCGTAGAACGCGCTGGTCATGCGGAAAACACCCTCGTACGAGACACCCAAGTCTGCGCCCGTCGCGTAGCCGAGTTTCGCCTGCTTTTCGAACTCCGCTTTGGCCTGCGCCATGTCCTTCGTCGCGGTGTGCATATCGGGCATCGTGAACGCCCGCTGGCGTTTCAGCCCCAACACCTCACCGCGCTGTTCGCGGCGGAACGAGTAGGTGCTCATCTCGTAGATTCGCAGCGGCAAGTCGTTTTTCGAGATGTGCATGTCGCGCATGATGGAAAACTGCCCGAAGCAGGCGGCAAAGCGGAGCATCATGCGTCGGTCACCGGACTCGAAACGGTACTGGCGCTCACCGAACTTCTCTGCGTGCTCGCTAATCGACCGTGCGCCCAAGTCGTACATAATGGGCGTCTCGACGGGCATCCCGCCGTAGTCGATAACGAGGTCAGAAACGTACTGCATCAGCGAGTCGCGGACGAGTTTCCCGCGCGGATACCACCGGAGGTTGCCGATATCGGATAGCTCGTCGTAGCCGACGAATTCTTTCTCGGCCATCAGTGCGAGGTGTGGGGGTTCTTGGCCTTTGCTCGCGGTGACGCCTTCGACTTCGGCGGCGATGAGCGACTGGAAGTCCTCACTGAACTGGTCCTTCGCTTCAAGTGGGTCGAGCAACTCGCCGTCGGGCGTGAGGACGTGCCACTCGCTGGGGGCGCGTTCTTCTGCTTCTGCTTCCTCGTCGCGGTGGGCGCTCACATGTCTGGAAAGCTCTGAGAGCGGGTGGCCCTTACAGGAGATTTCGAACGCTTTGTACCAGCCAAAGGGTGCGCGCAGGAGTTCGTATTCGTCTTTCAGTTCGGCCTCGAGTTCGCGGAAGACGCGCTTTGCAACGTCGGGTGGCGCGAGGTCGTCGCTCAGGTGGGCGTAGGGATACAGCACCACCTTGTCTGCATTCAGTTGGGTCGTGACGTCGCGGAGTTCTGCGGCGGCGTTTTCGACGACGCCGTCGACGCTCGCTGCGTCGCCGGATTCGACGCTGATGAAGACGGTGACGCAGTCGTCCATGCGTCCGGACATGGGGACGCCCTCGGTTTCCGCGATGTCGCGGCCAGCTTCTTTTTTCGCCTCGAACGAGAGGTGGTCTGCGTGGATGAACAGGAGTTTCATTAGTTGATTTGGGTTGGATACGTGGATGTGGGCAGTCGTGGCAAACTGAGAGCCAGCGGCGCGGCTCCTTAGAAAGAGGCGAGTCCACGTGTTGTCCGGAACAACACACTCATAGCTAGAAACACATGACCGCTCGGCATAAACCTGTCGTGGATTGACACCTTCTCGCACGCCTGCTGCGTGGCCGCGTCTCAACACACTTATTTTGCGTGTGTGACTTACCTCGGCCATGAGCGAAATCGTCGTCACGTTACCCGACGGCTCCGAACTCCACATGGAGTCGGGGTCGACGGTCGAAGACGTGGCATTCGAAATTGGGCCCGGACTCGGCCGAGACACGGTCGCTGGCGTCGTTGACGGTGACCTCGTTGACAAAGACACGCCGCTTTCTGACGACTGTCGCCTCGTCATCGTCACGCCCCAGAGCGACGACTACCTCTCGGTGCTCCGCCACACCGGCGCGCACGTCTTCGCACAGGCACTCCAGCGCATCCACCCCGAGGCCAAACTCACCATCGGGCCGTGGACCGACGATGGTTTCTACTACGACATCACGGGCGTCGAACTCGACAGCGACGACCTGCGCGCAATCGAGGCCGAAGCCGAGACAATCATCGCAGAAGACTACGAAGTCGAACGCACGGAACTCTCCCGCGAAGAAGCCCTCTCCCTCTACGAGGACAATCCGTACAAACTCGACATCCTCGAAACTGAGGCCGCAGGCGACGACCCCCTCTCCTTCTACGAACAGGGCGAGTTCAAAGACCTCTGTAAAGGCCCGCACCTCGAATCGACCGGCGAAATCGGCGCGTTCAAACTCCTCAACATCTCCTCTGCCTACTGGCGCGGCGACGAAGAAAACGACACCCTCACGCGCGTCTACGGCACGGCGTTCAAGTCCGAGAAGGACCTCACCAAATTCTTAGAACAGCGCGAAGAGGCCAAAGAGCGCGACCACCGCAAACTCGGCCAGGAACTCGACCTCTTCTCGATTCCAGAGGTCACCGGTCCCGGCCTCCCGCTCTACCACCCGAACGGGAAGAAAATCCTCCAGCAGCTAGAAGGCTACGGCCAGTCGCTGAACGAGAGCTTCGGCTACGATTACGTCGAGACGCCTCACCTGTTCCGCACGGAACTCTGGAAGCAGTCGGGCCACTACGACAACTACGTCGACGACATGTTCCTCCTCGACGTGAACGACGAGGAATACGGCCTGAAGCCGATGAACTGTCCGGGCCACGCGACCATCTTCAAGCAGGGGTCGTGGAGCTACCGTGACCTCCCCGTCCGCTACGCAGAAAACGGGAAGGTGTACCGCAAAGAACAGCGCGGCGAACTCTCGGGCCTCTCGCGCGTCTGGGCGTTCACCATCGACGACGGCCACCTGTTCGTCCGCCCCGACCAGATTAAGTCAGAAGTCGAGGACACGATGGACCTCATCTTCGAGGTGCTCGAAACGTTCGACTTAGAGTACAAAGTCGCGCTCGCAACCCGCCCCGAGAAATCGGTCGGGAGCGACGAAATCTGGGAGCAAGCCGAGACGCAACTCGAAAGCGTGCTCGACGAGTCGGGCATCGACTACCGCGTCGAAACCGGCGACGGTGCGTTCTACGGGCCGAAAATCGACTTCTCGTTCGAGGACGCGCTTGGCCGGGTGTGGGACGGCCCGACCGTGCAACTCGACTTCAACATGCCAGAGCGCTTCGACCTCACCTACACCGGCGAGGACAACGAAGACCACCGCCCAGTGATGATTCACCGCGCGCTCTACGGCTCCTTCGAGCGCTTCTTCATGGTGCTCATCGAGCACTACAACGGCAAGTTCCCGTTCTGGCTCGCCCCAGAGCAGGTGCGCATCCTGCCGGTCAGCGACGACAACATCCCGTACGCGAAAGAACTCAAACACCGCCTCGGCGACTTCCGCGTCACCATCGAAGACCGCTCGTGGACGGTCGGGCGAAAGATCCAGCAAGCCCACACCGACCGCGTGCCGTACCAAATCATCATCGGCGGCGACGAGGAAGCAGACCGCACCATCTCGGTTCGCGACCGTAAGGAGCGCGACCGAAACGGCGTAGAGCTGGCTGAGTTCCAAGCCCACCTCGAATCTGAACAGGAAGAAAAGCGCCTCGAACCGGACTTCCTCGCGTAGGCACACTCGCAGGCACGTTTATTCTGTTTGCCCGCAAATATCCACTTGTCTGGCAACCCCGCCACGACGTGTATTGCGTTGCAATTTCCAACCGTAACAGGGTCAACTGTAGCAGGAACGGAGTTTCGACTGCCGCGCGATTTCGAGGGCGACCTGAATCTCGTGTTCGTCGCGTTCAGCCGCGACCAGCAGGCAGCTGTAGACTCCTGGGAACCGTTCGTCGAAAATCTCCGCGCGCGCTACGAGCGGTTCCAGTCCTACGAACTCTCCGTACTGAGCCGCAGCTATCGCCTCGTCAAACCGTTCATCGGTGGCGGCCTGCGCGTCGATAGTGACGACGAAACAATGCGCAAACGCACGATTACGGCGTACCTCGACAAGCGGCCGTTCCGCTGGGAGTTAGAGATTCTCTCAGAACACTCGATGCACGCCTTCCTCGTCACCCGCGACGGCGAGGTGCGGTGGCACGCCCCCGGCCCGCTCACGGCTGGTCGGGCGGACGAACTCGAAACGCTGCTTCGAGAACCCGTCGCGGCCTAGTCGCCGCCCGTTTTGTGACTGCCCTCCGTATCGCGGAGGATGAACGAGCCAATCGAGAGCGTGTGCTTTGCGACCGTCGCAATCCGCATGATGAACGCGAGGAGGATGACGAACGGCACAATCGAGATGGCGGCTGCGGCGCTCACAACCCAGATAAGCATGTCGAGGCCGAGGAACGTGCCCATCACGGCGCTCGCATCGAGGTAGATAATCGATGCGGTGGCGACGATGAGCGCTGGTACGGCCGCGTACAGCATCGCCCGCGAGAGGTTGATGAGCTCCCACTGGAAGTAGAGCGTCTTGAAGTGCTCACGGGCGGGGCCGAAGAACGTGAGCGTCTCACGGAGGTCGTCGAGTGCACTGTTGGCGTTCGCTCCTACCTGCCCGCCGTACGTGTTTTGGATTCGCCGGGCTTCGTACACCTTCCACGAGTAGTTGAAGTCGAGTGCCGCAGAGAGTACGTCGAACGTGCCGAACTGGGCGTCATCGAGGCGGTCTGCCACCCCGGCGGCGTTCTCTTCTACGCTGTCGGTAAAGCGAATAATCTCCTCGCGTTCGTCGTCCGAGAGGTCGCCGTCGAGTGTGTCCGCGAGCCGCACTGCTTGTTCGCCGGTTGCTTCGATAATCGTCCGGAGGAAGCGCGCGGGTTCTGCGGGGCTCACTTGTGTCTCGAGGGTGTCCTCGACGTCGGCTTGGAACTGCATCGCCCCTTCCATGCGCTCGTGCTGGTCGCCAATCGGCCCGAGTTCCTGTGAGAGCACGAGCTGGTTCAGCGTCACCACGAGCGTGACGCCGGTGATGATGGCCGTCACAAAGGCCTGAAACAGCGTCTCAGTCGGGTCTTTGTTCGCCATCGTCCCGCGAATCAGGCTCGGGTCGAGCGCGCCGAGAATCACGAGTGCGAAGAAGAAGGTTGCAAGCATCACGCCCGCAACCAGCCAGCGATTCGCCTCCATGAGAAACCAGAGTTTGGCGCGACTTTCGGGGACGCGCGCTCGCATCGTGTCGCTCGGCTCGCCGCTTGCGTTGCTCATCTACGCCGAGAAACTTCGCGTGACTCAAAAGGGTTGGTGGCCGCTCAGTTGTCTTCTTCTTTGATGTCTTCGAGTTCGGCTTCGACCGCGGGGTCTACTGACTCGGTTTCGGGTTCCGCCTCGGCTTCCGCTTCCGGCGCTGCGCTCGTCGTTCCCTTCCCGGCTTCGGCTTTGAGCGTCTCTAACTCGGATTCGACTTCGTTATCAGTGGACAGCGATTCGAGTTCGCGGTCGATGGAGTCCTTATCAGAGAGCGCGTCCTCGAACGCGCCCGAATCCTGGAGTTCGTCGAGCGCTTCAGAACGCGCCTCCATGTCGTCGGTGCGCTCGCGGGCGCGCTCGATGGCGCGTGAGACGTCTTCCATCTCCTTGCCCGCGCCCGTCATCGCCTCGGAGACGCGCGTGCTCGCTTCTGCGGCCTCGTAGCGGGCCTTGATGGTCTCTTTCTGGGTGCGGAACTCCTCGATGCGGTTCTGGAGTTCGTTTTTCTTCGAGACGAGGTTGTCTTGGGTGTTCTGTAAGCTCGCAACCTGACCCTCGAGTTCCTCGATTTGGGCCATCTTTTGCTTTTTCTTCTCTAAGGCTTGGCGGGCGAGGTCGTCGCGGTCTTGATTGACGGCTTCGCGGGCCTGTCGGTTGTGCTTCTCGACGTTCTCTTCTAACCGGCGTTTCTGGATTTCAAGGCGCTTTTTCTGCGTCGTGAGGTCTGCAATCCCTCGTTTCACGTCCTGTAGCTCGTCGCGCATCTGCTCGTAGGAGTAATCGAGCGTCTCGGTCGGGTCTTCGGCCCGGTTGAGCAGTGCGTTCAGTTTCGAGCGGATGACGTACGACATGCGCGAGAAGATTCCCATGGAGGCTATTGGCCATGCGCGGCCTTAAAAACTCTCACCTCACTAACAGTCAGTAATGACAGCAGACCCCGTTCTCATCCCGGGTGGCCGCGACGTGCGGGCGAGCCACGACACCGCCTCGGGTGCGACGAGCGTCGTCGTCGCGTGCCCGCCCCATCCCCAGCACGGCGGCCGCCGAACCGACTCCCGACTCACCGCCGTCGCAGACGCACTCGCAGACCACGGTATTGCTACCCTGCGCTTTGACTACGGCGCGTGGGACGAGGGCCGCGGCGAGTGCGAAGACGCCCGTAACGCCATCGCGTGGGCGCACGACCACTACGAGCGAGTCGGCATCTTCGGCTTCTCGTTTGGCGGCGCAATTTCACTGCTCACGGCGGCGAACCGCGACGACCTCACGGCCGTCAGTGCGCTCGCGCCCGCTGGCTCGCTTCCGGCGGGCTTCGACACGGCCACCGCGCTCGCGGACATCTCAGCGCCGACCCAGGTGGTGTACGCCACCCGCGACACGACGGCGAACTGGCAGCCAGTTGTCGAACAGGCGCGCGCCCTCGACTATCGTGTTGATGAGTTGAGTGCTGACCACTTTTTCGTCGGGCAGACCCAGAAGGTTGCCCGTTGTGTCTGTGACTTTCTCGCCTCGCACCTGTAGTGTGTGACTCCCTCTCGGTGGCTCCGTCGCTCCGAAATGGTTTTGAAGAACGCTTGCGGACAGTCAGTATGCCGACGGAACCCGAAACGGATTACGACCCGACACTCGGGAACAAGTTCATTTTCGTTACCGGGGGTGTGATGTCCGGACTCGGGAAGGGTATCACTGCCGCCAGCACTGGCCGACTGCTTTCGAACGCTGGGTTCGACGTGACCGCGGTCAAGATTGACCCGTATCTCAACGTCGACGCGGGGACGATGAATCCCTATCAGCACGGCGAAGTGTACGTCTTAGAAGACGGTGGCGAAGTGGACTTAGACCTGGGCAACTACGAACGTTTCCTCGATATCGACATGACGTTCGACCACAACATCACCACGGGGAAAACCTACCAGCACGTCATCGAGAAAGAGCGCGCTGGGGACTATCTCGGAAAGACAGTCCAGATTATCCCGCACATCACCGACGACATCAAGCGCCGCATCCGCGAGGCCGCGGAGGGCCACGACGTCTGTATCGTCGAAGTGGGCGGCACGATTGGCGACATCGAGGGCATGCCGTATTTAGAAGCCCTCCGCCAGTTCGTCCACGAAGAAGACGAAGACGATGTGCTTCTCACCCACGTTACGCTCATCCCGTACTCGAAAAACGGCGAGCAGAAGACGAAGCCAACCCAGCACAGCGTCAAAGAACTGCGCTCGATTGGCCTCCAGCCAGACATCCTCGTTGGCCGGTGTGAGACGGAACTCGAACCAGAGACCAAAGAGAAAATCGCATTGTTCTGTGACGTTCCGACGGAGGCTGTCTTCTCTAACGCCGACGTCGAGGACATCTACCACGTCCCGCTGATGGTCGAAGAGGAAGGCCTTGACGAGTACGTCATGGAGCACCTCGACCTCGCAGCCGATGCGCTCCCGAAAGCAGAGCGCAACAACGAGTGGCGCAACCTCGTTACGCAAGAAACCGAGGGCTCTGTCAAAATCGCACTCGTTGGCAAGTACGCGCTCGAAGACGCCTACATGTCGATTCACGAGTCGCTCAAACACGCCGGACTCGACCAGGGCGTTGACGTAGACATCCTCTGGGTCGATTCAGACGAGATGGCCGACAACCACATGGAACGCCTCCACGACGCAGACGGTATCGTCGTCCCCGGTGGCTTCGGGTCGCGCGGCACCCTCGGGAAAATCGAGGCCATCCGCTACGCCCGCGAGAACGAGATTCCGTTCCTCGGCCTCTGTCTTGGCTTCCAACTCGCCGTCATCGAGTACGCGCGCAACGTCCTCGACTTAGAAGGCGCAGACTCGACCGAGATGGAACCGGAGACGCCCCACCCGGTCATCGACCTGCTCCCAGAGCAATACGACTTAGAAGACCTCGGTGGCACGATGCGCCTTGGCGCACACGAAACCCAGATTTCCCCGGACACGCTCGCAAGCGAGGTGTACGGCGGCACGTCGTGTGTCGAACGCCACCGCCACCGCTACGAGGTAAATCCGAAGTACATCGACCGACTCGAAGCCGACGATCTCTCGTTCTCGGGCAAGGCGAAAAACCGGATGGAGATTGTCGAACTCGCAAATCACCCGTACTTCTTCGGCACGCAGTTCCACCCCGAGTTCAAGTCCCGACCCGGCCGGGCAAGTCCGCCGTTCGTGGGGCTCGTGAAGGCAGTGCTCGAAGCGCAGCAAACGGAGGTTGAAGCCTAATGGTAAACGTAGACGAATTCATCCCAGAAGCCGAGGCAGAGATTCAAGACGACGTCGGCGACGGTCACGCCATCATCGCCCTTTCGGGCGGGGTGGACTCTTCTGTCGCTGCCACCCTCGCCCACCGCGCCATCGGCGGCCAACTCACGCCCGTGTACGTTGACACTGGCCTGATGCGCAAGGGCGAAACCGAGCAAATCCGCGAGACGTTCTCCTTCATGGAGAACCTCCGCGTGGTCGAAGCCCAAGACCGCTTCTTAGACGCACTCTCCGGCGTCACCGACCCAGAGGAGAAACGCCAAATCATCGGCGAACAGTTCATCCGCGAGTTCGAAACCGTCGCAAACGAAGTCGATGCGGACTATCTGGTGCAGGGCACCATCTACCCAGACCGCATCGAATCCGACGGGGAAATCAAGAGCCACCACAACGTCGGCGGCCTCCCCGACGTGGTTGACTTCGAGGGTATCGTCGAACCCGTCCGCGACCTCTACAAAGACGAGGTGCGCGAGGTCGCCCGCGACCTCGGCCTCGAATCCATCATCGCAGAGCGCATGCCGTTCCCCGGCCCCGGCCTCGCCGTGCGTATTATCGGTGAAGTCACCGAGGAGAAGGTGGAAGTCGCCCGCGAATCGACGTTCATCGTCGAAGAGGAGTTAGAGGAGTACGAACCGTGGCAGGCGCTCGCCGCCGTCATCGGGAAAGCAACCGGCGTCAAAGGTGACAACCGCGTCCACGGCTGGATTGTGGCCGTCCGCTCGGTCGAGAGCCGCGACGGCATGACCGCCCGCGCACAGGAACTCGACTGGGAGACGCTCCAGCGCATCCAGTCGCGCATCACGGGCAGCCTCGACAACGTCTCGCGCGTGGTCTATGACGTAACCCACAAACCGCCCGCAACCATCGAATACGAATAATGAATGCAATCGTCATCGGGGAAGACGAGTACGCGCTTGGCGATGCCCTCGAAGCGAAGGGCGTTGCCGTCACCTATCTCGATGGTATCGCAAACCGCCCCGCGCTCGAAGACGCGGGCATCACCGACTGTGACTTGCTCGTCCTCACGGACGTCTCGCAGGCCACGTCGATTCCGGTCGCGAAGGACATAAACGAGAACCTGCGCGTCGTCGTGTACGCGGACGATTCGGTGCCGGAGTTCGTCCGCGGACAGGCCGGACTCATCATCGACCCAGACCTACTCGCCGTCGAAACGGTCGCAGAAGAGCTGGTTTAATTTTAGAGGGTGGCCGCCAGCCGGTCGAGGCGGGCTGCCCCCTTCGTCACGAAGGGCACGCCGTGGCCCATCGCCGCGATTTCGAAATCTACGTCGTGAGCCGCGAGTGCCTTGATACTTCGCTCGACCGCCACGTCGTCGTAGCTGAGCATGTACGGCGAGGGTTCGAGGCGACCGTTTCGCTCGATAACGAGGTCGCCAAGGAAGCAGACTGAGAGTTCTTCGCTCACGTAGGCGACGTGCCCCGGCGTGTGGCCGGGCGTATGGTAGGCGGTGAAACTGCCGATTTCTTCGCCACTCTCGACGCGCTCGACCGTCGAGACCGGTTTGACCACGGCTCCAGCGAGACGCTGAAGGGCCGCCTTCCGATTTCGCCACGTCGGGCGTTCGTCACCTTGGAGATAGGGTGCGTCGCCTGTGCCGATGTAGATGGGCGCAGAGAGTTCGGTAAGACGGGCGAGCGTGCCGACGTGGTCTACGTCGTAGTGGGTGAGCAACACGCGGTCTACGTCGCGGACGGTGTGGCCCGTTGCTTCGACCTCGCGGCGGAGGGCGTTGACATCCCACGGGTGGCCTGCGTCGATGAGCGTGAGTGCATCGCCGTCTTCGACGAGGTAGGCGTTGACGCCCCGAAGGTCGAACCACCATCCAATCGTTCCGAGTCGATTGACCATTACGTGGGAAAACGCGCTCTAGCCCCGAGGCAGTTTCGCCCGAGATATTCGTTTAACCTGCTCGCGCTCCAATATACGAGGAGGTGTGAGATGTCATCGGAGGAATTTATCGAGCAGAGTGGAACGATGCAGGAGACGGAAATCGACTTCTTCCTCAGAAGTCAGGGCTACGGCACGCTGTCGCTCGCCGCAGACGGCGACGCCTATGGCGTCCCTGTCTCGTTTGGTTACGACGGCAACCACCTCTATTTCCTGTTTCTCCAGTTGGGTGTCGAGTCACGGAAACGCGTCTTCGCGGACACGACGGACACGGCCAGCTTTCTCGTCTATCAGGTCAACTCGAAGTTCGACTGGCAGAGCGTCATCGTCACCGGGCGGCTCAGAGAAGTGCGTGACGACGAAGTCGCCCACGCCCGCGACACGATGGCGGACAATGCGTGGCACCCGAGCCTGTTCTCCGAAGCCGACCCGATGGGCGAACTCAAGGGATACGTCCTCGACATCGAAGCAACGACTGGCAGAAAAGGAAGCGGCACTTAGGTCAGAAAGCCTCGGAGCGTCCTCGAGAGCGTTTTCGCGGCCGAGGGGCGGCCAATGCGCGCCATCTCTTCGTCGGTAAGTGAGAAGTCGAACACCTCTAGGTTTTCTCGCAAATGCGGATATGTCGACGCCTTCGGGATAGTGGCGACGTTTTCTTGCTGGATGAGCCACCGCAGTGCGACTTGGGCGGCAGACTTCTCGTAGCGAAGCCCGATGCCGGAGAGCGTGCTATCTCTGAGAATGCCGCCGTGTAAAAATGGGCTGTAGGCGGTCAACACCACATCGTGAATCTGGCAGTATTCGACCAACGCCTGTTTTCGGTCGAACGGCGAGTAGCGGACCTGATTCGTCAGAATCGGTTCGAGCGACTGCTCACGGGCTTCCATGAGCTGTGACTGGCTGAAGTTGCTCACGCCGATATGATTGATGACGCCTTCTTCGACGAGGTCGTTCATGGTATCGAGCGTTTCACGGACTGGAATCAGTGGATTTGGCCGGTGGATGAGCAGGCAGTCTACGTAGTCGACGCCGAGTCGTGCGAGACTTTCTTTCGTCGTCTCTTTCGCTCGCTTCGCACCAAGATTGCGCGGTGAGAGCTTCGTGACCAGAAAAATCTCCTCGCGGTCCACGTCCGAGGCGGCAATCGCAGAGCCAACTTGTCGCTCGTTGCCGTAGGCCTGTGCGGTGTCGATGTGTCGGTAGCCGAGGTCGAGGGCATCTTCGACCACGCGCCGACAGGTCGTCCCCCGTAGCTGCCACGTCCCCAGTCCGATTTTCGGAACCGCTGCCCCTTGTGCGACCACGTACTCCATGACACCACAAACGCGCTCAGAGGCCCTAACCGCTTTTTCGCCCCGTGAGACTGTCCAGCTTTCCTGACTCTATGCGACGGCCAAACGCTAAGGGTGACCCGCCCGTGGATGCAGGCATGTCGCTCAATCGCTTTACGAAACCCGACCCGGAGGAGGGCGAAATCATCACCGAAGAACTGGTCGTCTCCGATGACGCACTCGTCAAACTGTTCGCCCTCGGCCCCGGCGCCGAGTTGAAACCGCACCCGCACGACTCCTCCTCGAACGTGTTTCACATCGTCAAGGGGACCGTGACGGTGCTTCAAGACGACGACGAAGAGCGCGTCAAAGCCCCCGGCGTCGTGTTCCACGACCGCGGCGTCCTCCACGGTGCGCGAAACGACACCGAAGACGTGGTGTACTTCACCGCGACGCTCGCGCCGTTCCCGAGCTAACGAAATCGCTGGAGGACGGGAATTTCTTCGATTCGCTCGTCGTCCAATAGCTCCCAGTCGATACCCACGGGTTTTTGCCCACCTGCAGAGCGAATCACGCGTTCTGAGGTCACGATACAGTCCATTGGCACGTCGTGCGCCTCGATTTCGACCGCGTCGTCCACGACCTGTCGCTCGTGAACCGTCGTGACCACGGGCGTGTCGTCGTCAACCAGCGCAAGTTCGCGCAACACGGCGTACTCTAAATCGCTGTACCCTTCGCCTTTCCCGATGCGCGCGCCTTCCGCTGTGACGGCGACGCTCCCAGACACAATGAGGTCGATGCTGTCAATTTCATCTGGGCCGACCTGCTCGCCGTACTCGTCCATGTGCGAGATAGCGGCGGCGCGGTCGGTGTCGTCGATGGTCGCGGGGTCTAAGCGGACGAAACACTTCTCGTGACGCAGGCGCGGGACGGCCATGTACACCATCTTCCCCTCCGCGAGCGCCCGCCGCCGGACGGGGAGTTGGGGCGAATCCGGATTCGACTTGATTGCTGTGGCGTCCTGCCACTCCGCAGTCTCAGCCAGTCGGTCCGCGGCGTTGCGCGCGCCATCGAAATTCGGAATCCGGCCATGCGGGGGAAACGGAAATCGGGCGATTCCCTCGGCTTCGAGGGCATCCCAGACGCGCTCGCGGATGCGCTGTTTATCCATGCGCGTTCTACCAAAACCACACCAAAACGAGTTCCGCTCGCGGCTACGCCATTGGTTGCTTCGACTCGGTCTCGTACTCGCGTTCTGCAATCCGCTTTACGTTCGCTACCGTGTCGTCGAGACCGCGTTGCATCGTGCGTTTTACGAACACCGCTTCGAGCAGTCGCCCAACCGGGCGAACCTGCGGCAGCATCTCGAAGTCGAGTGCCTGAAACAGTCGGGTGTCCTCGCCAATGGATTCGAGCTCGATGGTCAACACCGGTTGCATCACGCCGAGGTCGCCTTCGTGAATTTGTCGCGTCGGCTCCGCAAACTCGGTTATCATCCACTCGCTTTCGTCTTTCATCGGCCCGACACCGCCGTATTCGCGGTAGACGGTTCCCTTCCCGACCGGCCCGTCGCTCACGTAGGTCACGCGCTCTGTGAACGCCGACGAAATCTCTGGATAGCGGTTCACGTCGCACACGAGTTCCCAGACGTACTCCTGTGGTGCCCGAATCGTGGTTGCGGATTCTACCCGTGCCATAGCGAACGATATGCTCGCTGAGAGAATGACTGTTTGTGAGAATTACAGCACACAACACTGGAATCTCGTAGAAACTCACGATATTTTAACTGTTATTGCGACCGTCGATTAATTTTTTACGCGATACGCAACGTTGTCCAGACATGGCAACCATCGGGATTGTCCAAGGGGGTATCGAAACACGGGGTGGGACTCGTGTGGCTCGAAGGCAGTACACGGGAGAGACGTTCGAGTCACGTCGTGCCTATGCCGAGGAAACCTGCGATGCGTGGGTCGTCGTCTCACCGAAGTACGACATCGTTGCATCCGAGACGGAAATCGAGAGTTACGACCTCACTCGTGACGACTTCGGCCCGTTCGAGGAACTGCAGTGGGTCAAACGACTTCAACAGCAGTTACGCGACGCGCTCTTTGACGCGGGCGAGAATCCGCAGTTCGCGCGCGTCATCGTCCTCACCGACGACTACTATCTGGCGGCGCTTGAACCGGTGTACTTGCACGCAGAAAATGCAGGTATGACTGTCGAGCAACCAAGTGAAGACACGATTGAGGCGGGCAGAAAACGGCCCGCAAAGCCGCCTTAGGCGTCTGGTTCGCTTCGCGCTGCAAGCCCGGCCAGATGGCTCACTTCGGGGACGATAACCTCGTGTGCGCCGAGTCGCGCGGCATTTTCGCTGCCCGGCAGTGCGAACACGGGGACGCCGTCTGCGATGCCGCCGGTCGCCCGCGTCCCGACGACGCGGGTGCCGATTTCACCGAACGAAAGCTGGCGAAACAGCTCACCGAAGCCGGGGAGTTCTTTCTCGAACAGCGGCGCGATTGCCTCGATGGTCACGTCGTCGGGGGTGACGCCCGTGCCGCCGGTGGTGACGACGATGTCCACGTCGTCGCGCCCGACGAGGCGGTCGACTGTCTGTTGAATGCCATCGAACTTGTCACCGATGAGTTCGCGGGTCGCGACCGAGTGGCCGGCGTGTTCGAAGGCTTCTGCAATCGCGTCTCCGGCGGGGTCGTCATCGAGCGACCGAGACGTTGAAATCGTCACGATGCCCACGCCGACAGTCTTCAGGTCGTGGTCGTGGTGGCTGTGGTCGTGGTCATGGGTGTCGTGCCCGTGTTCGTGATGACCGTGGCTGTCGTCGTGGGTGTGCCCGTCGTGACCCAATTCTTTCTCGTGGCCGTGTGCTGTGTCGGGATTTTTCTTCTCAGTCATGACGGCCTCTACTCGTGGAATCACAAAAACTGTCCGGGAAAAACGGGGGGGTTACTCTCCGACCGCATCCGGGAACGCACCGAGTTGACGCATGAGGCCGAGGGCGTCGAAGCTAGACCACGATTCTGTGAGCATGCCGTCTTCGTAGCGTTCGATGTCGAGGCCCGTCACGGTGATGGACTTGTCCGTGGGCGCAATGCCCATCAATTCACCCTTGTGCGTGCCGGTCCCAGACCACCGCGTCACCACCTTGTCGCCCTCTTCGATGAGGTCTTCTATGGTTATGTCCATGTCCGGGAAGGCAGCGAAGTACTGCTCGATGTTCTGTCTGAACCCCTCACGGCCGCGAATCTCCGCAGGCGAGTTCGGGTCGTGTTCGACGTAGTTCTCTGAAACGTACGTATCCACGACGCTGAAGTCTCCCTCGTTGATGCTCGTCCACAACTCTTGGGCAATCTCACCGGGCGATGCCGCTGGGCGTGTCGCTTTACTAGCCATCTTGGTCACCCACTAGTCAGTACGTGTTTTCACACGATATCCTGCTCTGCTCGCGGCTGAGACTCTCTCCTTTCGTGGATTTTCCATGTTTTCCGCAGACCGTACTATTTTGGCCCCCCACGGGAGTGTGTGTCATATGAAGGCGGTCTATTTCGAGGACCACGGCGACCGTGACGTGCTACAGTATGACGACTTCCCGGACCCCGAGCCTGACCGCGACGAGGTCGTAGTCGAGATGCGCGCAGGCGCGCTCAACTTCTTAGACGTGTGGACGCGCCGGGGACTGCCCGGCCTTGACCTCCCCTTGCCGCACATCCCGGGGAGCGACGGCGCGGGCGTCGTCCACGCGGTTGGCGAGGACGTGACGCGTTTTGCGCCGGGCGACCGCGTCGCGGTCACCGCTGGACTGTCGTGTGGCGTTTGTGAGTTCTGTCGCGACGGCGACCCCTCGTTCTGTGTGGACTTTCGCGTCCTTGGCGAACACACCCGCGGCGTCCACAGCGAACTCGCTGCCGTCCCCGAAGCCAACCTCGTCCCGGTTCCAGACCACGTCTCGTGGGAGGTGGCGGCGTCTGCACCGCTTGTCTTCCAGACGGCGTGGCGCATGCTCATCACCCGCGCTGAGTTGGAACCCGGCGAGAAAGTGCTCGTCCTCGGCGCGAGCGGTGGGGTTGGCCACGCCGCCGTCCAGATTGCGAAGTACGCAGGTGCGGAGGTGTACGCGACGGCGTCTAGCCCCGAAAAGCTCGAACTCGCCGCAGAGTGTGGCGCAGACCACGTCATCAACTACGAGAAAACTGACTATGCGAGCGAAATCTACGAGATGACGGACAAGCGCGGCGTGGACGTCATCGTCGACCATGTTGGCGGCCCGACGTGGAAAGATTCGATAAAAAGTCTCGCCAAAAACGGCCGTCTCGTCACTTGCGGGGCCACGCTTGGCCGCCATCCGGAAACCGACTTGAATCGCATCTTCTGGCACCAACTCCAAATCCTCGGCTCCTCGATGGGGACGCCCGGTGAAGCAGACGACGTGCTCCCGCTCGTCTGGGATGGCACCTTCCGTCCGCACATCCGCGAGGTGCTCCCGATGAGCGAAGTCAAACGCGCTCACAGCCTGCTCGAAACCCGAAACGGATTTGGGAAGGTTGTAGTCGTTCCAGACGCCCAGTACGAGTAATGGCCGACGACCGATACGTCCACGACCCGGCCGCCTTCGAGGAGAGTGGCGACGCGAGCGCGACCCAACAGCCCATAGAAGACCGCGACTTCGGCTGGCGGGGCTGGATTCTCGTGGGCGTCATCATCGTCTCGTTTCTCGTCATTCCGGGTGCGATTCTCCTCTTGCCGATGGCCCAAGACTTCGTCGTGAGTATCGGCCTCTCGTTCCGTGACACCTACCTGTTTCTCCCGCTCATCCCGGCGTTCTTGCTCGGGTCGCTCGCGGTGTGGGCGACGACGCGCCCCTGACTCACCGCGAATACGGCACTTCGACGAGCGCTATTTCGTCTTCGGGAATCACCCGCTGTAACACGGCTTCGAGTTCGTCCCACGTTTCTGGTCTGTGCGCGTCGATGCCGAAGCTCTCTGCGAATGTCACGAAATCGGGGTTCGTGAGGTGGGTTCCGAACGACTTGCCGGTATGGTCGCGCTGTTTTCGCGAAATCAGGCCGTAATCATCGTCGTTGAACACGATGATGGTGAACCCACAGCCGAGTCGGGTTGCGGTTTCGATTTCTGCGGCGTTCATCAGGAAGCCACCGTCACCCGTCGCCGCGACGACGTTCGCGTCCACCGCGAGGTCTGCAGCCACAGCACCCGGGACGGCGATTCCCATTGTTGCGAGCCCGTTCGAGATGATGGTCGTGTTCGGCTCGTAGGCCGGGAAGTTCTGGGCGATGACCATCTTGTGGTGGCCCACGTCGGAGATGAGCACGTCGTCGTTGGCCATGGCTTCGCGGAGATATGGCAGCGTGCCTGCCACGCTGAACTCGGCGTCTGCGTCGGGTTTTGTCTGCACCTCCTTTTCGATTGCAGCCCGCTCTGTGGCGTACCAGTCGTCGTCGGTTGAACAGCCGTCGAGGTGGCCAAGCAGGGCCCGCAACCCAGCCCTGATGTCACAGACCAACTCTACGTCGGGGTTGTAGTGTTCGTACACCTCCGCTGGCTCGTGGTCGAGGTGGACGATTTCTTTGTCAATGTCTGGGTTCCACTTCGCCGGGTCGTGTTCTGCGATGTCGTAGCCAACGGCGAGCACCGCGTCGGCGCGCTCGATGACGGTGTGGGCCTCGTCGCCGGAGCCGGAATCGAGCGTCATGAGCGAGTGGGCGTCGGCGTCCGAAATCGCACCTTTGCCCATGTAGGTGGCGACGACGGGCGCATTTGTCTGGTTGACAAGTTGCTGGAGTGGGTCGGCAGAATGGGTTCTGACTGCACCGTTGCCAGCGAGGATGAGTGGTTTGTCTGCTCCACAGAGGAGTTCTGCGGCGCGTTCGAGGGCGGTCACGTCGGTGTCTGGCCGACGGACACGCTCGCGTTTTTCGAGCGGTGTTGCGTCCGTCTCCTCTTTTGCGACGTCTTCGGGGAACTCTAGATGGGTCGCGCCGGGTTTCTGGTACTCCGCGAGTTTGAACGCCTTGCGAACCGATTCGTTCACGATTTCGGGTTCGCTAATCTGGGTGTTCCACTTCACGACTGGTTCGAACATGTGGACGATGTCGAGCGCCTGATGGCTCTCTTTATGCAGGCGCTCGCGCCCGCCTTGGCCGGTGATGGCGACGAGCGGGCTTTTGTCGAGGTGGGCGTCCGCGACGCCCGTGAGCAGGTTGGTCGCGCCGGGGCCAAGCGTCCCCATGCACACACCTGCCTTCCCGGTCAACCGCCCGTGGACGTCGGCCATGAACGCCGCCCCCTGTTCGTGGCGCGTCGGAATGAACTCAATTGGCGAGTCTTCGAGCGAAAACAGCACGTCTTCGAGTTCCTCCCCCGGCAGGCCGAAAATGTACTCTACCCCTTCCAGCGCGAGACACTCGACGAGTAAGTCAGACGCTTTCATACCACACGTTTGTCTCACCGAGCCATCATTCCACCGGCTGTGAGAGTCCGCTGAAATCGGCGAATAATTATTACCACAGGATGTGTTATGCTACCATATGACACAAACGTTCGAGTGTATGGACTGTGGCCACCGCATGGAGACCACAGCCGGAACAGCTTGTCCAGAGTGTGGCGGCGTGATGCAGAACCTCACCGTTCGCCGCGAGTGAGCGGTTTTCCCAGCCTACTCGGAGAGTGAAATCTCGGCATCGCCGTCTGCATCCTGAATCCACATCGTTTTCTGATTCACGAATTCGAGCATCCCTTCACGGGCGAGTTCACGCCCGTAGCCGGAGTCTTTGATACCACCAAACGGTAGTCGAGGGTCCGATTTCACGAGTTCGTTTACGAACACACAGCCCGCTTCGATGCGGTGGGAGACGCGCTCGCCGCGCGCGAGGTCGGCCGTCCAGACGCTCGCACCGAGGCCGAGATTCGTGTCGTTGGCTACGCGAATCGCCTCGGCTTCGTCTGCGACTTTGAATACGGAGGCAACAGGGCCGAAGATCTCCTCTTCGGCTGCTGGTGAGCCGTCCGGCACGTCCGTGAGCACCGTTGGTGGGTAGTAGAACCCATCGCGGTCGAGTGGCTCTCCACCGAGCGCGACGGTCGCGCCCGCGTCTACGCTCTTCGTGACCTGCTCGTGCAGGCCGTCCATCAGTCCCTCACGGGCCTGTGGGCCGATGTCTGTCTCCTCGTCGGTCGGATCGCCAACGGTGAGCGATTCGAGTTCTGCGAGGAACGCGTCGAGGAACTCGTCGTAGACGGCTTCATGGACGATGAAGCGTTTTGCCGCGATACACGACTGGCCCGAGTTGATGGTTCGCGCGCGTGCGCCGACCTTCGCGGCGGTCGTCACGTCTGCGTCGTCGAGGACGACGAACGGGTCGCTCCCACCGAGTTCGAGCACGGTCTTCTTGAGGTTCTTGCCCGCAGTCTCTGCGACCGACCGTCCGGCGGCCTCGCTCCCGGTGAGCGTGACGGCCGCAACCCGGTCGTCTGCGATGACGTCGCCGACTTTCGACGAACCAATGAGAAGCGTCTGGAAGACGCCCTCCGGGTAGCCTGCTTTCCGGAACACGTCTTCGATGGCGAGCGCGCACTCGGGGACGTTCGAGGCGTGTTTGAGCAGACCAACGTTCCCCGAGGTCAGGTGCGGGGCGGCAAACCGGAACACTTGCCAGAACGGGAAGTTCCACGGCATGACCGCGAGCACCGCGCCGAGCGGTTCGTAGGTGACTTTCGTCTGTGCGTGTGGCTCGCTCCCGATGACGTGGTCCTGTAACTGCTCGCCCGCGTGCTCGGCGTAGTAGTCACACACCCATGCACATTTTTCCACTTCAGCGACCGAGGCGGCGATGGGTTTGCCCATCTCTTCGGTCATCACGTCTGCGTACTCCTGTTTGTTCTCGCGGAGGACGACTGCGGCGTTCGAGAGCAACTGCTGGCGCTCTCTAATCGGCACGTCGCGCCACTCGTCGAAGGCGTCCATCGAGGTGTCGAGCGCCGCGTCAACCTCGTCGTCGCTGTGTTCGGCGATTTCGCTCAGCGTCTCTCCCGTCGCTGGATTCACGCGTTGCATGTGCTAAGCTAGAACAAACAGACGGGTAACTCTGCTGGCGGCTTACAGCGGCTCGACCGTATCTCCGACGCGGATGGTGCCGTCAGTGAGAATGCGTACTTCGAGGCCGCCGCGGTCTGTCATGGCGACCTGTAGCCCGTCGCGCGCAGTGAGATTTTCGAGGTGGGCACACGGCGGGCAATCGGCGAGCCCCTGACAGCGCACCTCGCCAATCGTGAACTCCGTGCCAATGAGCGAATCGAGGTCGATGCCGGAGACGGTTACGTTGCGTCGGTGTTCGCCGGGTTCGAGTTCGACACCGAGGTCGTCGCCCGCCGCAGCGAACGCGTCTGCGTCGATGAGCGTCAGGTCTGGTTTGTCGTCGTCGGGGAGAAAGTGTCGGTCACCGCGGAGTCCTGCACCAGCAACGGCGGCTGCGGACGAAACCGATTCGACGGGGGCGCTTTTCTCGCGGGCGATGTGGATGTCGGTGACGCGTCCGGCCATGCGAACACAGTGGCGCGAACCGAGTTAGGTGTTTACCAGTCGATGACCGTCCGCGAGCGCCAGAACAACCCCGACGGACTTCCCGGCGCGAAGCGTGCGAGCCACGCCGGAGTGTCCGCGCCCTCCTCGACGCTTCGAGAGGCTCCCGGCCCGCCCATGTCGGTGCGCACCCAGCCCGGACAGACTGAGTTTGCAAGCAGGCCGCGTCGGTTGTACTCACCATGCAAATACGCCGTGAGGCCGTTAATCGCGGTTTTCGAGATGCGGTAGGCCGGATAGCCGCCGGACATTCGTTCGCCAAGTGCGCCCATCCCCGAGGAGAGGTTCACGATTCGGGGTGCCGTAGTTTCGAGCAGGAGGGGGAGACAGGCCCGCGCGACCAACGTCGCCCCGCGCAGATTCACCGAAAGCGTGTGGTCGAGGGCGTTGATGTCCGTCTCGTGGAGCGCACGCCCACTTCCAACCACGCCCGCGTTGTTCACGAGAATGTCGAGTTTCCCGTGTTCGGAGCGGATGCGGTCAGCGGCGGCCTGAATCTGGGCTGTGTCGGTCACATCGAGCTGGATGGCGTGCTGGTCGTCTGCGGTACCATCGTCCACGTTGCGCGCCCCGGCGTAGACGGTCGCGCCGTGGGCTGTGAGTATCGACGCCACCTCCTTGCCAATCCCGCGTGTCGCCCCGGTCACGAGCGCAACTTGGCCATCAAGCGAGTCGTAGAGTCGGGGTTCGTCCATGGCAGAGAGACGCACGGAATCAGCAAAAGCGTGTGGCGGTGCTGGGCGGAGAGTTCCCTGTTACACCCGTGAGCGACGTCGTCGCTCTCGACCTTTTTCATGTCTTCGTGAGCGGAGCGAACGAAGGCTCGAAGCAGGTTCCCTGCTTCGGTGCAAGTTTTTCGAGGAGCGGTTCGCCGAAGGTGAATCCCGACGAAGAAAAAGTTGCTACTGCTTGAAGTCGCGGCGCATCGCAATTTCGAACCACGGGCAGAGACGGAGCTGGCGGTAGAAGCGTGGGTTCTCGTGCAGGTACTCGTATGGCACCCACATCAGCCCGGCCACTTCCTCCTCGTTCACGTCGAGGCTGGTGTCTTGGAGGGTGCACTTGAGGACGGAGCAAACTTCCCATTCGAGGCCTTCGTTCTCGTAGTAGCGCTTGTATTCGAATTTGTCCGTGACCCGAAGGTCGTCGTACTGGTCTGGCGTGATGCCGAGTTCCTCTTCTAAGCGCTCCATCGTGGCTTCCTCTTGGGTCTGACCCTCGACGGGATGTGAGGCGACGGTGCCGTCCCAGCAGGTGTCCCAGAGGCGCTTGTCGAAGGCACGCTGGGCGAGCAAGATGTTGTCGTCTTCGTCGAAGACGAGCGCGGTGAACGCGCGGTGTCGGATGCCGTCACCCATGTGGGCGTCGAGTCGGTTGACGAGTTCGAGTTCGTTGTCGTCTTCGTCAACTGCAATCACGTCCTGCATGGCGTTTTTGTGGACTTCGCCCTCGGCCTCGGCCGCAGAATCCTCAGGAGAGTTCGTCGTGCTCATGATGCTACAGACAACGACCCCTTTCAAACACCCTTCGGATTTGGTTTGACGCCCCACTCTTCTGGCGCCGGGTCGTAGGTCGGGCCGACGTGAAATCGCATCGCGCCGCGCCGACTCCGCGCCGACAGCGTGTTCAGCTTCAGCATCTCGCCATCGAGACTGAAGTGAACGGGTTCGCCCTCGTGGGTGAGGGTGAGTTGAGGCACTTTGAGCCGCGTCAGATGCGAGGCTCCGCGCTGAAGCAGGCGATTTACCGCGCCCTGCGTGAAATAATCAATCGTCGGGACGCGTTTTAAGATGACGACGTTCATGAGTCCGTCTTCCATGTTCGCCTGCTTCATCTGCTCGCCGGGGAAGCGCCGTCCGTTGCCGATGAGGAGCATGATAGCCTCGCCCTGCCAGAGCACGTCGCCGTTCTCGCTCGCTCGCACGTCGATTTTCAGCCCGTCGAACGCCTGCGTTTTCTGGAGGGTGTTCATCACATAGGCTAAAACGCCGAGGCGGCGCTTTTGGGCGGGCGTCGTCGCCGCGCTTGCTTCGGCGGTGACCCCCGCCACACACGAGTTGATGAACGGCCGGTCTGCCGCCCACCCGAGGTCAAGTGTCCGCACCGCTCCCTTTTCGAGCACGTCGAAGGCATGCGGGACGCTTTTGATGCCGATGTTGTCCGCAAAATCGTTGCCCGTTCCTGCGGGAATCACACCGAGTTCCACGTCGGAAAGTGCCTCAGCCTCCGCAACGCCGCGCACGACCTCATTCAGCGTGCCGTCGCCACCACACGCGACGACGAGGTCTGCCTCCGCGGCCGCTTCGCGCGCGAGGGTGTGGGTTTCGCCTTTCTTCGTGCTGTTCCACACCTCGTAGCCGCGTTTCTCACCAATCTCATTCGCGCGTTTGCTGCGCTTTCGGTCGCCACTGTTCGGGTTTCGGACGATAATCCGTCGCGCATCGCTCATGGGCGAATCTCGGACGGCGGCGTGAAAGGTCTACGCCCTCTCTGGAATTGGCTCAGAGTCCTCACCTACGAACACCGAACGCACCTGCGGGCGCGTTTCGATGGTCAGAATGGCTGTTTCGAGCAGCTCATCGTCTACGCTGAAGTGGGCGGCTTCGCTGCCGAGGAATCGAAAAACTGTGGCGTGTGGTCGCCGCCCCTGCTGTTCGGATTGCAGCTGCGGGATAGTGTCACCCGTCAGACGCCAGAAGACAAAAGGGCTGTTGGCCCCCATCGATAGCTGTGTACGCCATCGACCTCCACTCGCATACCCGCTTTTTCCACGGCCATCGGGCCCTCGGGGACGCGTTCGACCCCATCGGGGTACGCCTGCTCACGAAGGCCGCAGCGATGCGCGGGCTTGACGCGGTGGCGACGACCAACCACGACTACTACACGCCGTTTTCTGGGTCAGTGGACATCCTTCCGGGCATCGAAGTTTCCTCGTCGCAGGGCCACATCCTCGTCGTCGGCCCGAACCCCCCAACAGAGACGACGCCGGGCGAGTTAACGCCCGAAGTGGTGGTCGATATTGCTCATTCTCGCGGCTGTGCGGCCATCATCGCCCACCCCTACAGAAACAGCACCGTCCGCGACGTGAAAGCCGACTTCGACGCCATCGAAATAAACGGCAAGCACCCGCGCACGCACGAGTGGGTGCGTCGCCTCGCGCGCAAACGCGACCTTCCGCTGGTCGGCGGCTCAGACGCCCACTACCCGGTCGAAGTCGGCCGCGCCTACACGACCGTCGATGTCGAAAATCCGACCCCAGAAAACATCGTCGAGGCCATCAGAGACGGCCGAGTTGAACCGCACGTCTCGATCAACTTCATCAACCGCCTCGCCCACCGCGGCTACAAACTCACTCACGGACACAAAGGCTGGATGTCGAACCCTGATACGTCTTCGCCGGGGATTGGCGAACCTCCGCAAGAATCAGAGAGTTAACCGAGGCGCTCGTCGAGAATCAGTCTCGTTTTCGTCCGGACGACTTCGTCCATCTCACGCGCCTGCGTGATGAGTTCGTTTACGCCCTGTGTGTCCGCGGCGTCCACGATGAGGACAATGTCCTCTTCGCCCGACACCTGCCAGACGAAGTCCACTTCCTCCCATTCGGCCATCTTGTCGGTCACCGTGCGCGTGTCCACGTCTACGGCGACGCGGACCTCAATCATCGCCTTGATGTTGCCCGTGCGGGTGGTGACGGTGAACCGTTCGATGACGCCGTCTTCGGTCATCCGCTCGACGCGATTTCTGACGGTACCCTCAGACGTACCGACGGTTGACGCGATTTCGGTGTACGGCGTTCGGGCGTCGTGGCGAAGGATGCTCAGAATCTCTCGGTCAAGCGCGTCCATGGAGATTAGCACCTACTCGATGGCAACACTTGACGATTACGAAATTCGTAGCGATTCTACGAAAGTAACACTTATGGTGGGGGCTTTCATACGTATCTCGTAATGTCGGACGCCTACGTGGCACTGGAGGGCGGTCGCGTCGTTGAGGCGCGGTCGCGTGCTCCGGGTCAAGCCCGCGGGGAACTGGTTTTTACAACAGCGTACACTGGTTATGAGGAGAGTCTCACTGACCCCTCGTACGAGGAACAGATCCTCACCTTCTCATACCCACTCATCGGTAACTATGGCGTCCGAGCGGAACGATTCGAGTCCGACCGAGTCCACCCTCGTGCCGTCGTTGCTCGTGAGCTCACAGACGACGTCGCAGACTGGCTCACCCACGAGGGTGTTCCAGCCGTCGATAACATCGACACGCGCGACCTCGTCATCACCATCCGCGAAGGCGGGGCCATCAAGTGTGGCATCTCCGCCGGCCCGGACGCCTCTCCCGAAAAGGCACTCGAAGCACTCGGCGAGTGCAAGGGGATGAGCGAGCACACGAACATCGGCGCACAGGTGAGTGTGACAGAACCGAAAGTCGTGAACGCAAACGGCGACGGTCCGTCGGTCGCACTCGTTGACTGTGGCGCGAAAGGCAGCATCATCGACTCGCTCGCAGAGCGCGACGCAGTCGTCCACGTCCTGCCCCACGACGCAACACCGGAAGACGTGACGGCTGTCGACGCAGACATCCTGTTCGTCTCGAACGGCCCCGGCGACCCAGAGAACTTCTCTGAGGCACAGGCGCTCGTCAGCGAGTTCGTTGGCGACCTGCCAATCGCGGGCATCTGCCTCGGCCAACAGGTCGTCGCGGGCGCACTCGGCGGCACGACCGAGAAGATGGCCTTTGGCCACCGCGGCGTGAACCAGCCCGTCCTCGACCTCGAAACGAAGCAGGTCGTCATGACGACGCAGAACCACGGCTACACGGTCGCAGACCCCGGCGACAAACTCGACGTGACCCAGATTAACGTCAACGACGACACGCCGGAGGGACTGGAAAACGAGGACCTCAACATCCTCACCCGTCAGTACCACCCAGAAGCCCACCCCGGCCCACTCGACACGCTTGGGTTCTTCGACGACGTACTCGCGATGGCAAAGTCAACACGCCGTCTCGTCACCTGCGACTAACCAACCCACTTTATTCCGTATTTTCACCCACTGAGTCCTGACGCCCGCGAAAACGGGATTTTACGAGATTCGAAGACACTATTTAGTCGTGACTGGTTCCCCCGGTATGGACCGCGCTCCGTCCACGACCGCGTGGGCTCTCCTCGTGATGAGCCGTCCCGTCCACCTGCTGATCGTGGCGCTGGTGTACGTCCTCGGCGTCGGGATTGCGCTCGCACACGGTGCATTCTTCGACCGGCTCTCGCTCGTTGCTGGCTTCGCTGCGCTCGTACCTGTCACTGCGAGTATCCACTACGCGAACGAGTACGCAGACCACGAGACGGACGCGCTGACGACGCGCACGCGCTTTTCTGGAGGGAGTGGCGCACTCCCTGAGACGGAGCTCTCACCGACCGTCGCACTCTACGCCGCCAGTGTCTCGCTGGCCGTCGGCGCGGTCGTGGCTGGCTACGGCTCCTACCGTGGCTGGCTCTCGGTTCACGCCGTCGCCATTCTCGCGCTCGGCGCGCTGCTCGGCTGGTCGTACTCGCTCCCGCCGCTCGCGCTCGCGTGGCGCGGCCTCGGTGAACTCGAACACGCACTGCTCGGCGGCGTGCTCTTACCTCAATACGGCGTCGCCGTGGCGTCGGGGACGTACAGCCGCGCGGCCGCCCTCGCCACCGCGCCACTCTGTCTGCTCGTGTTCGTCAACCTGCTCGCGCTGATGTGGCCAGACCGCGAGGCGGACGCCGAGGTCGGGAAACGGACCCTCGCCACGCGGCTCTCTGCGACGTGGCTGCGTCGGCTCTACCTGAGTGCCGTCCTCGCCACGTTCGTCTCGCTCGCGGCGCTCACCGGGTCTGTGCTCCCGCGCCCAGTTGCGCTTGCGAGTTACGCCATCGTGCCGCTGCTCGCGTGGGGTGCGAGTACGTACACAAAAACAGAAAGCCCGTTACCGACCGTGTTGGCTCTGACCGTCCTCGCGGTTGCCCAGAGCGCCGCGTGGTTCCACGTCGCTGGCTTCTACCTCATCTACTGAGGTTCGCCCCAGTTGCGCACCTGCTTTGGCCGCTTCTCGACCGTTTCGACGTCGAGTGGCTCGTCGCGGGCGGCGAGGGCTTCGAGCGCGGCGTTCGCGCTCTCTGCGGTCGAGAAGTACGGGATGTCCTCCTCGACGGCCATCTGGAGCGCCTTCACGTCGCGGGAGACGATGAGGTCAACGTCGCCGTTGCGAATCGCCGCGGGCACGTCATCGAACTCGACAACGTCGTAGAACGCCCCGAAACCGTCCACGTCGAGGTCAACCACGATGGTGCCGCTTTCAGGAAGCTCCAACCCGGCGGCGGCCTGTGCCTTCTCGTAGGCTTTGGCAAACGAGCGCGCAGAGCCCATCACTTCACCCGTCGATTTCATCTCGGGGCCGAGACGTGGGTCGCTGCCTTCGAGGCGGTCGAACGGCAGGACGACTTCTTTGACGCTCACGTGCTCTGGAATCTGCTCCTGGACGTCTAAGTCTGCGAGCATCGCGCCGCCCATCACCTTCGCCGCGAGTTTCGCAATCGGGACGCCCGTTGCTTTCGAGACGAACGGGACGGTACGCGAGGAGCGTGGGTTGGCTTCGAGGACGTACACTTCGCCGTCCTTGACAGCCAACTGGACGTTGAGCAGGCCCACGGTTTCGAGCGCGCGGGCGATGTCAACCGTCACTTCGCGGACGCGGGCCAGCAGGTCGTCGTCGAGCGAGCGCGGCGGAATCATACACGCAGAGTCACCCGAGTGGACGCCGGCCGTCTCGATGTGCTCCATGATGCCACCGATGAGCACGTCCTCGCCGTCAGAGACGGCGTCCACGTCGAGTTCGACTGCACCATCAAGGAACTGGTCGACGAGAATCGGCTGGTCTGGACTCACGCGAACCGCCTCTTCGATGTAGGTTTTCAGCTCCTCGTCGTCGTCGACGATTTCCATGGCGCGACCGCCGAGCACGTAGCTTGGGCGCACGAGGACGGGGTAGCCGAGGTCGCCCGCGAGGGCGAGGGCTTCCTCCTCAGAGCGCGCCGTCCCACCTTCTGGCTGGGCGATGCCGAGGTCATCCATTAGCGCGTTGAAGCGGTCGCGGTTCTCGGCTAAGTCCATCGCGTCGATGGAGGTGCCGAGCACCTGACAGTCGAGGCCGCGGCGTTCGAGTTCCTCCTCAAGCGGGTGGCCGACGTTCACGGAGGTTTGGCCGCCGAACTGCACCATCACGCCGTCTGCGTTGGTGCGTTCGACGATATCTGCAATCTCCTCTGCGGTGATTGGCTCGAAAAACAGGCCATCAGAGGTGTCGTAGTCCGTGCTCACCGTTTCGGGGTTGTTGTTCACGACGTGGGCTTCGATGCCCATTTCGCGCAGCGCGCGGACGGCGTGCACCGCACAGTAGTCGAACTCCACGCCCTGGCCGATGCGGATGGGGCCGCCGCCGACCACGACGACGCTTTCGACGTCCTCGTTCACCTTCACCTCGTTGTGGCGCATCTCGCTTACGGGGTCGCGCGCCGAGTAGTAATACGGCGTACTCGCGGCGAACTCCCCAGCGCAGGTGTCCACCTGCTTGTACGTGCGCTCTGGGGCGACGGTTTCGACTTCATCGACGCCGACGCCCGCGATGGCCGCGACTTGGGCGTTCGTGTAGCCCGCCTGTGCGGCCTCCGCGAAGTTGCCGTTCTGGGCGGCGACGGTCGCGTCTGCGATGCGCTCGAAGCGCTCTGCGTACCACTCGCGGATGCCCGTGAGTTCACAGATTTGGTCGACCGTGTAGCCGCGATTGAACGCCTCGAACAGCGCGAACGGCCGGTCTGGTGTTGGCTTGACGAGGTACTCGGTTTCAAGCGTCTCGTCGTCAACCTCGTCCCAGTCGGCGCTTGGCTCGTACTCCGTCGAACGCAGTGCTTTGAGGAAACTCTCCTCAAATGTGCGCCCGATGGCCATGGCCTCGCCGGTCGATTTCATCGCCGTACTGAGGGTGAAGTCTACCTCGGTGAACTTGTCCTTTGGCCAGCGTGGAATCTTGCTGACGACATAGTCGATGGCTGGCTCGAACGCCGCTGTCGTCTCGCCGGTGATCTCGTTCTCGATTTCGTGGAGGCGCTTGCCGAGGGCGACTTTCGCGGTCACGCGGGCAATCGGGTAGCCCGTCGCCTTCGAGGCGAGCGCAGAGGAGCGTGAGACACGCGGGTTCACTTCGACGACGCGGTACTCGCCGCCGGGCGTACCGTCGTCGTGCCACGCGAACTGGATGTTACAGCCGCCTTGAATCCCGAGTTCGCGGATGACGTCGAGCGCGGCGGTGCGCATCTCTTGGTGGCCCTCGTCAGGGATGACCTGACTCGGGGTGACGACGATGGACTCGCCGGTGTGGATGCCCATCGGGTCGATGTTCTCCATGTTGCAGATGATGATACACGAGTCGTCTGCGTCGCGCATCACCTCGTATTCGAGTTCGATCCAGCCCGCGATGGACTCGGTGATGAGCACCTCGCCGTTGCGCGAGAGGCGAAGCCCCTTGCGCGTGCGCTCTTTGAGTTCGTCCATCTCACCGACGACGCCCGACCCGCTCCCGCCAAGGGTGTAGGTCGTCCGCATGATGACGGGCAGCCCGCCAACCGCTTCGACGGCGTCTTCGAGCTGGTCCATGTCGTCGATGGTCTCAGACCGGGGCACTGGCTGGCCAATCGACTCCATGCGCTGGCGGAACAGGTCGCGGTCTTCGGTGGCGTAGATGGTGTCGAGGGGTGTCCCCATAATCTCGACGTCGTATTTTTCGAGGACGCCTTCCTCTGCGAGTTCTGCGGTCACGTTCAGCCCGGTCTGCCCACCCAAGCCAGCGATAACGCCGTCTGGGCGCTCTTTTTCGATGATTTCCGTGAGCGCCTCGGTGTTGATTGGCTCGATGTAGACAGCATCTGCCATCTCCGGGTCGGTCATGATGGTTGCCGGGTTGGAGTTTACCAGAACAACTCGGGCCCCCTCTTCTCTGAGTGCACGGCACGCCTGCGCGCCGGAGTAGTCAAACTCCGCGGCCTGCCCAATCTGAATTGGCCCACTCCCGATCAAAAGAATCGTCCGGTCGTCTCCGTCGGTCATTGGTTATTCGGCTCAAGTCCGTACATCGTAATAAGTCCGACGATAAATTACGAATAGCGAAGCCAAATTTCGAATTTCGAATTATTGGCTGCGTGGGGGTGTCACTCGGTGTGGCTGGCAAATTCTCGATTCGTGTCAGGCAAACTCCGGGATTCGATACCGGTACGGCTGGCCTTCGATGACCTCTATATCCCCTTCGTGCGCGCGGCGACCGAGCACCGTCGCCACACGGTGGGCACTCTCGAACTCTTCGCCGTGTTTCGACAGAATCGAACAGATCTCTTTTGCCGTCAGTGCCCCCTCTGGCTCGACTTCGGCCAACACTGCGCGAATCCGCTCGAAGTCACCCCCCTGCTGTCGCATACGTCACCATACGTGTTCTTCCTACAAAGGTACTAGTCAAAGCGGTAAGCTTGCTGATGAAACGGTTCAGACCGGCTGGTCAGACGCCGAGTGGAAATCCCGCTGGCTGCGATACTCCTCTACGAACGCCGCCACGTCGAACGACAGCATCTGCTCTTCGAACTCGCTCATCGCAGCGTCGTCATCTGCGTGGCTCACGGCGTGTTCCATGAGTTCGATAATCAGTTCAACAACGATTTCGTGGAGTCGGCGGTCGTCGAAGTCGCTCACCCAGAGCATCGAACAGCCCAACTGTCCGTCGTTCGAGACGTCCTTGCTCACGACTTTCTGCGGGAACTCTTCTTTGACGATGCCCAGCATGTGGAGGGTTCCGAAATCGGCCCCGGAGGCGGTGTCGATGGTTTCTAAGAGGATGGTTTCGAGGAACTCGGGGACGAACCGCCCAAGCGGGTGGACGTCCATCACGATTGCGTGAACCTCGCCACACTCACAGCGAAACTCGCGCATCCCCATGTCGAATCTGCGGACATCGACGGACTCACCACAGGGGAGCGTGAGACTGGCGTCCCGGCTTCCGGGCACGCGCGGTTCTGACATACGCGCTCTTTTGGGTCTCTGCCCTAAAAACGCCGCGGGTACGACCCACCCCAAACAATAATATCTCGCTGTGCGTCGGTCACCGAATGTCAGGCGTTCGCAATTTCGTGGCGGCCGTCGCCCACCGAACCTCGCTGTTCTTAGACGACCACTGGGCGTTCAAGTACTACGTCGTCCCAATTGTACTGATGGCGACGGTACTGTTCGCCCTCGCAATGGGTGCCTCTCGACTCACCACGAGTCAGAGCGTCGAACTACTCGCCGCGTTTCTCTTCATCTGCTTTTCGGTTGCGGCGAGCGGCGTGCTCTTAGAGAAGGGGATTGTGTGGGCGCAAAACCGGCGACAGAACTAACCACTTTCACTGTCGGGGCAGGGACGAGCCAGTGGCCCAGCTTGCAGAAACGACGAGAATACCGCTTGTGTCAGGGCCAGTCGTCGCGGACTGGTTCTTCAGTTTCGTCTTCGGGTTGGTCTCGTGCGAGCGGCCAGTCTGCGGCGCTCGCTGCGTCTTCGATGTGGAGGAACTCCCACTCTAACTTCTCTGCGAGTGCCTTGTCTTCGTCGTCGGTGCCGACGAAGACGTGGCGGGCGGTGTCGAACTGGCGTTTGACGTTCTCCAAACTCTCTTCTTTGCCGCGTGGCCCGGAGAAGAAGTCCTGCCGGATGCGGTTTTTGCGCGTGAAATTCGTCACGACGTACGTTGGTTTTTCGGAAACGACGCCCACGTATTTGCTCCACGTTCGGGCGTCCGCGAACGCCTCCGAGGGTTTTGCGAGCTCTTTCAACGCTTCAAGCTCGAATGCGAGGGTCATCTCGCCGTCGGTACTCATGGATGAACTTCAGGTAGCGCACGCGAAAACGGCTTCGGTCTTTTACTGTTCGGTCGGCGTCGCGAGCTTTTCTGGCTCGAACATCTTCTCTAAGAGGATGTCCTTCTGGTCTGCGACGACCGTCTGCTCGCGGATGAGTTTCTTGTACTTGCCCTGTGGCGAGAGGTCGCCAATCAGGACGCCACCGACGATTTTACCGTCTTTGAACGCAAGGCGCCGCCACTCGGTGTCAGAGTACTTCATCTCGGCTTCGTCGTCGCCAATCGTCGGGTGGCCAAAGGAGAGGAACGGGAAGTCAAAGTGCGTAATCGAGTACGAGGAGACCCAGCGGAACTCTTCTAAGTCGTCTTCTGCTGGCTCGCCGTTTGCCTCTTTGACCATGTTCTTGCCCGCGACCATGCCCTGCTGTTTTGCGCTGCCCCACGCGCCGTTCTGGGCGTACTCCTCTAGGATGACGTCGTAGAAGCGGGTGATGTCACCGGCGGCGTACACGTCCGGGTCGTTGGTGCGCATGTACTGGTCGACGACGATGCCGTCGTCTAGTTCGAGGCCGGTTTCGACGAGCAGTTCGGTGTTGAAGTCGAGGCCGATGGCGATGCCCACGAAGTCGCTCTCGTAGCGCTCGCCGTTCGGGTCAACGGTGGCGACGACCTTCCCGTTCTCGTCGGTTTCGAAGTGGTCAACACCGGACTGGAAGACAGGGGTCACGCCGCGTTCGTCGAGCGCTTGGTGGATGATGTCTGCACCTTGCTCTGAGAGCGCGTAGCGCCACCATGCGTTGCCGCGCATGAGGTAGTTCGCCTCGACACCCTGTGCGGCGCAGATGGCCGCGAGGTCGATGCCGAGCAGCCCTGCACCGATGACGGCGCCCGTTTCGGCCTGCTCTGCGTGGTCGCGGATGTTGCGGGCATCTTGGAAGGTCCAGAAGTGGTGGATGCCCTCAGCATCGGAGTTCTCAACGGGCAGTTGGGTCGGCGTGCCGCCCGTCGCGAGGAGGAGTTTGCCGTACTCGATGGTCTCGCCTTCGTGGGTTACGATCTCTTTTGCCTCGCGGTCGATGCTGGTGACGAGCGTATTGAGTTTGAGCGTAATATCTCGCTCGTCGTACCAGCTCCCGTCGTGAATAGAGATCGGCGCCTCAGGGAGTTTTCCTTTGGCAAATTCTTTTGTCAGAATGCGGTTATACAGCGCCTCACCCTCATCAGTGACGACGATGACTTCCGCATCCGGTTGCTCCTGCCGGATTGTTTCGGCTGCGGAACTACCCGCAATTCCGTCGCCGATGATGACGTACGCCTCGGTCATGGCAGGAAGGTTCGTCTTGGGGGTTAATGTGAATTGCTATCTTCATGACCACGCAACATTCGCCGTGAGCGGGTTTCACACAGGCGAGCAGTTTTTACCGCCCAGTCCTAAGCCCCCGGCAATGAAACTCCGCCAGAACGTTCGCCACTTCGCCGCGAAACAAGCGCTGACCATGCCAGTCGTCGGAGCGGTTGTCTCGGGCAAACTCGTCTCCCTCCACACCGGCATCTTCCTCAAGAAGGCTCCTGACGATCACCGCGAGGAACGCCGCGCCCATTTAGACGCCTTTTTCGACGCGACGATGGACTCCTACGTTGCCGGACTCGAAGCCGGACTCCCCGAGGCAGAAGCCCGCGAAATCACGCACATCCAAGCCAACTTCGACTTCTTCAACCACGGCTGGACGGAGATGATGGAGATTCCGGGCGACGAACTCGAAGCCCACTACCGCCGCTACGAGGAGTTTTTCAAAACCTACGACATCACCATCGATGACCCGCTCGGCGCGTTCACCCCCGAAGACGGCATCCCAGCGGCCCCGAAAACGCTCGAAAAGCGAGAGACTGCCGAGTACGAGAACGCCATCGCTGGCTTCGCAGACGACGTGTACGTCGAAGACGGCGACGGCGACCTCAGAAAAGGTGGCGATGTCGAGGAACCTGCGGACGTTGACCTGAGCGACGCGCCCGGCATGCGCGGTCACGAGTAACGCGCAACAGCTTTTCAGCTTCGGTCTTGTTCGGCGGATGCGTTTGCGCCGGGCGCGCGAGCGATTTCCTCGAATGTGTGCCGAAATTTCACAGTAGCGCGTCAGTTTCGTCCAATCGCGTCTGCACACTCGAAGCCAGCGACGATGCCGCCGTTGAGCGACCGCTCTGGGTACTGTGCTTTCGACGCCATGCCAGCGTAGTAAACACCCGCTGCCACCTCGTTTTTGAGGTCGTACGGTACGACCATGTCGAGGTAGCCGCGCTCGTAGACGGGCGCGGTGCGCGGGTTGCGCGCGGTCTTAATCCAGTTCACTGCGTCGCGGTCGAATTTGGGGAACAGGTCTTCTAAGCCCGACAGCCAAATCTCCTCGACTTCGTCGTCGCTCGCCTGCCAGAGGCGTTCGCTCGGCTCTTGGATGTACATTGGCGCGTACAGAATGTGCTCGCCGCCGTAGCGCTCGGGCGGGATGTAGTTCGTGTGTTCGATGAGCGCGCCAAACGGCGCGTCGTCTGCGATGTTGAGCCAGTAGGTGTCGGTGAGCGGTTCGTCCATTGAGATGACCGAGCACACCGTTCCTTGGAAGTCGATGTCGCAGGTGTAGCCGGTGAGATCTTCGAGCACGTTCGGCATCGACGCGACAATGACCGATTCGACTGCGTGTTCCTCTTCACCGTCTTCTGTTTCGACCGTAATCGAGCGCACTTCGTCGTCGAACTCGACGTCGGTCACGCGCGCGCCGGTCGTGATGTTCTCGCGGCCGACTTCCTCGACGAGCGCGTCGAGCAGTTGCCCGAAGCCACCCATGAGGTAGCCAAGCGGTTCGCCGCGAAGCAGGTCGCGCTCGCCGCGGAACTTGATGCGCCCGAGGAGCCACGCCGCAGAGACGGACTCCTTTTTGCTCCCGAACTTGGCGTCCAAGAGTGGCTCGAAGAAGTTCTCGTACACGCCGCGGGTGGTGTGTTCGACGAGGAACTGCTTGATTGGCACGTCCTCGAAGTCCTCAAGATTCTCGTAGGTGTCGAACTTCGGGATGCCTCCACGCATGTCGATTTCCATGGTGAGCATCGTGAGCCGGAACTTGTCGTAGACGCTCATGTGCGGGTAGGCCGCAATTTCCCACGGCTTGTCGAGCGGGTGGATGACGCCATCGACGTAGTAGGCGTTTTTGCCAATCGGCCATTCGAGCTTGTCATCGAGGCCGAGTTCAGAAATGAGGTCGATGATGGTTTGTTCCGAGGCAGAGAGGTGGTGGTAGAACTTCTCGATGCGGTCGCCGCGGGTCTCGTAGACCCCCGCGAGGCCGCCCACGTCGTCGCTCGCTTCGAAGACGTGGACGTCGTGACCGTGGTTCTGCAGGCGATACGCCGCTGCGAGTCCGGCGATACCGCCGCCGACGACCCCTATCATGCCCGGAGCTATTTGACCGGCGCAAATGTACGTTTTGGCTTCCTGTCAGGCGAAACGACGCTCCGCTAAATATAAACAGGCCCTCACACAACCCTGTGCCATGCTTACCGTGCGAGCGCCTGCGACGAGTGCGAATCTGGGGAGTGGCTTCGACGTGTTTGGGGTGGCGCTCGAACGACCCGCGGACATCGTCCGTGTGAAAAAGGCAGACCGGACGACCATCGAGGTGACGGGTGCCGGGGCGCAGTACATCCCCGAAGACCCGGACAAGAACACGGTCGGGGCCGTTGCCCGCGCCCTCGACGCACCCGCCCACATCCACATCGACAAGGGCATCCGGCCTGCTTCCGGGCTGGGCTCGTCGGCCGCAAGCGCCGCGGCCGCTGCCGTTGGCCTGAACGAACTGTACGACCGCGGCCTCACGCGTAAGGAACTCGTCCCAATTGCTGCGAAAGGCGAGGCCGTCGTCTCCGGGGACGCCCACGACGACAACGTCGCCCCCTCGATTCTTGGCGGGTTCACCATCGCAACCCCAGACGGCATCACCCAAATCGACGCCTCCATCCCGCTCGTGGCGTGTCTGCCGGACATCGTTGTCTCGACGCGCGACGCCCGCCGGGTCGTCCCCGAGACGACCAGCGTCTCACAGCTCATCGACACCGTCGGTAAGGCTGCAACCCTCACCGCGGGGATGGCCAGAAACGACCCGGAATTGGTTGGTCGGGGCATGCACGATACCGTCGTCACGCCCGCTCGCGCAGAACTCATCACGGGTTACGACACCGTCCGCGAGAACGCCCTCGAAGCGGGCGCAACCGGCGTCACCGTGAGCGGCGCGGGCCCGACGGTCATCGCCGCCTGCTACGAACGCGACCAGCGCGAGATTGCGAACGCGATGATCGAAGGGTTCGCCCGCGAGGGCGTCGAAGCCCGCGCCTTCCAGACGAAGATGGGACAGGGCGCGACGATTTTCCGCTGAGGTTTCGTATTCGCGACTTTCTCCGCACGCGTCGCTCTCGTCGTCACTGCCCACGAAACACGAAAGCAAAGGAGGTGGTAGTTAGACGCCGCGGCCCTGCAGCTTCTTCTCTTCTGGCATGTCGACGTTCGCTTCGCCTTTCATGCCTTTGCCGATGTTCGACGAGATTTCTGCGAGTTTCTCTGGGTTGTCCCAGTTGTTGACCGCTTCGACGATTGCCTCGCCCATGACGGCGGGGTTCTCTGCGCCGAAGATACCGGAGCCAACGAAGATGCCGTCACAGCCGTGGTGCATCATGAGCGCCGCGTCTGCGGGCGTTGCGATGCCACCTGCGGCGAAGTTGACGACTGGGAGGCGACCCATCTCGGCCGTCTCGTGGACGAGTTCTGCGGGCGCGCTGATTTCGCGGGCGTAGGCCTCGCGCTCTTCGAAGGTCATGCCTTCGAGTTCGCGGATTGCGCCGCGGATGGCGCGCTGGTGTTTGACGGCCTGATTGACGTCGCCAGTACCGGCTTCACCCTTCGTGCGAATCATGGCCGCGCCCTCGTTGATGCGGCGGAGCGCCTCGCCGAGGTTGCGTGCGCCACAGACGAACGGCGAGGTGAACTCGCGCTTGTCGATGTGGTAGGCGTCGTCTGCGGGCGTCAGGACTTCGGATTCGTCGATCATGTCCACGCCGATGGCTTCGAGAATCTGGGCCTCGGTCGTGTGGCCGATGCGGGCTTTGCCCATCACCGGAATCGACACTTCGTCGATGATTTCATTGACGAGCGCCGGGTCTGCCATCCGCGAGACGCCGCCGCGCTTGCGGATGTCCGCGGGGACGGCTTCGAGCGACATGACGGCGACCGCACCGGCGTCTTCTGCGATGCGGGCCTGTTCTGCGTTGACGACGTCCATGATGACGCCGCCTTTCTGCATCTTTGCGAACCCACGCTTCACCAGTTCGGTGCCGCGCTTTAGTTCCTCAAGATTGGTCTCCTCAGGCATACGCGACACTAGCGTGTGGGAGGGTTAATGCGTACCGATTGTGTCACCTCGGCACACGAGGGTGACAACGGTGTCGTCCGGGCGTCTTTTATTCCCACGTGAGCGGACAGAACGATTTTCGCCCTCTGGGTGATAGCCGTCGTATGAGTAAACCGTGTCCAGATTGCGACGGCACGCTCCAATCGGTCGAATACGACACCGACGTGAACGGTGACATGATTCGCCTCCGCGAGGGCAGTGGTGTGCTCGGAAAGTTCGGCTACAAAGGCGCGACGAACGTGAACGCCTACGTCTGCGCTGAGTGCCGCCGCGTACTCTTTTACGCTGACTAATCTCGTCTATCAGTAGCGTTTTTGTCCCACCCGTCCCTCTCTGCTGGCAATGGCCTCAGAAACCGGGCGCGGACTGCTCTCTCGCCTTTTCTCCAAACCGGTTCCCGAACCCGACGACCTGCCGTGGTACGTTGCGCCCCTCCCCAAATGGCTCGAAGATTTCGGGCTACGTATCGCGTGGCTCATCGTGTTCATCAACCTCGCGGGGACGGCCTTTGGCTTCTACTACTACCTGTTTCAGTTCTCGCTCGAACCGGTCGTGATGTGGCCCCTCGTTCCGGACAGCCCCGTCGCCACGCTGTTCATCGCGCTCGCGCTCGGTGCGTGGCTGCTCGGCAGACAGAACGACTACCTCTCAGCGTTGGCCTTCTTCGGCTGTCTGAAACTCGGCGCGTGGACGCCGTTTGTCCTTGGGACGTTCATGACCGAGTTTGGCTACCTCCACTGGGCGATGTACAACTTCCTCTTCTGGAGCCACCTCGCCATGGTCGTCGAGGGCTTTCTCCTGCACCGTATCACGAACTTTCCCGTCAAGGCAGTGGCCGTCGCCGCCGGGTGGTATCTGCTCAACGACCTCGTGGACTACTTCATCCCACTCGTGGGCAACGCCCACCACACCCTGCTCCCGCCTGCGGTTGAGCCAATCGTCAACGGCGTGGTGCAACACACGAGTCCGGGCCACGAACTCGCCGCCGCAGGTGCAGTAACGCTCACGGTGCTCGCAACGTTCCTCGCGCTTGCCACCCGCGTGAAAAAACTCGAAGCTTAGTCGCCGTTTGCGTGGGCGCGGACCCACAACGTCCCGATGCGTGAGAGCTTCGTCCGATACGATTTTCCGTCCTCTTGCTGTTCGATGTAGCCCTTTCCGCCCGGTCCGAGGCGGTCAACGGTGTAAATCACCCGCGAGCGGAAGCTGTCTGAGTACTCCTCGCCCAAGTCGCGAGCGAGCGCTTGGGCCAACTCGCTCACGCTCTCGAACTCGCCGTCCTCGCCGAGTTTGAACAGAATAACCTCCTCGAACGGTTTGACGCTCGAAAATGAGGCCACGGGCAGTTCGACAATATGGCTTCCCTCGACGGATTTCGCGCCGATGGTCGTCCCGCGTTCGTCGAACTCGGAGAGGAGGGATTCGGCCTCACGCAACCACGTCGTCACGCGGTCGTTCTCTACGTCGTTCATCTCCGTCACGAGGTCGGTTCCCCGGCGCAACACCTCGGCTAACTCCGTCTCCAGATACTTCTCGGGGGCAGTGTAGTAGGTGTGAATCCGTTCGCGGTCTTCCTGGCGTTCGACCATCACCGAGTGGGCGGCCATCGCAAAGGCGAAACTCACGGTGCGGGGCATCGCAGAGAGGTTCACCCACACCTCGTTGTCGGCGTCGAGTTCGTCGTTCACGAGGTCGTACGCCTGCTCGAAGGCCGTATCATAATCGTACACGTCCGCGATGACGAGGCGTTCGGTCTCCGCGCCGAGCAAGTTCGAAAAATCGCGCTCCAACTTCTTTGCGAGGCGCTTGCTGTAGGCGACGTTCGCCTCACTGCCGACCGCGCCCTCTAAGAGAATCACCCGGTCAACGGAGTGCTGGTCGCGCACGAGCGGCGCGATGAGGCGGTCGTAGTCGAAGCCGACGGGCACGACGTGCGTCTGGTCGTAGCTAGTCTCAGCGCGCGCCATCAGTCGGCGCGAGCCTCCTCGAAGTAGACCGACCGCTTTTCGGTCGGAGCGGGTGCGGTGATGAGCGACACGCCGACGGTGAGGACGAGGCCGAGCGCCATGCCGTACAGTGACGCGTCCCACGTCATGATGGTTGCGGGCACCTGCGGGATGAACACGCTTGCGAGGTAGAATGTCTGTGCGCCGACGACGCCGGCGAGCATCCCCCACTTCGTCGTGCGCGCCCAGTAGAGCGCGACCATGACGGGCAGGGCGAGCTGGGCGAACCCGCCGAAGGCAGTCTCACCGATTTCGATGAGCGTCCCCGGCGTGTAGATGCTCGCTACGAACGAAAGCGTCGCAAACACGGCGACGCCAACGCGAGCAATCGTGTCCTCGCGGTTGCCTGCGGCACTCACGAGCGGACGGTAGATGTCGCGGGTGAGGTACGACGACCCCGACAGCAACATTGAGTCTGAGGAACTCATCATCGCGGCCATCGCCCCGGCGATGACGAGCGCGGCGAACCACGCGGGCGTGGTGTCTCGAAGCAGCACCGAGAGCACGTTTCCGCCTTCTGGCACGTTCAGGTTCAGCCCCACGGCCCACGACCCGAGCATGAACGCCGGGACGAACAGTAGGAGGACGAGAATCGGCCAGAGGACGAACGTTTGCTTCAGCACGGTCTTCGAGCGGGCGACGAAGAAGCGCTGGTTCACCTGCGGGAACATGGTGACGCCGAAGGCGATGCTGATGGCAGTTCCGATGATGAACTGGGGTGTGTAGAGGCCGCCGCCAAGCGAGAGGAACTCGGGGTTCGTCGCGCCCATTCCGGCGGTTGCGGCGCTTGGGCCGCCGAGGGAGGCGAGAATCCAGAGCACCGCCGCCCACACCATGAGGAGCATGAACGCGCCCTGCATGGTGTCGGTCCACGCCACCCCGCGCATCCCGGAGGCGACGACGTAGGCAATCATGAACAGCGTGATGCCGCCGGCGCCGACCCAGTAGGGCACTGCGCCGTCGGTGAGCGCGACGAGCGCCGTCCCCGCGCCTTTCTGCTGGAGCATGACGTAGGGAAACAGCCAGAAGATGCTGATGGCGGCCACAAACACTCTGAGTGCTTTCGACCCGAAGCGGTCGCCGAGCATCTCACCAAGCGTGACGTAGCCGTGGGCTTTGCCGACGGCCCACTGCTTGTAGCCGATGACGTACCAGAGAATCCCGAACAGCACGCCGTCCATGACGCCCATCACGAGAATCCACTCGGGTCCGGCGGCGTAGGCGAGGTTCGGGCCGCCAAAGAAGGTGAACGCAGAGAGCAGCGTTGCGAACGTCGTGAAAAGCAAGACGACGGTGCCGAAGGTGCGACTGGCGAGGTAGTAGTCCTCTGCCGTCTTGTCGGTTAGCCGGTAGGCGACGAGGCCGATGGCGAGCGTCAGGAGCAAGTAGCCACCGATGATGCCGAGTTGGAGGCCAGTTTCAGCCATTGGTGACCCCCTCGACGCCGAGGCCCCACGCGCGCTGGGCGAAGACGGAGAACACGCCCGCGGTGACGAGCATCCAGCCAACGTGCCACCAGAGCCACAGCGGGAGGCCGAAGGCGACCCGCGAGTCGCCCCAGAGGAACCATGGGACAGAAAGCGCCACGAGCGCGAGGGCAATCACCGTCCACAGAATGTATATCGAACTATTGCCGTTCATTACTGGATAATATCTTCTACTAGTATCTAAACGTTGCTAGTTATGACCAAAGCGTGTTTTTGAAGAGAATTTTCCTTCAATACACGCGGGTGCCGTTTTCGACCGGTCGTTCGGGCTGGAGATGGACGACATTGCCCGATTCGTCGTCGACGCCGGTCACGAGACACTCGCTCTCGAACCCCGCGATGGTCACCGTCCCGAGGTTCACGACGGCGACGACTTGGCAGCCAAGGAGGTCGTCTTGGGTGTAGTTGTCCGTGAGGCCTGCCGCAGACTGGAGAACGGTGTCACCAAAATCGACGCGCAGTTTGTACACGTCCTTTCGCGCCTCGGGAAACGGGCTTACTGCGACGATTTCGCCGATGCGCATCTCTACGTCCGAAAGAAACTGTGCCGGGTCGATGTCGGGTTGGTCGATACCCATATGCAGGCATCTCACGGGGCGGCGACGAGTAGTTTTTCCCGCTGGAACCTGTCGAAAATCGACCACTGCGAGCGGTCTGACTGTGGCGACGACAAGGTATATGAATCGCGGGTGGCGAACCTATATGGGTGTCCATGAACGCAATCATGGTCTCATCATCATCAAGCCCCCAACCGGGGCAGTTCATCACTCATGGAGGATTCAGCAAAATACCTCATTCACGCAGACATCACCGCCGACGGGGTGGTCGAACGGAGTGACGTTGTCGGGGCCATCTTTGGCCAAACCGAGGGACTTCTCGGCGACGACTTAGACCTCCGCGACCTCCAGAACTCATCAAAAGTCGGCCGGATAGACGTCAGTATCGACTCAGAACGAGGCAACTCGTTTGGCAACATCACCATCGCAAGCAGTCTCGACAAGGTCGAGACATCCATCCTCGCCGCTGCACTCGAAACCATCGACCGCGTCGGGCCGTGTCGCTCGACCGTCGAGGTCTCGAACATCGAAGACGTGCGCGCCGCAAAGCGTCGTCGCGTCGTCGACCGCGCGAAAGACCTGCTCGTGAGCGCTTTCGACGACAGCGTCCTCTCCAGTGAGGAGCTCATCGAGGAAGTCCGCCGCTCGATTCGCGTCGAAGACATCACCGAGTACGAGGGCCTCCCTGCGGGGCCACGCGTCGAAACGAGCGACGCCATCATCGTGGTCGAAGGCCGCTCAGACGTGCTCACCCTCCTCAAATACGGCATCAAAAACGCGATTGCCGTCGAAGGGACGAACGTCCCACAGGCCGTGGCAAAACTCACGAAACAGAAGACCGTTACCGCCTTCTTAGACGGCGACCGCGGCGGAGAACTCATCCTCAAGGAACTCTCGCAAGTCGGTGACTTAGATTACGTCGCCTTCGCGCCGTCCGGCCTCTCGGTCGAGGACTTAGACCGCCACGAGGTCATGGCCGCGCTGCGCGAGAAAGTGCCGTACGACGAGGCGAAAACCGCTCCCGCCGCCCGCGAAGCCGTCGCCGTGACCGACGGTGCGGTACAGACCGTCCAACCAGAAGCGACGCCCGCGGTCATCGAGGACGTGGACGGAGAACCGGACGCACCGCTCACAGACGACGGAACGGAGCCCGAAACCGTGGTCGAAGAACCACCGGTTGAAGCTGACGTCGAAGCTGTGGCTGAAGCAGAACCAGCGGAAAAACCCGAACCCGAAACGCTGCTCGGGCACGTCAAAGCCGTCATCGGAGACGAAACCGGGACGGTTCGCCTGCTCGATGCAGACTTCAAAACGGTGGCAGACGCCCCCGCTGCAAACGCCTTCGACCTCCTCAAGGACGCGGACGTGCCGCCGCACGCGGTCGTCTTAGACGGCGAACTCGGACAGAAAGTGCTTGACGTGGCTGCCCAGCGCGGCGTCGAACAAATCGTCGCAAAGCTCGAAGGCGAGTTCGTCAAAAAGCCCGCAGCCGTCCGGATTCGCACCGCAGACCAGCTACTCGCCTAACGCGGAGACGAGTAGCAACCCGTCGCCGTTTTTATAGTAGCTTTCGAGGCGTTCTGCGACCACGAAGCCGTGACTGTTGTAAAACGCGCGTGCCCCGTCGTCTGATTCTTGGACCGTGAGTTCGATGCGGCCACTCGTGCGCTCTGTGAGGGCGTCGAGCAGTTCGGTTCCATACCCGCTTCGCCGAGCGGCGGGCGTCACTGCTAATTCTGCGAGGTAGGTGTGCGTCTCACCGGGAATCGCCACGAGGTAGCCAACCGGCGTGGGGTCTTCTGCGACGAGAATGAGCGGCCCGTCTGCGGTGGTTGCGAGCAGGTCTGGCCACGGTTCATCGAGCGAGACTTGTTGAATCGCCCGGAGCGCGGGCAAATCCGCCTCGGCCGCGGCTCGAATCATAGCACGATGGTGTTGGTGACGAGCGCCAGCCCAACGCCGACGAGGGCCGCAGCGAGCGTCGCGAGGAAGTTGACGCCCTGGTTCGAGAGGCGTGAGCCTTCGAGGGTGGCTCCAAGAAGGCTATCGACGGTCATTCCGGCCACACCTGCGAGGACGACGATGCTCGCGCCCGTGGTGCCGACGGTGTCGAACAGCACGAACGCAATCGCCGCGATGAGCGCGGCCCCGACGATGCCCGCAACCTCGCCCTGCCACGTCACGCCGCCGTCGGTTCCGGCGGGGACGGGCTTGAGCGTCGTGATGAGTCGTGGGTGGTCGAAGAGGCCGCCAATCTCACTTGAGAGGGTATCGCTCATCGCGGCGGCAATCGACCCGGCGAACGCAAAGAGAAACAGGTCGGGCGAAAGCGTCGTCAGCGCGGGACTTGCGGCGTACCCAACGACGGCGGCAATCGCCACCGCAGAGTTTGCGAGGACGTTCCCGCTCCCGCGTGCGCCGTCGTTTTCCTCTGCGATGCCACGCTGCTGTTTTTCGTCGTAGCGGAATTTCGTCGAGAGGCCGCCGATGCCGAAAAACGAGATGAGCATGGCAAACCAGCCGAGTCCGCCGAGCACGATGGTGAGCAGGCTGAGGAGGACGCCGGTGAGCATCCCCGGAATCGACGCGGTTTCGAGCGCGTAGGAGACGTAGCCAAGGACGACGGTAAGCGTGAGCGCGATGGCGATTTGCGGGCCGGTCACCTCGATGCCGAGGTCAACGAACAGCCAGAGCAGGAAGCCAATCGTGAGCATGACCAACGGGTCGTCACGCTCGAACAGCACTGCGCGGAGGAGTGCCCCGAGCAACGCACCACTCGCCGCGAGAAACGCTGCGAGGGGGACGGTTGTCATCGAAATTTCGGCGGCGGTCAGGCCGATTTGGCTGACCAGCCCGGCGAGAAAGCCGCCGGTCGAAAACCCCACCGTGGCCATGAAGGGGTTGTCGCTGTACTGGCGGAGGAGTTCTTGCGCGAGATTCCCGAAAGCGAGAATCAACACGCTCGTGATGAACACGGAGACGGGGAGGGCAAAGAGCGAGGCGAGGATGGCGAGTCCCGCTGCGGCGAGCGAAAACGAGGCGAGGCCGTAGAGGCGTTTGTCCTGATGGTCGCCCGGGCGGGCGAACAACTCGAACAGGGTACCCTCGCTCACGACGAACAGCGCGAGCACCGCAATGGCGACGAACGGCAGCGCGGCGGCTTGTCCCAACACCGGCGCGGAGAGCGAAAGCATTCCAACGAGAGCGAATGCGCCGGCCCGTCGGACAGTCGAAGTCACGTCTCCGTTTTTCCGGCGTCGCTTATTTAACCTTCCTGAAGCAGTGTCGGCGCGCCAACCCGTGAGTTTTACCCCTCCCCGCAGGAACCTGCAGAGCAATGGGTCTCTACGACCGCTACCTCGCCATGCGCATCCGCCGCCACGACGCGCCCGTCCCCGAACGCGTGGCCGTCGTCCTCACGGAGCGCGACCTCTTAGAGCGCGGGGCCTACCGGACGCTCGAAGCCTTCCTCGGGTGGGCGTTCGAACTCGGCGCAGAGCGGATTATGGTGTACATCAGCGTCTTAGACCCCGCCGCGGTTCCGGCGCTCCAGCGCGCGTTCTCCCAGCTCCAAAGCCCGCGTCCGCTCGCGATTCGAGGCCGCGACGACACCGAACGTGCAGACACCCCGGTGCAGGTGAGCATCGGGCTCGGCGGCAAACACGAGTTCGCCAAAGCGGTGCGCGCCACCGCAGAAAGCGTGGACGCAGGCGACCTCACCCCAGATGACATCGACGAGGCGGTCATCGAAGACCATCTCGTGTTCCCCACCGACCCGGACCTCGTCATCAAAACCGGCGCAGAGCGGCTTTCTGATTTCATGATTTGGCAGTCGGTCTACTCTGAGCTCTACTTCACGGACGTGAACTGGCGGGACTTCCGACGGCGCGACTACCTACGCGCGGTGTTGGATTATCAGAATCGCCAGCGGAGGTTCGGCCGATAGGGCGAACCACATCACGACCAACGAGAGCGATGACGATTTGGTCGATAGACCAAATCACGCCGCGAGCAATGCGAGAGGCGGTAGTTTGGCCGTCAGGACGAACTCAGGCCACCGAGCCTCGAATTTCACCCACCAACTCCGCGATTGCCTCGCGTTTGAGGATGATGAACCCCGAAAACACGACGAGGAAGCCGAGGAGGGTGAGCGGAGTGAGTTTCTCGTCAAGAACGACGACACCGGTTATCGTGGCGACGATGGGCACTAGATAGGCGACCAGCGAGGTTTCGAGCGCGCCGCGCACCTCGAGGAGCGTGAAGTAGATGAGGAAGGCAAGCGCGGTTGCGATGACGCCGAGATACGCGACGGCGGCGGCGGATTCGAGCGTCGTGGGGAGCGAGAACGGTTCACCAATGGTGGTGCTCGTGGCGTGGAGGATGACACCGCCGATGAGCATTGACCAGCCCGAAAGCGCGGACTTATCGAGCGTTGGATTTGCGCGCTGAATCAAGACCCCGCCGAGGGCGACGCCCGCGACTTGGACGAGAATCAACAGACGGCCAACGACCGAGGAGCCAAGCAGATTTCCGGGGTCGGGGCGGACGATGAAGCCGACGCCGACGAAGCCGAGGAGGATGCCGACTGCGCCGACCGCAGAAACACGCTCTTCTGGCAGCAGGCCAAGCGCCCACAGCGAAGTCAGGATGGGAATGAGGCTCTGCATGATGGCGGCGACGCCACTTGGCACCGTCTGCTGGCCGATGAACAACATCCCATTCGCGGCGACGAGAAAGAGGCCGCCGGCGATGACGGCAGACAGGTTTGCGCGGCCGGTTGGTCGCCACGACGCCCCAGAGACGAGGGCGTAGGCGAGCAGGAGGATGGCTGCGGTGTCGTAGCGAAACGCGGCAAACAGCACGGGTTCGAGCGATTCGAGGCCGACGGCGATTGCCAGAAACGAAAACCCCCAACAGAACGCGAGGGTGACGAACATGCCAACGACGCCGAAACGGTGGTTCACGAGTTTGCTGATGGTCGCCGGATAATTATTGCTCTCGGTTGCGGGGAATTACTCGACTTGCGTCTCGCGTAAGTCGTCTGCTTCGACGCCCTCTAGCTCGCCGTTCGGGAGCTGGTCGCGAAAGCGCGTGATGATGCGTTTCGCTTCGTCGAGCTCCGTCCCACCAAAGGATTTGACGAGCGCGACGGCGCGCTGGGCGCGGGTGCGCCGCCAACTGGCTTCGCGCGCTTCGTAGGTGCGAATCGAGCGCAGGAAGTCGATCTTCGAGAACTCCGGCCAGTAGGGCGTACAGAAGAACACGGCGGCTTCGTTGCCGTTTGCGTGCCACGGCAGGAAGTTGCTCGTGCGCTCGTCGCCGCCGGTACGGATGATGAGGTCTACGTCGCGGGCTGGGCCGTCGTAGATGCGTTCTTCGAGGGTTTCGACCGTAATATCGTCGGGTGCGAGCGAGCCCGCTTGCACCGAGCGCGCCACGTCGCGGCTGGCTTCGAGGAGTTCCGCTCGCCCGCCGTAGGCAAGCGCGATATTCAGCCGAAGGCGGTCGTAGCCTTCGGTTCGCTCGTGGGCGTAGTCGATGGTCTCTTGGACGCGCGGGGGAAGCATGTCGAGTTGGCCAATCGCGCGGATTCGCACCTCGTTTTCGTGGATACGGTCTGCGTCTGCGAACTCGGTGAGCTTCTCACAGATGAGGTCGAACAGCGCTTCGCGCTCGTCCTCGGGGCGGTTGAAATTCTCCGTCGAAAAGGCATACAGGGTGAGTTCCTCGATGCCGAGGTCATCACACCAAAACAGCAGGTTCTCGGTGGTTTTCGCACCCTTCCGGTGGCCGTCGCTCGTCTCGTCGCCGTTCGCGTCTGCGTAGCGACGGTTGCCGTCTTGAATCACGGCGACGTGCGTTGGCACGCCCGAAATCTCGCGTTCGAGCAATCGCTCGTACGTCCGCCTGAGTTGCGACCGAACCCACGTGCGCATTCACCTGAGAGGTCTTGCTCCGACTCTATGAGTCTTGTGACCTAACCAGTCGGTCGAGATGACACTCACAGAAACCAGTGGCAAATTGGTGCGCAGGTATTTACGTGTGGGACTACTCACAACGGTTGCAATGGCAAAAGGTACGGTAGACTTTTTCAACGATACTGGCGGCTACGGATTCATCAAGTCCGACGACTCTGATGAAGATGTGTTCTTCCACATGGAAGACGTCGGCGGCCCGGACCTCGAGGAAGGGCAGGAAGTGGAATTCGATATTGAGCAGGCGGACAAAGGTCCCCGCGCAAAGAACTTGGAGCGTCTCTAATCATGGCGAAAGGTACGGTTGATTTCTTCAACGATACCGGCGGCTACGGATTCATTAAAACGGACGACGCAGACGACGACGTGTTCTTCCACATGGAAGACGTCGGCGGCCCGGACCTTGAAGAAGGGACGGAAGTCGAGTTCGACATCGAGCAGGCCGACAAAGGCCCGCGCGCAAAGAACGTAAAGCGGCTGTAAGGCGGCTTTCGAACGACTTATTTCCATATTTTCTTCCGCCCCGAGTGGCGACCGTGACGTGTAAACCCCCCCAGTGCTGACTGCGGTGTATGAGCGACGTGCTTGACGAGGATTTATACAAGCGAACGAAGGCGCTGTTAGAGCCGGGTGACATCGAGTTAAACGGGGCAATCGTCCATACGGGCCTCACGAGCGACCAAGACATCGAGATGCATCAAGCCACACTCGATGTCGGCGACATCATCGCCGAATACGCCGGTCTCGCGGGCGAAACCTACGTGTATTCGGGCAACGACAACCCGAAATTCTCCTCGAACCAGCATCAGGGGCTGACCATCGAGGAAGACGAGTTCGTCTGGGAGTGCCAGCAACTGCTCCGGAAGGGCACGTTCCACATCGTCATCTACTATGAAGCGGCGCATAACCACGAGGCAATCCTCGACGACATCCGCGACCTCGGCTTCGAGGTCACGGGCGTACTTGGCTAACTACCCAACCGATGCGCGTTTCGCTGTTAGGCACTGAAACCGAGAGCCGCTGGTGTCGCCGTTTGCCATGGAAGGAGCTGGCTAACGCCTGAACAGTCAGTGGAAATCGGCTTGTAACAATGACCATCTCGCGCATAGGTATGTTCGGGGAACTTACATGGGAACGAAGGGGGGAATGGGGGCCCAACAGCGGGCGCAGTCGGAGCTACTTGGATTCTTGCTCGTCACGGCGCTGTCCATCGCGATGGTCAGCTTCATGGTGATTACCGCCTCGGGTGGGGTGGCGAGTATTCAAGCCACGGCGGAAGTAAGCAAAGCGGAAACCGCGATGGGAGTGTTCGATATGCGGGCAAGCGCGGTCACGTTCGGCGAGTCTGACCTCCAGACGGTTGCGTTCGGCAACACGGGTGAGGGGGAGCTGTTCGTCGATGAAGACGAAGGGTCGATGGTGATTATTCACACCGACTTAGACGGCAGCGACACCGTATTGTACAACAACGACCTCGGCGCACTTGTCTACAAACAGGACAACACCGAAATCGCGTATCAGGGCGGCGGTATCTGGCGGCTTGACGCAAACGGCCAGGCGCGCATGATCTCTGCGCCTGAGTTCCACTACCGTGCGGCGACGCTCACGGTTCCGGTCATCCGAGTGACGGGCGACGGCTCGATTTCCGGCGACAATGCGCGAATTGAAGCCACGCGCGGGGCCCCCTCGGACATCGTCTTCCCAGACGCGAGCCGGACGCTCGCAAACGGCGAGACGTGGTCGAACCCCGGCGCAGAGGGGTCGATGACGGTCATCGTCCAGTCGCGCTACTACGAGGGCTGGGCACAATATTTCGAAACTCGCACGGAGGGGACGGTGACGGTCGATGCGGCGACCCAGACCGTGACCCTCGACCTGACGGTGCCCTACGACATGGGTTGGTTCCGGATGCCTGAAGAGGGTGATTCACTCCACATCCGGGCGGTCGATGAAAACCACCCACTGTCTGAGTTCACGGTCACGATGTACCCAGACGACACCGACAGCGCGTGGTACAACAACCTGAAGTGGTCGTTCGTCTCGAAGCAAGTCGATGAAGAGTTCGAGATTCACCTCAGAAACAGTGGTAACGCGCCTGACGACGGGGAAGCCTGCGATAAGAAGTGGGTGGGAATAACCATCTACTACGAGAACGGTTCGGTCTACGAGGGCTGGAAGAACGACAAGGCGTTCAAAACCTCGTGCTACGACGCCGACGGCGATGGGACTGCTGACGAATCGTACCTCTACGCTGACCTCAACTCGATGAACGTCACGATGGAGTACTCATCTATCAGCAACAACGATGTCGTTGGCGGCGCAAGCGGCGTGAGCCTCGACGCAGACCGCCTTTCGGCTGACGAAGCCTACAACGGTGGCGCAGACACCGAGCTTGGACTGGTGTTGAGCAACTACCTCGGCGAGGTGGGGCCAGACATCGACCTCACGGTCGTTGACAAGAGTGCACAGACGATCAACGAAAGCGTCTCTGAGGGCACTATCCACTACGACCAGCGAAACTACACGCTCTACTTCCTCCACATCTCGGAGAACACGGTCGAAGTCGAGTTGCGCTGACCCAAGCGAGGTGCTTATGCCCGCCGCCTTCTGAAGAGCAGGCATGACAGAGGCGGACCTCGGCCCGACTGACCGCGCCATCGTCAACGCCTTCCAGGGCGGGTTTCCCGTTACCGAACGCCCGTTTGAACCCGCCGCCGCGGCGCTCCGCGAACGCGGTATCGACATCTCCGCTGACGACCTGCTTTCTCGTATCCAATCGCTCGACGAGCGCGGCGTCCTCACACGCTTTGGGGCGCTCATCAACGCCGAAGCCATCGGCGGCACGGCCACGCTCGTCGCCATGCACGCGCCCCCGGAACGCTACGACGAGGTGGCAGAACAGGTAAACGCCTTCCGGGAAGTCGCCCACAACTACGAGCGCGAACACCCGCACCTCAACATGTGGTTCGTCGTCTCCGTTGGCGACGCCGCTCGCGTCGAGGAAGTGCTCGCTGAAATCGAGGAACAAACCGGCCAGCAGACGTACAACCTCCCGAAACAACAGGAGTTTCGCGTCGAGGCAAAGTTCCTCCTTTCTGGTCCTCTCTCAGCGGGTGACGTCGACCTCTCGCACCTCGGCCCGGACGTGACGCCGAAGGCACGCGCTACGCTGACCCCCGCAGAGCGCGACCTCGTGGTCGAAATTCAGGGTGGCCTCCCCATCACCGCAACGCCGTACGCGGACGTGGCGGCGGCCATCGGCCAAGACACTGAGTGGGTTATCTCGACGATTAAGCGATTCAACCAAGAGGGCAAAGTTCGGCGCGTCGGCGTCATCCCGAACCACTACAAACTCGGCTACACGGAAAACGGCATGACCGTCTGGAACGTCCCCGACGAACTGCTTTCGGAGGTTGGCCCTGCGATTGCGAGCCTCGACTTTGTGACCCACTGCTACGAACGACCCCGTCATGAGGGCGTCTGGCCGTACAACTTCTTCGCGATGACTCACGGCCGTACCGAGGCAGAGAGCCAGAAACACATCGGCCTCGTCAAAGACCGAATGAGCGAGTTCTGGGAGGTAGGCGACGAAGACTGGGATACGCTGTTCTCGACGCGTATTTTGAAGAAGACGGGCATCCGCATCACCGAACGCGCAACTGCAAACACCGAATGATACCCCTGTTCCACGACTTCAGCGGCGAGACCGTCCTCATCTTTGGCGGCGGCTCCGTCGGCGCGCGCAAAGCCCGCCGGTTCGCCCGCGAAGCGACCGTGGTCGTGGTCAGCCCGGCGTTTGCAGACGATTCGTTTGGCGGCGCAGAGCGCGTTCGTGGCGCGCCGTCGATTCCCGAGGTTGGCGAGTGGATAGACCGCTTTGAACCGGTGCTCGTCGTCGCGGCGACGGACGAAGCCGCCCTGAACGAAGCCATCACGAAAGCGGCCAGAGAGCGTCAAACGCTCGTAAACCGCACCGACCAGTCGGGCGAGCGCGAGGCGGGAAGCGTCGTCGTCCCCGCGACCGTCCACGACGACCCCGTGACGGTGGCGATTTCAACCGGCGGGGCGAGTCCTGCACTTTCGAAACTGCTCAGACAACGCATCGAACAGGACATCGCGGGTGCGGGCGCGATGGCGGAGCTGACGAGCGAACTCAGACTCGAACTCCAGTCTGCGAACGTCGCCCCCGAGGCTCGCCGCGAGGCAATTCGCGCAGTGGTCAAATCTGACCGCGTTTGGAAGGCTTTAGGTACTGGGACAGCAAAAGCGCGCAACGAGGCACAGAGCGTGATAGACGAAACAGTCGTTGGCGGTGATTTTGATGCGTGAGTCGGGCGTCATCTCGGGCGTGAGCGTGTCGCACAAAAACGCGTGCGTAGAGACGATTGAAGCGGCGTGTGCGCCAGACCAGCAAACCGGCGTCGAGACGCTGCTTGCAGAAGAGGGCGTCAAAGAGGCATTTGTCCTCCAGACGTGCAATCGCGCGGAGGCGTACGTCGTCACGGCAACCCCCGAACTCGGGCGGCGCATCCTCGCAGACTACGTTGCGGACGTGCCCGAGGAGGCAGTCGTTTCGCTCACCCACGAAGGGAGCCTGCGCCACCTCATGCGCGTGGCGGCGGGCTTAGAGTCGCTCGTCATTGGCGAAGACCAGATTCTCGGCCAGTTGCGCACCGCCTATCTCGACGCGAGCGGCGTTGGCGGGCTCGGTCGCCTCCTCGACGATGGCATTGCGAAGGCAATCCACGTCGGTGAGCGCGCCCGAACGGAGACTGAAATCAACGAAGGAACCGTCTCGCTTGCGAGCGCGGCCACCTCACTCGCCGCCCGTGAGTGCGACCTCGAAGACGCCACCGCCCTCGTCATCGGCGCGGGTGAGATGGGGTCACTCGCGGCCACGTCGCTCGCAGACACCGTTTCCACGCTCTACGTCGCAAACCGAACCCTCCCGCGCGCAGAAGCCATCGCGGAGGTGCTCGAAACCGAAGCAACGGCCATCTCACTCGACGATGTTCCCGCCGTCGTCGCAGACGTGTCGGTCATCATCACTGCAACCGGTAGCCCGGAGCCGATCCTCTCAGAAAAAACGCTCTCGAAGGCAGCCAAGACGCTCATCATCGACCTCGCCCAACCCCGCGACGTCGCGCTTGCTGCGGCGTCGCTCCCGGACATCACCATCTTCGACTTAGACCGGCTCGAATCGGTCACCGACGAGGCCCACGAGCAACGCAAAGCCGCTGCACAGCGCGTCGCTGAGATGATCGACCGCGAGTTCGACCACCTGCTCGCCCAGTACAAACGAAAGCGCGCAGACCGCGTGATAGCGGCGATGTACGAGAGCGCAGACCACCTGAAGACCCGGGAGTTGCAGACGGCATTCTCCCAACTCGAGGCAACCGGCGGACTGACCGACGAACAGCGTGAGGTTGTCGAATCGCTCGCCAACTCGCTTGTCGGCCAGTTGCTCGCCGCGCCGACGAAGAGTCTGCGCGACGCGGCAGAAGAAGACGACTGGACGACCATCAACACGGCACTCCAACTGTTCAACCCCGAGTTTGGGGCAGAGCCACCAGCGTTCGTCAAAGCGATGACCGAAAACGACCATCCAGACCCCGCCGCGACGAGCGCCGAAGACGACTGATTTGCCGAGTTTCTGTCGGGGCTGAATTAGCTATTTCTCCAGCGAAGGCGTACTCTCTTACGACCGTTTGCCCGCACGATACGGCGACGGAAGACGTTATGACAATCAGAGATATTGCGCGGCCACGAGAGGAACTCGTCTCTGCGACGAAGGAGACGCCGGTAACAGAACTCGCGACGATGATGCGAGAACGAACCGTCGGGAGCGTGGTCATCGAAGCAGAACGAAAGCCCGTTGGCATCGTCACCGATCGTGACCTCGCCATGAAAATCGTCGCCGCGGGCAAAGACCCGCGCGACATGACGGCTGCGGACGTGATGAACGGCAATACCATCACCGTGGATGTCAACGATGGCGTCTTCGACGTCTGCCGGACGATGCGCGAGAGCGGAGTGCGCCGGGTGCCCGTCATGGACAACGGCGAACTGGCAGGCATTCTGACGCTCGATGACATTATTGTGTTGCTCGAAGACGAGCTACACGACCTCTCAGAGGTCATCCGGTCTGAATCACCGCCGTACGCCCTCCCGTAACCACAACTAGCAAAAACGGTTATTTCAATTGAACGAGTTGTTAGGATATGGCAGACCTGCTCTCCGACGACGAAATCGCATCCCGACTCCCCAGTGGCTGGGAACGAGACGGCGACGAAATTACGCGCACCTACGAGTTCGACGATTATCTAGACGGCGTCGAGTTCGTCACGAACATCGCAGAAATCGCAGAAGACGAGTTCCATCATCCGGAAATCATCATCGGCTACAAACAGGTTGAAGTGCGGCTCACAAGCCACGAAGCGGGCGGTATCACCGAGCAGGACACGCACCTCGCGGGGCGGTTCAACGACGAGCAGTGAGCCACGCACGCTACGTGTTCGAGATTCGTGTCCGCCCAGAGAGCACTCGTGATGACCTCACGCTGTCGCCCGCGGAGATGTCGGTCAAGCTCTATAAGGATGCGGCACAACCGGGTGAAGACGGCTGGCTGTTCTTCCGAGACTATCTCTGGCGCGGAAAATTGAACGAGACAGCCCCGTTTCGCAGTGACCTCGAAGCGGCATATTCCCTGCGCGTGGTGAGCGTTGAGTTCAAAGGCCTCCAGACCTCGACTGCGTATCTCGACGCGCTGAAAGACGAGATTCACGGCCATCTCGACCTGTTCAATGCAGACACGGTCGATGAGGTGCTCAATAAGTATCTCGGCAGTTCGATTCAGGTCACGTAGGCGGAAAGCGTCTTATCGGTTCGTGACGTATTTCTTCGTGAATGGTCGTCGCTGACTACGATTTCTGGCTTTTTGATTTAGACGGGACGCTCATCGACGTGGAGTGGCGCTACACTCGTGAGGTGTTCGACCGGGTTGGCGACCGCCTTGGGCGGCCCTTTTCAGACCGCGAAGCCGAAATTCTCTGGCACGGTCTCGGGGGCAAGCGCGACGATAAACTGGCCGAGTGGGACATCGACTCAAACGAGTTCTGGCCCGCCTTCCACGCTGTCGAAGACCCAGCCGCCCGCGCCGAGGCAACGTATCTCCACGACGATGCCGCGTTCGTCGCAGATATTCAGACGCCGGTTGGCCTCGTCACCCACTGTCAGCCGTTTCTCGCCCATCCGGTGCTCGCCCATCTCGATATCACCGACTGGTTCGACACCATCGTCTGCTGTAGCGACGACGTGGGCTGGAAACCAGACCCCGGCCCTGTTTCGTTTGCGATGAGCGAACTCGGCGTGTCTCCCGCTGCCCACGGTGTGCTCGCGGGCGACGGCTCGAACGACATCGGCGCGGCGTGGAACGCGGGGCTCGACGGGATTCACGTCGAACGCCACGACCCACACCGGCGGGGTGAGTGCGTGCTCGGAGACTATCGTCTCACGTCGTTCGAACAGTTGTGGCAAAACAGCAACGTAGAGTTCTCGCGTCCGTCACCAGACGATGCTTAATCGTAGGTGTCCTGTGGGTCTTCGAGTCGCGCCCCCATCACGGTTTCTTCGACCGTTGTAATCGTCGAATTGACACGCAGGTCGTGACCGCACTCTGGACACGGTAGTGCCAGTACGACGACAACGTCGCCGTTTCGATGTTCGATGCCTAACACTTCTGTGTCTGAGGGGTACAGGTATTCCGCCTCAAGTGGATGCGCGCAGCTCATGTGCCACCACCGGAATTCGGCGTATGGTATAACGTCGCACGACTGGTTATATACTTCGGCGGCCGGTCAGCGGCGATCGTAGCCCGGTATTGCCTGGAAAACGTCGTCAGCCGCCGCAATCGCGGCTGTAAGCGCGCGAACACCCGACTTTTCCATACGGTCAGGATTTCCGTACACAGTGACCGGCTCCGTCCCGAGCGAGACGAAAGAGAGCCCCAGTTTCTCGGCGGTCGCCCGGAGCCCGAGGCCAACGTCCGCACTGCCCGCCGCAACCGTTCGCGCCGGACTCTCGTGGGCTTTGACCGTGTGGTCGAAGCCAGCAATCGCGCTCACGAGGTCGTGGCGCGTCTCGCCACGCTCCGCCGCGAGCGTCGAAAGCGCCTCCGTGAGCGAGGTTCTGAGCCCGGACGCTGTCGAACGATTCACGAATCTGAGGTCGCGGTCTACGAGGGCTGCAAGCCCGGTCACTTCTTTCGGGTTCCCTGCCGCAACGACGAGGCCCCACTCGCGCGACCACGAACCGAGGGAGACGGCGTCGAATTCCGGTTCGCCACCCATCGACGTCACGGCAACGTCCGCAATGCCGTTGCGAAGCCGTCGGAGGCCCTCGCGACTCCCCACCGAGAGGTAGCGCGGGCGTTCGACGCCGTCGAGTATTCGGGAGAGTGCGGGGTCGTCCTCACCCACGCCGAACACCGTGGGTGGCACGATGTCGGGCGAAAACAGCGACACTGAAACGGCTTCATCCACGTCGAGAAACGAGGTGTCGGGATGTACTTCGACCACGCCGTCCGCCTCGACGAGGCTCGTCGTCGCGCCGCTGCCTTTGTCTACCGGGTACACGAGCAGGTCGCCCGCGCCGTCTTCGACCAAGCCAACGGGCATGAGTCGCATCCGGCCTTCGGCGTAGCGCTCGCGGACGGCCATCTTTCCCGTGACGGTTGCCGCCGCGGGTTCGGGGAGTCCCGCTGCCTTCCGGATGGCGGGCGCGACGAACGCCTGAAAGATGGTGAGCGCGGACACCGGATAGCCGGGCAGACCGATATACGCGGACTGTTCGAGGCGGCCGATGAGCATGGGCTTGCCCGGTTTCACGGCCACGCCGTGGAGGAGTAGTTCGCCCTGGTCTTCGATGACACGATAGATGACGTCCACCGCGGATGCGCTCGTCGAACCCGACGAGAGCACGAGGTCGCACTCACTCGCGGCGTTCGTCAACAGTCGCTCCATCTCGTCGTAGTCGTCGCCCGCGTGAGGGTACAACACGGCTTCGCCGCCTGCGTCCTCGACGCCCGCGGCGATGGTGGTGCTGTTCACGTCGAAAATCTGTCCGGCCGCGCTGTTGAGCGACTCACCCGGTCGCACAAGCTCGTCGCCGGTCGAGACGATGCCGACACGGGGCTTCCCACGGACGGGAACTTCGTCCACGCCGAGCGCCGAAAGGAGGCCAATCTCGCGGGGCGTGATGCGGGTTCCGGGGCCGAGCGCGCGCTCTCCAGCCGCGATGTCCGCCCCCGCAAACATCACGCTGTCGCCGGGCGCAACGGCGGTGCGAAACGCTATCTCGCCGTCGCGTTCGTCGGTGCGCTCGACCATGACCACGGCGTCCGCGCCGGGTGGCAGCACCGCACCGGTTGAAATCTCCGCACACTCGCCCTCGCCAACCGAGACGGCTGGCTCTGCGCCCGCGTGTACTTCACCGACGAGCGACAGTACTGCAGGATTCGCTTCGTCTGCGCCGAAGGTGTCGCGCGCTTGCACTGCGTACCCGTCCATGCTCGCCCGGTCGAAACCGGGCACGTCCAGATGGGCGTCTACTCGTTTTGCGAGCACGCGGCCGCGAGACGCTGCAAGCGAAACCGTCTCGGTTTGCCCACCAAGCTCCAACGAGGCAATCGCATCGTGGGCGACATGGGGCGCAGCGAGGTCGTGAAACTCCTTTCTGCTCATGCGAGCCACTCCCAGTTCTGTACCGTGACGGTCGCTCCTTTTGCAATCCCTTCGCTCGATTCGGGTACTTCAACCCAGCCGTCTGCGAGCGCGACGCTCGACAGCACGCCGGACCCGCTCGCCCGTGTCGGGGTGGCGACGCGCTCGCCGTCGTCTTCGCTCAAGCGCACGCGGACGAACGTCCGGTCGCCCACGTCGCTGTGTATCTTCCGCTCGAGTTTGGCTTCGACCGTCGGGAACTCGTCTAGTGGCAGCCCGCCAGCCCATTTGAGTGCCGGGCGAAGGAACTGGACAGCGTTGATGATGCACGCGACGGGATAGCCCGGAAGCATGATGACGGGTGTCTCAGAAACCACGCCGAGCGCAACCGGGTGGCCCGGCTTAAGTGCAACGCCGTGGACAAACACGTCACCAATCTCTTCGATGACCTCCGGAATCAGGTCGCGTTCACCGACCGACGAGCCGCCGGTGGTGACGATGATGTCGGCGTCAAGATTCCCTTCGACCGCTTCGCGGAGACTCGTTTCGTCGTCGGTCACGATGTCGTGATAGCTCGCCGCGCCACCCCAGCGTTCGACCAGCCTCGAAACCGTCAGGCCGTTCGTCTCGATGACTTCGCCCGGTTCGGGGTCTGCTTCCACGAGTTCTTCCCCAGTCGGGATGACGGCCACGCGCGGTTTTTCGGACACCGTGACCTCGGTCACGCCCGTCGATTTGAGCAAGCCGAGGTCGGAGGGGCGCAGTCGGTGGCCCGCCTCGTAGAGATTTTGACCTTTTTTGACGTCCTCGCCTTCGGGTGCGACGTTCTCGCCTTCTGCGACCGCGTCGAACACTTCGAGGTCGTCACCCACTGGCTCTACGTGTTCGACCATCACGACGGCGTCCGCGCCGGGCGGAAGTTCGCTCCCCGTGTGCACCTGGACAGCGCCACCGGGCGCGACTTCACCGGTTGTGATGCGGAGGTGGTTCGGTGCTCTGCTCGACGCGCCGAACGTGTCTTCGGCTCTGACCGCGAACCCGTCCATCGCCGCGCGGTCGTAGTGAGGGACGCTTTGTCCGCTCACGACGGCTTCGGCCAGCACACAGCCGTCTGCCTCGGCAAGCGGGCGGCGCACAGTCCGCTCGTGTCGTGTGGTTACGTCCTGAAGGCGGGTGCGGGCGGTGGAGATGCGGGTGAGTTCTTTGAACCCGGCGTCTCTCAGGAGGTCGCTCATGGCAGGCCCCTACGACCCGGCCGACAAAAAGCACCCGGACAGATTCCCGCTACCGGGGGCTTTTTCGCTCCTGCGTCCATACCCATGGGTATGTCAGCGCTGCGCGATGCTCTGCGAGACCTTCCAGACGCAGTGTTCGCAGACCTCCTCGAAAACGACGACTCGTATCTCCTCGTGATTGACTTCCCCGGCGTCACGAAAGACACCGTGGATGTGCGTGTTGAGAACGGACGACTCCACATCGAGGCGCGCCGAGAGAAAGACCTCCCGACCGACTACCGCTATCTTCGGGAAGACCGCTCTATGTTCCTCGACGTAGACCTGCCGCTCCCACCGAAAGTGACCGGAACTGAAGCGGAGGGGTCGGTGTCGCGTGGCGTGCTCGAAATCACTCTCCCGAAATGGCGTGCTGCTCCCGGGACGAGCATCCCAATCAGTGACGAATAGGGGGTTCCAAAGTCAGTGAACCTTCGTCCGTACCGACGGTTTTTCACCGTCGCCAGACAGTTTTTACCGCTGCTTCTCGCCTACGCACGCGACCGACGCCGATTCTTGCTGTTCGGCGGGCGCAGAACCGTCACCCCAGAGATTCGCCGCCAGCGAGCACAAGCCCTCCTCGATGCGATGCTCACGCTCGGGCCGACGTTCATCAAACTCGGTCAACTCCTCTCGACGCGTCCGGACATCCTCCCGCCAGAGTACATCGACGAGTTCGCCAAACTCCAAGACAGCGTCCCGCCAGCACCGTGGCCGGAGGCGAAACAGGTCATCGAAGCCGAACTCGGCCCGATAGACGCGGAGTTCGATACCTTTGAGACGGAGGCGATAAGCGGCGCGAGCCTCGGACAGGTGTACTACGCCGAACTCGATGGGCAAGCCGTCGCCGTCAAGGTGAGACGGCCGAATATCGAAGACCTCGTGGAAGCCGACCTGCGGGTCATCCGCTGGAGCCTGCCGGTGTTGATGCGGTTTACCGGCACGGCGCGGGCGTTCTCGCTCGAAAACCTAGCAGACGAATTTGCGAGAACTATCCGCGAGGAGATGGACTACCGCCGCGAGGGGCAGATGCTCACGGAGATTCGCGCGAACTTCGAAAACGAAGACCGAATCGTGATTCCACGGGTCATCGAATCGCACTCCGATTCGCGCGTCCTCACGATGGAGTACGTGAGCGGGACGAAAATCAACGATATCGAAGACATCGACGCGATGAACGTCGACCGCTCGGTGCTCGCAGAGACGCTCCAGCGCATCTACCTGCAGATGATTATCGACGATGGGGTGTTCCACGCAGACCCCCATCCCGGGAATCTCGCGGTGCGACCGGACGGAAAAATTGTCTTCTACGACTTCGGGATGAGCGGGCGGGTAGACGAGTTCGTCCAGCAGAAAATCATCGAATTCTACATCGCGGTTGCGAATCAGGACATCGAAGGTATCCTCGATGCGCTCATCGAGATGGGCACGCTGAGTCCGGATGCAGACCGCCGGGTGATGGGCGACGTGATGGAGCTCGCCATCGCCGACGCCCGCGGCGAGAACATCGAACAGTACCGCGTCCAGCAGATTGTGAGTCAGGTCGAAGACACAATCTACGAGTTCCCGCTTCGCTTGCCATCGAACCTCGCGCTCGTCTTGCGCGTGGCGACGGTCGTAGAGGGCGTTTGCGTGACGCTTGACCCCGATTTCGACTTCATCTCGGTTGCAACGCAGTACCTCACCGAGCAGGGCTACCGCGAGGCGGGGGTCAGGCAGTTTTTAGAAGACCGGGGCGACGAGGTTCGACAGGCGGCGTGGTCAGGGCTTCGCACCCCGCCGAAGCTCGAACGAGCACTCGACCGGGTCAACCGCGATGACTTCTACGTGCGGGCGGACATCGAGGACTCTGATGGTCACCTTACGCGGCTCGCAAAACGCCTCATCTACGGGATGTTGCTCTCGGTCGGGCTGATTGCAACCGCGGTGCTCTACGCCTTTTCGACGCCGGAATCGAGTGCGGTGGCTGGCGTGTTCTCGCTCGCTATCGCTGGGTTGCTTTATCTCTCCTTTCGCAAACGCCGCGGGATTCGGGCAACCCCGCAGTTCACGCGACAGAACCTCCGCCAGCGACAGGGCAAGTAGGGGCAAACAGACGACACGGGGCTGTCACGAAGCGGTGTGCCGTACACCCGCGCGGCGCTTCGTGGTGGCTCGTCAGAACATGACGTCGCTGGCCGCGTCTTTGGGTAAAAACGCTTGGTCGAACCCCGCTACTTTTCTCCGACTCGGCTGTTACTTTGGGTATGGAAATCGATTCGTTCGGTCTCGAACGCTGGTTCGCCCGGTACGAACCTGACGCTGACATTATGCTCGCAGAGAGTGGGATTCGGTCGCTTCCGGCGAGCCGGTTCGACACCGACCCCGGCGAACTCGGCTACGTCATTCCGACCAACGGTGACGACGAACTGCGCGAACAACTCGCCGCTCGGTACGACCGGGATACAGACGAAGTCATCTTCACCTGTGGCGCACAGGAAGCCAACTTTCTCGTCTTTCTCGCCTTGCTCGGGCAGGGCGGCCACGCGGTTACGGTCACGCCAACGTACCAGTCGCTCCACGCGATTCCGGACGCCTTTGGTGAGGTGACGACGGTCGAACTTGACGCACCGACGTGGGAACTCGACGTAGCTGCCGTTGAGATGGCAATTCGTGAAGATACTCGCCTTCTCGTCGTCAACAACCCGAACAACCCTACGGGGAAATACCACGACGCGGAGACGATGGCTGCACTGTACGACCTCGCGGTTGAAAACGACGCCTACCTGCTCGTAGACGAGGTGTACCGACTGCTCGCAGACGAGCCCCATCCGCCAGCGGCGAGTCTTGGTCGACGCGCCATCAGCACGGCCAGTCTCTCGAAAGCATACGGCCTTGCAGGCCTGCGATTTGGATGGATTGTTGGCCCACCGGAAGTCGTCGAAGCGGCGTGGCACTGGAAAGATTACACGACCATCTCGCCGTCTCAGTTCGGCCAGCACATCGCACGGCAAGCGTTCGAGCGCGAAGATGAACTGCTCACAGAGAGTCGCGAGATTGCCGCCACGAACCGGGCGCTCGTTGCGGAGTTCGTTGAGATGTGGGATCTGTCGTGTTTTGAGCCGGTTGGCGTGAACGCGTTTATCGAGATTCCCGATTCGTTTTCCAGCGGAAAGGAGTTCTGTCGGGCGGTTGTCGGAGAAGAAAGTGTCGTCCTCGCACCGGGCGAGTTCTTTGGCTACCCCGACCGATTTCGTCTCGGATTTGGGCTACCAACCGAGGAACTCATTGAGGGTCTCTCACGGCTTGAAACCTGTCTCCGGCGGCACGAATAGCGTTCCAAACCGTTTATACAGTCTCGTGGAAAAAGCAGACACATGGCGAAGCAACAAGGCGAGGTCCGCGACCTCCAGGAAGGCAGCTACGTTATGATCAACAACGTTCCGTGCCTCATCACCGCTTACAGCACGGCAAAGCCCGGCAAACACGGCAGCGCAAAGGCCCGTGTCGAGGGCAAGGGCGTCTTCGACAGCAAAAAGCGCACTTTCTCCCAGCCCGTTGACGCGAAAATCTGGATTCCAATCATTGAGCGCAAACAGGGCCAAGTCGTGAGCGTCGAAAGCTCCGACGTCGCACAGGTCATGGACCTCGATACCTACGAAACCTTCTCCATCAAGGTGCCCGGTGACAAGACGCTGACGCCGGAAGACGAAATCGAATACCTCGAGATGGACGACCAGCGCAAAATTATCTAAATGTTCCCGGGCGCGCTGGCTTCTCGCACCGACGCTTCGTACGTCATTCTCGGCGCGCCGCTTGACATTTCTACTTCGTTCCAGCCCGGGGCTCGATTCGGCCCCGGACGCATCCGACAGTACGCAGAGAACTTCGACGACTACGACCACCGGACGGACGCACATTTTACTGACTTGCAGGTAGCAGACGAGGGGGACCTCCACGCGTGGGACGACGCGGCCGATTACCTCGATTTCTTACAGGGGATGGTCACCGACATCGAGCGTGACGAGGCACTCCCCATTTTGCTCGGGGGCGAACACACGGTAACGGTGGCGGGCGTGCGGGCAACCGCCCCCGACACGTTCGTCTGTCTCGACGCCCATCTCGACCTCCGCGAGGAGTACGCTGGCAATCCGCTCAGCCACGCAACTGTCACCCGCCACGCCCTCTCCGTCGCAGACGAGGCCATCATCCTCGGCGCACGGACGGGCAACAAAGCCGAGTGGGAGCGCGCCGCAGACGGCGACGTGACCGTGATTCCCCCCGAAGACGTGGCAGACTGGACGTTCGAGGGCGATGGCGCAGTCTACCTGAGCGTAGACATCGACGCCGCAGACCCCGGCTTCGCACCGGGGACGGGGACGATGGAACCCTACGGCCTCACGCCGCGTGAGATGCGAGACGTGATCAGAGAAGTCGCACCCCACGCTGTCGGTTTTGACATTGTTGAGGTGAACGATCGCGACGACGGGCAGGCGGCGACGCTCGGGGCGAAGCTGTGCAGAGAATTCGTCTTCTCGCACGCCGATTCGACGTAAGAACGGGAACGCGGCCGGTTATGACCCGGGGGTCACCCGGCGCACGAGTCCCCGTGCTGTTCGGACAATCCGATTCTTTGTTCGTCGAGGCAATCGACGCCAAACGAATGCGGCGTTGCGGAATTTTCCCATTGGGAAGCAACTCCGTTGTCCGACCCGCAGAAGGCGGGTAGTCGCTCTGTTATCGCCGCATTTCTTAACGCTGGTGGCTAATTCTGTGCTATGAAACTCACCGATCTCGTCTCGCGCTACGACGAGCGCCTTCGCACCGAAGACTATGCGTTCGACGTGAGTGCGAACGGGTTGCAAGTCGGCCCCGAGGAGACGGACGTCTCGAAAGTCGCTTTCGGCGTGGACGCCGCCGTCTCGACTATCGAAGCTGCGGCCGATGCAGGGGCGGACGTGTTTGTCGTCCACCACGGGCTCTCGTGGGGTGGTATCGAGCGCGTCACGGGCGCGACCTACGAGCGGATTCGCCTGCTTGTGGAAAACGACATCGCGCTCTACGCCTCGCACCTCCCGCTCGACGGGCACGAAGCACTCGGCAACGCCGCCGGTATCGCGGACTTACTGGCGCTCGAAAATCGCGAGCGATTCGGCGTGGAGGCTTCAGAGTACATCGGGATTCGCGGGACTGCGCCCGACCCGCTTTCGGTCACCGGCCTCCGAGAAGCCCTTATCGGCCTCGACAACGGCGGACAAGGCGTGCAGATACTCGACCACGGCCCAGAGAAAATCGAGGACATTGGCATCATCACGGGCAGCGGCACCGATTGGCTTCCGGAAGCCGAAGAAGCAGGCCTCGACGCGCTCATCACGGGCGAGGGGAAACAGCCTGCCTACCACAATTCGAAGGAAGCGGGCATCCACGTCGTGCTTGCTGGCCACTACGCAACCGAGACGTTCGGGGTGCGTGCGCTTCAGGAACTCACCGAGGAGTGGGGGCTCGACACGACCTTTATCGGTGAACCGACGGGGCTCTGACGGGCTGTACGTACCCTCGTGACAGACCGCGTCGTTCAAACCTTCGCAACCCGCACCCTGTGTCAATGAGCGACGACGCAGACCACGAACTCCCACCTCGCGAGGAGTTCCACCACGATCCAATCGGGCACACCGATGTGTGGGCAGGCATGAGCGTAGGCGACCTCGTCTCCGAGTACGGCCACGCTGGCATTGGCGCGAAAGACCTCCACGAAGCCGTGGACATCTACGCCGAAATGATTGGCAACGATGACGTGACCAACTTCTTCGGCCTCGCGGGCGCAATGGTGCCAACGGGAATGCGCAACCTCGTGGCCGACCTCATCCGCGATGGCCACATCGACGTGCTCGTAACGACCGGCGCGAACCTCACCCACGACGCCATCGAAGCCATCGGCGGCAAGCACCATCACGGCCGCGACCACGACGGCGAATCCACGCCGCGCGACTTCGACGAAAAACTCCGCGACGAGTGGGTCGACCGCATCTACAACGTCTATCTCCCCCAAGAACATTTCACTGCCTTTGAGGGTCACCTCCGCTCCGAAGTGTTCCCGAACATCGACCGGACGGTCACCATTCAGGAACTCACCGAAGAACTCGGCCGGGCAAACGCCGAGGTCAACGAACGCGAGGGAATCAAGGAAGACGCTGGTATCGCCGCCGCGGCGTACGAGAACGACGTGCCAATCTACGTCCCTGCGATTCAGGACTCCGTGCTCGGCCTGCAAGCGTGGATGTACTCACAGGTCAACGACTTCAGCCTCGATGCGCTCTCTGACATGACCGGTCTCACGGACATTGCCTTCGACGCAGAGCAGGCGGCCGCGATGGTCGTCGGCGGCGGGGTCCCGAAGAACTTCGTCCTCCAGACGATGCTCGTCGTCCCCGACGCCTACAACTACGCCGTCCAGCTCACGATGGACGCGCCGAACACGGGCGGCCTCTCCGGGGCGACGCTCGACGAAGCCCGCTCGTGGGGCAAATTAGAGAAAGCTGCGCGAAACGTCTCGGTGTACGCAGACGCCACGATAACCCTCCCGCTCGTGGTTGCGGGCGCACGCGAGAAGATTCAGGAATCGTCGTAAAAACCCCGACCGGCTGGGCGCGTGTGTTGCATTTCCGCCCGTCCGAGGTGCACTTTTTATCCGCGTCCGAGACGCGAACGTATGGTTTCAGAAACGCAGACGGCAACGACCACACGAACCGTCTCCGACAACTGGCTCGGCGCAGCCGTCGCCGGACTCCTCGCAACGTTCGCCTTCGGCGGCTTCCAGACCGTGATGGGGTCGAGCAGCGTCATCGCACACGCCCTCCCCGCCCTGTACGGGGTTCAGGGACCAGCCCTCGCCGTTGGCTGGGGGATTCACCTCGTCCACGGCGCACTGCTCGGCATCGCTTATGCCGCCTTCGCCACCCCAAAGCCACTCCGTGAGTACGCCGAAAATATCCCGACCGGTGCCCTTCTGGGAATTGTCTTCAGCGTCCTCCTGACCATCGTCGCGGTCGGCTTCATCATGCCACTCTGGTTGCAGGCCGTTGGCTTCCCGATGGCGCCACCGATTCCGAACCTCGCGCCATCGAGCTTCATCGGCCACGCCGTCTACGGCGTCGTTCTCGGCGCGCTCTACCCGGTGCTCGCCGCGAAATTCTAACCCGCCCAGTCCGTTTTTACCACGTCGAGCAACGCCTCGGGATAGCGGATTCGCCCACCGTCTTCGCACTCCTCGTCACGCCTCCTCGTAGCCGGTCGTCGCCTGCTGGTTCTCCGGTCGGGTCGAAACGTGCTCTCCAGAAGAAAACTGACTTGCTCGTCGGTTGGGTACATTCAGGTGGCCAATGACGAGGCACCGACTCCGAACCAACCTAGGCAGTTGGTGATGCGGAGCCCTATGAGTGCCGAGGCCGACCTATTACCGAGATGGTTCCTCTTTTCGAAAGTTCCTGAAATATTATCAGATGCTGCAGTGGACCGGAGACAAATCCTTATCATTCGGGTTGTATCGAGGGCGATTTCCGGTGAATGTTTCGTCTGTCAAATTCAGATTCCTCATTTTTGTGACCGTAAAAAGCCGCCAAAATGGAACTTGCCGTGAGTTGCTCCCTCCTGCAATTTGATAACCTCTAAGCGATTCTTTGCCCTTCTTGCTCCGACCGTGGCAGAAGGGTTCGACCTTTCGATGATGCCCATCGTAAATGAACTCGATGACTTTCTGCTCTCGAATTGATTTACAGATTACGTCGTTCATCGTTTTCGCCTATGAAAGTCTCCGTAGCCAACAACCATGAATGTCAGCAAACCAGAGTGAAAGTGGTCTCGGCAATTCTTCGACTTCAGGAAACCATTTCCGTACTTCATTGTCGTTGAAAATGAAGAATGGATACCTGAAATCCGTGGTCAGCGTGAGGAAAAATATGCAAATCACTATGAGCGTCAAATGAATGCGGTATATATCAAAGCAAAAAATATCAGGACATGGGCTGATGGGCAGGACACCTCTACTTTCTACCACGTATTCAAACTACTCCGAGAATGGGCCAACTACGAACATGGCGGAATATTCAGCCGGCTGTATGGGCCGGGCTACATCAAGTTCATCGACAGGGCAATCCGACTGTTAGCCTACTCTGCAATCTCTACTGCAGAAGTCGCACTCATTTGCGCGTTTGGAATTGATAACTTTGGGCGAGAGCTTAGGTACTATCAGGAGTCCTGTGAAGAAGGTGTTTCAGAAGGTGCTGCTCACGTAGCAGACCGATATGAAATATACCAACGGGCATTGGATGACTTCTGATGCAATAGCGTCCAGAGGGAGCTAGTCGAAGTTTCAGACCTGTCTACAGGGTCAATACAGATTACAGTCTACTAACGAAGCTTGATGAGGGACCCACTGGTCGGATTGGCATACGCAGCCGGTTTGTGGTTCTTTGACTTCGATGTGGTTGAGTCCCGACCAGACATCGATAGCGTGCTGTGGATCCCAGTAGATTGGTTGTGACACGAGCAGAGCGAATGCTTGAGTAACACCCATTGAGGCTGCTGTCGTCGTCATCGTTACCAAACTCGGCTCAATGACATCGTCTGGGAGATACTCATCACGCTGTGCATCCTCTCGTGCCTCGTCTGGAAGTCCTTCTCCGCCTACTGCTTGGGAATCGACGGCGTCCATACAGAACAAACACGGACCGCCCGAGAGAACGCGACGGACTTCGGCCCAGAGCGAAAGCACCTCTCCCTCGTTCGCCTCGGGTCCACAGCCAACATCGACATAGGGGATTCCGTAGAGAAGGGCTTGTTTGTTCAGATACGCTCGACTCTGCTCGGAATCGGTGCAGCCGAGAATGACATCTGCATCCAGAAGAGTGGGTAGAATTCGATAGTCCGTAATCTCTGTATCAATGGTTTCGATATCAACACCAGAAATTGATTGCAGGTGTCTAGCTACTACATCCGTCTTTGAGGCACCATTTTCAGCTTGCGAGGGTGTTAGTCCGTAGAGCCGATTCAAATTCGATTCCTCGGCATCGTCATAATCTACCAGCAGAAGTTCGCCTACACCTGCACGAGCGCACTGGACTGCAGCGGCGCTTCCCGTTCCACCCAGACCTACGATTGCTACTCGTGAGTTCTCTAAGAGCGCCTGCCCATACTCGCTCCACATCCGTTCTTGGCGGTCCATCTGAGGATTAGAGGGATGGGAGTCTGAGTCCACAACTGCCCGAACTGAGCGATGAAACTGCTCCCCGGCAATCGTGACGGTGTCGACCTCGTATTGCTCTCCCTCGGACCAAACATCTGCAATGGCGGCCTCGATGTTGTCACCATCGCCTGCAACAAGGACACTAATGAAGCCGTTTTGCCCGACTTCCTCAAAGAACGGTGCCCAAGCTTCGTGCGCCCAATCGTCGGCGTAGCTAAACGTTTTCAGCGTTCCTGATGGGTGGTTGTGGATGAATACGGGAATTCGACCAGTGTTATCGGCCCGTGCAGCGGTCTTGCTCATGTACTCACCACTAGGGGCGAGCTGCTGTTGGTTTTGCAGTCGCCATCTATCGTCTCCCTCGGACGGGTCTATGATTTCATCTACGACAAGTCGGACTCCGCTCTCTGTTTCTACTGCACGCGCGAGAAGAAAGCCTCCAGATTCGTCCGGAAACTCTCTCGTCATGTGCTGTTGAATATGCGACCATGGCTCTGATAGGATGGCTAGTTTGTTCATCGTGAGGTAGGATTAGTCGTGTTCGACGAACCGCTGCTCGATGAATGAGACCTGGTCTATCAGGTCGTCAGTAGCAGGGTCCCATTTCTTTTTTCTGTGCCACGAGAACCGCCGCCATTTTTCACCAAAATAGGAGTTTACCGTACCTGCCTTTTCAGGAATCTCTCCATTTGTGGTCCGAATGTCTTCGTCGGTCCAGAACATCTCCATCTCTCCGTCAGGATATGGAATCGGGACTGGTTGTAGGATAGTCACCGTTTGCTTGTTGTATTTCCCCTCAGGTAGCTGGAACTCGTGGAACAGCGCATAGACATTGTTCCCTTCTCGCTCTAGCTCCACGTCGTATCCTTCCTTCCGAAGATACTCGGCGTCTTGTTGGAGCTTTGGAGGGAACTCAGCAGCCGACATTTCGCTGAGGAACCGCTCGGAAGAAGAGCGTTTTCGTGGGCTTCTCGGTTCGGTCGAACTCCGTGGACAGTGCCACTTTGTCGCCGTCTTCGTCTCCCTGATTCTCGAGTTGGAAGACATCGACCTCGTCGGGGTCTCGGCCGGAGGCACTGATGATCTCTCGAGCTGTCACAACTTCGCTGTCGAGGTCTTTGATGGGCTTTTTGTTCACCTTGATGTTGGCAAGGGAATTTCCTTTATCGCTCATATGTTGTCATGCGTGCGTCAGACAATAAGTGTCTGCAAACCAGAGTGAAAGTGAAACGGGATTATCTCGTCTTGGAATCTCTGTCGAGTCCGTAGCGAGTTCGGTTGCGAGCAGGCTCAGAGTATTCCGCTACATAGGGCGCATTCCTCGAGATATCGTAGCGCCGTATGTCTATTTGAGTAAAAACCAAGTCTTCTTCTATAAATAGTTCAGCGAGTCGGTAATATTCACTGGCTCGTGTGCCGAGGCCTGCTTTCTACCCAATAGCTCTCAACACTGAATTCGACCCTGAAAACCGCAATCACAACCGCTGAGTACCGTGACGAAGCTGCAGAAACCTATCGCGAAGGCGCGTGTGTGGCCACAGAATCGTCGGCGCAAAGGAGTCGCCGTGGCCCCCAGTACGCAACGACTGCGCCGGTCGTACCGACAAGCAGTACGACCATTGTGAGGCTCGCCGGGTCGGATTCGAGAATTGGAAACATCCCCTGTGACCAGTTCCACGTCGCGTGGAAGAGCAGTGCGGGCAGGAGGCTCGCGTTCGTGTTGTTGTACACCCACGTCATGAGGACCGAGAGCAGGGTTATCGAGACGGTGAACCCGACGAACGAACTCTGATAGTAAATCGTCTCACTCGGGATGTAGAAGAGTGGGACGTGCCAGAGTGCCCAGATGAGCCCAACCGCAACACCCCCGCCGAGTGCCGTAAACCGTTCTTGCAATGGCCCAAGCAGGTATCCTCTCCAGCCGAACTCCTCCTGGATGGGACCGCCCAACAAGAGATGGCCACGAACGCGATGGGGAGGACGACGAGGTTCCCGGTCCACGGGAACGACGGAGTCGTTTCAGTCACGACGGCAACCCCAAGCGAGAGGAACACGATTACCGGGGCGAGAACGAGTGCAGGAATGAGCCAACGCTTCGGGAAATCCAGTTGTACGGCTCGCACCGCGAGCTGTTTTGCCCCGGTCAACCCGTTTGCGTACGTCACGAGGACGAACGCGGCGACGGTCGGGCCATAAGCGCCGATACTTGGGAGCGTTGGAACACTCTCTATGAACCCCTCAGCGACGAGTGCTTGTGGCACCCAAATCCCCCACGAAAACCCGAACGTAAGCACGAGGAACGCGACAACCCCTCTCCATCCAACACCCGTGGAGTCGGCTGATGGGGCTCCGGTTTTCACACCGCTAGTTCGACTACTGATAGCTTATAGGTGCTGAGCGGGACGTTCTGGGAGCACCCATCCCACCCGATACCCTACCTGAAAGAATGCGTGCCACGGTCGTGAATTTGAAACGAGGACGTGCTTTTCTGTGGATCGACTACGAGTCGTGCGTGGTAAGGCGTACTTCGAACCGCAATACTGAGAAAATTCGCCCACCTGCAGAGAGACCCTGACCGACCTATTTTCTACAACCGAGCGACCCGCTACTCAGCAATCGCATTCAAAAAGTCCTTCAGCAACCCATTGAACTCCCCCGATTTCTCAAGCGATGGCAGATGCGCTGCCCCTGCAATCATTTCAACCCGCACATCTTCCAACCCCGCTTCCAACACCGCCGCAGTGTCCTCCATGACGGGCGCATCGAGTGTCCCCGAAATCAACAACACAGGAACCGCAACCTCTCCCAACCTGCCAATCGCGGGTGGCTCTAACTCCTCTTCCGTCGCATCATCAGTATACAGCTCGTAGCTCCGGAGGAGCATTCTCCGAACCAGTTCCCGACTCTCTGCATCCACCTCGTTGAGCGCCCGCGACGGCCCGGACAGCCACATCTCGCTCTCGATGGTCGCGGTTCGCTCAAAATCACCCGCCTCGAACGCGGCTTCGACCTCGTCCCAGCGAGTGCGGAGTTGTGCGTCGGTGACTTCGCACCCGCTCAGGCCCGGTGCGACGAGGGTGAGACTCTTGACGCGGTGTGGGTGGGTGAGGGTGAAATCGAGGGCGGCCGCTCCGCCCATCGACGCGCCGACGAGGTGGGCGGATTCGACGTTGAGCGCGTCGAGCACGGTGGCGAGGTCGCGGTGGTGGGCATAGGATTTCGGCGGAAGCTTCGACCGGCCGAACCCCCGCAAATCGTATGCGATGGCGCGGTAGTCGTCGGCGAATACGTCGAGTTGCTCGTTCCACAGTCGGCTGTAGGCAACGCCCGCGTGCACGAATACGAGTGGCGTGCCGTGTCCGGCGGTCCGGTAGAACAGACGGGTGCCATCCACGGTCACGTAACCGGTTTTGAGCGTGGCGTGTCCCTCGGGCGGCTCTGCGTGGGGCGGAGTCATCTCTCTCAGTACGTTTGTTGGAACGATAGCCGTTGTTCACCAGTTCGTCGCGAACACGTATCCGAACGAAAACGTCACAGAACCTATCTATACTCTGGGTTCGTAATACAGGGTATTCTCCAGGTTGGCTATCACCGATAGCCAGACGACGAGTGCCATGAGTCAGGAATCTACGCCCGAGAGAGTGGTTGAGGAGAAGCTTGACCGTCAAATCGGGTTCATCGGGGCGTCTGCGATCGGGATTGGAACGATGATTGCGGCGGGTATTTTCGTCCTCTCTGGGCTTGCAGTGAGCAAGGTCGGAGCCGCCGCTATCGTCGCCTTCCTGCTCGCGGCCATCGTCGCAGCGTTTACCGCGGCCGCCTACGGCGAGTTTTCCTCAATCTATCCAGAGAGTGGCGGCGGCTACATGTACGTCGCAGAGACGTTCGACACCGACCTCACATACATCATGGGGTGGACGATGATTCTTGGTTACCCCGCAAGCGCTGCCTTCTATCTCGCGAGTTTCTCAGAGTGGTTTTTCCGATTCATCTACCCCGTCCTCAACATCCCCGAAGCAGTCCCGTTCTGGGTCGCTGGCGTCGTGATTCTCCTCTTGCTCGTCGGCCTCAACCTCAAAGGCACGGAGGAGTCGAACACGTTCCAAATCGTCGTGACCGCGCTCAAAATCGTTCTCATCGTGCTGTTTCTCTACGGTGGATTGCAAGCGCTCGATTCGAGTGCCATCACGGCGTCGATGGCAGAAAACATCACCCAGTTCAGAGACATCGGGCTGACGAGCGCGCTCGTGTTCATCACCTTCTTCGGCTTCTCGGCGATTGCGACGAACGCAGAGGAAATCCAGTCGCCCGCCCGGACGGTACCCCGCGCGATTTACTTCAGCATGGGCTTTGTCACGGTCATCTACACGCTCGTCGTGCTCGTCATCGTCATCGCCGTCAACGACGTCGGCTTCCTGTCGTTTCTCTCAGACCAACTCGCCTTGGGTGGGAGCGACGCTGCCCGTGACTTCGTGGGCCAAAACGGCGAGGTGGCGATGGGGCTCGCCGCCCAGTACTACCTCGGGAGCGTCGGCTTCTACGTCGTCATCGTCGGCGCGCTGTTCTCGATGCTTTCTGCGGCAAATGCGACGATTATGGCTGGCTCGCGCGTGAAGCTGGCGATGGCACGGCGCGACCATCTCCCCCGGCAGTTCGAACAACTCCACCCACGGCTCAACACGCCGTACAAAACGGTGATGCTGACGGGTGTGTTCATCCTCATTTACGTCATCATCTTCACCGTTATCTTCGGCGGCATGCCGGGAAACGAGGGGGCCAACCAACCGTTCGGCATCCACCTCGGCCTCGAAACGCTCGCTGGATTTGCGAATTTCTTGCTCCTCTCCGGGCTGACCATCGTGAACCTCGCTATCATCGCCTCCCGGCGCAAGTTCCCCGAGTTAGAACGCCCCTTTACCGTGCCTGCCGCGCCATGGGTGCCGATTCTGGCGGTTCTCGCAAACCTCGTCTTGCTCGCGAACGTCGAACCGAGAAGCTTTGCCATCGGCCTCGTCGCGGAAGTCATCGGTGTTGGCCTCTGGTTCGCTGTCATCGACAGAGCGCCCTCTTTCGAGCGAATCGAGGCAGAGACGCCCACGGCAATCGCCGACTACACGGCGGCGAGACCGGAACGCGGCTACCAAGTCGTCGTCCCCATCGCCAACCCCGCGAACATCGAACAGCTGATGCGCACCGCGTGTACGCTCGCCGCAGAGAACGACGGTGAGGTGTTCGTGGTCAGCGCCGTCACCGTGCCACACCAGACGCCGCTTTCGAGCGGCCATCGCTTGGCAGAACAGCGCCGGGCGGTGTTAGAGCGGGCCATCGAGTTCGCGGGCGAGTGGGACGTTCCGGCGAGCGGTGTCGTTCGGGTCAGTCACGACGCCTCTCACGCGATTCTCAACACGATTCGCCAAAACGAGAGCGACGCCGTCATCCTCGGCTGGCGGGGGAGCTGGTCGAGTCGGCGGAACGTGGTGTTCGGTTCGACCGTTGATGACGTCATCACGAATGCCGACTGCGACGTGTACGTCGAGAAAATCGGCCCACGGGCCGACGGGGTGGTCGATTCGATTTTACTCCCGACTGCGGGCGGCCCACACGCACAACTTGCCGCAGAGACTGCGCGGGCCATCTCGCATGCCACGGGCGCCGTCACGCGCGTCATCTACGTCATCGACCCGCGTGCCGATGCCGAAGAGCGCGAGCGCGCTCTGGCGCTGTTGGACGCTGCTGCGGCGACCTTCGAGGACACGCCCGTCGAGACGGCACTCGTCGAGAACGCGGACGTTGCCGATGGCATCGTCACCGAGGCGAAAAACCACGACCTCACCATCATCGGCGCGACCCGCGAAGGGTTCTTCCAGCGCCTTCTCTTTGGCGCGGTGCCGGAGGCGGTTGGTCAACGAACCCCGAACACCGTCATCATGACCAAACGGAAGTTGGACGTTCCCTCTCGGCTTGGCGACCTTCTTGGCCGTCGGTGACGCGGGAATCTGTCAGAGCGACACTATTCAGGACCTGCGACGGCGGTCGCCACGGTCCGGACGGGGGCTGCGCTATCGACTCTCGTGTTCCGTTCCCGGCTGCTAAACCGTCGCGTCAGCGTCCGTGTGGGCTGTTGACGCGACTCTATCCAATTGGGAACTGTGGATGCCACAGAACCCATTGCACAATGTGCTGAAACGGACACAATATCGGCAATCGTTCGATGCACGCTACAAATTCGGGCAAAAACATTCTTCTACAGGATATTTGTCCAGCAAAACGCGGCTTTTGAATACAAATACACAACTCTTATCCGTATGCTCGGTTTTTGTAGAGTTGTAATGGCAAACGGTAAAGTTGATTTCTTCAACGACACGGGCGGCTACGGTTTCATCGCGACGGACGAGTCTGACGACGACGTTTTCTTCCACATGGAAGATGTCGGCGGTGAGGACCTTACGGAAGGTACCGAGATCGAATTCGACATCGAACAGGCCCCAAAAGGCCCACGCGCAACGAACATCGTTCGCGCGTAATTCGGATTTAACAGTCGCCTTTGGGCGACAGCAACATACTTCGTTTCTTTCAGACACTGCTCGACCTGCGAGCGACTGCACTCTCATCGAATTCTCATTTATTAGCTCCGCGAGTGTAGTTTTCTGCGGGATTTTGCATGGCGTCGTTTCTCATCGTGTACGCAACCGGGCAGGGACAGACCGCGAAAATCGCAGCGCACATTGGTGCCACGCTGTCAGAACGGGGGCACACTGCAACGGTGCTACAGGCGACGGAGTTCGCCGCATTCGTCGCGGGTCGCATCTTTGTACCGAGCGCTACCGAGGGGGACGGAGAAGCTGTTGTCTCCACCCCTCCGGGTGTGAACCGCCGCTCATCTGCGACCAAACTCGGGCTCCTCGCACTCGTTCTCATCGGGCTTTGGATTGCCGGTGGCCGGTATGGCTCTCGCCAGTGTTGACACACAGCTCCGGCTGTTTACACCTCGATTTTATGCGGTATGTCTGCCCATCCCACCCCTGTACTCTACATGATAATTCGTCCGAATTCCGGCCGCTCACCCCCTCAAGAGGAGAATACTGCCACCTCTCAAGGAAAACTTCTTTTACGGCTGAACCACTGGCACCCGAGCACCCACATGAGCGAGGCTCCGGACGCAAGCGCACTCAAGCGAACCTTCCTCAAGTATCAACACGTTCTGGTGTTCGCCGCACCAGTCCTGTTCATTCTCGGGGTGTTTTTCGCCGCCCCGACCCCCACAGATGCGGGAACGAGCTACTGGCTCGAATACTGGTGGCTGTTCCCGTTTTTCATCCTCGGGGCCACGATTGTGAACACGGTCGGAATCAGCGGCTCTGCGCTGTTCGTGCCGTTTCTCATCTTCATCTTCCCGGTGTTCGCGTTCCCGTTGGAACCGGAAACCATCGTGAAGATTGGCCTCATCAGCGAGTCCTTTGGCCTGTCGAGTTCCGCGCTCGCGTTCATCCAGTACGGACTCGTCGACCGCAGACTCGCGCTCACGCTCGTTGGCGGCTCCGTGCCGTTCGTCATCGGCGGCGCGCTCCTGTCGTTCGTGATTCCAGAGCCAATCTTCCAGTTCCTGCTCGGCCTCGCACTCGTCGTGGCGGCCTACCTGCTGTTCAAAGCAGACTTGAGCCACGAAGAACCCGACAGCGCTCACGGGGGTACGGATGCCGAGGTCAGTGCAGACGGCGGCACGCGCCTCCCCGACGACGACGACAAACTCGGTCCGGCGGGCGTCACGATCGCAGACGACGGTACCGTCACGCGCGTCGACCGCGACGGTAACACCTTCCGCTACAAGCGCTCTGGCTACCTCGAACGCTTTGGCAACTACAGCATCGGCGGCGTGTTCCAGGGTCTCGCTGGCTTCGGGATTGGCGAACTCGGTATCATCTCGATGCTCCGCTCTGAGATTCCTGTGAAAGTCGCCATCGGGACGAACCACATCGTCGTCGCGTTGACGGCCGTGCTCGCCTCGCTCGTCCACGTCTTCGGTGGCGGCATCATTGGCGGCCACGCGATGGACCTCGCTTCGACGCCGTGGAACATGGTCGTCTGGACGGTTCCCGCAACCGTGACCGGCGGCCAGATTGCACCCTACGTCGCCTCGCGGCTCGATACGAGCATCATCAAAAAGGGCGTTGGTGTGCTGTTCGCCGCCATCTCCGTCGCGCTGTTCATCATCTCGGTCGGCGGGCTCTAACCGGCCGACTTTCGCCTAGCCTGTTGCGGTTGCGGTCGTATTCGTGCGATTGCCCTCTTGGATTACGTAGCGTTGGCCAACCTGCGGGTCGAGCAGACTGTCAATCGGCGCTTGGTCGTCTCTGAGCAACGGCACGCCAGCCGTGTTCTCGCTCGCGCGGTAGGTTTGAATCTCGTTTCTGAGATTGATGCCGATGTCGCGTTCGCTGTTCCGCAAAAGCAACTCCTCGCGGGTGAGCACGGTCGCGTTTTTCGTGGCGATGACCTCTATGTTCTGGATGACGGTGGCATCGACCGTCGGGAAGCTGTACACCTGCGGGAACACCGCACTCATGGTTTTGTACTCGGCGCGGTAGAACTGGGAGGCCGACCCACTCGGCGCTGAGATGATGTTCGCAAACAGGATGCCGTCGTCGCTCAGGCGGCTTTCTGCGAGCCGCATGAACTCTTCGGTGGTCAACTGGAACGGCACCTTATCCTTCTGGTAGGCATCTAAGATGATGAGGTCGTACGTCTCGTTGGTCTCACGCAGATACTGGCGGCCGTCCATGTTGTGGATGCGAAGCCGCTCAGATTCTTCGACCGCGAAGTACTCTTTTGCGACGGCAATGACCTCCGGGTCGATTTCGACGACATCGACGGTCACGTTGTAGTCAGCAACGAACCGCTTTGGTCCGGTGAAGCCGCCGCCGCCGATGAACAGGACGTTGTCAACGTCGTCGTTCATCAGCAAGGGAAGGTGAAAATAGCGCGTGTAGCCAAAGACGTGGCGTCTCGGGTCAGAGAGGTCCATCGCGCTGTGTCGCTGGCCGTCGAGATACAGCGTGCGCGTGTCGCCTAAGTCGATGACCTGTAACTCTTGATACGGCGTCTGTGTCTCGTAGACGATGCGTCCCTCGATGCTGAGTCCCGCAAGGCCGCTTCCGGCCGCGGCGACGAGCACGAGCGCGACCGCCGTGCTCCCGAACGCTTGGTCGGTCGTCATGGGCCGGGCGATGAGGATGGCGGCGAGAACGGCGATCAGCCCGAGCACGAGGCCGATTTGGTCGATGGAAAGCGACGGGATGAGGATGAACGTCGTCCCGAACGCGCCGATGATGCTGCCCACCGTCCCAATCGCGTACACCCGCCCCGAGGCGGCCCCAGTGCTCTGTTTGTCGGACAGTTCGGCCGCATACGGACTGATGAACCCGAGCAGGTAGGTCGGCGGTGCAAACAGGAGGAGAATGGCCGGAAGTGACGCGAACCGGCTCGGGAGCGGAAACGCAGTCGAGGCGCGCAACAGCGTATCGCCCGCGAAAATCACTACCGCGACGTAGAGCGCGGTGCCGAGCAACAGCCGTACCAGCCGCCGGTTTGAAGCGCGGCTCGCCGCAGAGGCACCACCGCGTAGATAGCCCAAACTGAGCGCCGTGAGGAACACACCGATGATGCTCCCCCATGTGAAGATGCTACTCCCGAACTGGGGGGCAATCATTCGGCCAGCAAGAATTTCTAATCCCATGCTGGTCATTCCGGAGGCGAACACCGCGAGTTCGGGCTTTGCAGGGGGTGGCGGCAGTCGGGTTCGAAGGGCGACCATTCCTGTGTCCTACGCGCAGAGTGGCATTAAGGATACAGCCACTAGACACATCTTCATCGACACCGCTGTGAGTGTGGATGCGTGTGGCAAATACACCTAACTCACTTGCGGGAAACGGACACCTATGGTCGTGATTGTGCGGGGTTCGATTCCCGCAACTGAGCTCGCCCTTTCGCACGTACTGCGTTCTGATTTAGATGTCGAGATTGACGTTGAGCGAATCGTCCAGAGCGGGCACGAAACCGTCATGCCGCTCGTGTGGTTCCGCGGGATGGAAAAAGACAAGCTAGAGTCGCTTCTCGAAGCAGACGACAGCATCGAATCCATCTCACAGCTCGCCGACTTGGGCGATGAGTTTCTCTATCGCATGGAGTGGGTAGAGCAAATCATCTTACTCCTCAATATGCTCACGGACGCAGAGGCGACGGTGTTGAACGCCTATGGTCGCGGTGATCGGTGGAATCTGCGGGTGATGTACCCGAATCGAGAGAAGTTCTCTGAGAACCTCGATTTCTCGGAACAAGCAGACCTCTCGTTTGAGATTCATTCGATTCGCGAACTCGACGACGAACCCGTCGGACGATATGGCCTCACACAGAGTCAGTACGATACGCTCATCCGTGCGGTCGACCAGGGGTATTTCGAAATCCCCCGAGAAGTCTCGCTCGAAGACCTCGCAGCCGACTTCGGGGTCTCTCACCAAGCCCTCTCAGAGCGACTGCGCCGTGGCTTAAAGTCACTCGTCGAAGACACGCTCGTCATCGGGAACGTTGACGAGACTGAGCCGTAGCTCACCTGCTGGTCACCCATTGCTGTGTGCGTCGATGAGTTCGTAGCCCTCACAGTGTCGCCCCTGCCCCTCGATTTTGGGCTGAACCCGCTCTGAAAAACTACCCCGTCGTTCTGTCGCTCACTTCGTGGCTGGCGGGAGATTAGTCCCAGTGGCTCCGATACTCGAAGTCAGGCGACCGGTCTTCGAACCGCGCCAGTTCGAACGGTTCCATCGGGAACGGGGCGTCTTCGCCGGTCACGAGACACCGAACTGCCCGGCCAGTCACGGGCGAGAGCATGACCCCGCGGCCGTGAAGTCCCGTCACGAACACGAGGCCGTCTGGCACGTCGTCGGGCGCGTCGATAATCGGCAGGCCGTCGGGCGAAGCGCAATCGGCAGTCGGACAGCAGTCTTCCCGGCGGATGGTTCCCGCCGAGACACCGGCGAGCAGGGGTCCAACGCGCTCCATCACCAGTTCTCTAAACTCTTCTTCGACGCCCATCTCCGTCCCTTCGGGGTCTGAGAGGAGGTGTTCGTTCCCGCCGATGAGCACGTCGCCGCGGTCGGTGGTGCGCCAGTAGACGCGCATCGTTGGCTCCGAACCCATCGGCGCGGCTTCTGGAAGTGGCGTGTCGGGTTCGACCACGACGGCGTTCCAGCGAAGCGGCCTGACCGGGAGTTCGACGTACGCAGAAAGCAGGTCACGGGTTTTCCAGCCCGTCGCGTAGACGACGTGGTCTGCGTCCACAGGACCGTACTCGGTCTCGACGCCAACCACAGAATCGTCTTCGACGCGCAGGCCGGTGACTTCGTGGTCGCGGAAGACGGCCGCGCCCGCTTGTTCTGCGGCCCACTTGAGCGTCATGGTGTAATCGAGGGCATCTAAGTAGCCCGTGCCGTTGTAATGGAGCGCCCCGCCGTAGGCAGCGAGGTCGGAAAAGGCGTCAGGATAGCGCTCGCGAAGTTCGTCTTTCGGGAGGTACTCCCCGCCCGCGGGCGCTTGGTCGGTGTACTTTTCTGCGTCTTCCTCGGGGACGAGGCGGACGGTGTCGCGGTCGGTAAACGTGAAGATTCCCTGGCCGTCGAGGTCGTGAAACTGCGAGAGCGCGAACGTCGCCCACTCGTCGGGGAACGGTTCGAGCGAGAGCGAAATCATCCCCGACGCGCGCGAGGAGGTATCGGCCGCGACGCCGCCTTTGTCGAACACCAACACGTCGTGGTCGGGAGCCAACTCGCGGGCGATCGCCAGCCCAGAGACGCCAGCCCCGACGACGACCACACGAGAGTCACTGCGTGACATGTGTGGACACAAGGCGAGGTGCAATAAAACGCTACGGGAAGTCGGTTTTCACGCGGGCGGGTGGCGATGACACACACGACTGATTCTATCGAATTTCTCTAATAATGCACGACTTTCGCTCACAAACGTTCAGTAATTCTCGAACAATCGTGTTCGATTTCCCGCGAAGCGGGTCGATTCAGTCCGCAACTTCCAATCTCAGTAGACGTCCGTATTCGGGTGTTACACACTCTCTTGCTAACGATATCGGCCGTGAACCTTGTATAGTTATAGCGTTCAACTCCTGTTGATTGAATAATGACGGACCTGGCTACATCAGCCCAGTCGCTCAAAACAGCACTTCCGAATCCAAAAGAGGCAGACAACGTCCTCTATAACCCATCGCTCGACGAACTTCGCGAGCTTGCGCGCGGAGACGAAATCACGACCGAGTTTGGGTCGCCGTCCTACGTGAGCGAGGAACGCTCGCGGAACGCAGACAAGACCAAAAACGCCGTTGACACGGACTTCGAAGACGAAGATTACGCCTACCTCGAAGCGGCCGCCGAGTACGCAGAAACGGAGGAAATGATCTGTGTCGACCGTATGATGGGCCGACACACGGACCACTCCTACCGCTGCCGTCTGTACGTCCAGAAAGAATTCGCCCGCATCGCACTCGCGTGGGCGAAACTGTTCGAACCAGTCACCGAAGAAGCAGAACCCGACTTCGTCACCATCCAGCTTCCAGCGTGGGACGAAATCGCCGTTCGTATTCTCCCTGACGAAGGCTTCACCGCAGTTCTCGGCAGCGACTACACCGGCGAGGCGAAAAAGTCGTTCCTGCGCCTGCACATGTACTACGCAAAGCAGGCAGGTGGCCTCGGCCTCCACGCGGGCAGCAAGCGCGTCACCCTCAAAGGAGACGACGGCGCCCTGAACGACGTTGGCCAGTTGTTCCTCGGCCTCTCTGCGACGGGGAAGTCCACGCTCACCGCCCACGGCCTCTGGCTCGACGACGACGAGGAAGCCTCGATGCTCCAAGACGACGTGTGTGCGCTCCTCCCCGACGGCACCGTCGCGGGCAGTGAAGGCAACGGCCTGTTCGTCAAAACCATCGGGTTAGACGCGGACGAACAGCCAGCGATGTACGACGCCGTCACCCACGAATCGGCCATCCTCGAAAACGTCGATGTCGACACAGACGGTACGGTTGACTTCGACTCTGACCTCCACACGAGCAACGGCCGGGCCATCATCGTCCGCGACCAACTCGCCTCCGCCGACGCAGACATCGACCTGCCTGACGTAGACCAGGTGTTCTTCATCACGCGCAATCCCGTGATGCCGCCAGTCGCCAAACTCACGCCCGAAGAGGCCGCCGTCGCGTTCATGCTTGGCGAGTCCATCGAGACCAGCGCAGGCGACCCATCGAAAGCGGGCGAGTCCATTCGCGTCGTCGGCACCAACCCGTTCATCATCGGCTCGAAAGGCGAGGAAGGCAATCGCTTCCGCGAACTCGTCTCCGACCTCGGCGTCGAGTGCTACGTCCTCAACACGGGCCACATCGGCGCGAACGCACAGGACATTGGCGTGACCGAGTCCGTCACCATCCTTCGTGAAATCGCTCGCGGTACCGTCGATTGGGAACGTGACGAGCAGACCGGCCTCACCATCCCGACGAACGTTCCGGGCATCGACATTACCGAGTTCTACGTCCCAGACCACGTCGAAGACTTCGAGCAGAAAAACGTTGACCTGCGCGGCGAGCGCCTCGCCCACTTGACGCAGTTCGACGACCTCGACAGCGCGATTCTCGACGCCGTCTACTAATCTCTCTGCATTTTTTCTCTCGTTCTCTCGACAGTGAGCGACAGCAGTCTCCATCGATTGCGGCCAATTTCGAACGAATTTGGGTGAGACTCTGGCATCAGTGCTGTCGCAGTTCGGCAAATCCTCTTGTGTCGATTCGCGCTCCGTCCAGATACCGCACTATGAGAGACTCCGAACCATCCCCGACTGACCGTCGCGCCCTCCGCTCGCGCCGCACCATCCTCGGAACTATCGCCAGCATCGGTGGCGTCGCCCTCGCTGGCTGTATGAGCGGTGGCGAATCCGGCGGCGGTATGACCACAACGACCACGGAAGACGGCGGCATGACGACGACCGAAGGCACCATGACAACGACCGAAGACGGGTCGGTGGACACCAACCCAGACGTCGCCATCCTGAACTACGCGCTCACACTCGAGCACTTAGAGAACGCGTTCTACCGTGACGGCCTCGATGAGTTCGCGGATGACGAACTCATGCAGGCTGACGCGCTGAGCAAGTTCAGTGAGACTCTCCGGATGCAGGTTCCAGAGTACCTGAAAGCAACGGGCGAACACGAGGCCGCCCACGTCTCGGCCATCGCAGACACCATCGAGCAACTCGGTGGCACACCCGTTGAAGAAGCCGAGTACAACTTCGGCTACGAGACGCCCACGGAGTTCCTCGCCGTTGGCAAGGCGCTCGAGAACACGGGCGTCGCCGCCTACGCGGGTGCCGCGCCGTCCATTGTCAACAACGACGTGCTCACCGCTGCGCTCGGCATTCACAGCGTCGAAGCCCGCCACGCGAGCTTCCTCAACCTCGTCAACTCGTCTGACCCATTCCCGAAGGCCGTAGACGAGGCGAAGTCGATGGACGAGGTCATCGAAATTGCGAGCCAGTTCATCACCGAGAATCCGAACGACAGCAGTGCGCTTTCGCGCGGTGATTCGATGGCGACGCCAATGCGCAAGGAAGACGATGGGACGAGCGACGTGGACATCCTGAACTACGCGCTCACGCTCGAACACTTAGAGGCTGTCTTCTACCGCGAAGGGCTGGAGACGTTCAGCGCGGACGAACTCCGCAGCGCGAGCGTCCTTTCTGACTACGACGCGGAGCTCCGGATGACGGTGCCAGACCGCCTCGCGGCGATTGGTGAGCACGAGGCCGCCCACGTGACGGCTATCGCGGATACCATCGAAAAGCTTGGCGGGACGCCCGTCGAAGAGGCAACCTACGATTTCGGCTACGAAACCCCTTCGGAGTTCCTCGCTGTTGGCAAAGCCCTTGAGAACACGGGCGTCGCCGCCTACGCTGGCGCGGCACCCTCCGTCTCGAACGACGACGTGTTCGCCGCGGCCGCGGGCATCCATAGCGTCGAGGCGCGCCACGCGAGTTTCCTGAACGAACTCAACGTGGCGAACCCGTTCCCGGCGGCGGTTGACCAGCCAAAAGGCATGGAGGAGGTGGTCGAAATAGCCGGTCAGTTCATCGTAGCGGAGTAATCCTCCCGACCCGGTCGCCACCGCGACCACCTGTGTGCCATCCCGGCGACGTGGCCCCCACCATGCCACGTTGCCACCCTTTTTCGGTTTGTGAACTCGCTCACGAATCATTTTGCTTCAGTGACGTGTAGAGACGGTATGCGCGTTCATTTCGCCGACAAGACGTTTGACTACCAGACGCTCAGAGCCACTGCGTACGCGCCCTACGAGGGGAGCGCGCTCGGTGAGTGTCTCGCCACTGCAGACCGCATCGAGGACGGCGATTTCGAGTCGTGGCACACCGAGTGGCGACGAACCGCAGACCGGGTGGCGAGCGAAGCTGAGCGCGCTCGTGACGAGGGGCGCGACGAAACCGCTCGCGGCGCGTTCTTCCGGGCGCACACCTACTACCGGACGGCCGAATTTTTCTTAGCAGGCGACGACGCACGACGTATCCCCACCTACGAACGAAGCCGCGAGACGTTCCGGGCGGCGCTCGACTTCCTCGATACGCCCGTCGAAGCGGTCGAGGTTCCCTTCGAGGACACGGCGATTTCGGGGTATCTGTTCGCGCCAGACGACAGCGAGAAACCCCACCCGACGCTCGTCTGTCTCGGCGGGTTTGATTCGATTGCAGAGGAACTCTACTTCTTGTGTGGCGTGCCTGCGGCGCTCGAACGTGGCTACGCCTGCTTCGTATTCGACGGCCCCGGACAGGGTGACTTGCTCAGATACGAGTCGATGCGCGCGCGCACGAATTGGGAAACAGTTGTGGGGCCGGTCATCGACTTTCTGGAGACGGAACCAGTCGTCGATGCCTCGAAAATCGCACTGCTCGGCGTCAGTATGGGCGGCTTCTACGCACCCCGCGCCGCCGCGTTCGACGACCGAGTGACGGCGTGCATCGCGTTCGACCACTGCTATGACCTCTGGGCGGCGTCTGCCTACGGACAGGAAGCCGTCGCAAGCCTCTTTTCGTACCTGCCGGGCGCGCTCGTAAACGGCGTCGCCGCACTCGCTGCGCGCGTCGATGCCGGGTCGCGCTGGCAGCGCCAGAACGCGCAATGGGTGTTCGGGACGGACATGGCGGGGCTGCTCGACACGCTCAAAGCCTACTCGCTCAGCGACGTGGCCCACCGCATCACGTGCCCGACGCTCGCGCTCGCCGGAGCGGACGACCACCTGATTCCCCTCCCGCTTGCCTACGAGTTCGTGGACGCGGTTGCCGGGCCGACCACCCTCCGCGTGTTCGAGGAGCACGAAGGCGCAGCAGACCACTGCCAGCTCGGCAACCTCCCGCTTGCCCACGGTGTCATCTACGACTGGGTCGCAGACACCCTCGCCTGAATGGGAACATGCTATTTATCCGTCGGAAGGCTACAGAGGTGTATGGCTGGTCACGCCTCGGCGGTCGATGGGCTCACGTCTCGTGAGCGGGTTCGCTTCTATCTGGTTGACCACCAGACGGTCGCCGGAAAGACCGTAGACGTCGCACTCCTCTCCTTGATTCTCGTCTTCATCGCGCTGTTTATCGTTGAAACCTACGCATTCGCGGAGCCGTACCTGCCCATCTTGTTCCAGCTTGAAGTGGCGATTAGCTTCGTCTTCCTCGGGGAGTACCTGCTTCGCCTCTACAGCGCTCGAAATCGACTGGCGGAGGCACTCAACCCCTACACGATAGTTGATTTGCTCGCCATCGCGCCCACGCTGCTCATCTTTCTGTTTCCAACCGTCGAACTCGTCGCGCTCAACGTTGGCTTCCTGCGCGTACTCAGGGTGATGCGAGCGCTTCGCTTCTACCGATTTACCGCAGACGAAGAGTTCTTCTTCGGGACGGTGTCGCTCTCGACGCTCCGGGCGATGAAGCTCGCGCTCACCGTCGTGACCATCTTCTTCGTCACCGCCGGGCTGTTCTACAGCTTCGAACACCACCTGAATCCGACGGTCAACAACTTCGGCGACGCCTTTTACTTCGTCGTCGTCACGCTCACGACCGTCGGGTTCGGGGACATCACACCCGTCACCAACGCCGGGCGCTGGGTGACGGTCTCTGCTATCATCATCGGCATCATCATCATTCCGTGGCAGGCGAGTCGCATCGTCAAAGAGTGGACGTACAAAGAGCGCGTCAACGTCACCTGTGAAAACTGCGGCCTCGCCTATCACGACAAAGACGCCTCCCACTGTAAGGCGTGTGGGCACGTCATCTACCAGCAGTACGATTCGCGGGAGTGAGTCAGCGCGCGAGCACGAGCGACCGGTGAATCGACCCGAGCGAGAAGGGCAGTCGCTCCCATGCGTCACCGTACGAAGCCGAGTACCAGACCACCCCATCGCTCATCCCCGCCACGACGAAGCCCGGCGTTCCCGGAAGCGTCCGGAGCGCATAGGGCATCGCAAACGACGGCTGCGGTAGGCCACCGGAGAGTCGCTCCCACGGCCCATCGTCCTGCCAGCGGTAGATGTACGCGCGAGCGTTTTCTTCGCCGTGGGCCGCGAACGGTCCTGTCGAAGCCGACAGGTACCACGTCGCTGGGTTTTCTGGGTCTGCCGCGACCGCCCAGCCGTACGACCGGTCGAGTCCGTTCGTCGGGGCAATCCACGTTTCTCCGCCGTCGGTGCTCGTGGCTCCCGCCCGGCCCCGTAACCCAGCACCACCTTCGTACACGCGGTCGCCGTCGGTGGCGTGGAACGCGAGGCTGTGACAGTCACGAATCGCTCCCGGCCGGTGTCCGGTCCACGTCTCGCCACCGTCGGTGCTTCTCACGACCGCACCGAATTCAATCCCTGCGAGGACGAGGTCCGGGTCGGTTGGCGACAGAGCAATCTCTTGGACGTACGCCGTCACGAACGGTGGTTCGGCCGGTGAGAACCAGAGTCGACGGCCCGGTATCTTTCCAAAGCCCGAGGCTTCTGTCCACGTCAGCCCACCGTCTCTCGATACGTGGATGGACGCCGGTTTCGTCCCGGCGTAGATGACCGCCGGGTCGTGTGGACTCACTGCGAGCGATTTCACGACCACGCCGTCGAGGCCGAGAGCCTCCCACGTCTCACCGCCGTCTACTGACTGGTACACCCCGTCTCCCTGCGTCCCGGCGTACAGTATCGCCGGAGTGGTCGGGTCTACCGCGAGACAGCGCACGTCTTTGGTGACAAGCGCGCGTGAGACAGTCCACCCGCTGTCTTCGAAACTGGCCCGTGCGATACCCCCATCCGTCGTTGCGAGGAACGTGGTCGCAGTCAGTGCGTCTGGAATCGTCGTGTCGCCACCTCGTGGTGGACTCGGTGTGTTAATCGCCATTCCCCATCCCACCTAGAGAGACGCTGGCACGGACAAAATAGCTAGTCTGTACTGCTCTCTGCGCGGTGACTTACGTGGCGGCGTTCAAGTGGTCTATCGAATCGACGTGATAGTGCAACACCACAGCCCCGAGGATGCAGCCGAGGCCAAGGCCGACGAGCACGAGCGACTGGCCCGTGAACACGCTCGTCACCCGCCCGATAAGCGCGAGAACGAGGTCTGCAAACGCCGGGATTGGACCGTCGCTGCTCGCAATCGCCGCACCGAGTTGTGTGCTGGCGACCGACCCGAGGGCGAACGAGATGCCCCCGGCGAGCACGAACGCCCCGCCGACGGTGGAGAGCAATGTCACACCGGAGCGGTCAGCAAACCACGTGAGTCCCACTAACACGAGGCTGATGCCCGCGAGGACGACCACACCGCGGTCGAGGACGGTGACGACCGTGCGGGCGTTTTCGAACGCTTGCTTGGACTCGGCTGGCAGCTCCTCAGTGAGGACGAGTTCCGTCCCGCCGAGTTCGGCAGCGAGCTGTTCGTTCATCTCCGTGGCGATCGCTTGTGCAAGGGTCGCTTTGGCGTCCACGAGGGCTGCGGTAAAGGCGTTGTACGTCACGTCCTCGTCGGTGAGGCCGGTGACGACGACCGCCGTGAGGTCGGTCGTGGCGGCGACGAGCGCCGGGTCAAGTTCTTCGGGTGGCACAGCAGCTTCGACCGCGGCGACAGCCTGCGTCTCCAGTTCAGCGAGTGCCTCGTCGGTGAGCGCCTCGACGCGCTCGTCGTCTGCCTCGATGCGCTCGCGCAGGGCGGCTTCGATAGCCGACCTTCGAGTCTCGACCTCGCGTGCTTTCTCTGTCGCCGTGTAGTCATCTGAGTCGTAGTTCGCAATCACCAGCGCGAGCAACTGGTCGTCCGTGGCCGTCTCGAACGCCTGTCCGACTGCCTGTTGGATAACCTGTTCGCGCACGGTTTCACGCAGCTCGGCCCGCGCGGCGAGGAAGCCTGCCTCACTCGTCTCTGCGTCTCTCAACAGCGCAGTGTCGAGGGGGAACGCGGTGTCTGCAAAATCAAGGTCGCCCACGAGGTCTGCGGTCGGCGTCTCAACGATGCTCGATTCGAGATTTTCTGCGAACGACGCTTGCGCTGGGGCGAGGTCTATCGCAAGCCGCGGTTCTGCCGCATCGCCGTGGAGGTAGGCGTACGTCTCATCGATATTGGCATTCGTTTGTCCCTCAAGGTACGCCGGGTCGAGCAACGCCTCGCTGTAGGCTTCCGCCGTGAGCGACGCGAGGACGCCCATCTCACTGTTGTTCAGTTCACCTGCGGCCGGGCCACCGAGCGTTTCGATGGCCGCGGTCGAAAGCACGTCGTAGCCGCCTTCTTCTGCGAGACTCTGCTTGACGAAGCCGGGGTCGAGGACCGTCCGATGGGTCGCAACGAGCGCGTTTTCAGCACCGATTGTACCAGTCAGTAGCAATCCCAACACCAACAGACTCAGGAGTTTTCTGGTACGCATCGGCAAATCACCACACTATACAGGGCGGAGAGAACGATAAAATTACTGTTCTCCACACTGTCTTTTATTCTGAGTATTTCTGCCTGCTGTGCGACCGCCCGCATAAACGTGACCTGTGGAGTGAAAATAAACCCTGACTTAGGCCAGTGGCTTCACGTTCTGGTTCACCCGGAACAGATTGTGCGGGTCGTAGGCCTTCTTGAGTTCGGCGAGGCGGTCGTAGTTGTCGCCGTATGCGAGCGCTTCTTCGCCTTCGCTCTCGCTGATGAAGTTGACGTATGCCCCGCCCTGGGCAAATGGTGCTTGCGCGTCGTAGTACTCACGCGCCCACGCCTTGCACGTGTCGTCGAGCGCGGGGTCGTCCCAGCGCGTGTGGACGTTCATCACGTAGGTCGCGTCGCGGTACGGGTAGGCCGTCTCGTCTGCGGCAACCCGTGACATCGCGCCACCCATCTGGGCGAAGAAGATTTCCGACATCGGAGTCGGGAGCTTCGAGGAATATTCGATGGCCATCTCGATGACGTCGTCGCTCATGTCTTCGAAGTTGTGCGTCTTCCAGTAGTTGCGAAGCCCAGGTTCGAGCAGCGGGTCGAACGCCTGCTGGAAGGCATCGTACGGGGCTGGTCCGACGTGTTCGCCAAGGAGCGTGCCGAGTTCACGAAGCGGCGCGATGAGTTTCTCGCCTTCGGCCACGTCGCCCGCGTAGAACGGGACGACGATGACGACATCCTTGCCGACATCTGCTTCGTCGAGGAAGGGGAGCGGTGGCGCCTGTCGCAGGACGATCCAGGTCGAGAGTTCGTCGGGGGCGTCGTGGTTGAACTCCCGAACCTTCTGCATGATTTGCTTTGCGTCTGTTGCGTCGTAGACAAGCGGCCCACACAGCACTTCGGGGCCGACTTCGTGAAGGTCGAACTCGAAGGAGGTCACGATGCCGAAGTTGCCACTGCCGCCGCGGATGCCCCAGAACAGGTCGGGGTGTTCTGCGTCGCTCACGTGGAGTAACGTCCCGGCGGAGGTGACGAGGTCAACCGACCGCAGGTTGTCGATGGTCATGCCGTACTGGCGGGTGAGCCAGCCAAAGCCACCGCCGAGGGTGAGGCCCGCCACGCCCGTCGTCGAGTTGATGCCAAGCGGCGTCGCAAGCCCGAACGCTTGGGCCTCGTGGTCGAAATCACCGAGCGTTGCGCCCGGTTCGACCCGTGCGGTCTTCGCCTCGGGGTCTATCCGTACTGCGTTCATCCCCGAAAGGTCGATGACCAACCCATCGTCACACAGTGCGTTCCCGGCGATGTTGTGTCCGGCCCCCTTCACCGCCACCAAAATATCCTGCTCGCGGGCGAAGTTGACCGCCGCGATGACGTCCGCCACGCCCGCACACCGCGCGATGAGTCCGGGACGCTTGTCAATCGCTGCGTTCCAAATTTCCCGCGCCTCGTCATAAGTCGGGTCGCCCGGCTGAATCAATTCCCCTCGGAACCCCACTTCGAGCGCTTCAATCGCTGTTTCGTTGATACGCACTTCTCGTACTGCCATAGCCCATAATACTTCGCTGGATACGGGGAAATAGAATGTTGCTTCCTCGTCATACACTCTGGATTCTCGGTTAGTATTCGGTTCTGTCCGTGGATACTGGGGAATAAGTTGTGGCTCTTTTCAGTCTTGTTCTGTTTTTATGGCGGGTGTTCTCGTGAGAAATGCCACCACAACTCATGCTCTGTGTGTATAATTCAAAGGTATTTTATGCGCTATCTGCATACGGCCTGCTAATGAGTTCACCATCGTTCACGCCGCTCGGGTACGACGACATCGACCCCGAGTTGCGACCATCACTCGGTATCGCGCTGCTCCCAGTGCTCGCCGTGCTCGTGTTCCTCGGCATCGGCTCTGCGGTACTCCAACTCTCGCCGCACGTCCCGCTGCTCTGGAGCATCATTTTCGTCGGCGCGCTGGCACGCTACCACCTCGGCTTTAGCTGGGACGCGCTCGCAGAAGGGTTGACCCGCGGCCTGCTGATGGGTAAACAGGCGCTGTTCATCATCTTCGTCATCTACGCCGTGATTGCGACGTGGGTCAGCGCCGGAACCATCCCCGCACTCATGTTCTTCGGCCTCGACCTGCTCACGCCCGTCATCTTCCTGCCCGTAACCGCACTGCTCGCGGGCGTCGTCGCCTTCTCCATTGGCTCGTCGTGGACCACGGTAGGCACCCTCGGCGTCGCCTTCGTCGGCATCGGTGCCGGCCTCGGCGTTCCCGCGCCGATGACCGTTGGCGCAATCCTGTCGGGAGCCTACGCTGGTGACAAACAGTCGCCGCTCTCTGACACCACGAACCTCGCCGCAGGGGTCACGAACACGAACCTGTTCGACCACATCCGGGCGATGCGAAACAGCACCCTCCTCGCCTTCTCGCTCGCGCTCGTGGGCTATGCGATTCTCGGCCTTCGCTCTCAGGGCGCTATCCCCGCAGGTCAAATCGCAGAAATTCAGGGTGCACTGGCGGGCACCTACTCACTCAGCCCCGTCGTGTTCCTCCCGCTGCTCGTGACCTTTGGCCTCGCACTCAAACGCTACCCGGCGATTCCAACGCTCATCGCAGGCGTACTGGCTGGCGTGTTGACCACCATTGTCGTCCAAGGCGCATCCTTCACCGGCGCGTGGACGATTTTCATGAACGGCACGTCGCCGGAAACCGGCTCTGAACTCGTAAACGGCCTGCTCGCAACCGGCGGGCTGACTGGCTCTGCGTGGACGATTACCGTCGTCGTCGCCGCGCTCTCGCTCGGTGGCCTGCTTGAACGCACGGGCGTCCTCGCCGTCCTTGCCTACCACCTCTCGAACGGCGTCGCAAGCGTCGGCGGCCTCGTCGCCGGAACGGGCGCGGCTGCCATCGTGACGAACCTGCTCACCTCTCAGCAGTACATGAGCATCGTCGTCCCCGGCCTCACCCTGCGTGACGTGTACGCAGAATACGGCCTCGACAGCGAGGACCTCTCACGCGCCATCGAAGCCGCTGGCACGCCAACGGGCGCACTCATTCCGTGGCACGCAGGCGCGCTGTTCATGGCCCAAGCGACGGGCGTGCCGACGCTCGCCGGAAGCTTCGGCCTCGCTGGCTACGCCCCGTACTACTTCTTTGGCTTCCTCTCGCCGCTCATCCTGTTCGCCATCGCGGCGACGGGGTGGGGTCTCCCCGAGCGGACGACGCGAACGAAAACGGCACAGCCTGCCGATTAATCCCTGAAAAACTCGCGAATCGGCCGAATCTGCTCGGGCGTGTTCAGCGACGGGGCGTGCCCCGAGTCGATTTCGAGTGATTCTGCCTCTGGCTGGCGCACTTTCATTTCTTCGAACGTCTCTGCGGCGAGGATGTCCGAGGTTTTCCCGCGCATGATGAAGATGTCCGCACGAATCGCCTCCCACATCGCCCACGGGTCTTCGGGTGGCTCTGCGGTCAGCAGCGGTTCGACCACCCGCGGGTCGTAGGCGGGCGTGAACTCCCCCGTTTCGAGTCGGCGCATTGACTCACGCGTAAATCGTCGCCACTCTGCGTCCGTCATCTCACTGTAGGTCGCGTACGTCTCGCGGTAGTAGCCTTCGAAGTCGGTGAACGTCGAGAACGACGGCGGGTTCGTGAGATACTCGATGATGCGGTCTACTCCCTCGTCTGCGCCCTCGTCGTCGCCGGGGGCTGGTCCCACGTCGTTCACGACGAGGTGGGTGATGCGCTCTTTGAGCGGGCCTGCGGCGAGGCCGATGCCGAGCGTCCCGCCCATCGAGGTACCCACCCACCGCATCTCGTCGATGTCGAGCGCATCGCAGAACGCCACGAGCAGCGCGCCCATCGCCTCCGGGCCGTAGGCTGCGTCGTCGTCGGGCCACTCGCTCAGGCCGCGGCCGGGCATGTCGGGACACACCACCCAGTAGTCGTCTTCGAGTCGGCGGGCGAGCGGGTCGAAGTCCCGCCCTACACGCGAGAGGCCGTGGACGCACACGACAGGCGGCTTGTCGGTGTCCCCCCACGACGAATAGTGCACTTCGGTGCCGGAGACGGTGACGAACTCGTCAGTTCGAGGCATGTGTGGGCATTCAACACACGAGGGCAAAGGCGTGGGGGCTGAGTCGAATTGTCTTGTTCGCCATTCCGGTCGTGTGTCCCGCACTGACCATCCCGGCGGAGCGAGTGTCCGACTTTCCGTGCACGGCGTATTTCTCTCCACTCAGCGTACCTTCTTGTGGTGACACACATGACACACATGCTCGTCCATCACCGGGTAAAGGACTATGACGCGTGGAAAAAGGAGTTCGACCAACACGCTGAACTGCGAAAACAAAGCGGGGAACGAAGCCACGAACTGTTCTGCAGCGACGACGACACGAACGAGGTGACCATCCTCATGGAGTTCGATACGGACGACCACGCGCGCACCTTCGCGGAGTCAGACGATCTGCGACAGGTCATGGAGCGTGCAGGCGTCGTTGGCAAACCCGACATCTCGTACTTAGACCACGTCGAACACTTCGCATCGTAGTCACTGCGCCCACACTCGAATTTTACCAGTTTGCAGACCGATTCACCGCGTCACACACCTTGTGGTACTCACCTGCCCCTCTCGCGAGGGTGTTCTCTTGGGGTCAACATGGCCGCCGTCGTACTGGATTCGGTTCTCCTCGTCGCACGCTCTGTTTTCGTATCCAACGCGGTTCAGACCCCAGTGTATTTACTTCCGGTTTGCAAACCAGTGAGTGATATTAATGCGACTGGTGTGTTGGCGACGTAATAGCGCTCGTTACAGACCGAAACGCCGTCACAGCAGTCGTGAGCTGTCACGCTCTTGCGCGCTGGGTTTCTGGCCACGCGTCCCGCAGTCTCTCGACCATCACTTTCTGCGCGGCGTTGGGGACGTTGACATCACCACACGTCTCACGCAACGATATAAATAAGGATTTTTACGAGTACATCTAATGACACGTATGCATCCTCTGGCCCGGTCTGCGCTCTTCACGCTCGTCGGGCCGGGTACGGTCACCGTCCTCGTACCGTACATCATTCTCACGGGCTTCCCGTCGATGTTCACGCTGCCGTTTGGCCCGTTTCGCTATCTCGGCATCACGCTCTTTCTCATCGGGATTGGCATCTACACGACGACGGTTGCGCTGTTCGCGGCGGCTGGTGGCACTCCGGCTCCCTCAGATGAACCACAGTCGCTCGTCTCCGTTGGTCTCTACGGCGTCGTCAGAAATCCCATGTACGTGGGCGTACTCTCGATTGTGTTCGGCGAGGCGCTGTTTTTCCAGTCGGCACTGTTGCTGATCTATGGCGCGCTCATTTGGGGGCTGTTTCACGCCTTCATTGTTTCCTACGAGGAGCCACACCTCCGCGAAAAGTTCGGCGAAGAGTACGACCAGTATCTCACGGAGACGCCGCGTTGGTTCCCGCGGCTTCGCCGGGCGTAACCTACAGTTCCGGCTCTGCGACGAGGCCGAGTTGGCGATACAGGTGGAGATAATCCGCCTGTACCCACGTCTCTTTTAGCTTCCCGGCTTCGAAGCGGTCGATTGTGATGCCGGACATCTCCGTTTCGCCACCCGTCGGCGACGGCCCACCACGGACGATGTCGCTCGGAGTGCGCACTGTCCATCGCGTCACGACCGTGTCGTCCGTTGCGACTTGGTCGTGGATGTCGTACCAGAGCGTGCCAACCGTCTCGCCGAAATAGTCTCTGAGCCCGGCGGGGCCAACGAGTTCGCCGTCGTGGCCGCCAAAGCCGTGGCCTCTGAAGTCGGGGGCGACGACTTCGTCTATCACATCTTCGCCGTCCATCAGGTAGTCAGTGAACAGTCGCAAACTTTGGCTGCGATTGCGCTGCTCGGGGGGAATCTTCTGTGCCATCGTTCACCACCGCCTGTCACCGCGACACTCGGTGTCAGAGGGTAGGGGCGGCGGCACAAAAATTGGCATTCACGCCGGGCCGTACAGTCTTTCAGGCTGTCGTATCGAGGTTTTCGATGTTCCAGCCAATAAATTCACCTTCGACTTCGATGTCGAGGGCGTCGATGGTTCGTGAGAGCGCGAGATACTCGCCTGCGAGCATGGCGATGCCCACGACTGCACTGTCGTCAAAAAAGGTCGCTAACTGGTCGTGTGTCGCGTCATCGACGGCGCCGTCCACGTAGGCGGTCACGTACTCGTAGAGCGCGGCATCTTCGGGCGTGAGCGCGTCTGTAGCGCCTGTACTGATCGCGCGAATGGTTTCGGTCGTAAGCCCGGCATCGAGGCCGATTTCGGCGTGTTGGTGCCATTCGTAGGCGCTGTCGACGGCGCGGGCAACCGTGAGAATCACGAACTCCGCACCACGGGTGTCGAGTCCGGCATCCGTCCAGAGTACCCCCGCAGACTTCGTGAGCGTGGCGAGTGCGGCCGGGTTGTTCGCCAGTGCTCGAAACACGTGGAGTGGCCCGAGGCCGGTTTCTTCTACAAGCGCAGCGGCGTCCGGAGAGAGGTTGTCAAAATCGAGATACGGAACGCGAGCCATGTGGCTGTCTTGGCTCCTATCATGATAACTGTTCGCCGGTCACCAGACGCAGTCGAAAAACTCACCGTGAAAGTCAAAGGGCAGGACGTGTGGAAGCGGCGCTCTGGCGAGTTCGACAAACGTCTCGCCGTCTAAGACGAGCAAAAACGACTGCTCTCCGGCGGTGTCGAGAATCACCGAGAGCACTACCCCGTCGTCTTCGGCCGTCGCGTCCGGCCGTGGCACGAAGATGGGTTCTCCACAGAACGTTTCTTGTGCTGTCCATATCGCCGCAGACCCCGACGCAACGTCGGCTTTGACGAGATAGTTCGAAAACCCGTCGCCCTCGATGACGCTTCCTTGCCCGTAAACGTAGCGATGGGGCTGTCTGCGGACGGTTGGCGAGATAGTTGGCAACTCCATCGCAATCTCAGACAGTGGCTCACATTCGACTTGGCCGGTGTCGTCGGTCGGCAGGGTGTAGCGCCTGAGTTCGCCAACGAGGCCTTTGAACTCGCCGCGTTCGAGGCGGTCGAGATAGAGGCCGTCGATGATGTCGGGGTTAGGGTAGGCCACGAGGTCGAGGACAATGGAGTCGTCGCGCTCGAAGGCGTTGACGTGGTGGAACGCGAAAAACGCCGCCGTCTGCGGCGTGGCAACGGCGCGGCCGCGCTCGCGGTCGACGATGATAAAGCGTGTGTCGGCTGTGCCATCCCACGTGAAGTGTTCGATGAAGCCATCGTTGCCGAGCTTCAGGAAGCTGAGCGGGTTCACCGTAAACGGCGCTTCTACGAGGATGACGTACCGGTCGGTGAGACCGATGCTGTGGATGTACGCCGGACGAGATACCTTGAGCGACGCGACTTCCTCACGGCGGAGACTTCCATCCGGCAGCCGATAAATGGTGTACGTACTCGGTTTGCCAAACTTCGTGAGCAGGCCAACCGTCTCGTTGCGCTCGTCGTCGTGGTGGACGTGCGCCGTCATGACGTGGCCAGTCAAGTCGTCGTCAAAGCTGACCTCACCGTGGGTTTCTAAGGTCGCTGGGTTGAACGCGACGACGCGCGGGACTTCGGTAAGCGCGACCATGTGCCCGCCAACGCGCCCAATCGTGACGTTGGCGTTATCCGTCGTCTCCGGGACGACAATCGACTTGAGTTTCGCCAAAAATCCGGTCGCAGGTGCGGTCGCAAACTCGCCCGGCCCGAGGTTCCCCTGCTTTCGCGCTTTGTACGTCTCGGTGCGGAGAAAGTGGTTCGAGTACGTGACGTCGCCGTCCGCAAAGGAAAACTTCCGGAGCATCGCCAACCCGTCGAACCAGTGGGTGACGCGACCCTCACCGAGTTCGAAGTGGCCCGGGCCGTTTCGAATGAGCGTCCCCCTCAGCCAGTCGGGAATCGCACCGACGATGAGCAGCGATTCAGCGGTTCGCTCCTCTGTGAGCGTCGAAAATCCCCGCCCATACCCGTTCATACCGGTGTTCGGCGGGGAACGATGATAAGTGTATTCTGTGCGTCAGTTCGTCGAGATAATCTCGATGACGTCGCGGTGGGACAGCTCACGGTCTGCGCCGACCTGTCGCTTCGACCGGCAGTCGATGGCGTGGAGGAAGCCGTCGCCGATGTCGGTGTGAAGATGGTAGGCGAAGTCCTCTGCGGTGGCGTACTCGGGGAGCAGGAAGCAGTCGCGGAACTTGCCCTTCTCGTCCCAGTTGCCGTTCGCCGTGCCGGGGAAGATAGCCTTCACACCGAGTTCAGAGAACAGCGCGGCTTCGAGTGCCTGCTGGACGCCAGTGCCGTCGTGAGCCTGCATGAACTCGCGAATCTGCTCTAAGCCCTGTTCCTGTTCTGCGGAAATGTCTGCGAGAATCTCGAAATCTGCTTCGCCGGGGCGGTAGGAGACGACGCCCTGTTCGTCCGCCTTCTTGAGTGCCTTCTCCGCGTGGGCGCTCGCGGGGATGATGGTCAGGTGTTCGTACTCGGGGTCTCCCGTAATCTCCTCGTAGTTTGCTTGCGCTTCTGGCGTGTCCATCTTGTTCGCCGCGATGATGATTGGCTTCGTCACCTTGCGAATCTCGCGAGCGAGTTTCGCGTGGTCGTCTTCGTCCCACTCGTCGGGGTCTAAGTCGAGGTCACATCGGAGGATGATCTGCTTGAGTTCGTCTTTGTTCGTGCGGAACGCCGACATCTGCTCTGCGAGTTCGACCTCGATTTTGAGTTCTTCTGCCTGATACTTGCCGTTGTAGCGCTCGATACCCTTCTCTAAGATTTCGAGATACCACATGTCGAGTTCGTTTTCTAAGAACTCGATGTCGTCGCGGGGGTCGTGGCCCTCGGTTGGTTCGCCTTCGGCGTCCGTCTTACCCGAGAAGTCAACGATGTGGATGAGCACGTCGGCTTCGTTCAGGTCGGTCAGGAACTGGTTGCCGAGGCCCTTGCCCTCGTGTGCGCCAGGAATCAGGCCCGCAACGTCGACGAGTTTGGTCGGGACAAAGCGCATGCCGTGGTCGCAGTAGCCCGTCTCCGGGGTACACTCCTCTTCGAAGTCAGGTGCCGCACAATCGACGCGGGCGTAGGCCTCGCCCACGCTTGGGTCGATAGTCGTGAACGGGTAGGCCCCCTCTGGGACGTCGTTCATCGTGGCCGCATTGAAGAAACTCGACTTGCCGACAGAGGGTTTGCCGACGAGGCCGACTTTGTAGCTCATTGCCGCTTCTTGCTCCAACGGTAGGTAAAGCGTTTTGTTCCGAAAACGCCGTGCGCAGGGCTGTCACAGCGCCGTCTTCTGCCGAAACCCTGTGAACTATGTTGGCACGAGTCTCAGTTTTCCTATGCCGAACACCGAGCATTTTCGCAAACTCGAACGAATGTACGCGGACGCTCCGTGCAACGAGTACTACGAACCGGAACTCAGCATCGAGGAGGGCAAAGCAACGCTCACCATGCCGGTCAAAGAAGACCAGTTTCACGCCGCGAACGCCGTCCACGGGTCGAGCTACTTCAAAGCCTTAGACGACGCGGCCTTCTTCGCCGTCAACTCGCTCGTCTCCGACGTGTTCGTCCTCACCTCGCAGTTCAACCTCTATCTCACACGGCCCATCACCGAGGGTTGGATGGAAGCCGTCGGCGAAGTCGTCCACGAGAGCGGGAGTCAGTTCATCGCAGATGCAGTCGTGAGAGACAGCGATGGAAACGTCATCGCTCGCGGGACGGGGAATTTCATCAAGAGTCGAATCAAACTTGACGAAGACGTGGGCTATCGCTGAGGCGTGATTGTCAGAAAACGTCATATGCTGAAACCCAACGCCACGAGAAGCGTAGGGCAAATAGCTGTTTGACTTATAGATAGTAGTTTACCAAGCAACTCCCAATGAGAGTGTATGTGGCGGCGAAATTTTATTCGTGGGCTTGGTGGGGTGATGCCAGCATTCGCCGGGTGTGTCGGGACTCAATGGATAAACAGCACCCCACGTCAACCCTCGTCAGCAGATACCGAACCAGCAGTGGAAAGCGATTTTCAAAGAAGTGTCGAAGTCACACAGGTGGACGCTGTCGATGACGCCTTTGGAGTGGATTTACAGATTGTGGTCGAACAACCGACTCTCTCCCACAATCACACAGCAACTCTGAAATCAACGGTCACAAACACTGGCGATTCAACAGGGCGGTTTCGACCTGCCTACTATAAAGGTTCGAGTGGGGGAAGCGGAACTGCAGGAATTCTCTTGTACTCACTGACCGCGCCAGATAGCCCGCCTTCAAATTACACTCCCGAATGCATTGGGACGAGTGGAAAATCAAGCGACCAACTCGTTTGGACGACAGAAAGCCTCCCACTTACCGAATTACAGCCAGCTGAGACAATGAGTAACCGCTTGATTGTCGTTGACGACCCCACTGAAGAAGGGTGTATTCCGCCGGGTACGTACCAATTTGAAACTGCATATAAGATTGGTGAGTCACAAGATGCGTCTCCCCAGTTCACGTGGGGGTTCACACTCGAAATCACTGCTGACAGGTAAAACGCACTCACCGATGACCCTGTGTTGTGTTTCACAGAGCGTCTGAACTTAGTCCTCGCCAGCACCGACCACGAGCACCGGCACAGAAGCTTCGCGGACGATGCGGTCGGTGACGCTCCCAAGTAAGAAGCGAGACAGCCCCTCTCGACCCTGTCCGAGCACGATGAGGTCGATGTCGTTTTCGTCCGTGTAGCTCAAAATCGCCTCGCGCGGGTCGTCGTGAACGAGCGTCGTGACGGTCGTCACACCCTCGTCTTCTGCCCGCACTTCCGCTTCTTCGAGCGCGCTCGCTCCTTCTGCTTCTAGCTCTTCGCGGAACTTTCCGAGGTTCGGTTCTTCTAACAGGTCGAGTCCGCGTACTTCGACGGCGAACAGCACGTGGAGGCTCGCACCGTACGTTTTCGCCAGGTCAATCGCGTGTTCGACCGCTCCCGCGGTTCCCTCGTGGCCGTCTACCGGCAGTAAAATGTGTTCGTACATACGCCACCCTGCATACCTGTTGGATGGCTACGGTAATGAATCTAGGACGATTCGACCGTATTCCGGAGCGTGCCGATGCCCTCGTACCAGATCTCGATTTCGTCGCCGGGTTCAAGCCCGCCCGGATTTGCGGGGCTGCCAAAGGAGATGACGTCGCCGGGTTTGAACGTAAAGCGCTCTGAGAGGAACGCGACGATGTCGAGCGGGTCGAACAGCATGTTCTCGGTGTGGTCTTCTTGGCGGGTCTCGCCGTTGATTTTCGTCTCCATCGCCAGATTCGCGGGGTCGACATCGGTCGCAATTACGGGGCCGAGTGGCGCAGAGCCGTCGAACGCTTTGCGCGCCGTCCGTCGCGGTTGGTCGAGCGCGTCGAGGTCGTTCAAGATGGTGTAGCCGTGGACCACGTCAGGAATCTCTGCTGGGGTGATGTCGTGGCACTCCTCACCGATGACTGCCGCCAGTTCGCCTGCATACGTCAGGTCGTTCGTGAAGCTTGGATACGGAATCGGCTGGTTGGGATGGTGCAGCGAGACGGCGGGCTTGATGAAGAAGTCGGGTTCGTCCGGGATTTCGTAGGACATCTGCTCGATTTTCTTCGCGTAGTTGCGCCCGACGCAATAGAACGTCGACGGCTCACTCGGCGCGAGCAACGTCGCGTCTTCGCCGACCTCGTAGGCTCGCTCGTTGTGCATGACGACGCCGTCATCGTACTCGCCAGTAACCACGCCGTCGGGCGTGCGAACGCGGGCTAGGTGCATGCGCGAGAAATCTCGGAGCGCTCGTTTACGTGTTATGCTTGCGGCCTAACTGGCCACATCGTGCGCAGTGTTATCACGTTAGCGCGCGTACATCTTCCCATGGGTGACCGACGTCATTACGAATTCGAGGGAATGCGCCCGAACGTTCACGAACACGCCCACGTCAGCCGGGAATCGACGCTCATCGGTGATGTGACGGTGGAAGCTGACGCGAGCGTCTGGCCCGGTGTCGTCCTCCGTGGCGACATCGGCCCGGTCAGAGTCGGCACGGAATCACACGTCGGCGACAACGCCGTGGTTCACGCGTCGAACATCGGCACCCGCGTCATGGTCGGCCACGGGGCGGTCATCAACGAAGCCACCGTCGAAGACGGCGCACTCGTCGGCTTCAACGCCGTGTTGAACGCAGGCGTCGTCGTCGGCGAGAAGACAATTGTCGCCTCCGGTTCCGTTGTTCCAGAGGAGTACCACATCCCACCAGAGTCGTTTGCTCGCGGCGTGCCCGCCATTGTGACGCCGCTGTCTGAGACCACCATCGACCCGGAGACCATCTTCACCGACTACTCGTCGGGCGAGTACACGAACCTCGCAGAGCGCTACACCGACCTGTTCGACTGACTTAGCCAGTTCGTCGCCCGGTCAACTCCATCACTGATAGTTCGAACAGCGCAGGCTCCAGTTCCTCAGGGGCTTCTCCGAAAATTCTGAGCGGGATGAACGCCTCGTTTATGTCCGCGTCCGGGTAGGCCTCGTGTTCGGCTGCGTCTAATTCGCGGAGCGGCCCGCGGGCGATGATGCTCCACGAAGTGTCCGGCGGTTCGTAGTCGTAACAGGTGAGACACGCAGACGCCGTCGTCTCGATGAACGACATCTTCTCGCTGTCGGCGTGGCGACCAAGCCGGATGATAAAGCGCTCGCCGTCGTAGTGAAACGCCACCGGAATCGCGTAGGCACTGCCGTCACGCGAGAGGCCGAGGACACCCGTGTTGGTCTCTTTGAGAATCTCCTGAACATCCTCCTCAGTCATCCCGTGGGTGTAGGTGTACTCGATGTGGTCACCCGTCATGCGGCGACATCGACCTCCTCAATTAGCTCAGGACGGTCGTTGCCGGGGTTGTTGACTGCCGTCGAGACGGGGTAGGCGCGCAGGTCGTCGCCCGGGTACGGCTTGAGCAGGTCGGACACGTCGGCTGCGTCGCCGGTGAGCCACGCGGCTTCGGCCTCTGGTTCGAGGATGACAGCCATCCGGTTGTGGAGCGGTCGTATCACATCATTGGGTTCGGTCGTGATGATGGTAAAGCTTTCAACCGGTTCGACCGCCCCGTCCGGCGTCCCACTGCCAAAATCACCGAGGCCGGTCTGTTTCTGCGGTGGCTTCCAGCGCTCCCACAGCCCCGCCATCGCAAACGGCCGGTCGTCTTCGAAGGCGACGCGGTAGGGCTGTTTGTCGGTGTCCGTCTTCGCCCACTCGTAGAAGCCGTCTGCGAGGACGAGACAGCGACGCTGCTCGTAAGCGTCTGCAAAGCTGCGTTTCTCGCGGACGGTCTCTGCGCGCGCGTTGATGAGGTTGTTCCCCACCTTTGCCTCTGACGCCCACGACGGAATCAGCCCCCAACGGAGGGTTCGAATCTGGTCGCGGGCGGTGTTCTGAATCACGGGGAGGTCTTGGCTCGGCGCGGCGTTGTACCGCGGTCGATATCGGCGCTCGAAGCGGGCATCGAAACGCGCTTCGACCTCCTCAGGCGGTGTAAACAGGCTGTATCGCCCACACATGACAGCACAGAGGCGTTCCAGTCGGTTAAACGCTCCCCGAATTTTGGTGTGAGTTTGGTGCAATTCCGCAAAACCACCATAAGCATCGCGCCCGAACAGGTGGTATGAATCGACGACGCTTCCTCACGGGAACCGCCATCACCGGGCTCACGGCGCTCGCGGGCTGTCTCGGCAGTGCTGGGGATACAGGGCCGACAGACGGCGGTGGAGACGGGGGCGGTGAAATGCACCCGGCGCTCGGGAATGTAGACGTCCAACCCGTCCTCGGCTCTGCAGACCAGGAAGCGCTCATCGTCGCCTACGAAGACCCATCGTGCTCTACGTGCCGCCGGTTCGAGCAGAACACGCTCCCGGAACTCAAAGCAAAGCACATTGACACCGGAAACGTCGCGTTCGCGTTCCGGGTGTATCCAATCATCTACCCGTGGGGAAAGCCCGCCGTCCAGGCGCTCGAAGCCACCTACGCCCGCGACGAGGACGCCTTCTGGTCGCTGAAAGACCACTACTACGCAGACCAGCCGTCGTTCTCGGAAGCGAACGTCCTCGAGAAGACCGAGCAGTTCCTCGCCGCGGAAACCGACCTCGACGCGGCCGCCGTCGCCCAAGACGCCCGCGACAAGGCGTACGACGACGCCGTGCAACTCGACCTCGACTCCGGCAAAGCCGCCGGTGCGAGCGCCACGCCAACGTTCTACCTGTTCCTCGACGGCGAACTCCAAACGTCGGTACAAGGCGCACAAGACGTACGGGTGTTCGAAAACGCCCTCCAGCTATGAGCCGCGTCCGACTGCCGACCCGCGGGCGCGACTGGCGGCTGATGGCGCGAACCGCCCGCCTCGTCGTCACGATTCCGCTCTACGCAGTCGTGACGCTCGTTGGTGCGTTCTTTGGCCTCACGTTGTTTGTGTTCTCACTCAACCCAGACCTCGTCGGCTTCGCGCTGTTCTCGGGGTCGCTTCCACTCGCAAACCAACTCGCCTTGCTCTCGGGGCTCTACCCCTTCGTGAGCGAGTCGTTCGACCTGCTCACCGGGTCGGTTCTCGTCCTCATCGCGCTCCTCTTTGGCGTCGACATCGCGATGGTCACCTACCACCTGCGCGAACACGACCTCTCGGTGCGCCAAGGGAGCTCCGGCGTCGCGGGGCTCATCCTTGGGACGCTCGGCGCGGGCTGTGCGGCGTGCGGGTCTGTCCTAATCGTCGGCATTCTCTCGCTGTTCGGTATCTCTGTCTCGCTCACCTTCCTCCCGCTCGACGGCCTCGAATTCGCCTTGCTCGCGTTCGTCACGCTGCTGCTCTCCATCTACTGGATTGCAGAAGGCATGCGCGGCGGCGAGATAAACGGCTGCCCCGTGGACTTCTAGGGCGAGCATATATAAGTGATTGCGAACCAATCACATGGGTAAGAGGGGTCATGAGTACGGAGCTTCCAACGTTCGAGATTCCACAGCGCCCGCGACGCGAGTATTCGAGAGACGGCGGCGTTACCTTCGCGGGACAAACCATTTTCACGCTCACGCCTGACCCCGAACAGGAAGACGCCCACCTCAGAACCCTCGTCGTCTCCATTCTCGACGATGACCCGTACACCTACGGCGACTGGTTCGACCTGCCGATGCCACTGTTTCTCGTTTATGACCGCGACACGGGCGACGTGTTCCGGGTCGCCATCCGGTCCGGTGCGGTGGAGTTTCACGTCCTCCCCGCGACCGAGCCACCGGGTTTACAGGCGCTCTATCAGCGCCTGACGGCCGCGACGGAGTGTTCATGGACGGTTGCCTGTCGGTTAGCCGAATAAGGAATTTGGAGTGTGTCACACGCGGACAGCCGACAGTATCCCACAACCGTCTTATCACCCCGCCCCCGAGGTGTTTCCATGAGCGTTTCGAGTGAAGTCGAACTTGAGGGCCACATCATCGACTCGGGGATGATGCAGGCGTGTTTCGGCATCATCATGGACTTCAACGGCTGGTTCAACGTCGAGGAGTTCGACATTGGCCGCCAGAAGACGGACGAATCTTACGCCCGGTTAACGGTGTCTGCGGAGACGGAAGAAGATCTGAGCCGCATCATGCACGAACTCCACCAGTCGGGGGCGAACCCCTCTGACGTGCGCGATGTGGAACTCGACCCCGCCCCCCGTGACCAAGTCGTCCCGATTGGATTTTACTCGACCACGAACCATCCGACGTGGGTTCGCTACGAAGATGAGTGGCTCGCCGTCGAAGACATCGAGATGGACTGTGCGGTCGTCATCGACACCGACGAAAAACGCGCCTACACGAAGGTGCTCAACGGCATCGAGGAGGGCGACCTCGTCGTCACCGGCGAATCTGGCATCAAGGTCAAACCCCCAGAGCGCCCCCGCGAGGCAGGCGGTGCGTTCGGCTTCATGCAAGGTGGCATCTCTTCTGAGCGACCCTCGCAAACGACCATCTCGAACATCGCGGACGCGATGCAGAAAACGAAAGACGAAGGCGGGAAAATCATCGCTGTCTGTGGCCCGGCGCTCCTCCACTCCGGCGCCGGCCCCGCGCTCGCCGAACTCGTCCACGAAGGCTATATCGACGGCATTTCTGCGGGCAACGGCTTCGCTGTCCACGACTTAGAGCGCGACCTATACGGCACCTCGCTCGGGATGGACGTCGAAACGTTAGACCACCCGCGGAAAGGCCACAAACATCACATCTACACCATCTCGGAGATCATCCGCGCGGGCGGCATCGAAGCGGCCGTCGCGGAGGGACTCATCGACTCTGGCGTGATGTACGAGTGCGTCACGAACGACGTGCCGTTCGTCCTCGCCGGGTCCATCCGCGACGACGGCCCGCTCCCCGACACCATCACCGACTCCATCGAAGCCCAGAACGCCATCCGTGAGCAAGCACGGGGCGCCGACATGGTGCTCATGCTCTCGACGCTGCTTCACTCGGTGGCCGTCGGGAACTGCCTGCCTTCCACGACGAAGGTCGTCTGCGTGGACATCAGCCCCGCGACCGTGACCCAACTGCTAGACCGCGGCAGCGCGCAGGCTGTTGGCATGGTGACTGACATCGGGACGTTCGTCCCGATTCTCAAAGAAGAGTTGCTCGGTTAAATCCCCGAAACCGTAGACCGGAAGGCCTTGATCTCTTCGTGGGCCTGTTCGATGGCTTTTTTCTGGTCGTCGTCAACCTTCGCTTTCACCTCGTGGAGCGCGTTCTCGATGCGGGCGAGTCGGCCATGGTCTGGGCCGCGCTCTTGGCTCGCGAATGTTCCGACCTGTTCTGCGATGCCGGACAGTCGCTCTGCGAGGGTTTCGTCGTCTAGGTCTGCGGCGATTGCTGTGAGTTGGTCGCTTGCTGCTTGAAGGTGCTCTCGGCTCATACCTATCCGTTGGGTACAGACGACAAAAATGGTTTGTCTGCTTACTGGGAGAGCGGTACCGAAACGACAGGCCGACTCGAACTCAGGAGGATGTCCTGTGCGGTCGAGCCGAACACGACCTTCCCCGTCGGACTGCGCTTGCGGATGCCGATGACGACCTCGTCGACGTCGTTTTCTTCGGCGAAATTCTTGATGTCCTCTGCGGCTGCGTTGCCCCGGACGAGCTGGTGGGACTCCACCGTCAGCGTGTCGCCCAACGACTCTTCTATGTACTCGATGGCGTCACGGCCGGCGAACACGTCTTTGTCGTCCGTGTCGTCGCCGCCAAACAGTGAGTTTACGGCGAACACCGTGTCGCCGTCAGTTGCGCGCGCTTCGAGGTACGAAACGAGTGCCTCGCTCGTGGTGACGTCGTTCGTGCCGACGAGAAATCGAACCATGTCAGAAAATTGGGTGTGGAGACCTTAAATGTGTCCGACCGGGTGGTTCCGTGGCTCACACCCGCATTCGCGACTGTGGCACAACCCTCATCCGGGTTCCGTCGGCCAGAAACAGTCGGCTGAGAGAGGTTTTTACGGGTGGCCTGAGACGGCTTTCCTATGGACCCCAAGAACTTCTTGTTCTGTTCGCTCGATGCCGCCCTCATCGGCGATATTGCGTGGCAGGTGGCCGAGGAGGGCCACGACGTAAAGTACTACATCGAAACCGAGGCCGACCGCGAAATCGCGGACGGATTTGTCGAAAAAACCGATGACTGGGAGGCGGAAATCGACTGGGCCGACGTCATCATCTTCGACGACATCTGGGTCGGTTCCGAGGTCGGCACCGGACAACTCGCAGAAGAGTTGCGCGCACAGGGCAAAGCCGTCGTCGGCGGGACACAAAACACAGACCGGTTAGAAGACGACCGCGGCTACGCGATGGAGATACTCAGAGAACACGACGTCAACACCATCCAACACCGCGAGTTTTCCGATTTCGACGCGGGCATCGAGTACATCAGAGAGAATCCTGGCCCGTACGTCATCAAGCCGCTCGGTGAGGTGCAGAACGTCAAACGCTTGCTGTACGTCGGCCGCGAAGACGACGGCAGCGACGTGGTGGACGTGCTTCGCGCCTACAAGAAAGCGTGGGGCCACCGGATGAAGGGCTTTCAGCTCCAACGCCGCGTCTCGGGCGTCGAAATCGCCGTTTGTGGCTTTTTCAACGGCAACAAGTTCGTCGAACCCATCAACTTCAACTTCGAGCACAAGAAGCTGTTCCCGGGCAACATCGGCCCGTCGACCGGCGAGATGGGGACCTCGATGTTCTGGACAGGGCGCAACAAACTGTTCCGCGAAACCCTCGGCAAACTCGAAGACTGGCTCGCAAACGAAGGCTACGTCGGCAGCATCGACATCAACTGCATCGTCAACAGTTCGGGCATTTACCCGCTCGAATTCACGCCACGCTTTGGCTACCCCACGATTGTCCTGCAAGAAGAATCGTTCAAGACGGAGACTGGCGAGTTCTTCTACAAACTCGCACACGGCGACGACCCCGAGTTGCAGGTGCACAACGGCTACCAGATTGCAGTTCGCATCTGCGTGCCGCCGTTCCCCTTTGATGACGACAAGACCTTTGACGAAAACTCGCGCAACGCGGCCATCGTCTTCGAGACCGACGACCGAGAGGGGATCCATATCGAGGACACGAAGAAGGTAAACGGCCAGTGGCGCGTCGCGGGCACGTCAGGAATCGCCATCATCGCCACGGGAAAGGGGCCGACGATGCGTCGGGCACAGGAGAAAGCCTACGGCCGCATCGAGAACATCATCATCCCGAATCTGTACTACCGCGACGACATCGGCCGGCGGTGGATTGAGGGCGACGGCGACCGGCTGCTCGCGTGGGGCTATCTCGGGCCGTAGACAATTCGACGCACACGACACAACGAGATTTTTAGCCGTCGTCCGCTTCGGCTGCGACCCCACGGAACCGCTGGACGGCAAGCGAGGTATCCGGCGGAACGACGCGGTGCCGTGTGGCGGTTGGCTCCTCACGAGGCGTGCCCGACTCGGCGGTCGGTGCAGAGTCGGCGGTTGCGCGACGGTGAATCCGTTGCTGAAGACGGTGGAGCTGTGCGCCGCGAACCGGCAGGAGCACCGCGTTCGCCCGGTCTTGTCTGAGCAGGTTTCCGAGGCCAAGCGAGAACCCAATTCTGCCTATCAAAGCCGGACGTCCAGCGTCGGCCGTCGTGACCTGCCGCGTCCCCCAATGGGTCGTCCGGAGTGTCACGAGCGCGTAGAGCAACAGCGGGAGGTGAACGGTGAAGAACAACACGCCGTACAGTGGGGCGATGAGGAACGTCCCGAGGTGGCGACGGCTGTAGGCGAGATTCCTCAGGTACGCCATCACTGCAATCGCAAGCAGGTACATCCCGAGGCTTGCGAGCGCGCCGAGGACGAACACGCGATAGAGCATCGTCCCGACGCCGACGCCGAGCAAGGCGAGCGGCAGGCTCAACTCCACGACCATGAGCGCGGCGAGGACGATGCTTCGTTTCGGTGCCCACGCGAGCGCCAGCAGTGATTCGCGCCAGAAGCTCCGCATCCACCGCGTCTGCTGGCGAACATACGTCGGAAACCCGTCTGGGGCGGCCGTCCACGCTTGGGCGGTTGACTGGAATACCACCTTTCCGCGTTTGAGGGCGTGGGCTGTCAAGTGGCGGTCGTCGCCGTAGTGACACGGTTTGCCGAGGAACTTCTGTTCGACGTAGGCTGTGAGAACCTCGCGCACAATGTCTGCACGATATGCGCTGAACACGCCGGTACAGCAGGTCGTGATGCCGAGCACCGACTGTGCGCCGCGGTCTACGTTGAACGAACTCCAGTAGCGCATGTCGATGAGCCGGGAGAGCAGGGTGCGTTCGCGGTCGAGAATTTTCGGATAGCCGGTGACGGCGGTCACGCCTTGGTCTGCAAATGGTTTGACCAGTTCAGCAAGCGCGTTCGGTTCGAGAATCGAATCGGAATCAACGGTGACAAACAGGTCGCCGGTCGCCCGCGCGAAGCCGTAGGCCTGTGCGTGGCGTTTCCCTCGATTTTCCGGGAATCGGTGGGCGACGATGCGCGAATCGCGCGCCGCGTACTGGTTGATTGCGCGCCATGCCCGCTTGTCTTCGCTGCCGTCGTCCGTGATGAACACCTCGGCCACGGGATACGGCTGGTCGAGAATGCTGTCGAGACAGGCCCGCATCAGCGCCGGGTCTTCGTTGTACGTCGCGATGATGACGCTCACCGGAGGCGTCGTAATTGCCTGTTCGAAGGGCCGGTACCTGCAGTAGCCAACCAGCTTCAAACTGAGATACAGCGCGACGACGATGCCGTACACGCTGAGGGGGAGTCCTCCCTGCATCAGTCGGGTTCCTCGTCGACTTTCTTGGGTGCGTTCAGAGCCACGTTATTGGCAGGCGAACCCGGTGGATAGGTAGTGGACACGCTGCGCTCAGACTAGAGATGCGTTCTATGCTGTTTGCTATCGTGTGACTACCACTATGGTAGGCTAAGATTTCACGCGCCGACGTGCCAACGTGCCAACCGGACCCGCTGGCAATTCGAACGAGCATACGTCGCACACCTTACTGGTTGGGGAGTTTCCCAAACCCGCGCAAATCTCTATAACCCTGAGAAACGTCAACTGAATTATTGTTCCCGCATGGTACACCGCCACTCTATAGCCAAAAGTAAGGCCATCCACCGTCGGACTGGCAAGACGTTCTACTATGCGACGAAGCTGCTCCCAAAGCGGATTCGTCACGCAACGTACGTCTTGTACGCCTTCTTCCGCATCGCAGACGAAGTCGTAGACAGCGAAAACGACCTCACGCCCGACGCCCAGCGTCGGCGGTTGGAGACGCTCCGCGACGAGGTACTCGGCCGTCGAGAGACTGACGACCCCGTGCTCCTCGCCTTCCGCGACCTCTGTACGACCTACGACATCCCAGATACAGAGGTCGAAGCGTTCATCGACGCGATGTGCGCCGACATCGAGAAAGACCGGTACGCGACCTACGACGAACTCGAAACGTACATGCGCGGGTCTGCGGCCGCCGTTGGCCGGATGATGACCTGTGTGATGCAACCCGAGGAGCCAGACCGCGCCCTTCCCCACGCAACTCGCCTCGGTGAGGCGTTCCAACTCACCAACTTCCTGCGCGACGTGGGCGAGGACATCGTTGACCGCGACCGCATTTATCTCCCGAAGACCACCCTCGACACCTTCGGCGTGAGCGAGACCCAAATCGAGCGCCGCGAGTTCACGCCAGAGTTCGCAGACGCTATCTCCTCGGAGCTAACTCGCGCAGAGGAACTCTACCGCGAGGGCGTCGCGGGGATTCGCTATTTGCCGGAAGACAGCCAGTTCGCCATCTTGCTCTCTGCGATTCTCTACGCCGACCACCACCGTCTCATCCGCGAACAGGGGATGGACACGCTCACCCAGACGCCGTCGCTCTCTGCTGTGCGAAAGCTCAGACTCATCGCCGAAACTCGGTGGCAGTGGCTGTGGAATTCAGACCCCGAAGCCGTCTTCGAGAAAGTGAGCACGGCAGGAACGACGCAGTCGAGGCCACCCGAACCCACGGGCACGCCAACGCAAGCGCGCTAGCTGTGTTTCGATTTTTGTGACCTGACGACCGGGCCAACCGCGAAGTCAAAGCGGTCGAGTCGGAGCAAGATGAGCGCGAACCCAGCGGCCAGTGCGGCGGGAATCCAGTTGCCGAAGTAGCCATTGATGACCCCCCACAGGATGGCGAAGCTCACGAGGTCGTCGAGCATGAACGAGCAGGTGTCGAGTCGGTTTTTCACCCGGTCTGCATGGAAGCCCAGTTCGATGAGTGACACTGCAATGGTGGCGGAGAACACCCATCCAAGGTAGTTCGAGAGCGGCACGTCGTAGTACGCGCCACCGCCGACGTACGCCCAGAAGCCGAGGTCAACGGCGGCCGGGTCGAGTACGAGATCCATCACGAGGACGATGCAGATACCTGCAAGAATCCGACGGAGGCGAGTGGTTGCGCGCGGCCCAAGCAGGAGCAATCCGAGCAGATAGCTGTTGAGTAGCAGTGGAAAGTAGAAGATGGGCAGCGCGAGAGGGACTTCGCCGAACAGCATCGGCCCGAGCGCGAGTTGATACGAAAACTCGCCGTAGGGTAGTCCCGTTCTGACGCCGACGAGTTCGACGGCGTAGGTGAAGGTGGCGAGTGCGACGAGCGCAACGGTCGCCCGGCGAGTCACAAGCGGCGTCAACCCGGCGATGAGCGGCAGGCGCATCACGAACGTCGCCGCGACGAGCAAGAACGGATTGAGCGCGAGTTCCTGCGGGACGTAGCCCTCGCTTCCGAGGATGAGCAGGAAGGTTCCAACGAGCGGGAAGACGACGGCAATCGTGAACCGATTTGCGTGGACGAGCGCGTCGAGTCGCTTCGACACCTCAGACGCCACCGACGAACCTCCAGAGACCGCCGAGGGTGAGCACCATCCCAACGACGGTGTTGACGGCGGGATACCACCAGTAGGCGCGGTTGACACCCACCCCAGCTACAACGATACCGAACACGAGCAGCGGATAGAGCGCGAGCAGCGCACCGAGCAGGGGATGGACGAGCGCGAACGCGATGGCCGCCACAAACCAGCAGGCTGCACAGTACACGTAGGTTAGCCGCTGGCCGAGCGCGGTCGCCGTCGTCCGGATGCCTGCCGCACGATCTGGTTCGATGTCGGGAATCGCAGAGAAGGTGTGCATCCCCATCGTCCAGAGCCACCCGCCCACGATGGCGAGGGTTGGCGGCAGGTCGCCCGCGAGTGCGGTGTACGTGACGACGGCGGGCAGGATGTACAGCCCGTTCGAGAGCGAATCGAGCAAGGGCGTCGTCTTGAACCGGAACGGCGGCGCGCTGTACTCGACGGCGAGGAAGTAGTACACTGCGAGGACGGCGAGTGCGAGCAGCGGGAGGAACGGGACGAAAACGAGTCCAAGCAGCCCCGAGACGAGAATCGCGGCCAGCACGCCACGGTCGCCCGAGTACCTGACTTCCTTGTTCTCTTTTTTCGGGTTTTCAACGTCCACCTCGCGGTCGAAGATGTCGTTTACACCGTACAGAAACACGTTCGCCGGGAGCAGGAAATACACGAAGAGGGCGACGCTAAGCGGCGCGAACAACGCGTCGAGCGAGCCTGCGCCGTAGGCCGCCCCGACGATGACCGGTCCGGCGAGGTAGAACCAGAATCGCGGCCGCGAGAGTCTGAGGAGGTAGCCACTCAGCGTGGACGCTCCGGGGAGCGCGTTGGTGAGCACGTCGGTCGCGCGCGAAAGCGTCGAAGTTCTCATAGCGGCGAATCGTGAATGACGGCGTTCGCGGCGTGTTCGCCGCTGATGAGACACATTGGGACGCCGATGCCGGGGGTGGTAAACGACCCAGTGAAGTAGAGGCCGCTCACCTTCTTCGAGCGGTGTGGCGGGCGGAGCAGGGCGGTCTGTCTGAGCGTGTGAGCGAGACCGAGTGCGGTTCCTTGCGTGCTGTTGTACCGGCTTGCGAAGTCGCGCACGCAGAACGACTTTTCGAAGACGATGCGGTCGTGGAGGCGGACGCCGGTGTTCGTTTCGATGTCGTCGAGGATTTTCGCGCGGTATTGGCGGCGGAGTTTCGGCGTGTCGGTCAGTCCGGCGGCGATGGGGACGAGCGCAAACAGGTTGCTGTGACCCGCAGGAGCCACGGTGTCGTCCGTTTTCGAGGGGACACAGAGGTAGTACGCGGGGTTGTCCGGCCACGCAGGCCGGTCGAAGATTTGCTCGAAGTGTGGGTTCCAGTCTTCAGGGAGCACGAGCGTGTGGTGGGCGAGTTCCTCTACGTCGCCTTCGACGCCGAGGTAGAGCAAGAACGCGGAGGGGGCGTAGGTTCTATCCTCCCAATAATCGGCCGAGTACTGGCGTTCGTGTTCGGGGAGCAGGTCTTGTTCCGTGTGGGCGTAGTCGGCGTCCGAGACGACGAGGTCTGGGTGATACTCGTCCTGTGTCGTTTCGACGAGGAAGCCTTCGCGACGGCGGGTCACTTCCGTCACCTCGCAGTCGGTGACGAACTTCACCCCGAGTTCTTCGGCGAGTTCGACGATGCCGTCTATGACTGCGCCAATGCCGCCTTCGGGGTAGTAGACGCCGAGGTTGAAATCGACGTGGCTCATCATGTTGTAGAGCGCGGGCGTGTTCTTCGGCGAGCCACCGAGGAACACGAGCGTGTACTGCATTATCTGCTGGAGTTTCGGGTGCTCGAAGTAGTCCTCGACGTGATCTTGCATCGAGCCGATGAGGTTGAGGCCGATTGGCGCAGCCTTGAGCACGGACGGGTCAACCCAGTCGCGGAGGTTCGGGCGGTCTTTGTAGACAAACTCGTTCATCGCAACCTCGTAGTTGCGCTTGCTTTCTTCTAAGTAGGCGTCGAGCTGTGCGCCCGCGCCGGGTTCGTACGAGTCGAACACGTCTTTCACCTGCTCGCGGTCGGGCGTGATGTCCACCTTGTCGCCGTCTTTGAAGAAAATCCGGTAGTGTGGGTCGAGGCGGTCGAGTTCGTAGTACTCGGAGGGAAGTTTGCCGAAGTGACGGAAGAATCGCTCGAACACGTCGGGCATGAGGTACCACGACGGCCCCATGTCGAAGTGAAAGCCGTCTTCGGTGAGGCGACTGGCTCTGCCACCGAGTTGTTCGTTCTTTTCTAAAACCGTGACGTCGAAGTCAGCAGAAGCGAGGTAGCACGCAGTCGAAAGGCCGCCGACGCCGCCACCGATGACGACGACCGACTGGCGCGAGTCTGGACTCATGAGATACTCTACATGTTCTACGATGATAAGGAACCACCCCAACGAGACAGGGAAATCGCCTTATTGCCCCGGTTCGCACGCATCCGTATGCAAGAGTACACGGCGGTCATCACCGGCGCGACCCACGGCATCGGGAAGGCAGTCGCCCACACATTTGCCACCGAAGGCGCACACGTGGTCGCCGCCGGACGCGACGCAGACGCGCTCTCGGCTCTTGTCGATGAACTCGACGCAACAGCAGGCGACGTGACCACGCAGCGAGCAGACGTGCGCGACGAGTTCGACGTGGAGTTCCTGATGGAGACCGCTGCCCGGGTGAACGGCAACATCGACCTCGTCGTCGCGAACGCCGGGGTGTATCACGGTGCTCCCGGCGAAACGCCGCTCACCCACGAGTCCTACGCCGCCTTCGATGACCATCTCCGGACGAACGCCCGCGGCGTGTTCTCGACCATCCGCGAAGCCCTTCCGCACCTCGCAGACGACGCCCGCATCCTCGTCACCTCGGGGTCGGTCGCGCGCGAGTACACACCGGGATACGGAAGCTACGCCATCTCCAAGGCAACCGCCGAAGCCCTCGTGTTTGGATTTGCCGCCGAACTCGACCACCCCGTGGGAATCGTCGACCCCGGCGCGGTCGAAACCGACCTCGCAGGCAGCGGACGGGCACCCGAAACGGTCGCGCCGATGTTCTACTGGGCCGCAACCGAATGCCCGGCAGAAGCTGTAGACGGGAAAATCGTCGGCCTCGGCGACTGGAAGCGCGCAACCCGGTGAACCGACGAACTTATTAATTACAACCACTGCGTTAACAACATGTCTCAGCCCGGAGTTTCCGCGCCCGCTCGAACCTACGTCGGGTACGCGGGCGTGCTCGCGTTTATCGTCCTCTCAGGGCTCGCCGTCACGGCGGGCCTCTGGAAGGTGCTCACTATCGGGTGGGTTGCCTTCGCCGCAATGGCCGGTGCCGCAATCCCGGGCAAGCGCGCTGCCGCCTCGAAACACGCCGGTCGCCTCGTCTGGGGCTACGGCCTCGCCGCAGGCGCGATGGTCACGAGCGCCGCCGTCTTTCTCCTGCCCCAAGCGTTCGGCTTCGACCCCAAGATTGGTGGCTTCGGTGTCGCCGCGGGCATCCTCCTCGGCTTCGCGTCCCACACCGTCGGCCACCGCCTCGCCCACCTTGACCTGCCCTTCGACGCGACCACGGCCCACCTAACCGCCCACTCGCTCACCGCGGGCATCATCATCGGCGTCGTCTACGCGACGCTCCCCGAACTCGGCCTCGTCCTCGGCCTCGCCATCGTCTCGCACAAAGGCCCAGCAGGCTACGCCGCCGCTCGCCGCCTTGCGGCAAACGACAAGTCCACCTCGATTATCCTGCTCCCCGCCGCAGGCGTCGGCATCACGGCCATCCTCTCGGGACTCGTTGCCTTCCCCGAGTCCGCCCAACTCAACGCCGCCGTGTTCGGGTTCGCCGCCGGAATTTTCCTCCACATCGCCATGGACTTTCTGCCCCGGTGTGAGGTCGGCGGCGAAGTCGGCGAAGTTGCGAAACTCACCGACGACGCCCACGCCCTGCTCGACCGCTTGCGGGTACATGCCGTCATCAGCACCTCACTCGGTGCGTTCGCGGTGCTCCTCGCGTGGCTGGCCGTTGCATAACACTGCACGCTCCTTTCTCTCACGTCGTGTCACGCTACGAATGCTCAAACATTCGTGCAAATTTAAATAATTAGAATACTAACATTTTCTATGCTTATCCAATCGCTGTCATCCCGCTCAATTCATCGAGTCCTCGTTGAACTCGGCGTCGTTGGCGCGATGTTGGGCGTGGTCTACCTCTGGCGTCAGGGATTGCGGGCGATAGCACAATCGCACACTTCAGTACTTGGCTCCGTGTCGGTAGTCGGCGGCTTTGCCTCTGGCTTCATCTTCCTCGCTGGACTCATCGTGTTCATCGCGGCGTATGCGTCGATTCGAGACGTTTGGCCGGGGCTGTCACTCCCCGCTCGACCCAACCGCATCGCGCTCGTGCTCGCCGGGATTGGCCCCCTCGCATTCGTCGCCCTCACCAAACTCGTTGGCGTGCTCACCGGGATACCGTACCGGACGCTCACCAAGACCTCCTACGCCACAGACGCGGCGCTTGCACCGATATTGCTGATAATCGGGTTAGCGGTGGTAATTGGCGTCCCAACGCTCGTCTTGATTTGTCAGGTGCTCGTGCAGGGAACGCTCCGGCAGGTGTTCGACGGGACTGCCACCGTCATCCTCACCGCAGTGCTCGCCGGAGTTGCGATGGTGAGTACGACTGGCGGTTTTGCGCTGGCTCCCGACCTCGGAAAACTCGTCGGGACGTTTCTGCTCGTGCTCACACTCGGCATTGCGCTGTACGCCACGGCGCGCACGCAGCGCGCCTCGATTCGGTATCTCGCGTACCTGCCGCTCGTGTTGCTTGCGGTGGTCATTCTCGTACCGGGCATCAACGCCACCGACTCCGTCGCGGAAGGCCTGTTCACGCTCACACACCTCGCGGTGTTCGCTATCGCCGCCTACACCTACGAGCGGAGTGACTCGCTCCTGCCCCCTGCAGTCGCATACCTAAGCCTCTCGCTCGCTAATTACGCGGTCGTCCTCGGCTTCGAAACGCAACTGCTGTTCTAACTCAGAGTTCTTTCAACGTGTCCGGGTCGTCGAGTTCCCAGAGCACCTGCGGCAAGAACGCGTCCAGATTGTCGATGACCTTCCGCTCGCTCACGTCGAGTCCCTCGCAGTGTTCGTGGGCCGACTCCCGAACCGAGACGTGAATCTCGCCGTCTTCGACCGTTACCTGCAGGGGGAACACCGAACACCGCGCTGGCTTCCAGTCGTGTTCTAAGTGGAGTTCGCAAAGCCCGTCGTCGCGCAGGAAAAAGCAGGCTTGGCCCTCCTCGTTTACGTGCTCCGCACGATTTTTCTGCTCGCGCTTGACGAAGTTCTCCCCCCGGAACGTCGTCGTCGCCTCGTTCAAGTCGGCGTGCTTTGCGAGTTCGAAAAAGTCCGGCTCATAGAGGAGCACGCCGTGGGTACAACACCACGTACACTCCTCTATGCACTCGAAGGTGAGCGAGGGGTCGAAGTCCACGACCGCCTCACAGCCCGGATGCACCTCGACTCGTCGCTCGTCTGTACTCACGTTCGGGTGTGAGGCGTTTGGAGAGAAACCCCTTTCGCAATCAGTAACGCTTCTCGGTTGGTTACGAGAGGTAGGCCATGACGTCGGTCGAGGAAACCATCCCGACGTAGTCACCGTCAACGACCGGGAGGTGTTTGATACCGTAACTGGTCATCATCGCGGCGACCTCCTCCATGTAGAGGGTTGGCGTGGCAGTTTCGACGTTGGTGGTCATCACGTCAGCCACGGTCAGCGTCGAGATGTCACGGCCGTCGGCAACGGCGTCGAGCACGTCCGTACTGCTGATAATCGCTCGTGGCGTGGTCTCGACGACCAGTGCGTTGATGTCTTTTTCACGCATCTGTTTGGCGGCTTCCATTACCGTTGCACCCTTCGAAATCGTCTCAAGCGGTGTGGACATCACGTCTCTGACCATCACCTTATCTTTAGAACTCATACCGCTAGTACTCGCGGCGGTGATTACTGTGTTTTGCTTCGAGCGAGTGACCGTTTGGCTCCGATACCTCAGCTATACCCTCGCCACCGATGCCCACACTCCATACACTTGAAAAAGCGCGTCGGCGGCTCGTCCGCAGACCCGGTCTGCTTGATGGTGTACCACGCCCGGTCGTGGCCGCACTTTTTGCACTCTTCTTTGGCGGTTGGTTTCCCCTCGTCTGCGGCCTCTTCGCTGGTCTCGATGACGTCGTCGAAGGTCTGCTTTTCGGTGCTGACGAAGCTCTTTGCGGCCGCTTTGTCCTTTGGCACGCGCGCGCCACAGCTCTTGCACACCATCTCGTCGCCGTCTGCGTGCATCATGGAGCCACACTCGTCGCAGAATTGCATGGACGCGGGTTGTCGCTCTGCGTAAAAAAGGGTTAGCGCTCTGCTTCGAGTTCGCGGCGCTGGGCGACGACGGGGCAGTTTCGCACTTTGAAGTGGCGCATATCGGTCTGTTCGAGTATTTTCGTCCCGTCGTGGGTACAGCCGACCTCTGGCGGTGCGGTAAAGTGCTCACAAGACTCGCAAAAGGCCTGTTTTTCGACGACGGCCTCCTCGAGTTCTTCCGACCCGTTCGTAATCGTCATGTCGTCTGTGTCCGCGAGGGCGTCCCAGAGGTCGTCGTCCGCGAGGGTGCTCGCCTCCGCGTCGGTTAGTGATTCTTCGTCGAGTTCGGAAAGCGGGTCTTGTACCTCGTGGCTTGTCTCCGCGGCGAGTTTGTCGAAGATGTCGCGGTCGTCGCGTGTCATTGGTTGTTGCCTCCGGGGGCAACTTCGACCTCGCCGACGACCTCTGCGAGCACGTCTAAGTCAGTCTCTTCGTCGGTTCCGGCTTCGAGTTCGGGGCGAGTGTTCACGAGCCGTGGCGAGCGGATGAGCCACGTCCCCGGCTCAATGTCGGTGAACAGGTGGCCACAGCCCGGACAGGTCGGGTCGTTCAAGAGCGCCACGTCGATTGGTGCACCACACGCGTCGCACTTCGCCGTACGCACCCCGTCCTCTGCTGCAATCTCTCTGAGGGTTGTGAGGAGTCGCTCGCGCTCTGCGCGCTCTGCGTCGGTGCGTACCACTTTGCGCATGTCGAGCGTGACGCGAGCGACGGTTTGGAGCTTCGATTCGAGCTCTGCGATTCGGTCGCGGAACGCCGTGTGTTCGTCCGTGCGCGTACTGGCCTCGCGGTCTACTTCCGTTGCAAGCTGGTCAACCTCGTCTTGGAGGCTGGCCACCGACTGTTCGAGGGTTTCGACGGTCGAGAGTTCGGGATGGGTGTGGTCGCTCGGCGCTTTTGCGTCTGCTTCCTTTTTCACTTGAATGACGCGCGCTCGCACGTCACCGATGAGTGATTCGAGCTTCTCGTCGACGTCACCAACTTCCGATTCCAGTCGCTGTGTGAGCGTCGCTTCGACCGACGCAAGTTGGTCGCTGTTCACAGCATCGCGTTGGTCAAGCGCCGTTTTGAGATCGCTCGCGGCGTTCTCGTCAGTCAGTCGATACGCCGCGAGTAACTGAACGAGTAGCGTTTCGTGTGACACACCGAGCGCATCCGTCTTGGCAGTGAGCCACTCATCAAGCGAGTTCGGTATCCGCACGGCCACGTCCCTCGATTCCTCACCCTCCATTCACTGTAGATATTGGAACAATCACCTTAAACGTTCCTTCAAACTTATCTGATTTTCTGCACATTACTAATATCGAACCCGGAGTCATTAATTTCGGTTTCGAACCGAACGATATTTTCTGCCTCGATACGCGGGAGGATGCCGCGGAACTGTTTGACGAACATGGTTCGCGCCCGACTCGACCCGCCGGTTTCCCACGTAAATTCCATCGTCCCATCAGTCGCTTCGACCAGTTGTTCGTGCTCTTCTGGCTGAACCGTCTCCGCGTTGATGTAGAGCAAGATGAGCCCCTCCCACTGGAACGCAGCCTTCTGGAGACCTTTAATAATCAGCGTGATGTCAGCCCACTGGCGCTCATCGGAGACGGTGTTTACGAGGTCGGTGAGCGAGTCGATGACAACGAGGTTGCCGCTTGCGACGCGGTCGAGACAGTTCGAAAAGGCGGTGAGCACGCCTTCTGAGTCGTGCGACGAGCCGAGACCTTCGATTGTGAGTGCTTTCTCTGCGTACCACTCTCTCGGCACCTGACTCTCGTTGAAATACTCGTCTGAGAGGTCGTGGAACGTGATTGCCTCGACGCTTTGTTCGACGATTTCTTCGTCAATAGTCAGCCCAATCTCACGGGTGAGTTGGGCTTCGTCTGCAGTAAAGGACAGATAGTGAACTTCGTCTGGAAACACCGTCTCCGGTTGGACGTCGCCATAGTAGAGGTCGAACAGTTCCGTATCACCGTTTGCGAGCCCGTTCATCACGGCGCTCGTGTACATGAACTCTCGTGCCCCTGCGCCTGCTTCACCAGACAGCAAGACAACGCTCCCTGCGGGTGCGCCACCGTCGATGATGGAGTCGAGCCGCGGGATGCCAAAGGGGATGCGCTTCATACCGGGCTATGGCAGGCCTTCCGCTTACGTGTTACTCCGATAGAATGTCCGCGCCAGTGTTTCGACCGCGCGAGACGAACACGTCACCCGACACCGAAACGGCGTCGAGCGCCTCGCGTGCCACCTCGCGGGCGGCCGCCGCGTGCTCCCGGTCGGTCACGCCGAACACCGCAGGCCCCCACGACGACTGGCCCGCACCCGACACCGCCCCGCTCGCAGTCAGTCTGTTCACGAGTTCCCCGAGCGGTGGCCGGAACACGCCGCCCTGCTCATCGGCGTACCACGCGCCATTGAGGCGGCTGATGGTCGCCACCGCCGCGCCGAAGGTTCGCCAGTCGCCCTCTGCGACCGCGGGCAGGACGCGCCGGGCAATCTGCGTCGAAATATCGTCTGCAAGCACCGGGTCTGCGTCCTCGACGGCCGTCCGGATGCTCTCGTCTTCGTTCGCACCGCTTCGTCCCGAGGGGATGTCCGGAATCACAACGACGAACCGCCAGTCTGCGGGGATGTCGTGGCGCGCTGCGACCGCGGGCACGTCCCATTCGCCGTCCGCCGGGCGGTTGGTCGTGAATCGCTCCGTCGGGTGGCCCGCGTCGAAGATGAACCCACCCGACTCGAAGCCCGCCACCCCAATACCGCTGCGGCCGCCTCGGCCGAGCGTCGGCGCAATCTCGCGCACGGAAACCTCCCGTCCGTTCGCTTCTGCGACCGCTTTGAGCGTGGCGAGCGCGAGTTGCGTCCCGCTCCCGAGGCCGACGTGTCGCGGCAGTTCTTCGTGAACCGTCACGCGCGCGCCGGGGACGCCGAGTACGGCGGCTGCTTCCTGTGCGTAGCGGGCGGCGACCGGGTGGTCACACACTACGCCGTCTGCGGGGTGAGCTTCGACCACCACGCGTGGCTCTGCGAGCGTGACGCCGACGCCGCCGTAGAGGCGCGCGTGCGCAAGCGAAAGGTTGCTAAAGCCAAAGTGGAGACGTCCACCGGTCGTGACCCGCACCATGGCCGTCGCTTGGCGGGGTTGTCGTATCGGGGTTTCGACAGTGGCAACTTGCTATTTAAAGTAGCCGTCGTCGGGTCGCCGGTTCAAGACAAAGTAATCGAGATAGCCGCGGGCGTAGGTGAGAAACAGCCCGACGTAGCCCTGGTCGGTCTGGCGGCGCGTCGAGGTGTACACCGGACAGTCCTTGTCGTAGACGACGCGCCCGAAACGTTTCATCCGTAGGGACAACTCGGTGTCCTCCATGAACGGGATTTCCTCGTCGAAGCCGCCTGCCTCCAGAAAGGCCGTCCGGCGATACGAACAGTTGTTCCCCGACTGCTGGACGAAGCCGACGGGCCACGCCGCGCGATACCAGTAATCGGAGAGAATCTTGAACAGCAGCCGGTGTTTCGTGCTGTCTCCTTGTGGCCGGAGCGGGCCGCCAACGCCCGCTACCGCAGCGTCTGTGTAGTGACGCCGATGCTTTGCCACCCAGTGATTTGGGACGACGGTATCCGCGTCGGTGAAACAGACGACTTCTGCGGTGGCCGCGCGTGCGCCCTGATTGCGGGCGGCGCTCGGCCCGTCTTCTGCTTCATCTTCTAATATCCGGTCTACGGCGTCGTGGCCTTCTGCAATCGCGGCAGTGTCGTCGTCGCCGCCGACCACGACGATGACCTCGGCCTCTTGCCCGTCGAGTGAGTCGAGCGTGCGGCCAATCGAGTCTGCCTCCTCGTAGGCGGCGATAACGACGGCAGCGTCGGGCCAGTCGGCGTTCATCACCCTGCCTTCCCGCCCCCGTCGTCAAAGGTGTTCTGTTGTTTCGGAATGACAGCAACATCTGTTCAGGTGCGGCCTTTTAAGAACCTCCGTGGCTACCTCCGCGTATGAGCCACGGTCACAAGCAGAAGCTTGAGAAACCAGAGGGGCTTCCCTCCCGCGATGTCACCGAGGGGCCAGAGCGAGCGCCCCACCGCGCCATGTTCCGCGCGATGGGATTCGACGACGAAGACCTCGCCTCGCCCATGATTGGTGTCGCAAACCCCGCCGCCGACATCACGCCGTGTAACGTCCACTTAGATGACGTTGCAGCCTCTGCCATCGAGGGCGTTGACGAATCGGGCGGCATGCCGATCGAGTTCGGCACCATCACCATCTCTGACGCAATTTCGATGGGCACAGAGGGGATGAAAGCCTCGCTCATCTCCCGGGAAGTCATCGCCGACTCGGTCGAACTCGTCGCCTTCGGGGAGCGTCTCGACGGCCTCGTCACGGTTGCAGGCTGTGACAAAAACCTCCCGGGGATGATGATGGCATCCATCAGAACCGACCTCCCAAGCGTCTTTCTCTACGGCGGGTCCATCATGCCCGGCCACCACGACGGCCGCGACGTGACCATCGTCCAGGTGTTCGAGGGCGTCGGCGCGTACGCCACCGGCGACATGAGCGAAGAAGAGTTAGACGAGTTAGAGCGCCACGCCTGTCCGGGTGCGGGTTCCTGTGGCGGGATGTTCACCGCGAACACCATGGCCTCCATCAGCGAGGCGCTCGGCATGGCCCCGCTCGGCAGCGCAAGCGCCCCGGCAGAACACGACGAACGCTACGACGTGGCCCGTCGCGCCGGCGAACTCGCCGTCGAAGTCATTCGCGAAGAACGCCGTCCCTCCGATATTCTCTCCCGGAAATCCTTCGAGAACGCCATTGCCGTCCAGACTGCCATCGGCGGCTCGACCAACGGCGTGCTCCACCTGCTTGCGCTCGCCCGCGAGGCAGGCATCGACCTCGACATCGACGACTTCGACGAAATCTCTCGGCGCACGCCGAAAATCGCCGACCTCCAACCCGGCGGCGCGCGCGTGATGAACGACCTCCACGAAATCGGCGGCGTCCCAATCGTCATCCGTCGCCTGCTCGACGCCGGGCTCATCCACGGCGACGCGCTGACTGTGACCGGGCGCACCATCGCAGCGGAACTCGACCAGCTTGACCTGCCCGCAGACGAGGACATCGACGCCGACTTCCTCTACACCGTCGAGGAGCCAAAACAAGCAGAGGGAGCCATCAAAATCCTCAAAGGCAACCTCGCCCCCGACGGCGCGGTGCTCAAAGTCACCGGCGACGACAAGTTCCACCACGAAGGCCCCGCTCGTATCTTCGAAGACGAAGAGGACGCGATGGCCTACGTCCAAGAAGGCCACATCGAGTCTGGCGACGTCATCGTCATCCGCAACGAAGGCCCACAGGGCGGCCCCGGCATGCGCGAGATGCTCGGCGTCACCGCCGCCGTCGTCGGCGCGGGCCACGAAGACGACGTCGCGCTCATCACCGACGGCCGGTTCTCCGGCGGGACGCGCGGTCCGATGATTGGACACGTCGCCCCCGAAGCGTTTGTCGGCGGGCCAATCGCCGTGCTCGAAGACGGCGACACCGTCACCGTCGATATCCCGGAACGTACCCTCGACATCGACCTCTCGGACGACGAACTCGCTGCCCGCCTCGATGAGTGGGAGGCACCCGCACCGAACTACGACTCGGGCGTGCTCGCCAAGTACGGCCAGCTGTTCGGGTCGGCTGCAATCGGCGCGGTGACCAACCCCGCCGCAAAGCACGACAACTGAACATCCGGCATCGACCCGAACAATTCAGCAACCGGAACAATTTGGACACCCCGGTGCCTTACTCGGAACATGGCACTCATTGATACGATAATGGCCGTGTTCCACATGCTGTTCGCTGGCATCTGGGTCGGCGGCACGCTCTTTTTCGTTGGTATCATCCTCCCCGCCGCCCGCGCCGGGCAGATGAGCACCGACGGGCTCCAATGGATCGCCGGGCGCTTTACCACCGTGACGACCGCCTCGATTCTCTTCTTGCTCATCACCGGTGGCCACCTCGCCGGAAACTTCTACACCTTCGGCTCACTCGCTTCGACCGGACGTGGCCACCTCGTCCTCTCGATGGTCGTCCTCTGGGTGATTCTCTCCGGCCTCCTCCAAGTCGGTCTCCGCCGTCTGCGGCGCGAACTCGGCAGTAGAACCGCGAAGGTGGCTGTCGAGCAGAACCTCCCGCTATTTTTCACCGCGGGCGCGGTCGCCCTCGCCCTGCTCGTCGTCGCCGGGCTGCTCTAAAAAGGACTCCAGTTTAGCTCTGGAACGGTTCGCCGTCGCGGTGATTGTCCGGATTCTCCGCCTTCTCGGCTTCCTGTTCGCGCGCCTCGTCTTCGCGTTCGAGCTTTTCCTGTTTGCGCTCCTGTTCGTGCTCGTTTCCCGCTTCTCGCTGTGCCTGTGCTGCCTCGGCTTTGTCTTCGGAGCTTTCGTCTGTCATTGGTGTGCGTAGAGTGGTCGTTTACGACGGTACAGTCGAATCAGTCCCTCACTGGCCAACCCGACGACACTCCAGCGCATCGAGAGCAGCGCCGCTCCGATGAGCATGGCTCCAATCTTCGGTTCTCCGCGTCGGAACGCAAACGCTGCCTCTGCAATCATCGACAGCGTGCTTATCCGCTTTGCTCCCGGCGAGTTCAGTAGTTTCCCCAACCCCATATCACTCCATTGTACGCGACCACTTGTATGTGCTTGGGCCGTTTGGGTGAAAAGTCCTGTACAGCGGCGGGTTGGAGCTTGCATGTGCAAGGTGGACGCGGGGAGGGATGTGGGCCTTCATTCACGCTCGTTTCACTCGCGTGAACCACCGTTGCTCCCTGCGGTCGCAACGAGCCTTGCGCTCGCTTCGCTCGCGCAAGACGCCAAGGCTCATTCCACCTTTTGACGTTCATGAGTTACTCGCGCCGCTATGCGGCGCTCGTTGTCTATATTCACGTCAAAAGGTGGGACGCCAGTCGCTCACTGCGTTCACTCCTTCTCTTGTACTCGCTGTCGCTCGTACAAGACGCTGAGATTCGAACACGGTCGTTCCCGTTCGCTTCGCTCACCTCCCACTTCCTGCTCGAATCCCAGCTCTTTCCACATTCTATCCGCTCATCGTGTAACTCACACCGCTACGCGGTGCTCGTTGAACTTATTCGCGTCAGAAATGTGGGACCGCTGAGATTCGAACTCAGGTCCTACGGACCCCATCCGCAGAGGATACCAGGCTACCCCACGGTCCCGCATATCAGGGGATGAGAGTGTGAACATTAAGCCCTTCGCTTCGGCGTCTCGCCTACGGGTTTCCTCAGACGAGCACGCGCTCTAAAGAGACCACACAGCCCGTCTCCCGAGACGGTGCGCCAGCCAGTCTGCCGAGACAGACGACGGCCCCATCCGGCGTGTAACACGCCACGAGCGGGCGGTCCTTCTCGTCACCGTCTTCGACGCCATCGACTGAAATCACGCCGGGGGCGTACACCTGCGCGCCGGTTGCGACCTGTTCGGCCGCGTTCGGCGCAATCGTAACCTTCGGCAGGTGGGTGAGCGCGCGTTCTGCGGGCTGAACCACTTCATCGAGCCAGCTTTCGTCGCCGTCTTCGGCGAAGGCAAGCGCGTCTGCGAAGTCGTGGAGCGTCACCATGGTCGAATCGTCAAACGGCGTCGTGGCCGTCCGTCGGAGGTGCCCCATGTGCCCGCCAGTTCCGAGCGCGAGGCCGATGTCGTGACACAGCTTCCGGATGTAGGTGCCGCTCTCACAGCGAATCCGGAGCAGGGCTTGGCGCTCGGTGACTTCGAGCACGTCGATTTCGTAAATCTCTCGCACGCGCAGGCGGCGAACTACGGCGCTCTTACGCGGCGGTTTCTGGTAAATCGGGCCGACGAACTCCTTCACTGTTGCTTCCAGGTCAGCGGGCGCGCGGCCGTGGAGTTCGAGCACCGCGACGTACTCCTTGTGGCCTTCTAAGAACACCTGGGCCATGCGCGTGGCGTCGCCGAGCAAAATCGGCAGACAGCCCGTGACTTTCGGGTCGAGCGTTCCCGAGTGGGCGGCCTGGTCGACCCCGGCCAAGTCGCGTACCCAGCCGGTCACCTGATGGGCCGAGGGGCCGGGCTGTTTGTCGAGGTTGATGACCCCGAACTGCAGACGGTCTGTGGGGCGTCGATCTTCGGGTGGGCCGCGTTCGAGCATTAGAACTGGTAGTCGATGGTTATCTCGACCGTCCCTTCGTCGTCCGCTGCGGTGTACTCTTCGGCCGCGGTTCGGACGATGGCGAGCGCGCTTTCCGGGCTCCAGCGCGCCGTGTTGACGTTCAGGTCGTAGATAGAGAGGTTGGTGATGTCGATGCCGTAGTACGCTTGATACCGCTGGGCCTCACTGCTTGAGCGCGCGCGGGTTTCCTTTCGCGCCTGCTCTACGGGTTTGCCCTCGCGGTCTGCAATCCGTGCGGCTCTGACGTGCAGTGGCGCGTCGAGCCAAAGGCGGAGGTCTGCGTACTCGCCTGCGAGCCAGCCAGCGAGGCGCGATTCGAGCACCACGTCGTCGTTCTCGCGGGCGATGTCGCGCAGCCTGCGGTCTAAGTCGCGGTCGATTTGCTCGTCTTCTTCTGCCTGCTTGTTGAGTTCGAGCGGCGTCAGTCCACGTTCTGCTGCGAGAGAGCGAAAGAGGTCGCCACCGCTGATGTGCTCGTAGCCGAGTGACTCGGCGAGCGCCTTTGCGGTGGTACTCTTGCCGCTTCCGGCAGGTCCGGAGACGGTAATTAGCATATACACCCTCCGAGCGAGGGAGTAAAAAGAAGTTCGTTACGTCGGCGTCGTCTGGATGTTGAGCGATTTACGGATAATCTGGGTGAAGCTCACCGAGCAGACGAAGTACCAGAGAATCCACGCCTGCAATGGGCCGAGGACACCCTCTTCCCAGCCGACCGTCCCGATGAGCGGCATGGTGATTTGGTTCGGTGTAATCACGTCACCGCGGGTCAGCAGCATCCAGTACATCCAGAGGAACACTGGGATGGTGAGCAGCATGATCCACACCATCGGGCGGAACTGCTCTTTGAACATACCGAGGTTGTCACCCATGGCTTCCATCTGTTCTTCTTGGATGCGTTCGAGTTCGTCGTCGTCGCCGCGCTCTTGGGCGGCCTTGCGCCGCTCTTGAATCTCCTTCATCGCAGACTGATATTCGCCCATCTTCTCCATGTCCATGAGATTCGCCTGCAAGAGCGTGGAGTACAGCCCGGTAAAGAGTGCGAGCACCATCACGACGACGTAGAACGGTAACATCGATTCAAGCGGGCCAAGGAGGACGTTCATCCCGCCGCCGATGATGTCGCGCACCGGGCCGTAGGAGTACCCTGCGAACAGCCCGACGGTGATGAGGGCTGCGGCCTTGTCGTACGAAGACCAACTCGAATCTGTGTCGCTGCTGTTCGATTTCTTCGACCGCGACCGGCTTTTCGTGCCCGGGGTGGTGTCATCGAGCGCCGCGCGCACCTGGTCTGGGTTGTTCACGACGAAGCCGTCGCCATCACCCTCGATGAGGATGCCCTTCTCGATGAGACGACCCCACTCGCCACTCGTGATTTCGCCTTTCACATCGCCCCACGCAACGGAGCCATCCCCGTTCTGGGCGTGTTCGAGGACGACGTTGAGGGCGTCGGCCATCGACCCGTCTTGATTGACGAGTGCGGTCACTTTTTCCGCTGTCCGTGCCATTGACCTCTCTTGGCACTAGCTGTTAATCAACCTTTTACTCTTCGCGCGCTGGAAAACCGGCGTTGTGCCGGGAGAAAAGTCGCTTACTGTGCGTCTTCGATGGCGGCGTTCAGGGTTGTCCAGACTTCATCGGGTGTGCCCTCGCCATCGATTTCGACGAGCTGGTCGCGCTCGCGGTAGAATTCGATGACCGGTTCCGTGTTCTCACGGAAGACGCGCAGGCGCTCGCGGACGGTTTCTTCGGTGTCGTCGTCGCGCTGGATGAGGTCGCTGCCACACTCGTCACAGACGCCCTCTACTGCGGGCTGGTTGAACTTGACGTGGAAATTCGTGCCACACTCGCTGCACACGCGGCGGCCGGTCAGGCGAGCAACGAGTTCTTCTTCGTCAACGTTGAGGTAGGCAACGAGGTCGAGGCTTGTCATGCCGTCGAGTTCTTCGGCCTGCTCTATGTTGCGTGGGTAGCCGTCTAACACGAAGCCGTCTGCGCTCGTGAGCGCCTCTTCGACGATGGCGTTCACAACCGGGTCGGGGACGAGTTCACCGGCTTCCATGAACGACCGAGGCGTGCCGTACTCCGTCTCCATATCCTTGTTGGCGCGCAGTGCGTCACCTGTCGTGACGTGTTCGACGCCGAACGACTCCACGATTCGACTGCTCTGGGTGCCTTTACCAGCGCCCGGTGCGCCGAGCAACAGGATGTGCGGCTGACTCATAGCCGAGAATTTGAGGCCAGCCCTAAAAGGCGTATGGAAACGGGCGAAGGTTCGCCCGTTTTGTGGCCCCCTCGCTTTTAGGCTTCCACCACGAAGCCGTCCGCATGACGCGATTCGCCGCCGACACTGCCGACGGGCGCCAGGCGCTTTTTGTCGATGCGATTGCCGCCCACGAGCACCGCGAGAGCCCGTTTCTGACCATCGAAGCCGAGGCCGTGGGAGAAAAGCCGTCTCCGTGGGTTCAGTTTGCGACAGGCACGCTCAACCTCGACTGCACCGCTGCCGAACTCGACCGCCTGAAATCTCTCCTCACGGACTATCCGGCGTACAAAATCGACGACCTCACCCGCCCCGAAGAAGCAGACGGGACGAACGTTCGCATCGAAGCACGAACCGACCCCGAACGTGTTGCCGAGTTCATCGACGTGGCATTCTGTACCGTCTATGACCAGTCTGGGGATTACACGGCATGGGTCACGCAAATCTGAGAAACGACACACTTTCAACATCCCGAAGATAACCCCGATTCCAGATGTATATCGTCATCGTTGGTGCTGGTGACATTGGTACGCCGCTGATTCAGATTGCGACTTCGGGGGGAAATGAGGTCGTCGTCATCGAACGTGACGAAGCAAAGGCAGAACTCGTTGCCTCGTCGTTCGACTGTCTCGTCATCCACGACGATGCCACGGTCAAAGACACGCTTCTCGATGCGGGCGCAGACCGCGCAGACGCGCTCATCAGCACGACCGACCAGGATGCGACCAACATCATGGTCTGTCTCCTCTCTCAGGAACTGTCCATCCCGAAAATCGTCTCGGTCGTGCACAACCCAGACCACATGGACATCTTCCGGCAGATTGGCGTGAACACGATGGAAAATCCACAGCGGCTCATCGCAGAGTACCTCTATCGCTCAGTCAAACGCCCGGCAATCGTCGATTACATGCGCATCGGTGACGAGGCTGAAGTATTCGAAATCATTGTCAAAGAGGACTCGCCAATCGACGGTAAGACGCTGCAGGAAGCCGACGCGGCGGGCTTACTCTCGGCGGAAATGCTCATCGTGGCCATCGAGCGAAACGGCGAGGGCCATCCGATTACGCCCCGCGGGAGCACGCGACTCGAAGCGGGCGACCTGCTGACCGTGTATTCGGGGGAGGGCGCAACACCGGAGGTAACCGATATCTTTGGCCACTACGAGGACCGCAACTGAAATGGTATATCGAACCCGCGACGGCATCGTACCCACCGACCTCGCCACCATCTTCCGCGACGTTGGCGCGCTGGTGTTGATGGAAGCAGCCTTACTCGCCCTCTCTGCGGGCGTGGCGCTTGCGTTCGGAGAACTCTACGTCGCCGGGGCGTTCGTCCTCGCGGCCGCGATTACCGCCGGGACTGGTGGCCTCGCCCGGAAGCTGTTCGACGACGCGCCCGCCCCGCGGATGAAACACGGGATGGTCATCGCCGCCGCCGGGTGGTTCGCGACCGCGATTTTCGGCGCGTTGCCCTTCCTGTTCGCCGCGTACCTCGTGCCCCACTCCGTTGCGGCGAGTTACGTCCCTGCGGGTGTCGATTACGGCTCCAGCCTCGCCCACTTCCGGTCGCCGCTGCACGCCTTTTTCGAGTCGATGAGCGGCTGGACGGGCAGCGGCCTGACGATGGCGGTTCACGAACCGACCATGCCAAAGGCACTGCTCTGGTGGCGGTCACTTATCCAGTGGGTCGGCGGCGTGGGCGTCATCGTCCTCACCGTCTCGATTCTCGCCCGCCCCGGCAGTGGAAGCTACGCGCTCTACCAGAGCGAGACCCGCGAGGAGAAAATCCACCCGAGTGTCGTCTCGACGGTCAGAACCGTCTGGAAGATGTTCCTCGGCTACACGCTTCTCTCGATTGCGCTCTTGTTCATGGCGATTCGCCTCTCTGACTACGGCAGCGCGCTCCCGACGACGGAAGTCGCGTGGCAGGCGATAAATCACGCGATGACGGGCCTTTCGACCGGCGGTTTTTCGGTCACCGACAACTCGATTGGGACCTACGACTCCCCGCTCATCGAAGTCGTGCTCCTGCCGATAATGGCGATCGGCGCGATTGCCTTCCCCATCCACTACCTCGTCCTCACAGAACGCGACCTGCGCCACTTTGTGTCCGACCTCCAGACGCGCTGGCTGTTCATCCTGTTCGGTCTCGGCGTCGTCGCGCTCACGATCCAGAACCTCGCCACGCTCGCGCCTGCGCTTTCGCTTCGCGATTCGACGTTCCAGTTCATCAGCGCGCTCACCTGCACGGGCTTTCAGTCCGCCCCCATCGGGACGTGGTCTGCGGGCGGGAAGGTCATCCTCTCCGGGGCGATGACGATGGGCGGGGCCGCAGGCAGTACGGTCGGTGGCATCAAAATCATCCGCGGCTACACGATTGGCCGCGGGATTCGCTGGCAGTTCAGACGCGTATTCCTCCCGGCGAACGCCGTCGTCACGCTCAAGATGGATGGCCGGACGCTCCACCGCAATGAGATGGAGCGCGAGTTCGCAGAGGCGGCCATCGTCACCCTCCTTTGGCTCATCTTGCTCATCGTCGGGAGCGTCTTACTCACGAACCTCGCTGGCCCCGACTTCACCTACGCAGACGCGCTGTTTGAGGTTGCGAGCGCACAGGGCAACGTCGGACTTTCGACCGGTATCACCGGGCCGACGATGCCACGCCTTGCAGAGGGGATGCTCATTCTCAACATGTGGGTCGGGCGCTTAGAAATCATCCCCATCCTCGTGTTCGTGCGGGCGGCGATTTACGGGCTGAACCCCTAACTCCGCCAGTACGTAGACGTGAGCAGGACGAACACGGGGAAGATTTCCAGTCGCCCAACCCACATCAAGAACACCATAAAGAGCTTGCTCTCTTGGGTGAACACGAGGTAGTTGTTCATCGGTCCGGCCGCGCCAAAGCCCGGCCCGACGTTCCCGAGCGTCGCGGCGACGGCGCTCATGACTTCGAGCACCGACAGCGAATCTTGGACGCGCGTCATGTCCACGAGGATGAACAGCACGCCGGAAAAGAAGATGAGCACGTACAGCAGCGTGAAGGCGTAGATGCCACGAATCGCGCGCTCATCGACCGCCCGGCCGCCGAGGCGCACCGGTGAGATGGCTTCCGGATGGACGGTCGTAAACAGCTCACGGCGGAGCGATTTGAGGATGACGAGCCAGCGGACGATTTTGACTGCCCCACCCGTCGACCCCGCGCTGCCGCCGATGAACATGGCGAACAGCAGGAGGTACTGGGTGGGCGCACTCCACGTGTTGAAGTCCATCGAAGCGTAGCCCGTCGTCGTCACAATCGAGACGATTTGGAAGGTGGCGTGGCGAAGCGAATCTTCCGCCTCACCGATGATTGGGGGCACCTGTCCGGCGATAGTTCCGATGCCCGCACCCGTAAAGAGCAAGCCAGCAATTACCGCAGAGAGCACGGCCATCGCGCCGAGATAGGCGCGAAACTCGCTGTCTTCGAATAACTGCTTGGGTTCCCCCGTGAGGACGTGCCAGAACAGCGCGAAGTTCGTGCCCGCCACGACCATGAAGGGGATGATGACCCACTGGACGGCCGCAGAGAACGTTTCGATGCTGCGGGCTTCGGGGGAGAAGCCGCCCGTCGGCATCGTCGTGAGCGCGTGGGCGACGGCGTTGTATGCGTCCATGTTCGGGGCCATCCCGCCCAGATGTAGCCCGTAGAGCAACACGATTTCGAGGACGGTGAAGCCGAGATACGCCCCCCAGAGCGCCCGCGCCGTCTCTGCGATTCGCGGGGTGAGCTTTTCGAGGCCGGGGCCGGGCGCTTCCGCGTCCATGAGCTGTGCGCCCCCGACCGAGAGTTCGGGGAGAATCGCGACGGCGAGGACGACGATTCCCATGCCACCAAGCCACTGCGTCAACTGTCGCCAGATGAGGATGGCGCGCGAGTGAATCGTGAAGTCGCCCATCACCGTCGCTCCGGTTGTCGTAAACCCGCTCATCGACTCGAACAGCGCGTTCACGGGGTTTGCGAGCATGGACTCGGTGCCGTAGCCCGCGATGAGGTACGGAATCGTCCCGATGACGGCGACGCCGAACCACGTCAGTGCGACCATCAAGAAGCCTTCACGAAAGCCCAACTCGTCGTCGCGTTCGAAGCGCTCTAAGGCCACACCAACGGTGAGCGTGATGGCGATGGTGGCGACGAACGTCATGATGCCCTCCCTGTCTACGAGTGCGACGAACAGCGGGAGCAACAGCGCGACCGAGAGGTACTTGATGACGGTGCCGGTCAGGCTGACACTCGTCCACCAGTTTACGCGCCGTTTCATACGCTCGCGGTCACCGCGTCGATTGCATCGTGGTCAACGAACAGGACAACGTGGTCGTTCACTTCGATGACGGTGTCCCCGCGCGGGGTAATCATGCGGTTGTCGCGGGTCACCGCGCCGATGACGACGCCTTCGGGGAGGTCTGCGACGGACTCTTGAATCGGGCGACCCGCGAGCACGCTCTCTGCTTTGATTTCGAATTCGAGCACCTCCGCACGATCTGATTCGATGAGCGCGACGTTCTCTGCTTGCTCGTCGCGGGTAAAGCGCGTAATCTCCTCTGCGGTCGCTTCTCGAGGATTTACGGCCACGTCCACGCCAACGGCTTCGAACAGGTCGACGTACTCGCCCGCATCGACGATGGCAACCGTGCGTTTCGCGCCAAGGCGCTTTGCGAGCAGCGAGGCGAGCAGGTTGCGTTCGTCGGATTCGAGACCAGCGATGACGATGTCGGCCTCCCCGACCATCTCACGAGTGAGAAACTCGATGTCGGTCGGGTCTGACTGCATGACCGTGGTGTTCGGCAGTTTCTCAGCGAGGTCGAGCGCGCGCGCCTCTCGGTCTTCGATGAGTCGCGGGTGAAAGCCGCGGGCTTCGAGCAGGCGGGCGGTCTGGAAGGCGATTTCGCTGCCGCCGA